>JAYPPP010000002.1:0-128632 GCA_038131525.1 Gammaproteobacteria bacterium | reverse complement strand
GAATGCTCTCCTGCGCTTACCCTAATCTGGCCCTGCTCCTCTTTAAGCTCCACAGACTCGCCGAGATAGATGGGAAACGCCCGACCCATCAGTTCGATGGCACTCTGGCCTGCGACGGGATCCGATATACCCGCCACCGACTCCTGCTGATCAAACCCCGTGACCGATACGCCCAGGTAGGACAGCGCCTGTCCAAGCTCCAAACCAATAACACCCAGACCCACTACTGCCACAGAGCGTGGTAAATCGTCCAACTCAAACACCGTATCGCTGGTAACGATCCGATCGCCAAAGTCGGTCCACGCAGGCGGCACGATAGGCCGCGTTCCGCATGCGAGAACGATGCTCTTCGCGATAACGCGGTGTTCTCCGACCTGCAGCACGCCCGGCTCGAGAAATCGCGCATAGCCTTCCATGAATTCATCACCCATCGGGTCGGTAGAGTTTGCGAGGACCCGATCCACCAGGATGTCGCGCAGATCACGAACGTGTTCAAGCGTATCGGGCCAATTAGCCTTCAGTCCATCTCCGCCCTCGATACCCTCACGATCAAAAATATCGCGCCGGTGTAGGTCATGCGCTACTTGGATCAGCGCTTTTGACGGCATGCAGCCCACGCGAGCACACGTGGTTCCCAGCTCGCCGCCATTTATCAGAACGAACGATTTTTTCGCACGCCGCACCTGCGCCATGGCGCTGAGACCCGCAGTTCCCGCACCGACGATCGCAACATCAACGTTACGATCCATCCGTTCCTCCCCGATGCTTTGCAGGATTCGATTGCTCCAGCAGGGTCACGAGCTGGGCAAGATCAGACACCTCGGCATGAGCGCTCTCACCGTGAGGCCATTCGCTACCCCGTCGGTTAACCCACACGGCCCGCAGCCCGGCCGCCTGGGCACCCATGACATCCTCGAGAGGATGATCACCCACATGAAGAACTTCCTCAGGCGCAAGGCCCACAAGAGCGCAGGCTTGCTCGAATATCTTTTTATCCGGCTTTTTCACGCCGGCGCTGCGGGCGCTGACTTGTCCAGAGAAATAGCGCCCAATGCCAAGACGAATCACATCAGCATTGCCGTTCGATACGGCAATCAATCGAAATCGGTTGCTCAATCTCTCAAGGGCTGGAAGCACATCCGGAAACAGCGTGACGTCATGGCGCAACTCTAAAAATCGATCGACCAGCTCATGCGAGGCGGCCGCATCATAGCCATACTCAACCAGCAGTCGCTCAAAAGAGACGCGGCGCAACTCCGTAAGATCGTGCGCTAAATCCGGCCGCTCTTCGTTTAAACGATTCCGATGCAGGCGTAAATCTGCCGGGCCATGGTTTTCACCGATTCGCGGAAAAGCCTCACAAATATGCTCATGCAATATCCTCTCTGCGCGATCAATTACCGGCCAAATCTCCCAGAGCGTGTCGTCCAGATCAAAGGAAATCACCCGAATCGAATCGATCACTGGAGGCATTCCTGAAGAATTAATCGCAGACCCTGAATCTGCGAGAAACGGTTGCCGTCGAGCTCAACCCAGCATACCGTCCGCCCGCGACGCGCAAGTTCAGCGCAGTCACCCATCGCCTGCGCCTGATGAAGCCCCGCAAACCCAAACTCCTCAGTAATGATATCGAGATCAAATTCGGGCTCGCCGCGCAGAAAGAGAAACATACCTTTGGGTTGACCGCCTTGTGTAATTGGCCGGTCGAGTGCAAATATCGCGGCCCCACGTTAACCGTTACTGGAAAACCAAACCGATCGCGCACACGACCGGCAAAGTCCTCAATCAAGTCGGCAATTACCGGATCGGGCGCCATATAGTTGAGAATGGCGAGATAGCTGTCGGCGGGTGCCTGCTCGAGGGCGGCTTTTAGGTCAGTCCACCCGATCACCTGCGGTGGTTCATCAAGACTTCCTACGTCAAGCAGACGGCGGGTGATCGCTTTACTGGCGGCCACATCCGGTTCATCAAATGGATTGATTTCCATTAATGCGCCCGCGACCGCGGTTGCAAAACACCATCTAAAAAACTCCCCACCAAGCGACTCTACGCCCTCGACTCTGATCGCAAACGTCGGCACGTCATCATCAAGCGCAGGAATTCCGGACTGCCAAAAGACTTCGCTTTGTGCCCCCGATGGTGACTCGTGCCAATCGAGCATTCGGCGACCCCGACTCGGCATGGGAAAGCGGCAGAAGGCCTTTGCCGTCCTTCCCAAGACTTTCGGCTATTAATTGTTCAATCCATGCAGCAAGGGCCGCATAGCGGTCTTCGATAACAAGCTGCAAACAGTCGCGGCCCCTTGCCACTGGGCGTGGAGCCATTGACCCAACTGAAAGCCCGGGTTCTGGGTTTCGTCCGCAATACCGCAAGCCTTCGCCATTGCAGCGACCGGCGTGCTCAACGACTCGATGGGAACCCCCATGAGAGCGGCAGGCGCCATGCCAAAGGCACTTAACGCAGAAAACGCCCACCGATATCGGCAGGATTCTCAAGACAATCCAGAAAACGTCGCTGCACCGCAAGATCAGCGAGTGCACTGCCGGGATCTGTGATCGCGATACAGTGGGCCCCGGGCTCAGCAACGCCTTGCTCCTCAAGGTTATCCATCACCCAGGTGCACAGACTTTCAACTTCGATAGTGCTTCCCGACTTAGAGGCAAATATGAAAAGAATTCGGGACCAGGCTCGCCCCGCCAGCACTGAATTGATGGCGTCGGGGTGGGTACTGTCCAGCACCGTAATCGATAACCCATCAGCCGTGGGCGTCAACACCTCGGCAATTACCTCGGCGGCGAGACTGGAGCCCCCCATGCCGACCAAGACGACTTGGTTAAAGTGCCGCGACCGGAGATTTTCCGACCAGCGCGAGAGAGCTTTGGCATTGTCGTTCAGCCAACGCGCCGCATCCAACCAACCCAGTCGGTTTGATATGCGGACCTGTGTCTCGCTATCGGCACTCCAAACACGGGTATCGCGATCCCAAATCCGCGATACCAGTGCAACGGGGGGATGAGAAGAAGTCATAACGCAAACGTAGTTGCTTGCACTCACCGACTACCGAGTCTCGGCGCCCTCGCTAACGCGCGGGCGCTTCGCGACGCTCGATCCTCAGGCAGCGAGCGGTCCAGCCAGCTTGACGTCTTCGGGCACGTCGTCTGCGTACTTGGTGAAATTATCCTGAAACAGACCCGCCAATTTCTTTGCCTGCGCATCATAGGCGCCCGTATCTGCCCAGGTTGAGCGCGGGTTGAGCACATCGGCAGGAACGCCAGGGCACTCCGTCGGCACCTCAAGACCAAAGATCGGATCAGTCATTGTCGGGACGCCGTCAAGCTTTCCATCAAGCGCCGCGTTAACGATGGTTCGGGTGTGATTAATCGCCATTCGCTTACCCACACCATAGGCCCCACCGGTCCAACCGGTATTGATAAACCATACCTTCACCCCGTACTTCTCTATGTTGCTGCCGAGGAGTTCGGCGTACTGACGCGGATGCAGCGGCAGGAACGGACCACCGAAACAGGGACTGAAGGTCGGCACCGGCTCGGTGACCCCCTTCTCGGTGCCTGCGACTTTTGCCGTATAGCCGTTGATAAAGTGGTACATCGCTTGCGCGGGCGACAGTCGCGCCACGGGAGGCAACACACCAAAAGCATCACACGTCAGAAAGACGATGTTTTTGGGCTGACCGCCACGGCCGCTCAGTGTGGCGTTAGGGACCTGGGTGATCGGGTAAGACGCACGGGTGTTTTCCGTCAGTGATCCATCATCCAGGTCGATGGATCGCGTCGATTCGTTCAACACCACGTTTTCAAGAATCGTGCCGAAAGTCCGAGTGGTTTTATAAATCTCGGGCTCCTGCTCGGGCGAGAGATTGATCACCTTCGCGTAGCAGCCGCCCTCAAAATTGAAGATTCCGTTTTCGCTCCACCCGTGCTCATCATCGCCAATCAGGGTTCGGGACGCGTCGGCGGAAAGCGTAGTCTTGCCCGTACCGGAAAGACCGAAGAAGACAGCCGTGCTGCCATCGTTCCCGATGTTCGCCGAGGCATGCATAGATAACACGCCCTGGCGTGGCAGCAGATAATTCATGATACTGAAGATCGACTTCTTGGTCTCACCGGCATAACTTGTCCCCCCAATGATGACGAGCTTGCGGCTGAAGTTGACGACAATAAACGTAGGCGAATTCGTCCCGTCCACCGAAGGATCTGCCGTGAAGCCCGGCGCGTTAATAACGGTAAATCGCGGTTCGTGGGTTGCCTGCTCTTCGTCGGTACCTGCAATAAACATGTTGCGGGCAAAAGCGCTATGCCAGGCCAGTTCGTTGACTATGCGCACCGGCAGGCGACGATCAGGATCGGCGCCGGCAAAGCAGTCCTGAATGAATAACTCTTTGCCCTCGAGATAGTCAATCATTCGGGCGAACAAGGCGTCGAATTGATCCGGTTTGTAGGGCACATTGACCTTGCCCCACCAGATTTCATTTTCCGTATTCTCGTCACGCACCACGAACTTGTCGTTCGCCGATCGGCCGGTGTGCTGACCGGTCTTGACGACCAACGGCCCCTCCGCACTAAGGAACCCCTCCCCTTTACGTATGGCGTGCTCGGTCAGAGCGGCCTGATTGAGGTTCCAATGCACCGGGCCAAGATTGCGAAGCCCGTGGTTTTCTAGCCCGAAGGGGCTGTGCGGTTTAGAGTCGGTCATGCTTGCTCCTTTTGGCAACGCGTCGTCGTACACGACGGTTCATCGATAAGTCATCTAGCGATGGGCCAACTGCCAGCACCATTTGAGACTACGCGTTCTCCCACAGGTCACGGGTCCGATCCCTCTCGAAGGGATATCGGGCGCTTTAGTCAAGTACGATGGCGATAGGCCGGGAAAGTCTGCGGTAAAGCGTAAAATTATATCAACTTTGGCCCGGTTCTGGCGGCACCCAACCCTCCGGATCCTCTCCGCCATCCCCAAAAATAAATGCCTCCATCTGAGTTTCCAGATAGGCTCTGTGCTCGGGGTTCATCGGACTCAAGCGACCCTCATTCATGAGGATCGTCTGTTTTGCCAGCCACTGCTGCCACCCCTCACGAGAGACCTCGCGGAGAATCCGCTGTCCCAGTTCGCCTGGCCAGGGTGCCCGTTCCAAGGCTTCCGATTCTCGACCGAGAACCACGCAGTGAACCTTATTTATCATTTAAGTCCTTATCTAGTTGATCTAATAGTAATTTTATGGGAGCGGCCAACCCCAGTCGGCCGACGGCGCCTGGATGGACCCACCGCCGTCTTACGTGACCAATTTTAGCTGCGGCCGGCGCAGATACCGTGAGCATCTGCGGTGTCATCCTGAGCACAAAATGCGAAAAGCCATGCTCTATTGCCGGCAGATTTTTCCGTACCCGGGCGCGCACCTTAAAAAAATCCCAGCAAGCCTCGGCAGGATCATGGCTTAAGTCGCTCTCTGGAAACCCCCACAGGCCTCCCCAGATGCCTTTGGCAGGTCGCCGACAGAGCAAAACCCGGCCATAAGGATCTCTCAAAACCAGAAGTTGCACGCTTCGGATGGGCCGAGATCGCCGGCTCTTCACGATCGGAAACTGATCGGGCTTCCCAAGTGCTAAACCTTGGCATCGACTCTTCAGGGGGCAGCGGACACAATCAGGACGGCGACGGGTGCACAGCGTAGCGCCCAAATCCATCATCGCCTGATTAAACGCCGCCGCAGCCACCCCGCGCGATGGCAGCAGACGCTTCGCAAGATCCCAAAGCACCTTCTGGCCTTCCGACGACGTCACCTCCTGGGGTACCGCAAAGCAGCGCGCCAACACCCGGCGGACGTTCCCATCCAAAATGGGATGAATCTGATGCTTCGAGAAACTCAAGATCGCGCCCGCAGTCGAACGCCCGATCCCCGGCAATGCCATGACATCCTCTAACTGATCTGGGAACACACCGCCGAAATGCTTTTGGACGATGCCCGCTGCCGCATGCAGATTCCGGGCCCGCGCGTAATAACCCAGGCCAGTCCACTCGGCAAGCACAGAATCGATCCTCGACCGCGCCAACGCTCGGATACTGGGAAAGCGCGAGAGAAAACGTCGGTAATACGGGATGACCGTGGCAACCTGAGTCTGCTGCAGCATAATTTCGGAGACCCATATGCGGTAGGGGTCCCGGTTCTGCTGCCACGGCAGGTCATGGCGGCCGTGGACCGCAGACCAGCGAAGCACCGACCGAGAAAAACCGGAGTCGGCACCTGATGTATGGTCTTGTACCGCACCGGCCGGGCGGGAGGCTTTGGTTTTTGCCATCGTTAAAGTGGTGCGCGTTGGCTTATTAGTCCTCACAGTAGGCCTAGATATAATGACACGATGCGCCTCATTGTCTCGTTATGTCTCATTCTCTGTACCGCGCTCACCCAAGCCGACGGCGTGACGCGCAGCCACGCCATCTCGATGTTCGATTCCGAAGTGCCCCGCTACGATGCCGATTTCTCGCACTTTGCCTACGTCAACCCGAATGCGCCCAAGGGCGGCGCACTCAGGCTCGGCGCTCAGGAAGTTTCGACAGCTTCCATCCCTTTATTCCCAAGGCAACGCCGTCAGCACGGGCGCTGTGGAAACGCTTCTGGTAACGAGCGCGGATGAGCCCTTCACGGGCTACGGACTTCTGGCAAAAACATCGAATGGCCGGCGGATCGCTCCTGGGTAACCTTCGAGATCAGACCCGAAGCCCGTTGGCATGACGGAACACCCGTGACCGCCGAAGACGTAGCGTGGTCGTTTGAGACGCTGGTCACACAAGGAAGTCCGCAATACCGCTTCTATTATGGCGCTGTCGAAAAGGCGACGGTTCTGGATCCGTTACGCATCCGATTTGATTTCAAGGAAGCCAACAACCGAGAACTCCCGCTGATTGTCGGCCAGTTACCGGTGCTGCCCAAGCATTACTGGGCTGAGCGCGATTTCTCCGCGACCACGCTCGATCCGCCCCTCGGTAGCGGTCCTTATCAGATCACCGAGTTTGAGGCGGGTCGCTTCACGATCCAAACCCGGGTGGTGATTACTGGGGAGCCGACCTTCCGGTGCGACGGGGCCTCGGTAACTTCGATACGATCCGCACCGACTTTTTCCGGGACGCCACGCCGATTCGTTTGGCGCTCAAGGCGGGCGACATTGATTTTCGGTCTGAAAACCAAGCGAAGGCATGGGCTGAAGATTACGACGTGGCGGTCGTCAAAAACGGCTTGCTGAAGAAGGAACTGGTACCGCACCAAATGCCCACGGGCATGCAGGCCTTCGTTATGAATACGAGGCGGAGTCTCTTCGCGGACAGACGTGTTCGGGAAGCGCTGGGTCTGGCATTTGACTTTGAATGGACCAACCGGAATCTATTCAACGGTCAGTACAGCCGAACCACGAGCTTCTTCTCAAACTCCGATCTAGCTGCCAGCGGCCTGCCGGAGGGTGACGAAAAAACAATCCTGGAGTCATTTGACAATCGTGTGCACGCGCTGCTCTCGATCAGGCCTACGTGCCCCGGTCACGGACGGCAGCGGCTACCTCCGAAAAAATCTAAAGCGCGCCAACACGCTGCTCAGCGAAGCCGGATGGGTGGTAAAGAACCTTAAGCTTGTCAACGCGAAAACCAGCGAGCCTTTCCGATTCGAGATCCTTTTCGTTACCCCTGCATTTGAGCGGATTACTCTGCCCTACGTACGGAATCTGCAGCAACTGGGCATCGAGGCCAAAGTGCGTCTGGTCGACGAAAGCCAGTACATCAATCGGTTTCGACAGTTCGATTTTGACATGCTGGTTTGGGTATGGGGCCAAAGCGAAACGCCGGGAACGAGCAGCTTGAATACTGGAGCCAGGCAGCAGCGGATTCGCCCGGGAGTCGAAACCTCGCCGGCATAAAGGATCCCGTAGTCGATGAGCTGATTGATCTGATGTTGAAATCGGAGACCCGCGAGCAACTCAACGTCCGAACTCGAGCGCTCGATCGGGTATTACGTGCCGGTCACTATGTGGTACCGCACTGGCACATCCGCGCGGACCGCGTGCTTTACTGGGATAAGTTTGGCATTCCCGACGGGCCGGTGCGCACCGGCGTGATGACCGATCGCTGGTGGTTCGATACTGAAAAGGCCACCGCGTTGAGCGACGCCAGGTCTTAAGTTCGCGCAACCGATAAAGGTTAGGTCGTACCGCAAGCGTTCCCCGCCCCGCCCCTCATGAGCGCCTACATCGTCCGAAGACTCCTCCTGATGATCCCGACATTGTTCGCGATCATGCTTATTAATTTTCTGGTCATCCAGATTGCCCCGGGTGGACCGGTCGAGCAAATGATCTCGCAGCTGACTGGCGTCGGGGCAGACATTACCGAGCGCGCCAGTCGAAGCGGCTCTACCGAAATGTTGTCCGCTAACGCGGGCGGTGACGCCTTCAACGGAAAATATCGTGGCGCTCAGGGTCTGGATCCCGAATTTATCCGCGAGCTTGAGCAGCGCTTCGGCTTTGACAAACCCCTGCACGAGCGCTTCATCGACATGATGAAGAAATATCTGGTCTTTGATTTTGGCGAAAGCTTCTTTCGAGACCGGTCCGTCGTCGACTTGGTGCTCGATAAGATGCCGGTATCGATTTCACTGGGTATATGGACGACGCTGCTTGTCTATTTGATATCCATACCTCTCGGCATTTCGAAAGCGGTGCGTGACGGCAGCCGATTTGACGTGTGGACCAGTTTGATCGTGATCATCGGAACCGCGATCCCAAGTTTTCTGTTCGCCGTTTTTCTGCTGGTTCTTTTCGCGGGGGGCAGCTATCTCGACTGGTTCCCGCTAGCGGGGCTCACGTCAGAAAACTGGGCATCCCTGTCTTGGCCTGAGCGGATTCTGGATTACTTCTGGCACCTTACCTTGCCGGTGATTGCGATGACGATTGGCGGCTTTGCGACGCTGACGATGCTGACGAAAAATTCTTTTCTCGACCAGATCAATCAGCAGTATGTCATGACCGCTCGAGCGAAAGGGCTCAGCGAGAAACGCGTGCTTTATGGGCATATTTTTCGCAATGCCATGCTCATTGTGATTGCCGGGTTCCCATCCGCATTCATCGGCATCCTGTTTACGGGGTCACTGCTTATCGAGATCATTTTTTCGTTGGATGGCCTTGGCCTTCTCGGATTTGAAGCGGCTTTTGCTCGCGACTATCCCGTCATGTTCGGAACATTGTTTTTCTTCTCGCTCCTCGGGCTCCTCATGGGCCTCATCGGCGACCTCACGTATACCTTGGTCGATCCCCGTATCGATTTCGAGAGCCGGGAACGCTAACCGGATGCCTCCCGCATGAGCCCTCTTACGCGCCGACGACTCGAAAAGTTCCGAGCCAATCGCCGAGGCTGGTGGTCTCTCTGGATTTTCCTCACGCTGTTTACGCTATCGCTCTTTGCAGAATTCGTTGCGAACGATAAGCCCTTCTTGGTGATGTATCAGGATGAACTGTATCTGCCCATATTTAAAGCGTATCCAGAAACCGAATTTGGTGGCGATTTCCTTACGGAAGCGGACTATCGAAATCCCTACGTCGCCGACCTGATTAATACCCAGGGGTGGATGCTTTGGCCACCCATTCGGTATCACCACCGGACCGTGGCCTGGGACTTGCCCACCCCTGCCCCTTCCGCGCCCAACCGCGAGCATTGGCTCGGCACCGATGATCAGGCGCGAGACGTACTGGCACGAGCAATCTATGGCTTTCGGATTTCGGTTTTGTTCGGCTTTACGCTGACCCTCGTCAGCGCAGTAATCGGTGTCAGCGCCGGTGCGATGCAGGGCTTTTTTGGAGGATGGACCGATCTCTTGGCGCAGCGCTTTATCGAAGTTTGGTCGGGACTGCCGACGCTGTATCTGTTGATTATTCTCGCCAGCGTTGTTGAGCCCAACTTCTGGTGGCTGCTGGGGCTACTGCTGCTGTTCTCCTGGATGGGATTTGTCGGCGTCGTCCGGGCCGAATTCCTACGGGCGAGGAATTTTGAATATGTCCGAGCGGCGCAGGCCCTTGGCGTAAGCAATGCGGTGATTATCTTTCGTCACCTGCTTCCCAACGCGATGGTTGCGACCCTTACCTTCTTGCCCTTTACGCTCGCAGGGTCTGTGACGGTCCTGACGTCGCTTGATTTTCTGGGCATTGGTCTGCCGCCTGGATCGGCATCGCTGGGCGAGCTGTTGGCGCAGGGGAAGTCCAATTTGCAGGCACCGTGGCTCGGACTGACCGGCTTTGTGGTGATTGGGCTGATGCTGAGTCTGCTGATCTTCATCGGCGAAGCCGTCCGCGACGCGTTTGATCCTCGAAAAACGCTGGATCTGTGATGGCCGACTCATCCGGGGAAGTGATTCTTTCGATCGAGAACCTCTCGGTTCGATTCCGCATGCCGGACGGTCCTGTCGATGCCGTTAAAAACGTATCGATCAAGATTCATCAGGGCGAGCGTGTCGCTATCGTTGGAGAGTCTGGCTCGGGTAAATCCGTGACGGCCGCCTCAATCTTGGGACTCCTGCCCTACCCCAAGGCATCACATCCCTCAGGGGCCATTTTTTTCGGAGAACACCAGTTGCTGGGTGCATCACCAAAACTGCTGCGCCGTATCCGCGGTGGCGAGATTGCCATGATTTTTCAGGAGCCCATGGTCTCGCTCAACCCGCTTCATACCATCGGTCGGCAAATTTGCGAGACCCTGATCCTACACAAGGGTCTTCGCGAGGGCGAAGCGAAAGATCAGGCGCTTTCTCTACTTGAGCAGGTACGAATCCGTGATCCAAGGCGTCAATTTGATTCGTGGCCTCACCAACTTTCCGGTGGACAGCGGCAGCGGGCCATGATCGCGATGGCGCTCGCCAATAACCCCTCCCTGCTGATTGCCGATGAACCAACGACTGCTGTAGATGTCACTACGCAAGCTCAGATTCTCGCCTTGCTTAATCGACTCTGCCGAGAGCGGGGCATGGCCTTACTTTTGATCACGCACGATCTTGGGCTGGTCGAGAAAACCGCTGACCGCGTTTACGTCATGCAGCAGGGGCAAATCGTCGAAGACGGTGATACCGCAGTTATTTTCAAAGAAGCCAAGGCACCCTATACGCGTGCCCTGATTCAGGCCGAACCGAAAGCGACAAAAGAAAAGACGAGCGAAGAAGGCCCCGTTCTTCTCAAAGCCGAACAGCTTGGCGTATGGTTTCCGATCCGGCGTGGCATCCTGCGCCGAACCGTTGACCACATTAAGGCAGTCGATGGCGTGACCTTCGAGCTACGGCGCGGGCGAACCCTGGGCATCGTGGGGGAAAGCGGGTCCGGCAAGACCACGCTGGCGCTCGCCCTGTTAAGGCTGGTCGCCAGTCACGGGGAGATTCGCTTCAATAAAAAATCGATTAGCCAGTTGGCGGGAAAGGCGCTTGCCCCTCTTCGGCGCGAGATGCAAATCGTTTTTCAGGATCCCTTCGGCTCGCTGAGTCCGCGAATGAGTGTGGGCGAAATTATTGCTGAAGGGCTGATTGCCCATAGGCTCGGAGATCCTGAGGAGATCGAGAATCAATTAATCGACGTTCTTCAGCAGGTCGGACTCGATCCAATCGCACGCGGGCGCTACCCGCATGAATTTTCGGGAGGCCAAAGACAGCGCATTGCTCTTGCGCGCGCGCTGATTCTAAAACCCCAGCTTATCGTGCTCGATGAGCCCACCTCAGCCCTGGATCGATCGGTCCAGAGCCAAATGATCGACCTGCTTCTGAGGCTGCAATCCGAACATCAACTCGCTTATCTATTTATTAGTCATGATCTTCGCGTCGTGCGTGCACTGGCCGATGAGATCATGGTGATGCAGTTAGGCAAAGTGGTTGAACACCGTCCGGCGGGAAAGCTGCTCGCGCAGCCCGAACATTCGTATACGCGGGCGCTTATTGGAGCGGCACTCGACCTGAAAGTTACCGACGAAACCGTCGTATCCCAATAACGCCCGATACTCTGTATTAGGTGCTTGCCGGTCGCCAGTCGGCGATAATTTCATGAAGCTGCCTGAGCCCGTCGGTCAGCGCCGCCGGGCCGGGCTGGAGAATCTCCGCCGATTTGATCTCGTAAAGCGCGCCCCGCCTCACCGCCGGAATCGCATCCCACCCAGATCGCGCCATCACTTTTTCGGGGCGAAATTTTTTCCCGCACCAGGAACCAATAATGATATCCGGCTGACGGCGAATAACTTCATCCGGATCGGCGATGATTCGACTCTTTCCATCGGGCTGCCTTGAGAGCTCCGGGAAAATATCGTCCCCTCCGGCAATCTCGATAAGCTCCGAAACCCACCGTATGGCCGAAATCTGCGGCTCGTCCCATTCCTCAAAATACACCTTAGGGCGACGCGACGGTGCTGTAGATTTAATCGCCTCAATATGGGTGACGCACTCCTCAATCAAATCTTCAGCGCGCTCGCTGGCGCCGACCATCGCACCCAGAGTTCTCATCATGCTCAAGATGCCCTCTACAGACCGCTGGTTGAACACCATTACACTGACGCCGGATACAATTAACTCTCGCGCAATATCTGCCTGCAGATCGGAAAACCCAAGCACCAGGTCAGGCGATAGAGCCAGTATCCGATCGATCTTGGCGCTCGTAAACGCGCTCACGCGAGGCTTTTCCTTACGCGCTTTGGGTGGGCGTACCGTAAAACCCGAAATACCGACGATTCGGTCGGATTCTCCAATTCGATACAGCGTTTCGGTGGTTTCCTCTGTAAGACAGACGATCCGGGAAGGGTAATTGCCTTTCATCATCGCATCTTAAGCCGGAAATCCGATCCGGAAGCAAAAACCTCGCGGGCATGCTTTTCCCAATTTGCGGATAGGTTGATTCCAGATCAAAATAGTGATCACACGGTTAAGGAGATTAGACCAGTGAGCGAGAACTCGGGTGGTAGTGTCAGCGCGAGCGCCCTTCGGCAGATTCGCATCCTTCAGGCTCTTGATGATAGCCAGATCGGATCGCTGGCGGAGCAATGCAGCTGGTCGCGGTGCGACGCCGCTCGTGAGATCCTGACCCACGAAACTGCTTCAAATGAAGTGTATTTCGTGTGCAGTGGCAGAGTGAGCGCGAAGACCTACTCAGAAAAAGGCAAAGAAATTACATTTGCGGAGCTGAGTAAAGGCGACACCTTTGGCGAGCTCGCTGCACTAGATGGTCGACCTCGCTCCAGTTCAGTCGTTGCGCTGGACGAAACCTTACTGGCGAGTCTAAACGCAGAGTTGTTCAACCGACTCCTCAGCGAAAATCCATCAGTCATGCGCGCTTTATTGATGGAGTTGACCAAGCGTTTGCGGGAAGCGGACGAGAAGCTGTTCGAATTCAGCGCTCTGAATACGGGAAATCGGATTCATGCCGAACTCCTGCGCTTAGCCCGCACTCATCCTGCGGGGCCTAATCAAGCCAGCATCAGTCCCGCTCCGACTCATGCGGATCTCGCCAGTCGGACCAACTCCACGCGCGAAAGCGTTACGCGCGCCCTCAACAACCTAAAAAAGAAAGGCATCGTCGACGCGTCGCGGCAAGCGATCACGATTCTCGATCTCGAAGGTCTGGCGACACTGATTCGCGACACCGAAGAGTAAGCCGCCCCCCCCTAAATTGGCTTATGCTTCACAAGCCGCAACCGGGCCGGTGTTAGAATTTTTCGCGTAAAAACAAAGGATTTGTCGGCTTGCGGACGTCGTAGGCCGGTACCTCTAGATCGCAAGCACCGCCACCTTTGGGCCCCGTGGAACGTATTAAGGACCACAAAGTAGGACATGTCAGACTCTTTCCCCCGTCGACAGTTTTTGACCTCGCTCGCTCTCGTTGCTGCGGGCACGGGGGTCAGCGCGCTTGCTATGCGCGGCTTACGCCTGCCCTTCATGCCGGAGCCTCGTCGAGTGTCCCACGAGGCAGGGCACCCCCTCCATGATTTTCGTGTCGTGGCTGACGGTGCGTTTTTTCTCAGCAGTGACGAGACGACGCTCCACTGGCGCGCGTTTAGTCCAGAGCCGTTGATGAAAGTTCGTGGTTCTTTCGCGATCCGGATCGATAACCTGCACCCGGATGCGGTTCTGACCATCGGATCAGAGATACACAAGGTTGACGAGAAGATTGAGGGGCTCAATCGTTGGGTCACCGGCGAGACATCCACGGATACCGAGGCAATTCTGGGCTGGCAAGTTCCCTTCCACGATGAATTCCGGTTCGCCGCAATCGGCGATACCGGAGGTGACCGGGAACTGGCTTGGGTATTGGAGCGGTCCGCTGAACTGGGTGCGCAGTTCCTGCTGCTGATCGGCGATCTCTATTATCAACCTGGCGATGATTTGAACGTTCTCAAGCATCTCACGGCCAGCCCACTCCCCGTCTATGCGGCCATCGGAAATCATGACGTCGTGCGGACCTGGGACAGACAGCTCTTGCACTGGTTTGAGCAAGGCGTTGGCCCAAGAAATTCAACGTTCCAACTGGGTGGCATTCAGTTCGTGAATCTTGACACCGCGACCGACACGATCCCCTGGTCGGCCGGCGAACGAGGCGTGCTGTTGCGGGGGCTTCCCCACCTATCTGCCAATTCAGGTGTACGGGACTACGTCGTCTTCTCTCACCGTCCGATCACGGATCTGCGCCCACCGGAAAAGCAGCCGACCGATCACAGCATTGAAAATTTTGGTGAAGATAAATGGCTGCGCGCAGAGCTTCTGAATCGCGGTGTAAAAAATATATTGAATGGGCATATCCACGCTTCGCTCGAGCGAGATGACCAGGGTCTGTACACGTTTATTGCGGGCGAGGGGATGGCCCATCTCGATATCGTCCGAAGTCGCGGTGAGGCAGGCTGGTTTGACCAGCCTGAACTTCGGCAGGCCAAAATACTGATGGCGGACGTGCAGCCCGGGGAAGCCGTTCGCTACCGGTGGGAAAAATTACTGATGCCCCTGGAGGCGCACTGTAACGCCCGCCTTCGAGATGACATGGCTCGCGAAGAGGGGCATTTTGATGCATTACTCGGTCATCTCGAGAGCCTTTGCGGGCCGACCGCGTAGCGGCTTCCTTTCGCCTCATGCTCTACCGCGGTTACAACGCGGGTGCTAGACTTGCGGCCCTCTCCGACAGCCCGCGTCATCCGCAAGGACCTCCCGACCGGACTGTCCCATCGCAACGTGTCGCCGATTATGTTTGAAAAAATAGACATCCATCACACCCACGCCTCCCGACGATCAACGATATTCGCCTCGCAGATGGTCAGCACGTCGCAGCCGCTTGCGGCTCAGGCGGGCCTAGAGATCCTGCGCGCGGGAGGCAATGCGGTGGATGCCGCGATTGCCACCGCCGTTTGTCTCACGGTTGTTGAACCCACGATGAACGCCATCGGGGGAGACGCCTTTGCGATTGTCTCCGACAGCTCTGGTCTGCATGGCTTCAACGGCTGTGGCCGCTCGCCAGCGAAGTGGTCCCCGGAGTATTTTGCGGGTCGCGAAGCGATGCCTGAAAATGGGTGGGACTCTGTCACTGTGCCTGGCGCTGTCGATACCTGGGTACAGCTGTCCGAAAAGTTTGGTGTCCTGCCCTTCGAGCAACTCTTTGAACCAGCGATTGGCTACGCCCGAGATGGCTATCTGGTTTCGCCCGTTCTCGCGCAGGACTGGGAGCGGTCCTTCGGCCAGTTCGCCGACCGTGCCGGCTTCGCTGAGACATTCACGATTGACGGTCGCGCACCGAAATTGGGCGAGCGCTTTTCGTGCGCTGCAATGGCCGATTCGCTGAGCGAGATAGCCTCTAGCAAGGGAGAAAGCTTTTATAGAGGTGCGCTTGCCGAAAAAATTGCCGGGGACAGCGCGCACCACGGTGGCGTGATGACGGTCGACGATCTTGCTGCGCACAAGGGCTTTTGGACCGATTGCATACAGCAGGATTATGCAGATCTCACGATTCATCAGATTCCCCCCAGCGGACAGGGCATTGTCACGCTGATCGCTGCCGGAATTCTCGAACATCTCGATATCGCCCGATACCCGATGCTCTCGGGCGACAGCGTTCACTTGCAGATTGAGGCAATCAAAATAGGTTTTTTTCTGGCGCATCGGCATGTTTCTGATCCGACCACGATGCAGGTGACCGTGGAGGACCTCCTTGATCCCGAATTATTGAAATCCTGCGCCGCGGCGATTCAGTTGGACTCAGCGCACACCCCGAATATCAAACTGCCCCGCGATCGTGGCACGGTTTATCTTGCGACGGCCGATGCGAATGGGATGATGGTCTCGATGATCCAATCGCATTACGAAAATTTTGGATCGGGTATGGTGGTCCCCGGCACTGGCATATCCATGCAGAACCGCGGCGCGGGCTTCGTGCTTGAGCCTGGCCATCCCAATCAGGTCGGGTCCCGCAAGCAGCCGTTTCATACCATTATTCCTGCCTTCGCAACCCGCGCAGGACGTCCGCTGATGGCCTTCGGGGTGATGGGCGCTCATCATCAGCCGCAAGGACAGATTCAGGTATTGAATGCGATCCTTCATCACGGCTGCTCCCCGCAGCAGGCACTCGACGCGCCGCGGTGGCATGTGCATGAGGACTTCGCCGTCACAGTGGAAAGCGGACTTGCCCACCTGGAGAAAGACCTCTCGAGGCGTGGACACCGGATTCTGCCTCACGATAAAGCGGGTCTATTTGGTGGCGGACAAGTCATCATGCGAAGCGGCGACGGCTATGCCGGAGGATCCGATCCCAGGAAGGACGGCCAGACGGTCGGGTTCTAAAAGCTTGGAAATACGAGCCTATGAGGAGCGCCGCGCGCGCCTGATCCAAAGCATACAGAGTCGGGCGGGGGGCGATATCCGCCTTCAAAAAGAAACGTCCAACTTGTTCCGCGAGCGTGAGGCTCAGCGCCCCGGTATCGATGTTTCCCCGTTTCAGCATGTGCTCAGCGTCGATGCAGAGAGCGGCGTTATCGACACCGAGGGGATGGTCACCTACGAAAAACTCGCGGATGCGGCGCTGACTCACGGGCTGATGCCAGCCGTCGTTCCACAACTGAAATCCATCACGATCGGCGGCGCAGTGGGAGGCATCGGAATTGAATCCAGCTCCTTTCGCTATGGGCTGCCCCACGAAACCGTTCTTGAAATGGAAGTGCTTCTGGGATCGGGCGAGGTGGTCTGTTGCAGTCCGCAAAACGAGCACCGGGATCTTTTTTACGGGCTCGCGAATTCCTACGGAACGCTCGGCTACATCCTACGCCTGAAGATCCAGGGCATTCCAACCAAGCCCTTCGTACGACTGTCGCATATTCGATGTCAGGATGCAAACGACTTCTTCGATCGACTCGCGCTCGCCTGCGGGGAGGCGCACGACTTCGTCGACGGCGTCGTGTTCTCGCCTTCCGAGCATTATCTCGTTCTTGGTGAGTTTTGTGATGAAGCACCCTACACGAGCGACTACACCTACCTCAATATTTTTTACCAATCGATTCGTGCCCGCAGCGAAGACTACCTGACGGTGCGTGACTACCTCTGGCGATGGGATACCGACTGGTTTTGGTGCTCAAAGAACCTCTATGTACAAAACGTGCCGATGCGCCGACTCCTAGGGCCGGGCCGCTTGAACTCCATCACCTATCAGAAGGTGATGCGCTGGAACACCCGAGTCGGGCTGACGCGAGCAATTAATCGCCTCACCGGTATCCACCGTGAATCGGTGATTCAGGATGTGGATATCCCCATAGAAAACGCAGCAGCATTTCTTGCGTTCTTTCAAGAAAAGATCGGGATTCGCCCCGTCTGGATATGTCCGACACGCCATACACCTGACCGAGGCGACTATCCCCTCTTTCCGATGCGTGCCAACGCGCTCTACATCAATTTTGGGTTTTGGGACGGCGTACGAACGCGCGAAAAATTCCCGAGGGGTTACTTCAATCGATTAATCGAGAAAGAGGTGACTCGCCTCGGGGGGATTAAATCCCTTTATTCGGATAGTTTCTATGAGCGCGAAGAATTTGAAGCCATTTACGGCGGTGAGATCTACCACGACTTGAAACGGCGTTATGACCCAGACGGACATCTAAAAAGCCTTTACGAGAAATGCGTCCTTCACCAATAGGATCCCGATCCCCTTGAAAAAAAGACTTCTCGCACCCAATTTCTTTTTTTAAATCAATTCCCGTTATCTCCCTTGCAGCACGCATTAAAGACAACCGGCCTCGCCAAGACGTACCACAACGGCGTTGAGGCATTAAAAGGAATCGACCTGTGCGTCAACGAGGGTGATTTCTATGCGTTGCTGGGACCCAACGGAGCGGGCAAGTCAACCGTCATCGGCATCCTGAGCTCACTTGTACTCAAGACATCAGGCCAGGTCGAAGTCTTCGGGGTCGATATCGACACAGATTTCCCGCAAGCGAAGTCATTTCTGGGTGTGGTACCGCAGGAATTTAATTTCAATATTTTTGAGACTCCGCTTCAGATTATTCGGAATCAAGCGGGCTACTACGGCATTGACCGACGTACCGCCCTGGAGCGAACTGAAAAGTACCTGCGGCTGCTCGGGATATGGGATAAACGCAATGATCGGGCGGGCCATCTTTCCGGCGGAATGAAGCGGCGGCTGATGATCGCCCGCGCGCTTGTTCATGAGCCTCGACTTCTTATCCTCGACGAGCCCACGGCCGGCGTAGACATCGAAATCCGTCGCTCCATGTGGGACTTTCTGCGCAGCATCAATAGCGCGGGAACCACGATCATTCTAACGACACATTATCTCGAAGAAGCCGAGAATCTATGCCGCAATATCGGCATCATCAATCATGGTGAGCTGGTCGAAAACACGTCCATGCGAGCGCTGTTGCGACAGCTCAATCTCGAAACCTACGTACTCGATATCGAAGAAACACTCGAGCGCATACCGGACGAGTGGTCCTCCTTCGCTCGGCTCGTCGATACCTCCACCCTCGAAGTGGATGTGCATAGCGGTCAGCACCTCAACGACGTCTATGATGCGCTATCCCATGCGTCGATCAAGGTGCGGAGCATGCGCAATAAAGCCAACCGTTTGGAACAACTTTTTGTCGGCATGGTCGGCAAAAGACCGGAGCAGAAGTCATGAAGCCGCTGCCGATGCTTATTGCCTTTATGACGATACTGGTGAAGGAGATCACGCGCTTTACTCGTATCTGGCAACAGACGCTTGTGCCGCCTGCCATATCAACGCTTCTTTATTTTGTGATCTTCGGCAATCTAATCGGCGATCGCATTGGTCAGATGGATGGCTTCGACTACATGGATTTTCTGGTCCCGGGACTGATACTGATGTCAGTCATAAACGCGAGCTACCAGAACGTCGTCAGCTCCTTCTTCGGCGCAAAATGGGGCAAATCCATTGAGGAGTTGCTTGTCTCCCCAACGCCGAATCTGATTATTCTGCTGGCGTACATATCGGGTGGGGTAACGCGCGGCATTCTGGTAGGCCTGATCGTCACGTTTATTTCGTTGATCTTCACCGATCTCAACGTCTTCAGTCTGTGGGTTCTTGGAAGCGTGGTGATTTTGACAGCGATCCTCTTTTCGCTTGGGGGATTTGTGAATGCCGTCTTCGCTAAGACCTTTGACGACGTTGCGATCGTGCCCACCTTTGTCCTACTGCCGCTGACCTACCTTGGAGGCGTGTTTTATTCGATTCATCTGCTCAGCGATTTTTGGCAGGACGTCTCCAAAGTGAACCCCATCCTATATATGGTCAACGCATTTCGCTTTGGTTTTCTTGGCATCAGCGATGTCAGCATCGCTTTTTCCTACCTGATGATCTGCACCTTCATCGCGGTCTTCTTCGGGATCAGCCTTTACCTGTTATCTCACAGTAGGGGTCTTCGGGCCTAATTCACGAAACTGCCCGCCATGGACCAAAACGAGCGATTTATCCTGTACACCCGCGACTGGTGCGGCTATTGCTCGCTGGTGAAACAGGCTGCCGCGCAGCTTGGGATAGCTATTGAAGAGCGCAATATCTGGGAGAATCCTCAGTGGGAGTCCGAACTGCTGTCGGCGCGCGGTCGCCCAACGGTGCCCGTTCTCAGGCGCATGGCGCCCGATCAGGAGGATGAGTGGGTAGGTGAGTCAAGAGAGATCATCCGTCTCTTGACCGATCATGCCTCAAACATGAAGGCAATGTCCGTATCGTCGTAGACTGATCGCGGGAAAATGCTGCACCGAGCGCAAGACGTTCAATTTGCTCGGGATCCCGGGGCGCTGGCCTATCGGTGGCCTATAATGAGCGTGAACGCAACACAAGTCTAATAACAACCCGACAAGATGAGGTTTTTTAAAAATAAGGCCGCGGCTCCCTGGCAGCGTCTGCTGTTTGTCGCTATTTTTGCATCAATATCCACATCGGCCCTGGCCCAAACTGCCGAGGCTCCCCGACCCGATCAGATCGAGCTGGCGAGCGGTTCGGTGCTTTTTGGTGAGATCAAAGGGGCGAGCGGAGGGAAGCTTTCTTTTGGGTCGCTGAATGTCGGTCTGATCACGGCGTCTTTTAACGACATTACGCATCTTCGGTCCGATAACCCGACGATCATCAAGTTTATGAACGGGCGCGTTATTCGCGTCACCGAGCTGGATCTCACGCAAGCGCCTTTTGACGTCATCACGGGTCCGGCGTTCAGCAATACTCATTGGTCGACATCGACGTCATCAACCCGGAGGATTGGCTGCTCGGCCGCGGCATCCACAAAACAGGCAAACTGTCCCTGGCGTACGCAATAGAAACCGGCAATACCGAAAGCTCGGAGCTTGACGTTGATCTGAAGGCGTCATGGGCAAACCTTTCTACCCGCTGGAAGTTTCAAGCCTTTGGAGAGCTTGATACTGAGAGCAGTGAAAAAACAAAGACAAATACACCCTTATCTTTAAAAGCGATCGATTCCTTTCAAACACGACCCATTTCCGGCGCACGCGCCCTTTTGAGTCCGATAAATTCTCCGAACTGGTCCGCCGCGATGTGTTCGGGTTTTACCATGGCAAACAGTGGTACACCTCTCCCAAATTTAATTTCCTTCTCGAACCGGGGATCGCTTTCGTAAACGAAAACCGGCTCAACGAAAATCGCGAACAATTTCCCGGATTCACCTGGACATTCGATATCAAAAGTCGACTGCTCGGCGGGTCAACCGAGACCGAGATTCAGCAGCTTGGACTTTGGAACCTAACCAATACGAGCGACCTGACGCTGTACACGCTTTTAACCGCCACCTATCCGTTGACCAACCGATTGGGATTGGTGGGGCGAGTTGTCTTTGATTACGACTCCGGTGTGCCTGACGATGTAAAGAAGCTTGACAACACGTTCAAGCTGGGCATTTCCTACACCTGGTAATCGTCCGATGATGTGCCCGTAAGGTACCGTTGATGTAACAAATCGACCGGGCTTTGCGCCAAAACACCACCGTCTCTCGCTTCAAACCTTTTGTTAAAGTAGCGAAGGCAAGCATCGACACAAAGAGTGTTCAAAAAAGTATAAAAACGGAGGAAGCCCGCATGTCTGATCAAGTGAAATTTTTACTCGGCGAGGAGGATCTCCCCCGCTCTTGGTACAACATTATCTCTGACCTTCCGGAGCCCCCGGCTCCTGTGTTGCATCCCGGCACGGGCCAGCCGATCGGACCGGATGATCTCGCGCCCCTCTTTCCGATGGCGTCCATCATGCAGGAAGTCAGCGGTGAGCGTGCCATCGATATCCCGGAACCGGTTCGTGATATCTACCGGCAGTGGCGACCGAGTCCACTGTATCGGGCCCGCGTTTGAAAAAGCGCTCGATACACCAGCGCGGATTTACTACAAATATGAAGGCGTGAGCCCAACCGGCAGCCACAAACCCAACACCGCCATCGCGCAGGCTTTCTTCTGCAAAGAAGAGGGCGTAAAGCGCATCGCGACGGAGACCGGCGCAGGTCAGTGGGCTCATCACTGGCTCTCGCGGGCTCCCTATTTGGGCTGGAGATCGAAGTGTTCATGGTCCGTATCAGCTATGACCAAAAACCCTATCGTCGTGCCTTTATGGAAACTTTTGGCGCGACGTGTCATGCAAGCCCCAGTAACCTGACAGAGTCCGGGCGCAAAATTCTGCTGAGAATCCTGACAACACCGGAAGTCTCGGGATCGCCATCAGCGAAGCCGTTGAAGTCGCGGCCCAGCGCGATGACACCAAATATTCTCTTGGCAGCGTGTTGAACCATGTGCTCCTTCATCAGACGGTGGTTGGACAAGAAGCCATGCGGCAAATGGAACTCGCGAACGACTACCCCGACATTGTGATCGGCTGTACCGGCGGCGGAAGTAACTTTGCCGGACTGACTTTCCCATTTATCGGTGCAAAGCTCAGAGGCGAGCAGGACGTGCGTCGTCGCTGTTGAGCCGGCTAACTGCCCTTCTCTCACCAAGGGAAATATGCATACGATTTTGGTGACACTGGCAATCTCACACCGCTTGTCAAAATGCACACGCTGGGTTCGTCTTTTTGCCGCCGGCCTCCCACTCGGGGGACTGCGCTATCACGGCATGGCGCCGCTCGTAAGCCAGCTCGTGAATCTTGGAGAAATCCAGCCTACCGCGTATACGCAGACAGAGTGCTTCGACGCCGGCATCACTTTGCCCAGGCAGAGGGGATTGTTCCAGCACCTGAGGCAAATCACGCGATCAAAGGCGCGATCAGGAAGCCTTGAAATCGCAAAGCTGAAGGGCAATCCCGAGCGATTCTCTTTAATCTATGCGGTCACGGGTACTTTGATATGCAGGCTTATACCGACTACAACGCCGGAAAGCTGCAGGATCATGCTTATGATGAGTCCGAAGTGGCGATGGCGCTTGCGGGACTACCTTCTGTCGCCTGAGCGCTACGGTGCTGAGATCCGTTAGGGCGGGCAATCGGCTGCTGGCCCCCGCTGAGCGCCTGAACTAAAATTACGCTCGGGGCGAATACCGCATGGATGCTCTGGCTACAGATAAGGGCCAGCGAGCGGTGCGCCCGCAGAGCCGTGGGGAGCTCGACATTTCGGGCGCGAATTAACCCTGAATCGGGAGAGAAATCAGATGGCATATGTTCTGGATGTAATGATGCGGTGGGGCCATATCGTGTTTGGCGTGGCTTGGATTGGCCTTCTTTATTACTTCAACTTCGTGCAGACGGAATATGTAAAAGAAGCCGACGACGGGGCAAAAGCAGACGTTATGGCGAAACTGGCGCCTCGAGCGCTGTGGTGGTTCCGCTGGGCGGCCATGTTTACCTTTTTGACGGGCTTTGTGCTCCTTGGCTATATCCTGCACATGCGCCTGAGCCTCGCTATTACCCTCGGCGCGTTGATGGGCACGATCATGATGCTGAACGTGTGGCTGATTATTTGGCCTAACCAGAAGATCGTCATTGGTTTGGACTCGGGAGATAAAGCTGCGGCCGGACCGAAAGCGGCGCTCGCGTCGCGAACCAACACGCTATTTTCGCTACCGATGCTGTACTTCATGGTCGCGTCAGGCCACGCAAGTCCGATGGCCAATGGTGGACTTTTAGGCGGCTCTGATAATTTAGCGATGAGTAGTGTGGCGCTCCTTATTGGCCTTGCGATCATCGTTGTGATCGAAGCCAACGCGATCTGGGGCAAAATGAACGGCGCGATTCAATCCGTTAAAGCGGTGATTACCTCGTCCGTCATCCTCACGGCCGTGATGGCAGGCGTTGTTTATTACGTATAAAAAATAGTTGTTATCAAAAAAGGGCGCCTTTTGGCGCCCTTTTTTATTTTGGCACTCATCCTGCCTGCTGATTCCGGCCACCTTTTGCACGCCCAAGAAACCACGCGAATGCCCGGGTCAGTCTATAGATCTCCACGGCTCGTCGAAATGAGATCGTTGCGTTGCCGTGAGCCAATAAATCACTGACACAAAGCCGGTGAGGGACTCCCGTTTTGACCAAAGAAGCGCTCAGCCATCGTGATTGCTCTACCGGAATCACACGGTCCTCTCGTCCATGCAGCAGGAATACCGGACACATCGAATCGGGAAAATTAATTGCGGTCGAATATCCTGACCAAGAATGCTTAAAAAGCTTCACGACTTTTTCGTAAATCTCGCCACACGACTGTGGCTCGGCGAGCAGACGCAGCACGGACGCTTGCTTGGGGCTGGCGCTATCGAAGAGCTGGTCCAGGGGTATAGCCCGACTATTTTGGATTGCTGATTCATGAATTGCGCGATCCAGCAGATCTAACGTATCGGAATCGCAGGAACCGATCTCCTCAAGATAGCTTCTCGCGATAATTAGCTTCCCATAAGGATCTGCGATCGGAGACGTGAGCAAAAAGCGCGCCACCTTTTCGATATCAAAATAACCACCAATTAACCCGATCGCATTTAGGCGCTGACACAGCGCAGATTCGGTGGCTGCCCCGAGCACAAAAACACTGGAGAAAGACACGGACATCAACGCCAGATGAGGTGTGGTGACGAGATTCGAATCCTGGGCAAGCGATATCAGAAGCTCCTTTATCTCCGAGGGCTGCTCCGTAGTGATGCGAAGCGCCCGCAAGCTCGGCACGTCGGGAATCAAGACCCGAAGGCCCGCTGATTGCAGGGCAAAGCCAAATCGCCGCAGACGCGGATCCTCGCGGCCATGGAGGCTGAGACCGGGCGTAAAAATTACCGTTGAAACCGGATCCGTCGACGGCTCATAAATATCCACGAGGTAGCCGCGATGCGACTCCAACCGGGGCAGGACCCCGCTCGAATGATTATGGAAGTGACTCAGTAACCGAATCGCGCCTAACCAGTCATGGCGCGAGTGATCCCGGGGAGCGCAGAGACGCATTTTGTAAATACGAGATCCTTCGCCTACAGCCGAACGATCCCCCTAGGCGTAGTGAACTCAGCGGTCAACACGGGAGCCTGTCCTGGATCCGTACGGCAGTCGATGACCCCCAAAAGGTCCATAGCGCTCAAGGTCTCGCGAACCGCTCGATCATCCGGTAGCGTTGCGACGAGCGTCGATAACCGGCAGCGCCCGCCAGCAAGCGCTTCGGCGGGATGGCTATCAGTATCCCACTGGATTACATGCGGCAGGATGCCATCGGCAAAACAACGACCGTCCGAAGAGAAAGCAAACTGCCACCGCAGGGAGCCGCGGCTCATAGGCCTTACATTCGAGTCGGCATACGCATCCAATTCAAGCAGTCGATCAATACGGTCTGTGCGAACCACCCAGGTCAGCAGTCGAGGTCCGTGCTGAAGCTTTTCCGTCGTGGCGTCGTGATCAAGAGAAAACCATCTCGGCCATTGGGGGGCTTCGCCCTCGGGGTCAATAGCGATAACCTCAAGATAAACGCCGTCGCCAAGACCGAGAAGTGCGTTATGCGTACCCATCGCGGCATGCCGACCACCCTCACAAGGCGCTTCGCCCAGAAGATCACCCACGAATTGCCTCCCCTCATCGAGCGATCGAGCGCCGATAACGATGTGATCAAGCACGCAAGGTAAGCGATGCGTCACTTCATCAACTCCTGCGGCGGACTCCGGTCACTGCCCAACGTCTTTTGCATGATCACCGAGTCAAGCCAGCGGCCAAACTTCCAGCCGACGTCCTTTAATACTCCGATTTGCTCGAAACCCGCTCTCAAGTGCAGCTGAATGGATGCCCTGTTTTCGCCATCGCCAATGATGCCAATCATTTGCCGGGCACCCCACAACTGACAGTCGCTAAGGATTCGCTGGAGCAATAACGATCCCAGACCGGCGCGCTGGTAAGCCGGCGCCACATAAACCGAATGCTCAAGGGTATAGCGATAGGCCGGGCGCGGCCGATACGGCAAGACGTAGGCGTACCCTGCTATCCGGTCATCCTTGATGGCGACCAGATAAGGAAGTTGAAACGAAAGTACCGAGGCCCAGCGCGCCGTGATTTCCTCCAGCGTTGGCGGTTCCAGTTCAAACGAGGCGGATCCGTGCAACACCTCATCGGCATATATAGAGCGCACATCGGCGAGATCGCACTTTTCAGCCGCTCTCACGGTGGAGTCGCGCCCCTCGTCCGGGAGTCCGCGCATGCTTATTCCTCTTTTTTTGAGCAGATCTTATTGTCATCGCTACCTTGCATAAAAAAAAGGCCGGCGTTTTGCCGGCCTTTTCTCTCGGCCGCAGCGTGCGGCCGCCTGACGGGATTAACCTAGCAATGGCGCAATGACGAGCGAGACAATCGCCATCACGTTAATCAAGATATTCATTGCGGGACCCGAGGTATCCTTGAAAGGATCGCCAACCGTATCGCCCACGACAGCTGCTTTGTGAACATCGGAGCCTTTGCCGCCGAGATTACCCTTCTCGATGTATTTCTTGGCGTTATCCCACGCGCCGCCGGCGTTGGCCATGGTCAGCGCCAACAGCACGCAACCCAACAGGGCGCCGCCCAACATTCCACCGAGGGCTGCAGGGCCTAAGGTAAAGCCGACCACCACTGGCGCTCCGACCGCGAGCACACCCGGGGGGACCATACGCTTGAGTGCGGCCGTTGTTGCGATCTCTACACAGCGGTCCGTATCCGGCTCCGCATTGCCATCCAGAAGTCCCGGAATCTCTTTGAACTGGCGACGGATCTCGCGAATCATATCGAAGGCCGCATCACCGACCGCGGTCATCGTCATGCTGCTGACAAGAAACGGAAAGATACCGCCAAGGAACATACCGGCCAGTACCACAGGATCGTTAATCTCTAGTTTGAAATCGGGAACATGGAACGTCACGGTCTCGATATACGCTGAGATAATGGCAAGCGCCGCCAGTGCTGCCGCGCCGATTGCGAATCCCTTCCCGATTGCTGCCGTGGTATTGCCGAGCTCGTCCAGAGTATCGGTAATTTCGCGCACTTCTTTACCGAGACCCGACATCTCGGCGATACCGCCCGCGTTATCCGCAACAGGACCATAGGCATCGATCGCCATGGTGATACCGACCGTAGCCAGCATACCCACCGCGGCGATACCCACGCCGTACAGACCGGCAAGTTCACTGGAGATCAGGATGATCGCGCAAAGCACTAACACCGGCACCACAACCGACTGCATGCCCACCGACAGACCCGTGATCATGATCGTGGCCGGGCCGGTCTCTCCGGCTCCAGCAATCTTGCGAACCGGTTTGCCTGCGGTGTAATACTCGGTCACGAGACCGATGATGATGCCGCCCACCGCGCCGACAACGACCGACCACCAGATATTCAGACTAACGTCTGACCAGTGCGTTAAGCCAAGCGCCGCAACAATGAAGATCACCGATGCGCCGATAGTGCCGGTACGCAATGCCTTATCTGGCGCACTCCCCGATGACCCCTTCACAAGCGCGATCCCGGCCAGCGAGCACAGGATGCCGACCGAGGCCAACGCAAGAGGCATGAACATCAGCTTGGATTGATCACCGCCAGCAAGCGCCGCAATAATTTCTGGCGCGAGGGTTGCGGCAATCGCGATGGAGGCAATCATTGCGCCGCAATACGACTCGAAAATATCAGAGCCCATACCGGCCACATCACCGACGTTATCGCCGACGTTATCCGCGATGACGCCCGGGTTCCTCGGATCGTCCTCAGGTATTCCAGCCTCAACCTTACCCACCAGATCCGCGCCGACATCAGCACTCTTGGTAAAGATTCCGCCACCCACACGGGAGAACAAGGCGACTGAGGAAGCGCCCATGCCGAAGCCATGAATCACATGCGCCGTGTGCGGATCACCGCCAAACGCGAGGTAAAGCGCCCCAAGGCCTAAAAGCCCCATGGCAGCTACCGTGAGCCCCATGATTGAGCCGCCAAAGAATGCGACCGTCAGGGCCGCCGGGGCTCCGCTTTCCGCTGCAGCAGTGGTGGTGCGCACGTTTGCGCGTGTCGCGGTGAACATTCCGATATAGCCGGCGGTTGCCGAAGCGAGCGCTCCCACAAAAAAAGCAACGGTCGTTTTCCAGCCCAGATCAGAAATGAAAATCAATACGCCGACGATCAGCACAAACACAGCAAGGTAAGAGTACTCACGACGCATAAAGACCATAGCGCCGCGATGGATCTTTTCACCTATTTCGGCGACCTTGCCGGTGCCGGCTGAATACGACAGCACGGAGCGGTATACGGCAAACGCCGCTAATAAACCCACAATGCCCAGAATCACTGGGATGACAGCAATAGAAGACATGAACGACCCCCCAAAGATAAGAACTGGTGTCCTGAGATTCAGCTCTGATCAGAGCTTAAGACGCGCGCGATATTACCATAGTTATCAGGTGCTTAAGCGGAATTGAGCTCGTTAACCCGTGCCTGAGACCGACAAATTTCGAAAGCTAGAAGGTAATCAGAGTCTCACTTGCGTTTACGAGCGCGCGGATGGGCCTGATCGTAAACTTTGGCCAGATGCTGAAAATCAAGGTGCGTATAGACCTGGGTCGTTGAGATATCGGAGTGACCCAATAATTCCTGCACAGCACGAAGATCTGAGCTTGATTCGAGCAGATGACTCGCGAAAGAGTGGCGCAGCATGTGCGGGTGAACCGATCGATCCAGACCCTGGCGACGCGCCCAGTACTCGACCCGCTTCTGGATTGAGCGCGCGCCCAGTCGTCGGCCGCTCTGACCCACAAATACTGCGGTTTCTTCCGGATCGGTCACCATGCCGGGTCGTCGCTCCAGCCATGCCTGTAACGCGTCAACGGCGTGGCGGCCCACCGGCACGATGCGGGTCTTGCCCCCTTTGCCTGTGATGACAATAGTGCGCGCCGACAAATCAATATCGACAAGATTTGTGCGCTCCAATTCCGAAAGGCGCAATCCAGACGAGTAGAAAAGCTCCAGCATTGCCCGGTCTCGGTAGTCACGATCAGACTGCACCTCAATAGAGACCAGCTGAGTGGCCTGTTCAATGTTGAGCGTGCTGGGCAATTTACGCTCACCCCGAGGCGCGGAAACGCCGTCGAATGGATTTGCAACCACGATCTTTTCTCTCAGAAAAAATCGATAGCACGATCGAGCAGCCGAGAGCACCCGTGCGATCGATCGGCTCGACAGGCCCGCGTGTCGCAGACCCGCAGCAAATAGTCTTGCCTGGGCCGGAGCCAACTTTGTGGCGTCCTGAATCTTACGCTGCCCAAGAAATTCCGAGAGACGCAAAAGATCGGCACGATACGCCGAAACCGTATTTGCAGAAAGTCTCCGCTCGAACTGAAGGTGATCAATGAACGAAGCGAAAGGATCCTTTTTTCTGTCCATGGACCGTGATCAAACAGAATTGAACCGTGCGCAGGCCGCGCTGACCACGCCCGCCGAGCCCTCGAGCAAAAACCGTATCCATATCGCTGGCGTAATGTTTTTGTCCGAAGCGACCAAAATTATCCAGCCGGTGAGCGCTTCCTTGTCCCCCCTGATCGGTAAAATTGCGCTGGAACCCTCTTCAAAGCGCTCCAGTCCCGCACACTGGGCACTCACATCTCGTGACAGAGGGGAGTCGACAAGGCACGCCCGGCCGGCAAGTCGCCGGGCGAGCGATACGGCGCTTCATCATCCACTGCGATCAGGTGCGTCACCGGAACATGTCGCAGATTCGGCGCCTGCAGAAATCGGATCTCGACGGCGCCAGGTCAAATTCTGTCCGCAAACGCTCGGGGAGCGTTCTGAGAAGTTCGGTCAAATCGCCCGCCACGACCACGGTCTCAAAAATACGCTGCAGCCTTTGCTGAAGGCAGGTGTTCTGGCGCGCCGCTCGACCAGATTCTCAGATGCTTTCGCTCGATAGTCAGCTGATCGCGTAACGCGACAACTTGGCGTTCGACCAGAGAAACCGCTCGGCCTCGGGCAGAGTGTGGGATGACCAGCTCGGTCAGTAGCGCAAGATGGCGCTCAAAAATCGGGATGAGCGCGCAGGTACGCAACCACTGCGTCTTCGCGCAGATCGTCACCCCCGTCACTGTCTTTGGGCTGGGGATCCATATCAATCACACCTGCCAAACGCCCTCGAAAACGCTCGTCGGTCTTCCCGCATCCGAACCGGTCCCTGGCCGGACCAGGAAACAGTCAACGTGCCGCCCGGCAGATCGACCCGAACGGTATCGTGGATCTTTCCCCAGCGATGTGCCATCACCACTGCAGCACACGCCCCGCTTCCACACGCCAGCGTCTCGCCAACGCCACGCTCCCAGACTCTTAGCTTGATCGCGGTCGGGCTACAGATCTCCATGAGGCTTACGTTGGTTTGCTCAGGAAAACTGGGGTCATGCTCAATAGCTGGACCCCAAATAGGCACTGGCGCATCATCAACACTGTCAACAAGCAAAACCGCCGTGGATTACCCATCGACACGACGCCGGCAGGCACTTGCTCACCGCCTACCGTCAGATCGTAGCTGTCCGCCGGTGCATCGCGGAGAAAGAATTTGCGCGGGACTAAATACCGGCTCGGCCAGTTCTGCGCTGACCGTCTTCTCATCAATTATTTGTAAACGAAAGCGCGTGCTGATGGTTTCTGTTCAAGGACTCTTGATCGGTCAGGCCTGCGCGTGGAGGAAAACGACCAAGACATCGGAGCACCATTGCCGCATTGTCCCGACTCGCTGCCGTCGGTGTTATAGATTGCATGAAAAATCGACGCCATGTTTCGCCGGCTCAGCAACAATCAGTTGATCAAAACCACCCTCGATGACGATCACCGATGGTTCCTAACGGTGGCCTCATCCAGGGCAGGGGATGTCACCGCGTCCAGCATGACAAATCGTTGCCGAGCGAGTGCATTTGGTAAAGCGCATACTGCCGACTGAAGTCACGATCGGAGATCCGGTTGACGGAAAGCCTGCTAATTATAGTCGTTGCCCGCAGCGGGCCGACTCCGCAGCACCCGCGCTGTTATGGCGAAATCGTTTCGGGATCCGGACAGTAAGCGAGCCAGTCGACCGATGAGTCGGCGATCGCAACAAACCAGGATTGAGAATATTTTCTTGTTGTAGCGTAGTTCAGCGCCGGCGCAGTCAACGAGCTGGCCGCCCGCCCTCGTTTAATACACAGTGCGATGCGCAGGTATCCCACTCGACGTAGGAGCCAGACGCGGGTACACGTCGGCGTTGCCTTGCGCGACCACGCAAACCTTGAGGGCACTGCCCATGCTGACAATCTCTGGTTTCGACCGCCGATTCCGCAAGTGCATCTCGAAACGCATCCACCGCTGCGCCTGCGTGGGAACGACTCGCCACCATTCGAGGCCGGCTGACATCGTACGCCGCGACCTGGATTTTTCCGGCGGCTGATCGTCCACCGGCGCCAGGCGCCCTGACCACTCTCAGCAAAAATAGCATGTCTTGAGATAAGGGCCACCACACTCCAGCGTCGGCGCCCGCTTGTGCCAATCCGATGTTTACCGTGAACTCACCGTTTCGACTTATGAACTCCTCAGTGCCGTCCAGCGGATCCACCAACCAGACCGTGTCGTGATCCAGGCGGGCCGGATCATCAAGATCATCGGACTCTTCTGACACCACGCGAATATCCGGCGTGACGCGCTCAGTCCCTCCAGAATCACATCATGCGCGCGATGATCTGCCGTGGTTACGGGCGATCCATCTGCCTTCTGAATAATGTCGTACTCTTTTTCCATAAACCTCGAGGATGGCCGCTCCCGCAGCGCGCGCCAACGCCACAACAGGCTCTATGGCAATCTGCCTGAAGCGCTCATATTGCTATTCTCTCTTCAAACAGATAGGTCGCAAGAACACTTCTCGCATCCGTGAAGTCCGATGCCCTCACGCAAAGCGTGCAAGCTCGCCTGTGGGCCACTCCAATAATTTAGAGGCTCAGCCTCGTCACCCGTGAGGCGAGGAAGAGTTCGCTTGCCATAAAAAGATGCGTCCGATAGTTTGAATAGCTGGTGTAAGGGACACCGTTTTCAATATGTCCAACCGCCTCGCATCAAGACCAATCTCTTCGCGCAGTTCCCGTCTGCTGCTTCCTCAGGTGACTCACCCGCATCGATTCTCCCTTCACAAAGCTCCAGTTCGTAGCGCTCTACGCCGACCGCATACTCGCGGACCACAAGAAGTCGCTCGGGACTCAGTACCGGCACCACCATTACGGCGCCTTCGCCCTGACCCACGAGCCGCTCAAAGGTGCAGGCCTGACCATTCTCAAACAGCAAATCGACCGCCTCGATTGCAAACAATCGACTTTGCATCAAGGGCTGAACTTTCTGAATCTGAGGTACTGGGCTCATCGCTTTGGGATCAGACGGACCGGCTCGCAGCCGGCAGATTACCCCAGCACATCGAGCGGCACAACTCAATGCTAAGTACCGAAACCGCCACAAGGGCGATTCGGCGAGAAGGCTAAAATCAGGCGCTCTTCCATTTGCACCCGCGTCGCGAGTGATCATGATTGACTGAACCACATCGACAGCGTATTCCTCGATATGGATGGAACGCTGCTGGACCTTAGATTTGATAACCACTTCTGGCGCGACTTCGTCCGAAGCGCTACGCGGAGCACCACCGGCTGGAGGAAAAAGCGCGCGAAGACTCTATGAACCTCATGCAATCACTGCAGGGTACCTGCACTGGTACTGCACGGATTTCTGAGTCAGAAATTAGGTCTCGATATCCTTGATCTTAAAACCAATGCCGCGATCTCATTCGTATCAGGCCTAGTGCGAGCGCTTTTTTGCGCGAGCTTGAAGCGAGTCATACGCGCGGTGCTGGTTACGAATGCGCCACCGGAAACGATAGACCTGAAGATGGAGGAGACCGGAATACGCGCGCACTTTGATCGAATCATCAGCTCGCGAGTTTGGCTATCCCAAAGAGGATGCAGCTCTGGCATCGCTGCGTGACCGAGCCTTCACCCCGGAGAAAACGCTTTTCATTGATGACAACCTCAGCGTTTTGAGAGCCGCAAAAGAGTATGGCATCGCGCATTTGCTGGCGGTACCAAATCGGACTCAGGCGCGCCCACATCGACTGGAATTTACGAGCCTGGACACCTTTGACGAGTTAACAAGCCTGCTGGCGAGTGTATCGGGCCCCAGGCTCATGCCGACCCGTGCCGAATAGCGCCATGGATTCCCTGCGGGAGTCGATCTCACAATCGTTCTCAAAACGGCTCCCGACGCCAAACACCGGGCCCGACGCTGAGCAGATGCAGGCCATTCGCGAATGTGCGGACCTGATTTGTCCCGTTCTGACCTATCTCGAGAAAAAATCGGCGCGCCGCTCACCGCTCCGGCGCCTGACAGCCCGATTAGGCAGACGATCCGCAGCGCCGTCAGGGATCTATTTATGGGGCGACGTCGGCAGAGGCAAGACGGTTTTGATGGATGCCGTTTTCGACATGATGGACCCACGACACTACCGGCGCGTACATTTTCATCGATTCATGCTCGAGGTCCATGAGCGATTGGATATCGCCCGGCAAACAGAACGCGATCCTTTGCGAAAGGTCGGCCAGGACCTCGCCTTCGATGCAGGAGTCCTTGGCATTGATGAATTCCAGGTATCCGATATCGGCGACGCCATGATTCTTTCCGGATTGCTGCGCGCCTTGATTGAACGCCGCGTTATTCTGATCCTCACTTCGAATACATCCCCTGCTGCACTTTACGATGGCGGTCTTCAACGGGATCGCTTTGTCCCGGCCATTACGCTTATTGAAAGAGCAACCACGATCGTTGAGGTAAGGGGTCATCGAGACTATCGGTTAGAAACGCTCGATACGCGGCCGTCGTACCATGTCCCCAATGATTCTGAAGCTAATCAGCAGCTGCAATCGCTTCTGCTGCGAATCGATCCCGCTGCCGCATATCCCGCGGAGCCGATTACGCTTCGCGGCCGCTCCATCCCGATCCGAGGCCTGGGCAACGGGGTGGTCTGGTTTGATTTTCAAGACCTGTGTGAAGGTCCCCGATCGAAACTGGACTATGTCGACTTATCGAAGCGCCACCACACCCTGCTGTTAAGCGGTGTCCCGCAGCTTGAGGATGACGATAACAACGCAGCCAGACGATTTATCGAACTGATTGACGAGCTTTATGACCGACGGGTTAATGTGGTGATCACAGCAGCGGCCTTGCCGGATGCGCTATATCGCGGTCAACGTCTGCGTGATGAATTCCAGCGGACCGCAAGTCGTCTTGTTGAATTTCAATCGGCCCATTACCTTTCGCAGGCGCATCGCCCGTAAGGGGTCATGTCATCAATCGACGTCAACACCCCATGCAATAAGCTGGTCGGCATACCAGTGATGAAACGCATGCACGCTTGGCTCGAGTGAGGGGCAGATTCGGCCGGGACGCGCCAGCCGCGACGAAATTCCAATCTGCTGCGCTTCCAGCACCGCAATGTCTTCATCGAGCGCGATGCGCATGCGCTCCTGATACCGCTCTCGAATCTGATCGAAGCCCGGCACGTCGGTAGCCGAGGGATCGAAAAGTAAGCTGAGATGAACAGCCGTACGAGACGGATCCAGCGGCGTCGTCTCGAGCATCCAGACTCCATCGCGGGAGGCCGCGAAACTGAGATTCGGATAAACCCATGTGTAGCGGGTGCCGTTCTTAAATCGACCGGAAAGTCCCGGTAGCGTTGGCAGAGACGGTCCACCGGTATCCAGCACGCCCACACTGACATCTTTTGCGTGCTCACCGAATTGACTGATGAACGCACCTTGGCACGGGTCGGGTGGATCTGGATCCTGATATAGCGCGGATAGAGTCCTGGGGTGAACTTTCTTTAGGTGGTAATACTCGTTAAAAACCTCAATAAATAGTTTCCAGTTACAGGACACCGTGAGCTCACGATGACTGGCCGTCTTCATGGTGTCCAACTGCCAGGGCGAATGCAGGGCCTCAAAATCACCCAGCCAGCGATCTATGGGTAGCGGGTCAGTACCCATATTCACGAACAGAAAGCCCGCCCGGGTCGCGTTTGCTACTTCCACAAGCCCGAAGTCATCGCGATTAAAGTTTGCTGCGTGCTCCATGCGGGGCACGGCTGTCAGACGGCCATCCAGCGCATATCCCCAACCGTGAAACGGACACGCCAGCTGGCGGACACTGCCACGTCCGTCCGGCAAAAGACGCATGCCGCGGTGACGGCAGGTATTGGCAAACACTCGGATCCGTCGATCGTTGCCCTGAATCGCCACCAGCGGCGTATCAGCCACCGTTCTTGCTAAGTAATCGCCAGGCTCTGCCAGATCGTCAGCCCGGCCAAAACTGACCCAACCGGCGGCAAAAAGGCGCTCCTGTTCGAACGAAAAGATTTCCGGATTGCTATAACAGCGTGGCGGCAGCGTGTAGGCCTGATCGACAGAACGTTGAACGTCTTCTAGGGATGACATGGACGCCATCATAGCCGCTTCTCTCGATGATGCGTCGCATCCTTGGGTAAAAGAATGCTCAAAGGTCGAGTTTTTGAGCTTTCCTTAAAACATCTCCTGGGGATCGATATCAACCGACCAGCGCACCCGATTCGCCTCGGTGAGGGATTCAACGGCCGCAAGCCACTCGCTCAGAAACTGGTGGAATATTTTTTCTTTTGTGCCGGTTACCAGCAGCTGCGCCCTGTAGCGACCCGCACGACGCTCCATGGGTGATGGCGTTGGATCAAAAATCTGAACCCCAGCCCGCGAAGACGCCTGTTTTGCGCAAGCCGACGCCCGGCTGAGAAAAATCATAGGCTGATCGACCACCGGTGACTCAGCGCGAAGGAGCGCAAATCGTGAAAATGGCGGATAGCTCGCCTGGCGCCGCTCCGCGAGAAGTGACTCGGCAAATCCCGTGAAGTCGTGCGTCACCACTCGAGTGAGCGCCTCGTGCTGAGGATGAGCCGTCTGAATGAGCACCTCACCCACCCGCTCGCGCCGTCCGGCCCGGCCGGCCACTTGGATGAGCTGCTGAAAAAGGCGCTCGGGCCCTCGAAAATCGGCACTGAACAGGTTCTGATCGGCATTCAACACGCAGACCAATGTGACGCCCTCGAAATCATGCCCCTTCGAGAGCATCTGAGTGCCAACGAGGATATCGACGTGACCCTCCCGAACCGCGTTCAAGGCATCTTGAAGCTGCTCTGAGGACGGCACAGAATCACTATCGAGCCGAGCCACCGACGCGTTGGGGAACCGCTTTGCCAAAGCCTGCTCAACCCGCTGTGTGCCCTCACCGGAAAAATACAACGTGCCCTGCTCACAATCAGGACAGACCTCAGGACTTCTGGACTGACTGCCGCAGTGATGGCAAATCAACCGGCTAGAGCGTCGATGAAGCGTCATCAGCGCATCGCATCGTCGACAGGCAGCCTGCCAACCGCACTCCACACACCCCACGACAGGGGCAAAGCCTCGCCGGTTCACAAAGACCAGCGTCTGCTCACCTTTGCGAGGCGGGCCTTGATGGCGAGAACAACCGCCGGCGAAAGACCGTCACTGGCAGCCTGATGATTCATATCCACCAGGGCGATCTGCGGCAGATTCGCACCAGCCGCCCGCTTCGGGAGCCGCAAGTGAACATATCGGCCGCCCAGCGCGTTTGCCAGACTCTCGAGAGACGGAGTGGCCGACCCCAAAATCACCGGAACGGCGGCTAGTTGCGCTCGTTTGACGGCCATATCGCGGGCGCTGTAGCGAAATCCGTCCTTCTGCTTGTACGAGAGGTCGTGCTCTTCGTCCACAATAATGAGACCGGGTCGACGAAACGGAGCGAATATTGCCGACCGGGTGCCCAGGATTACGAGGGCTTCGCCCGTTCGGCACTGCCACCAGGCGAGGTGGCGCTCCTTATCGGTCAAACCGGAGTGCAGCACCGCGATCCGACTCTGAATTCGTTCACGAAAACGAGAAATCAGCTGCGGCGTCAGCGAGATTTCAGGCACCAGTATCAGAGCCTGCTGTCCGCGCTCCACCACAGACTGCGCGCACTCAAGATAAACCTCTGTCTTTCCGCTACCGGTCACCCCATCCAAAAGATACGGCGTATAGGATCCAAAGCCCTGCTTTATGGCCTTGCACGCTTCCTGTTGAGCGGTGTTCAGCTCAGGTTTTTCGCTTATTGAGGCGGGTGTCTGCCTCTGCGGCACGAAGTCCTCTACCCAGCCTCGCTGCATCAGTCGACCTAGAACTCCTGAAACACCTCCATTACGTTGCTTGAGCTCTTCACGCGACAACCCATCTGCGCCGGCATCGATCAAGACTTGAAGCAGGTCGCGCTGTCGGTAACTTCGACTCGGGATATCAGCAAGCGCCTCCCGACCGGCCTTTGAGATCCGGACATATCGGTCTTCGATGGGTGTCATTGGCCGATCCCGACGCAAACTGACCGGCAGCGCAGCCTGCATCACTTCACCCACAGGATGATGGTAGTACCTGGAAGCCCATGACAAGACGCTGAATAACTCTTCGGGCAATGCGGGTTCAGCATCGAGCGTTTTCGAGATCTCCCTAATTTTTCCGGGCGCAATGACGCTCTCTGTCGAGAAACCGCAGACAACGCCTACCACCTCACGCTTTTGGAGAGGCACCAACACCCGCGCACCGATTCGGGGCATCACATCGCCATCACGCAGCAGGTAATCGAAGCGCTTTCGGAGCCTTACCGGGAGGGCGACTTGGATAATTCTTTTTTTCAAAGTGATGCGCGCGCTCTTTATTCAGACGGCTAATTTATCGAATAGATCTTCTGTCTCGCCGAAGTAATGTGAGTTAACTATTTGAGACGAAGACAGGTTTTGCGGTTGCCCACATAACCTGTGGATAACTTTGTGCACAAACGATCGCCTTCCGCTGTTTTCAAGTCACACGACCATGCTCGGATGTCTGTGCCTAAATTTTAGGCATATCTTTTAACTAACATTTTCATATAGTTATAGAAGTTCTGCGGTGCATGAGTTCCCAAATAGCGGGCACGCGGGATTTATCGCCCCAGATCCAGAGCTTGTGCAAAACACGAGTTGAGAAACCCGAATTTCGAGAAAAACGAACTCTCTTTTTCTTCAGTGAGTTACGTGCGAGTCCTTAGTCAGCGCGACAAAAGCGTCGAGAGTTAACCGCTCACCGCCACTCTGTTTTGTCCCAGAAAGAACGCGCCGAGGTATCGCAATCAGTCAACTTTTGTTGCGCGACACACCAGGCTAGAAATCGTAGAGTCGATGAGTCCCGCTATCTCCTGTCTCAATACGAAGCTACGGACGAAGCTAAGCCCATCTTCCTCTTCGAGAAGGTCATCAGCTCAGTCTCTTGGGCGTTTTGCAAACAAGAACGGGTTCATAATCCTTTAGCAGCGGATGCAGCAGCGGATGCAAGGCGTTATCAATCTGGGCGTTGGCGGGTCAGGATCTCTCCGAAACTCACGTATTCGCTCGCCCCAAGCCTTCCTATCGGGTTAATACGATCGGCAAGAATCTTCATCCGTCCCTTAGCGTCTTCCCCAATTACTGAATCGTCTACAAATACGCCGTGTACCTCGCCCAAAATGAGCGACTGTGGGCCATTTCCTAAATAGTGGATATCGTAGACAGAACAAGCAAAGGCGACCTTTGCGCACGTCAGACGAGGCAAACGGGAGCCTTCAAAGGCGCTTGTTTGCAATCCGAGTGTCTCCACTTCCGAAACCCCCGGCGCAAGATTTGCTGAGGAAGCGTTCATTTCATCGATCTGCTCAAGACTTGAGATATGCACAACAAAATCTTTGCGGTCTCTGATGTTGTCCCGAGTGTCCTTCACGGCACCATCGGGTTTGACCCCGGCCGAGATCATTATCAGCGGCGGATCACTGCAGACCGCGTTGAAATAGGAATAAGGCGCCAAGTTCAGACTTTGGTCCGGGTTTTCCGACAGTATCCAGGCAATAGGCCGGGGAATCACCGTCTGGGTCATGGTGATGTAGATTTCCTGGGGCTTCATCTGCCCAAAATTGATGTACAAGCGCGCCTCCGACGATCAGAGCGATCGGTAAACAGGTTCAAATAATTTTGCGTAATTCGTATTCCAGGATGCCCTCAGCGCCCTCTTCACGAAGCTGAGGAATCAGTGAGCGAACCTGCTCGCGATCCACCACAGTTTCTAGAGCCACCCACTCGGTATCTGCCAGGTCACTGACGGTAGGCGCATGGAGGCTGGGAAGCAGTCCGGTGATCTTTTGGAGTTTGGCCCTTGGTGCATTCATTTTGAGCGCGACCTTATGATGCGCCGCAAGAGACGCCTGCAGAAGGAGGGCAATATCTTCGATCTTTCGTCGCTTCCAGGGGTCAGCCATAGCCGCCGGGCTGGCGATCAGCCGGGTGTGGGTGTGCAGGAGGTCGCAGACGATCCTTAGCCCATGCGCTCGAATGGTGCTCCCCGTTTCCGTGATCTCGACCACGGCGTCCACGAGCCCCTCCACTGCCTTGGCCTCTGTCGCACCCCAAGAGAACTCGACCTCGCAATCGATACCGCGCTCCGCCATATAGGCCCGGGTAAAGTTCACCAGCTCGGTTGCCACCCGCTTACCGCGTAAATCCTCGATGCTTCGAATATCCGAGTCCTGCGGCACCACCAGCACCCATCGACAGGGCTGATCCGAACTCTTCGAATAAACGAGGTCGCATACCTCCTCGACCTTCGCTCCACTGTCCAGTATCCAGTCCAGGCCTGTTAGTCCCACATCAAGCACGCCCTTGGCGACATAAGTCGCCATCTCCTGCGAGCGTACCAACGCGCAGGAAATTTCGGGGTCATCGATACTGGGAAAGTAATTCCGGGAACGTGGCTGAATGTGCCACCCCGCCTGCCGGAAGAGCGCAATGGTTGCGTCCTCGAGACTCCCCTTAGGGACGCCGAGTTTCAATTCGTTCATGAAAATATGAGATTACTACTGAGAAATGGGGGTAAATTATCGCACAGCCCCGTGCGAGATCCGACCTCAGATGGTTCAGCCCTTAAGGTCTTTCAGTAGGGGCAGAATTTTCTCCTCCATCGATCGGGCATCAATCGGGCCGATATGTTTGTAGCGGATGGTCCCCGTGCCATCGATAACAAAAGTCTCCGGGACCCCATAAACGCCCCAGTCCAATCCAATCCGACCATCTGCATCGACAGCGATAGCGTCATAGGGATTCCCCAGCTCTCTCAGCCACGACCGTGCATCAGTTGGATCATCTTTATAGTTGAGACCGACAAGCGTAACTGCACGCTTAGCCGCCAAATCAATCAGCAGTCCGTGCTCCGCGCGACAAGCCACACACCAAGACGCGAATACGTTCAGGATCCAGACTTGCCCGGCCAACTCCTGCGTGCCGAATGAGCCGTTCATCATAAGCAAACGGGGCGCATTGAATGCTGGAGCCGGCTTATCAACAAGCGGCGAGGGCACCTCTCTGGGATCAAGCTTGAGGCCCACGGCAAGAAATGCGCCGATCACCGCAAAGACCAGCAGAGGAGCCAAATATTTGAGGGATTTCACGAAAATCGCCGAAGATAGGAACAGTTTTTAGGGAAATATCAGTCGATAACGATCAAAGACTGAATAGTCTTCACCACATCCTCGTGAGAAAAGTCCGCCTCCCCGGTCGCGACGAATTTTATTTTCCCTTTTTTATCAACAATATAGGTCGTCGGCACCGCCCGCACCTTCCACGACTTTGCCGCCACCAGGTTTTCGTCGAGAAGTACCTCGAGAGCCAATGGACCCCCCAGGCGCTTGCTCAAAAATTCTTCGATTTGGCTGCTATCTTCCCCAACATTGATCGCAACCACGTCAAATACGTCGGAACCCAGCCGAGCCTTCACTTCTTCAATCGACGGAAGCTCTTTCACGCATGGCCGGCACCAAGTGGCCCAGAAATTAACCAGGAGGACCTTTCCCGCGAAATCCTCAAGGGCTCTTTTTTCGCCGGAGAGATTATCAAGAGAAAACGAGACCTCCTCCACCCATTCGTCGCCCACAGGCTTCAGCGCTTGCTCGGCCGCGAACGTGACGCTTGCCGTCGCCGACAAACACCAGAACACGGCAACGGCGGCGCGACGGCAGAGAAACATCGCCTGGATCAGTTTAGCGCGGCCGCATTTGCCATGGGGACCAATTCGCCCGCAGGGACGTATCCGGGGATGACCTTGCCATCCTGCAAGACAATGGTGGGCGTGCCGCGCACCCCGACCGCCTGAGCCGCCTGCATGTGCTTTTCAATTTCGGTCTCGCAAACCCTCGGGTCTACGGCCTTACCGCGCTTCGCATCCGTCATCGCCTGCTGGGGATTCTCAGAGCACCAAACCGATACCAGAGTCTGATGAGAGGTGGAACCGATACCCGCTCGCGGATATCCGAGGTATCGAACCTTCACCCCGCCGGCAAGCACCTGTTCAATCTCATTATGCAGGCGGACGCAGTAGCCACACTCCGTATCGGTAAACACAGTGATCGTACTCTTCGGTTGCTCGGGCGAAAAAACCACCATCCCAGTCTCATCGAGTGCGTCGATGGCTGCTTTGCGTCCGGTTTTTCGTGCGTTTTCTGAAAGATTCTCGCCCGCGTCCAAATCAATGAGGTCCCCGCTGAGCAGATGCTTTCCATCGGCAAATAAGTAGACGACCTGATTACCAAAGACGACTTCATAGAGGCCCGCAACCGGGCTGAGCGTCACCGAGTCCGGCTGCGTGCCCGGAATGAGTGTCGCCGCTTTATCCACGACGGCTTGCGGAACGCTGTCCGCCACGGCGGATCCGGCCAGAAACACGCTCAACACGAGCGCGACAATACGGTTTGACATGGAAATATCCATCCAGGAAAACTTGTTCAGCACATTAGTGTAAAGCATGGACGTGTGCCTCATGCATGGACAACCGGGTGGAGGTTATTGATTACTTCGCCTGCAGTCTCAGTCCTAGAGCTCACCTGATCTCACGGTTTTTCCTCTAGGAAAAGGTCCGCCGCGTTGAAGATTCGCTCCTTGCGTTCGCTCGCGAGTCGATCCAGGTTGCGCGGCATCATTGCCGTACGCTGGTTTTTCGAGAGGTATTCTCGATGATCATGGACAAAAGCCAGTAGAGGCCATCCACAACGTCGCACCATTCGCCCTTGCCATAATCACCCATCTTTCTGATGTAACTTGAACCGCAAAGATACGGTTTGGTCGCGAAAATTCCCCCGTCGCTGAAGAGGGCCATGCCATAGACATTGGGGCCCATCACCCAGCGCGCCGAATCGACGTACATCTCCATAAACCAGTCGTGCGCCGCTTGCGGACGAATTCGGCACAAATTCATGAGGTTGCCGACCACCATCAGGCGCTCGATATGATGCGCCCAGCCGAGTGACCGGCTTTTTTGAATCACGTGGTCCAGCGGTGCAATGCCCGTGCTTCCGTCGTACCAAGCGGCCGTGAGGCCGGAGCTGTGCCCGAAGAAATTCGATGTTTCCTGTTCCTCGCCATACTCATGATAGATGCCGCGAATGAATTCACGCCATCCGATCACCTGGCGAATGAATCCCTCCAAACTATTCATCGGCACCGGCTTTTTCTGATGAGCGCTCAGCACGCGCTCGATGACGGTTTGCGGGCACAGCAATCCGATGTTGATAAGCGGTGACAGAAGCGAATGAAAGACGACGTCCGAACGTTGGGTTAGCGCGTCCTCATAGTCTCCAAATAAATAGAGGCGCTCTTCAACGAAACGATCGAGCCACTCGTTCGCCTGCCGATGCGTCACGGGATAGGCGAACGTCGCAGCATCGCCCGGGTAATCTGAAAAACGCTCGCTGACGAGGCGGATAACCTGCTGGGTGTCCTCATCGGGCGCAACAAATCGAACGGGAGGCGGATCAATGGTCTTCGGCAGAGCGCGCCGATTGTCGGCATCAAAACTCCATTGGCCACCCACGGGGGAGCCATCCGACTCCAATAAAAGCCCTAAACGTCGGCGCTCCTGTCGATAAAAATTAGCCATACGGGGCTTTGCCTCCCCCGAGACATACTCCGTAAATCTTGCGCGGGAGCACAGAAACAAAGGGCTTTGTAGAGTCGTAATCAAAAGCCCAGCTTCAGAGACGCTCTTACGCACCTCATCGGCGCAGCCGCGATCCTCTATCTCAAAATGGAAAAGGTGGGATGCCCTCCCTGCTGCGCACATGGGCCAGCTGCTGCTCCAACGAGCCCGCAGACGGATCATCCAGCCTGTAATAAGTAACCGAAAACCGGCTTGCACGCAGTGCCTTCGCATACGCCCGTAACGCGCTCAACATCAGCACCAGCTTAAGCTTATGGTGACGCTCGGTTAGGATTGTGTAGGAGTGCTCGGACAGTAGAAAGTGGCAACCACGCCACTTCGAAAGTTCCGAGATCGGGACACATTGTCCCGGGAGAATCAGAAAAAGCGCGTTCTCAGCAGTTTCGGTCGAGCTCATTACTCGGCTCGCAGACGGGTTATCAATCCCAGCGTTGCGGCGTCAGGCGAAGACTTCCCTCGTCGTAACCCAGCGCAACGATACGATCGATAAGCGCGCGATACTCAGAATCAGGGATAGAGGGCTCACGCGCCATGAGCCATACGAGATCCCGCTTCTCCCTGGCGACGATCACCCGGGTGTAGCTTTCATCAAGATAGACGATCTGATAATCCGCTTTGATCGGCCAGACAAACTGCATGCCCCACACTGCGTTTGACCCATCCGGCTTGACGAAACCCTTGGGGCGGTAGGTCTTCAAAGATCCGTCAAAACCCCCTTTGAAAAATGTAAACGTGGTCTGGATCGTACCGTCATCGTTCAAATCATACTTTTCGATCGCGTTGTAGGATTCTTTGTCGATAAATGTAGGGGTTGAGGCGATGACGTACCAAGGTCCCATGAATCGATCAAGATCCACATAGTCGACGGGCTTTAAGGGTTCAAGCGCCACGGCTTTAAAGCAGCCCGCCATAAATAAGAGCCCCAGTCCCATCCACCATACTCGCCTCATCGCTAACGCTTTTTTCAAAACAGATCCTCACTTTCGATCAAAAAGATAATGGCTCACCTGCCACTGGCGCCCTTCATCCATTCCAAACAGTTCCGCACAGGCCATAAAAAATACCCGCCACCGATTGATCCACATCTGTGACTGGTTCGAGCCATAAGTGTCGGAAAAAATTTTCTTTACCTCTTGCCGCTGCGCATCGAGGTTTTGTAACCAAGCCTCGGCAGTTTTCTGATATTCAACGCCGCTCCAGTCCCAACGCGACGCAAGTTGCAGGGACTGCGGATAGCCGAGCGGCAGATCAACGCTCGGCATCATGCCTCCGGAGAAGAAGTGCCGGCTCATCCAGTCCGAATCGTCTCGATCTTCAAAAAAATAAGGAGTCGTTTTGTGACAGAAGATGTGCATGAAAAATCGCCCCTTCGGCTTCAGCCAGCCTGACACCCGAGCAAAGATCGTCCGATAGTTGCGCAAGTGCTCAAACATCTCTACCGAGACAATTCGATCAAACTGCTGATCCATCACGAGGTGATTGATATCCGCTGTGATGACTTTCAGATTGTGCAGGTTTCGCTCACAAGCCTGCGCTTCGATGTAAGCTCTCTGAGATGCGGAATTTGATACCGCAGTGATACGGGCGTTCGGGTAGTGCTTCGCCATCCAAAGCGTGAGTGATCCCCAACCACAGCCCAACTCTAGAATGTCCTGACCGTCCTCGAGCGCGGCGTGCTCGCAAGATAATCGAAGCCCTTGCGCCTCCGCTTCGCCGAGATTATCGACGTCTTGCCAAAACGCACTGCTGTACTTCAGATGCGGGCCAAGCACTTCGGCGAAGAACGCTGCGGGAACCTCGTAATGCTGCTCATTCGCTTTTTCGACCAGCGGAGCGACGGGAGCATCATCCAAGGCCTTCAGAAACCGCGTCATACTCTCAGGACGTTGGCTCTCAAACGCAGCGAGCTCCCGGAGTCGATCGCGGCACAGGCGTCGAATTCCCGCTCGAATAAGCGCATCGGGAACGCAACCACGATCCAGCGCGGCATAAGCCAAGCGGGAAAGCGCTTTCATGATCGATGTACCCGCGAGGTTGTTTTCAGGGGCGGCGCCAGGTCCATAGCGTTGCCAGCGGTTGTCCGCTCTACCCAAAGTACAAGAGGCATCGCAATGGCCCAGGCAATCACCACGGGCACAGGCTCCAGGACCGAGATTGCATTCAGCTTCTCGCCCGCTACATAGGCAAGCGGCCCACCGATTGCTCCAAAAAGAAGTCCGAGCAGATAACGGCCAGTCAACCACTTAAGACTGTGGCGCAGCGACGCACCCAGATTGATCCATAGCGCAACCATCCATATCGTGGTGGGAAAGGCAGGTCCAGCCCATTCGGGAAACTGAAGCGACCCCGACCAAACCAGAATCGAATCCATACAAAATCCGATGAGGCCCGTCATTAGCAACAGTGTTCCATCCTGTCTCGCGGGCCGGTGCCAAGCCATAAAGAAAATCACCCATCCGGCTACTGCTGCTGGACCCATCCATCCGTATCCCTCGGCCGCACCCCACACGGCAACGAACCAGGCGATCTGAAAAAGCACGAAATTAACGACGTTCGATTTTTTCACGGGCTGATGTTCTCCACAGAACTATCCGCGGGCAATGTTTCCGCGCCACAGAGGACGCGACAGCACGATCTGATAATCCGACAAGTACCGCTGCGCAAAGCCTGCTTCGCAATAAGCAAAATAGTAATTCCATAATCGAATGAAGCGCTCCGGATAACCCAGCGCGAGAATTTCTGCCGCGCGCGCATTAAAACGCTCGCGCCACAGGCTGAGCGTCTTGGCGTAATGAGGCGCAATATCTTCCAGATCGACCACTTTGAGATCGGTGTTTTTACGTACGGCGTCTGTCATCGCGCCAAGCGAGGGCACACAGCTGCCGGGGAAGATGTAGCGCTGGATAAAATCACAGCCCTTCAGATATTGGGCGTAGCGCTGATCCGGCATCGCAATTGCCTGCAACAACGCCGCGCCGTCCGACGCGAGGAAAGATTCGATTTTTCTGAAGTACCCGCCCAGAAACTCGTGCCCTACCGCCTCAATCATCTCAATAGAGACGACCCGGTCATAGCAACCCTCATGATCACGGTAATCGCACAACACGACGTCGATCCGGTCCTCAAGACCCGCCTCAGCGATTCGTCGGATGGCGAAATCGTATTGCTCCTGTGAAATGGTAAGCCCGGTCACACGACAACCAAAGTGTGTCGCAGCATAAATCGCAAAGCCGCCCCAACCGCATCCGACCTCAAGCACATGATGAGAAGGATTCAGATCAAGCTTGGTGCAAATGCGATCGAGCTTGTGCGTCCCGGCGTCGTCGAGAGAGTCATTGGGCGACGCAAAGAACGCGCTCGAATAATTCATCCCTCGATCTAAAAACAACTGAAATAAATCGTTACCCAAGTCGTAATGATCGGCGATGTTCCGACGGCTACCGCTTTTGAGTTACGTCTTCGATCATGAAATCGAGCAGCGGCCTGCACCGCTATCCGCGACCATCCTCGATCGAACGAATCCGTGAGCTTGGGGTTGAGCGCAAAAGAGCAAATACGTCTGTCAGGTCGTCACTGTCCCACGAACCGTCCATCCAGCTGGTTGCCGCGCCAAGACTTCCACGGGTCGCGACGTCGACGAAAAACGCGGGGTCGCGCACGAGGATTCGGGCACTGGAACCAACCCCGGACCCGAGGCGGGTGGTGACGCCCGACTCATCAATAACCAAGGTCCCATCCAGCCCGCCAAGCTTACTCAACAGACCGCGGCGACACTGGCGTTGCAGCCAAGTCAGCTGCGTAGCAGTCGCTGCGTTCGCGGTAACGGCGGAAGAGTTACTCATGAATTGCGGAATCAGTTCTAGTCTTGGGATGCGGGACGAAAGGTATGCGTTTCAGCCAAAGACGGAAGGCCTGCCAGTAAATCCCGGTGATTACCTTAAGCGTCATGCTTGGGAATCGCGCCAGGCAATGCGCGAGCGTCCTGCTTGAAATTTCCCGGGCCACGAGATTCATGGACGCCGAAAAATTACTTCTCCATCTTCTAGGAGGTCATCTTCACCCGTAAGCCGTCTGCAGGATGTGAAAACTGCCACAGATACCGCTGATTCATCTTCATGAACGGCGATACATGGAACGCTTTGTCAAATTCAAAGACCTGATCGGGCGAATCCTTCGCGTAATTGAGCACATAACAGTGGCGCTCTCCCCAGGGCGTATTGTTGACTTCCGCTACCACCGCTTCCACGCATTCACCAGATGCGTCCCAGCAAAAGAAAAAACTAACCGGATTCATGCAGTACCCGAAATAGCTCAGATGAGTCAGCAATGTAATGCGGCCTAGCGGCCGGTTACCGCTTTCTCGTTCGATCAGATCTCGGACGCAGGTATCGAGCGGCTGTTCGGGATCTCCCAGGTGATCCGAGCGGCGAAATCGCGCCGGTGCCGGTCCGGATGCGGACCAGAGCCAGTAAGGTCTGAATACGGTGTCGAGCTCCGCGAGGTCCAGGTACATCATGAAAAGCGAATAGCAGAAACGGTGATGACGTGGCCGGCTCCGGGTATGGCACACCCGCCCCACATAAATTCTGCTGTTCAACAGGGGCGCTCCACACCAAACGCGTCACAAACCGCAAGTGCGCTCCGAACGCCGTCTTCGTGAAATCCAAAACCCCAGTAGGCGCCGCAGTAACTTAACCTGCTCCGACGAATCAGCCGCGCGTGATTCGCCTGAACCGCATCACGTCCCGGGGTGAAAAGCGGATGGCGCACAACTTGAGAATGCAGGATTTTGTCGGGGTCTATATCGTTATCCTGATTCAGCGACACGCAGTAGGTCTGGGTTGAATCGAGTGCCTGTAACTTGTTCATGTTGTAGGTCACGCAAGTATGCGTCGATGAAGTGTCTCGCACGCGATAATTCCAGCTCGCCCAGGCTCTGCGCGACTTAGGCAGGACGCGGGAATCCGTATGAAGACACACCGAATTATCCTGATAAGGGAACGCGCCGAGCATCTCTTGTTCCTCTTCATCAGCACCTGAAACCAAGGACAACGAGGTATCGGCATGTGTAGCAAGGACAACCTCATCGAAGCGTTCCACCGAGCCATTCCCCACACGGACGTAAACACCATCGGCTGCCCGACTCACTGCCTTCACGGCCTCGCCCAAGCGAATTCGACTCCCCAGCAGCGCGGTCAGTCGTTGCACATATTCCTGAGAACCGCCCACTACCGTGCGCCACACCGGGCGGTCCCCCAACTGCAGCATCTGATGATTCTGCAAAAACTCCAAAAAGAACTTCATCGGAAACTGGCGAAAGGTGTCTGTAGAGCACGACCACAGCGCTCCGCCGAGGGGCAGTAGATAACGATCAACCAGCACGTCATCAAAGCCCATCTGGCGGGTAAATTCATCAACGGATATCTGATCACTCATCGGGCTTTGTAACATCCTCTGACCTATCCGATTGAAGCGGAGGATTGAAAACAGGAGGCGCCATGCATCCATGCGGAGCAGGTTTGCGCGCTGAGCAAAAAACGTATTGAGGTTCGAGCCGCTGAATTCAAACTGCGTCCAGTCGCATCGGACGCTGAAACTCATATCCGACGGCTGCGAGACAACACCAAGCCGATCGAACAGAGAGGACAGATGGGGATAATGGGCGAAGTTAAAGACGATAAAACCGACATCGATAGCAACCGACCTGCCCTGCTCGTTGACAACGACGGTGTGCGCATGCCCCCCGGAGCGCCCGGCGCCCTCAAACACCACGACGTCATGCTCTCGGCCGAGCCCTAACGCGCACACGAGGCCGGATACCCCGGCCCCGACAACCGCAATCTTCAATGGCGCGCCCGACCGGCCTCGAGAATCTTATTTGGAACCGGCCGCAGATTCCAGACCAGTCCCAGTCGCTTTAACACCCGAAGTCCCAGGTAGGACAGGTCGAGCTCCCACCAATAAAAGCCCTGCCGAGCGGCGCCGGGGTAACGGTGGTGATTATTGTGCCAACCCTCACCAAGGGTCAGCAGCGCGAGCAAAAAGTTATTTCGGCTGTGATCCGCTGTGTCAAAGCGTCGTCGGCCGTAGCGATGCGCCAGCGAATTGATGGTGTAGGTCGCGTGATATAAAAATGTGGTGGACACAAAAAACCCCCAAATCAATGCCTGCATACCGCTTGTTCCCCAGCCGGGTATGTTTGCGCCGCCCAATCGCCGACCCAGAAGCACCCGCCCGCGAGCGCTACCAGAGGAACCCAGTCGAAACGCTCGAGCCAGACCAATTCCTTGAATTTTTGAGGTCCTTGATATGCCCCCAGCGAACGCTGAACGCATCTCGGGTGAGAAACCAAACAACGTGGCTGAACCAGAAAGAATCTTTTTGTGGCGAATGTGGATCCAGTTCCGTATCGGAGTGGATGTGATGCTGGCGATGATGACTCGCCCACCACAGCGGTCCACGCTGCCCGGCTGTGCAGCCCAACAGCGCCACGATGAAACGAAAGACGCGACTGCTCTCAAACGCGCGATGCGCAAAAACGATGGTAGAACGCGGTGATCAGAAACATTCAGCCAGATACAGACCGACGGCCAACGCGACTGCAAACCAACTGATCCCCACCCAGATAACACCAAGACATCCTAGATGGATCACCAAAACGGAATAACCCGCCAAGGATCCAGCGCTCTTGGGGAGCGCAAAGGCTTTCTATCGAGATACCGACTGTCGTTCAGCAACCAGAAAATGAAAGTCTGCCAGCGGGTTGGGACTGAAGGAGTATCGGGGCGGGATCGATCACAATGTCCGAAATTCTACCCGTCATTAACCGCATCTGGAAATTCAACCACTGCGGTTGTGCCCTTGTTTGCGACACTCGAGAGTCACGGGCCACCGAAGCGGCTCGACAGTTTCCGGACGATGTTAAGTCCCACGCCATGGCCCCCAGGCCGCGCCTGACTGCCTCGGCTGAACGCGTGAAACGCCACGTGCTGATCATCCTCCGACATTCCAATCCCCGTATCCCGGATTGTCACGCGCTGTTCCGATATTGAAACGGTTACGCTCCCCTCGTCGGTATAGGTGCACGCATTGCGTAGCAGGTTTCCAGAAGCACAGACACGACACGCTCGGGTGCGCGAACGTGGATGCGATCCTCGAAGTCGGTAATGATTTCCACGGAGCGTCCTTCAACTAAAATTCTGGCCCGGTCAATTTCTCCATGAGGAGATCATTAACGCAGACCACCCCAGACTCGATATGGCGCTCCGGCTCGCGAGCCAGCAGCAAAAATGCTTCTATCAAGTTCGTCATCTGCAGCGACGCGCGCTGAATTTTGAGGATGGACTTGCGAACTCGGTCGTCAAGCTGTGGCTCTTTAAGCACAAGATCACAAGCCACGCGCACTACCGTAAGCGGGCTTCTCAGCTCGTGACTGGCATCTCGGGTGAATTCCCGCTCACGCGAAATAAAGTCGTTTACACGCTCAATAAGATGGCGCAAGGCATCGCTTAGAACCTGGATCTCTCGGTCGGTGCCCTGCGGAGATCACTCACATCAAAATCGGGATTCTTTGAGGACTCAAGCTGAAGGGTTTCCACCTGTGCGCCAACCGAACCACCGGCGAGACAGAGGTCCGATAGAGGCGATATCTAAGTAAAGCGAAACGTAGACCACCACCAGCACGATCGCCAACGGCACCAGTCCAAACCACAGCGCTAGCGATCGCACCTGTTCTCCTCAAATACCAGCGTCAGACGCTCACCCTCATGCTCGGAGACCAGCGCGACTGAAAAGTGATCGGGCGTATCGAGCTCGTGGAAACCGGGATGTAAGGCGTATAGATCCTGCGGAAGATCGGGCGAGTCTGAAAGGTATCCGGTCAAGTTACGCGTATCCGGTACCGGAAAGCGGGGTTGGCGGATCTCAGTTCCCAGAAGTACTCCGCCTCAGTCAAGAGCGCTTGGCGCACCAGCATCTCCTTCATGATGGCGCCAGCGCCCCAAATCGAGGACCGCGGCCAGACCGACGAGAAGCAGCTGAAACGTGACGGCGCGCGTGAAGCGCCGAACCATCCCGCCCTAATGGGCGCCATCCGGGTCACATAGCCGATAACCGATACCGGGTAAGGTCTGAAGGTAGGACTTTGAGAACGGCTTGTCGATCACTTTACGCAGGTTGTACATGTGACTGCGCAGCGTATCGCTGTCCGGCAACATGTCGCCCCAGATCTCGCGCTCAATGTCCTGTCGGGAGACTACCGCCGGCGAACGCTCCATTAGAATCTTGAGCAATCGGTAACCGATCGGAGAAAGCACAAGTTCTTGACCATCCCGCGTTACGACCAGGGACTGCTGATCAAACTCGATACTGCCGACGCGCAATGCATCGGTCACCGACGGCGCCGCGTGTCCTCGCTTAATCAGAACCCTAACGCGAGCCTCAAGCTCCTCAATCTCGAAAGGCTTCACCAGATAATCATCGGCACCAGTCTCGAATCCCTTGAGCTTGTCCTCCAACGTATCACGGGCCGTGAGCATCAACACCGGCGTTGACTTGCCCATTTTCTCCCGAAGCTCCCGACACACCGACAGACCGTCTTTCCGGGGCAGCATGAGATCCAGGATAATCGCGTCGTATTCGTTCTGCGCCACGAGATTAATGCCGACCTCTCCATCAGGCGCGTAATCAAGCTCGTAGCCGACGCCTTCCATGTAGTCGTATACGAGTTCAGCGATATCCTGATGATCTTCCACCAGCAGCACGCTGCCCTTGCTTTGCGGTTCCATTAGTTCGTCCTAATCCACTGATATGCAGTAATTTTGAAGGGATGCCGTGACTCCCACGTGAACCCGAAAGTCTAGGTTTTTCGGGGCGGCCAGGGAATCAGGGGGCTCGTCTGCCGGGCATAGGCGCCATAGCCCGGTCGGCGAGCTGAGATTGCGTCCTCCATTCGAGATATCCCTGTAAATCGCAGAATTGACCAAGTGATCAGAACCGGCGCGAATACGGTCCAACCGCCTCCGCCTATGGCCGCGAAGCCGAAAATCGCCCACGCCATGCAAAGCTCGCCAAAATAATTGGGGTGGCGACTGTAGCGCCATACGCCGCTCTTCAGGACGCCCGACCCATCATCACGCCGTGCGAATTGCGCAAGCTGCCAATCGGCACTGACCTGCAACAAAAACCCCAGCAGCCACAATGCTCCGAAGCCTAGGTCCCATCCTGAAAGTGAATCGGCTCGTGTCATCACATAAGCGAGGGGCACGGCCAGCAAAAAGCCCATGGCAGCCTGAAGCATAAAAATTCCTGGAAGACTTTTAAACGCGAACCCTTTGCCCCAGCGCGCGCGGATCTCCGAATAACGTCGGTCCTCTCCTGCCCGGGCCGTTCGCCGCCATACCATTACGGAGAGGCGACAGGCAGAAATCACAATCGCGATCAGCACCGTGCTCGCCAGCAGAGAAGCCGCTTCGGTGCTCGGTAAATAAAAAACAGCGCTGCCCACCGCAAACCAGGGCCAGAACACGTCAGCGATCCCTGCATCACGGCGTGCCACGCTGACCATCCAGGCCACCAGAGCCAGGCCCGCGCACCAAAGCGCGGCGTTAAGAAAAGGTTCAAAATCTGTTGCCATAAGTTAAATTTTCTCATCTGCGGCGTGAACAAAGCCACCTCAAAAAATTCATCCTGCGTTGGCTTCGGGCCGGTAGACTTCATTGCTAGTCACGCGTTCCAACTCCCCCCGTTCATGAGCCAGATCATCATCGTTTGGTTTCGCCAGGATCTTCGGTTAAGCGACCACCCCGCTATCCGCAGCCGCCTATGGCGATCGCCTCGTGATTCCCTGCTATGTCCGAATCAGAGTCAGCGTAATTGGCTGCCCGGAGCTGCCAGCCGCTGGTGGCTCCACCACTCTCTTCAGGAACTTGAAAGTGATACAAGAAGGCCGGTGGCCGGCTGGTCCTTCGGACCGGTGACCCGGTAGAGGTCCTCACCGAACTCGCTAAAACAACCGGAGCCTCTGCTGTTTACTGGTCTCGGGATCAGTGGAAGCTCTGGATCGAAAAGATGAGAAATCGCTTAAAGCCCGCCTAGAAGAACTCGGGATCGGCTCAGAGGGCTTTGAAGGCAATCTGCTGTTTGATCCTGGCGATATTCGGAGTCAGACCGGAACGCCTTTGGTCTTCACACCGTTCTGGAAGAACTGCCTTACCCACAAACAGAAAATGCGGGCCCCATCCGATACCGTCCCAGTCCGTTTTGTCGACAAGGACCCAGCAGCGAGAATCTGGCCCAGTGGCAGCTGCTCCCCACAAAACCGAATTGGGCGGCCGGATTTTCACAGCATTGGCAACCGGGTGAGCATGGCGGCCAGGCCCGCCCTCCGAGAATTTTAAAGCGCGCCCAAGGCTATGACGCGGGGCGCAATTTTCCAGCACAAGACGACACCTCGAGGCTCTCGCCCTACCGCATTTTCGGTAACATTAGCGTCGCCCAGGCCTACGCGGTGGCGACTACTGGCAAAACCCGATCCAGCAGCGGTGCTCTGTCGTTTTCAACGCGAACTCGGCTGGCGTGAGTTCAGCGCCCATCTGCTTTTTCATTTTCCACAACTGCCCGAAAAATCATTTCGACCGGAATTCGAAAAATTTCCGTGGCGCAAAAGGACTTCTAAAGCGCTGCGCCGCTGGCAGCAGGGAAAGACCGGCTTCCGATTGTCGATGCAGGTATGCGCCAGTTGTGGCACACGGGCTGGATGCATAACCGCGTTCGCATGGTTGCGGCGTCTGTGCTGGTCAAGCACCTTCTGGTCGACTGGCGAGACGGTCAGGATTGGTTCTGGATACGCTTGTGGACGCCGATCTTCCGAATAACGCGGCTGGCTGGCAGTGGGTCGCGGGTGCGGCGCCGATGCACCTTTCGGGTATTCAACCCCGTTCTGCAGGGCCAAATTTGATCCCAACGCCGCTTACGTTCGTCGCTGGGTACCTGAGATCACTGCGCTCCCGACAAATACATTCACGCCCCTTGGACCGCACCCGAAGGGTGTTGTCCGACGCGGGCATTCGCCTCGGGACCGATTATCCCCACCCCATCGTGCAGCCTGAGGTCGGGCGACGACGCGCCTTGGACGCGCTTGCCGAATTAAAAGCCTGCTTTAAAGGTCGCTGGTCGATAACCATTCGACCAAGTAAAACACGATCTGGCCTTCCGACGACTTTGGGGCCCCAGCACCCGTGCTGGGAACAACCGCTGGGCGGGCCGAGCGGCAGCTTTGCTTCGCTTTCCGAATCCATGATCTGAACGCAGTTTCAGGGTATCGTTTTCGATTACGGCCGGGCATGTACACCACCGCCCATTGCTCACTGGATACCCGTCTGCTCGTCGGGCGGTACGAAACCACGCATAAGCGCTTCAACTTCCTTGTGTGTTCTGCTTAAGAAAACGAGTCTAACGAGGTTTTAACTCCACCCCGATAACGCAGCTGAATCGCGGCGCAAGGCGTTCGAGCGAGGGCACCGATAAAATCTGCGCCCGAGGTCATCAGGCTTTGAACGTGACGTTAAAAGCGTAGCGATTACGTTTTCAAGGCTTGGGTGACGAAAGCCGTAGGCCTGTTTGAACCGTTTTTTGCTCTGCGAGAATGGTTCGGATTCCTGACGTTTTCAACTCCAAGATTCAGAAATTCACGCTTAAAGTACCGTCCTCGCTCAGGCCTCTCAAGGCCACGGAGCCAGGCTGCGGAACAAGGTACCGCCCGGACGGCATACCGGAGCTTCCGGAAAAAGATCATCGATGATGAGATCAAAGGGCGGCCTTGATACTCGCTCATGAAGTCGCGGGCATCCCCATGATGGATATTGGCCCGGCTCGAGTCGATCCCAAAATGCCGGGTGGCAAGCTGAATATGAATCGCATCCATCTCAACTGCTGTGATGGCGATCTTCGGAAATAGCGCCTGCAATTGAGTCGCCGCTGTACCCCACCCAGTCCCAACAGGAGTGCTCGCCTCGGTGCGGGCCGGGGGTTGAAAAACACCGAGCCAGAGCAGATCCACACGCTACCCGTAGCGATCCGTCGCGGATTGAACTGATGTGCAACACGCCGTCGCGATAAAGCCGGCGGGTTGAGCCTGCTGCCCGAATCTCATAGAGATGCCCTGGTGTCGGGTGCGATATAGAACAGCGATCTCTAGAACCCCGGCTGCTAGTTGAAGGACAGGCATGACGGCCAAACGCGTCACCACGGTGTCATCGTATTGTCAAAAATAGGTTTAGTGTGTGTGCTTCACGACCCACTTCAGAAGGCACATTATGAATCTGAGTTCAGCACCGATGCATAGCCCAGCAAATGATCTTCGTGACATCCTTGGCCCGATATTAAGCTTCTCGAGACCCGTTTAGAGCAAATGGGCTTTGACGGCGACAGCGCCTATGAAAAACGACTCATCGCGCAGTATCACGATCTCATTGCGAAAGACGAAAAAGTCTGAGTAAGTTTCTGAGCGACCAACGCCATATTGATCTCTATCTCTATTCCAGCGTCTGAAGGTTGGCTTATCAGTCTGACGGCCTGCGCTCGCTCACGCGTCAACACGATTCTTTAGGTTTTTCAAGCGGGACTTCAGCTGCAAATCACTTCAAGAGAATGGTCGCTTCTGACATCGGTAAAGGTATGGGTACACCCGGCTTGATTACACGCAACCGGCGCGCCATCTACGTGCTTAGCGTTCTGTACCACTCCTGCGGTCGGGGGTGATTGGGGTTGCTGGTTTGCGCCTTCGTTATACGATCGCGCCAAGCGGCGAAATAGTGCACGCACCGAACAAAACCGTCGAGATAATCGTATGTGTGACAGGGGGCGACGGCTCCTGGATCCGCTGCAATCTCGGACGAATCGGATCTCGACCGAGTGATCCTTCACAATCTCCGGGATGCGAAAGCTCGAGCCCGCAGAGACCAACAACAACATCTTCTCGCCATTGATCATCACATCATCCAGCACATATCCGGCCCTCTGGGACCGCTGTGAAATCGAGACATTGTAAGCCTTGAGGTTGAAGCGGTTAGGCTGATCGGTTCGTTCCGCGGAGAGTCCAGCACAGTCAATCCGCCTTTGCCTTCGATGATCAAAAAACCACATCGAAGCAACCTGGAGTACAACAGTATCGACTCATCAACGCCACATCCGCACCCAGCGAAGGCTCGATGACGATAAACTTTTTCCCGGCCATTCCCGGGCGCACAGCCCTCGTTATCAACGATCTCGACTTGCCCCTTAAAACCGATCGACCGTAATCGCTCTATCGCACCTTGCGGGCTGAGGTCCCGCAATTCAACCAACGTCGCAACCTCACCCGGTTGATTCAGCAGTCCGGAACTGCTTTGGGTCTTTGCATCGGAGCACGATCAGAAATCCGGCGAGACAGACGCCACATATAATTTGGGCGGTCGCCCGGCCTTGATTTTGGATTTGTTCGGACATCACATGTTCCGGGAACGCTAAATCGTCGAGAAAAAGGCCGGTAACTATACATAAATGTCGAACTTTTTCTTGATTTAATCTATAAATATATGTTTTATATATTTTTTTATTTTTCCATTAGGGTCTTTAAAATCCAGAAAGTACCTGGAAATCTCCTGATTATCTGAAAAGAGTAATCGGCACAAGTTCCCCGAACTGCCTCAACCATGGGGATTGGTATCGACATCACGCACCTCAACCGCAAAACCATCGCTTTGAAGCTCAGTCCAGTTGGTCCAACATGTCCTCACAGAGATGGCAGCCCTCACGGGAATAAAGGATCAGCGTAGTCGACTATCTTGGAGCAGGGGCTTTGGGGATCGACTGGAATACGGATATTCTAGATTTTAGAGTAAAGCAAGTCAGCCTATGCCGTTAACACTTTGGCTCTCGATGTCGTTAGTCTGCATATTCGGCGCCATGTCCCCGGGGGCGAGTTTGGCGGTTGTCGTCAGAACACCTTAACCGGTGGGCGGATGCAAGGCGTCATCACCGGTATCGCGCACGGCTTGGGCATTGTCATTTGGCCGGACTCACCGCTGCGGGTATTGGCCTCGTCATTACCCAGCACCCGGCACTTTTCGATGCGATTCGATACGGCGGTGCAGTACTGCTCTTATATCTGGGTATTAAAAGCTTCAAAGCCGATCCGCTGCAAGCGAAGCGCTCTGTAGCAACACATCAGCGCTTCATCATTCGGCGGCTCGCACAGGATTTCTGATAGCGATCTCCAACTCCAAAATCGCGCTTTTTTTCTGGCATTGTTCAGCCAATTTGTTCGGCCGGAAGCGGGTATCACCGAGAAAATCATAATGGCCTTGACAGCGGGGATCATCGACGCGATCTGGTATATCGTCGTTGCACTCGTTCTCTCACAATCAAGGCTTTTGACTTGGCTCCGAACCCGCCCTCGTTCTCGATCGTGTCTTCGGCGTTATTCTTGTAGCGCTCGCCATCCGTGTCGCGATCTGATCCTGCACAAAAGCTATTTGTGCAATGCGCAATTGATCTTCATGACACAACTTGGAAAGAGAAATAAAAGCTCAAAATCAGATTATTTAATCACTTATCTTCCGGTTGACATTATTAATGGTGCGTGCACCACGCGAGTTTCAATCTTGGCGATCCGCATTTTCGATGCACGGTGGCCACACTCAGCCGGGAGGCTAAATGCGTATCAAAGAAAAAGTCGCGATCGTGACGGTGCCGCCAGGCATTGGCCGCGCCACAGCACTCGAACAGTAAACCAAGGCGTTAAGGGCATCGCGCTGGTTGATTTTAAACCGTGAGTCGCTCGATGTATTGGCTCGAAATTAATCAAACCGCAGAGAAAGATATTGCGATTGCCTGTGCGGGTGATGTGACCGGACGAAAGTTTTCGCGCGCAAGTTTTTGATGAGGCAACCGATCGCTTTGGGATCGTGCAGATCACCGTACCGGCTGCAGGCATTTTCCGCGACCGGCTCGCGGTCAAAATCGAGCGCGATTCGGGTGATGCCAACATCTACCCCGCTGGGTTTTTCGTCAGGTCTTAGAGGTAAATCTCATACACCCGGTCTATTGGGCGATGGAGATGATCGCAAGGATTGCGGTCGAAAGAAACCGAGGTCTTAAGAAATGGCGGGCGGAAGAAAATGTTCAGGAACGGTGATTTTTATTGCTCCGTTTCTTCCCAGGGGAACCGGGGCAGGTGTCCTATGCCAGCATCAAGGCGGGTCTTGGAGGGCGCTGCATCCACGCTGATGAAGGAAGCCATGTTCCACGGTGTGCGCACCGGTGTTATTCATCCTGGCTTTGTTGACACGTCTACTTCGGGATGCCCGACGGCTATGTTGAACAGAATATTCTTCCCGATACGCAGCTGGGGCGACTGATTCGACCGGACGAGATTGCCGATGCCATCTGTTTGCATGATTCACCCACTCAGCGGTTAGCGGCCAGCTTTGGGCTGACGCCGGGTCGGCATCCCGCGGCCGCCTAGGCACACTCTCTTGAGACTTGGGGGCCGCGGACTTAATATTTGCGGCTCCCTTAGAGCCCTCGCCCCTGGTAGGTCGCGACACGACCGAGCCGAGTCATGCCTTCTTCCCCACTCGATCCACTGTGGGATTGGAAAGACCTTCGACGACTTCCTGTTTAGGCCGCAAAAGGGATCACTGAAACCCGATCCGATTCCCCTTCGGTTCAGCTGACATCGCGCCTAGCGCTGGGAGCTGCCTATTGTTTTCTTCCAATATGGACAGCGTAACCGGTGGCGATATGGCAGAGACCATGGCACTGGAAGGCGGACTTGGCGTTATTCACCGCGGCCAGACCATCGAGCGGCAATGTGCAACCGTGACCGAGGTCAAACGTAGCCACAGTGCGGTCATCGAGCATCCGCGAACCTTGCCGCTGGACCCAACGATTGGGCAGGCGAGGTCTTTGCGCGCCGCCATAAAATCAACGGCATATTGATTGAGACCGCATCAGGGAGCGGGACTCTGGCGGGCGTCCTGACTCGAAGAGACATCCCCTGGGATCGTGCGCTGGATGTAGAAAAATCGAACGATTCATGACGCCATTTGAAAAACTGAAAACCGCCGACCCGATGTCACTACCGATGACGCCGAGCGCATCATGTTTGAAGGCCGCATTGGAGCGATTACCCTTGGTTGATGAGGAGCGTCGAATTCGAGGCCTAATCACACGCAAGGATGTTCGATTTCTCCGGAGCGTCCGTTTGCGAGCGGATCTCAAAGGGCGACTTCTGGCTGGCGCTGCTGTGGGATGCGCCGGAGACTACATGGAGCGCGCCCATGCGCTACTCGCCGCCGGTGCGGATTGCCTTTTCGTGGATATTGCCCATGGTCACTCGGAGGTCATGCGTAAAGGTGTCGAACGTCTTCGGGCCGAATTCGCCGATATCCCGTTGGTTTGCGGCAATGTCGCTACCGGATAGGCGCACGGTTTATGCGCGACATCGGCGCCGATGCCGTGAAGGTCGGCGTGGGACCCGGGCGCGGATGTCGAACACGGCTCGAGACAGCAGCGGGCGTTCCCCAACTGCAGGCGATTCGCGAGGCGTGGTGCGAGGTCGGTGGCGAGATTTCAATCATGGCAGACGGTGGGCGTTCGTTTGACAGGATATTTTTCTCGCGTTGGCCTGCGGCGCTGACACCGTGATGTGGGCAGCGCTTTCCGGGCACAGACGAGGCACCCGGTCGCGTGATAGAAGATCCGGCAACCCGACTAGTCAAAAGAAAATATACCGAGGCATGACCTCCCCGAAGCCGTCATGGAATCGCTTTATGAACAACGACTCCGATGCGATCGAGAAGCCCTCGCGACGCCGCCGGAAGGTCAGGAAATTCGTGTGCCCTATCGGGGTAGCGTTGTGGACATCCTCACGAATCCGCGGACATCTGTGATCCGCCGTTACTATGCCGGATGCGCTTCATTATCAGACGCGCGAGACACTATCCTCAAAGATCCATTGGCTTTCTTAGTGCCGCTTTCCGAGTCCGCGCGCAAAAGAATCCTGACCGATAAGATCGATCCGCGATTGGCTTGGATCAAACGGCTTGATGCAACGAGCGGCGCCTCGCTATGCCACCTGTTTAGCCTGGTCGCGCCCCTGCTACAGTCTTCGGATATGTCTCCGAAGGCCGCTTCTTGGCGCCTTCCTGGTGTTGGTTGTTTATCCCTACTTGATCTTCTCCTGGGCGTGACGCGGGAAAAAGAGCGCAACGACCCGCCTTCCTTACCCTCACCTGCTGCTCTATTTACATGTCATAGCGCACAGCGCGGTCGTTTTCACGCTCTGCCAATATGGGGATAGACACGCTCTTTCCTGGGCAACGGCCGGAGCAGTTCTAAGCGCCGGTGTATCGAGCGGCATCAGCGGCATTATCGTCGCCCACGAGCTGGGCCACAGTCGCACCCACTGGATTGATCCCTGGCTGGCCCGTTGGAATTTGCTCCTCGTCCTGTACAGTCATTTCACCCTGGAGCACAACAGGCACCATCACCCCGCTGTCGCCACAGTGGACGATCCTGCCAGCGCGCCGCGTGAGCGCAACCTCTGGCAACAGCTGGTTTTTACGATTCCCCAACAATTTAAGAGCGCATGGCGTATCGCCGCTCAAAAACGACGAGCGCCTCTAGGGCTCAACACGGTGACCTGGGGTCTATCTGCGGTCCTGCTTATCGTCATCGTCTGCCTAGTGTTCTCGATCGGCGCCTCTGTTGCATTAGTCGCGCAAGCGTTCCAGCATCTTCCTCCTCGAATATGTAAATTACATTCGTCATTATGGTCTTCGCGTGATTCCTCACAGCGTGTGAACGAACAACACGCGTGGCAATCCGAATCACGGTGGTCACGTTGGACACTGCTGGAGTTGACGCGACACCCCTCCACCACATCCACGCCGGTCTTCCCTTCTGGGAGCTTCGCCCATACGCCGATGCACCTCCTTGCCAGCGGGTTATTACGCCATGTTCTGGCCGGCGCTCTTTCCGGCCTGGTGGAGGAGGCTGATGACTCCTCTGCTGGATCAGCGCGCTAATTCCTGATACGCAGTCAGATCATCCCGCCTCTTTCGTCACACGTATTGACTGCGCTTGTCGCCGGAGCGATCGGCGGCGCCATTTCAGGCGCTCTCGATCCCGCTTCTGGATGCTGGGCTCAATGGTCGTGGTGCCATTGGTGCGGCCAGCGGTGCGCCTTTCAAGCGGTCCATGACGCTGCGGCGCGTAATGCTTGTGGTCATGGGTTTACTGCTTGGCAGTTTCTTCAACGGCGAAACAATTTCTCATTTAAGCGCATGGAGCGTGCTCGCCATCGTTGTGAGTTTGTACGTCATCGCCATGACCGTCAGCTCCTTGGGTCTTTACCGGCATATCGGCGATATGAATCTTCCTACTGCTTATTTCTCGAGCACCCCTGGAGTCTAGGCGCCATGACGATCGCGGGAGAGGAGGCGGGTGGAGACAACCAGCTGATCCCCATCGCCCACATGATCCGCATCTTCTGCGTGGTCATTGCGGTACCAACGTACCTTCACGTTCGTGCTGAAGATGGATCTCGTGAGTCGTACCGCGAGTATTCCGATCGATATTCTTAACCCTGCCCTGCGGATTGGGTCATGGTTGAGCTGTGCGGCGCTAGGATTTATTACAGCGCGCAGCATTCGTCTCCCATTTGCTGAGGTACTTGGACCCATGTTGTTATCGGCGGTCGCCTACCACTTGAGTGGATCACGACTCCCATTCCAGATTTGGTCACCGTTGCGGCACAGGTGGTTATCGGTACGTCAATCGGGGCTCAGTTCTCAAATTTGCGTCGCGGCCATCTCCTGCAAACGATCTTAGTGTCGGTTATCTCTACCGCACTCATGCTCATGGGTGCGGTACTGTCTCGCAATGGGTCGGACCCATTTTTGGCGCAGATCCGATGTCGCTTTTGCTTGCACTCGTGCCCGGCGGGCTAGTCGAGATGAGTCTGATTGCCATCAGCATCCACGCCGACACCGCGTTTGTGGGCGCGATGCATATCTGGCGAATCTTCCTCATCGTCCTTTCAGCGCCGCTCCTGTTTCGAATCTTCTGGCGACGCTCGTCATGATTAGCCTCGGCGATGACTTGCTAAAATTTCCCTGAGGCCCGCGTCTAACGTCGGGAACTGCACCCGAACGCCCAAATGATCTCTCGCATCAGACGATTATCAATGGCTTGGATTCGTCGAGATACGACTGCATCTCTGAGCTCAAGAATTTCTTTGCTTCTTCGAGATCCAATGAGGGTGGCCTCCAGGCCAGCCGCGTCTGCGACCTTGAAAAAAAAGTCGGTCATTGTCGATGGATGGCCATCGCTGATGCGCTATAGGCGGCAGCCGGCGTCGGTATACAGCTGCCAACAGGCATGCCGAAATAAGGTCCGCAACATGCACCCGATTGCTCCAGGGGCAGAACTCGGGCGCAAGCACAGGCCGCCGCTGGCGGATTCGCTCGGAAGCTTTCCCTCCCCGTAGATGCCCGGCACCCGCAGCACAGCAAGCGTAATCTTGTTCGCGCCGCACCAGTACGCACGACATCTTCGGCATCGACTCGCCGATGAGCCGCCCCGTTTGCGGCTGGCGCTCACGATCTTCGGTTACCCAATCACCCTGACAGTCGCCATATACGCCGGTCGTGCTGATGAGTACCACCCGATGCGGAAGTCCATGCGGATCATCAATTGAGCCGAGAAAGTTTCGATTCTCCGATCCTGAATGCCGTCGGGCTGGGGCGGGGCAAACCAGTAAAGCACCTTATCACCCACTTTGGGTGGCGCGGTATCCCCGCTTCCAGGTCTCCACCACGCATCAATACCCATCGCGTTGACCGGCTTGCACTCTCGTCTGTCCGCACGATGGCTTCCACCGAACCGCCGTCCATCGCCTCCCGCGCAGCGACCTGTCGACCTACATAGCCACAGCCGACAAACAGACTGTTCACTGAAGCCCTACTACCGAAGAAAAAAATCTATTGGGGTTTAGTTATGAATCTTCTTCGTGTACGCAGTGAAATCAAACGGGACATATGGATTCGCCTTGCTATAACCCCGATCTTTGATTGTCCTTCTTGGCGTATAAGGTACGACCAGTTGCTTTTTGTTGTTTAACCAGCCATACGCCTCGACAACGCTTGAATAGTCCCCGTTCGCGATCCCTTCATGCACGTTGAATTTCATGTAGGAAGCTCGGCGGATTGAATCGTCGCGTTTGAGGGGATGGAGCTGAATCCACATTAACCACCGGGTTGGGCCTGCCCATTTTGATGATAAAGCCCGGCCCTCGTTTTCTTAAAGTACCTTGGGAGTGCTTGATCACCACGTCGGTGTAATCAATCAGCCAGCCGCATCCCGCGCACGGCAGTACCGTTTGCTTTAATTCCAGCTTGAATCTTTGAGTTCCCGGAGTCGTCGGGGCCGCATTCGATCCGCCCTGCAGGTCCGGTGGCGGTGGTGGATGAGGATGACGCGGAGAGAGTACCGGCAGTGTTGAGTGTCGCTACCGTTACTTCAGTACGCTTGCACTTTAAATTGCCGCTGACGTTCCCGCGCATCGACGGCGGATTAATTTGCCCGCTTGTATCCGAGCGGCCTTCGTTCCAAGAGAGCAGCCCGCGCGTCTTGCAAAAGGGATATATTTTTTCGCTCACTAAGCCTTTGAGGTCGTCAACCGAGGCTTGCACACCCCAATTTCCAAAATTGTCCACGACTCCTGGTATCGTGACCCCCTCAACCGTGAGAAACTAAACCGTCGGCGGTGACTCGAAGAGAAACGGCCTCGACCCGATTATCGACCAAAACCCCTTTCCCCACCACGTCAGCCGAAGAAGTCAGCGAGATCGTTCCGTTATACGTACCCGCAAAACGACCCGTAGCGTCACCACGGGAGACGGTTAGGTCCACACCGCTGCTCGAGGAACTCGCACAGCCCGCCAAAACAGCAATACCTATCACTGCAACCGCTATTTTCAAATATCTCATTTTTCAGTCTCTCTAACGCGACCCAAAGCCGAGGCAACAAGTCCGGAGGGAATCGCATCAAACACTCCTACGGTGTAACTATCTCGGCACGGCGCATTGCGACGTGGCTAACTCAGGGCAGCAACGCCCGAGAAAGTTATTCGAGCGCAGAGCGTTTGCGACGAAATCCAGATGTATTACGAATCAGTTATGGATCTTTCTCGCATAATCGGTGTAATCAAACGGACAGTTTCGTTTATCTTGTTGCAGCCCCTGGCTTTTATATCCTTAGCCGACTCCGTTTTATCAGTGTCTTTTTCTGGTTGATCCAGCCATACGATTTCACAACGCTTGAATAGTCCCCGTTCGCAATTTTTCTGCGCGTGGAAAAGCATATATAGGGTAGCTTTTTGAAATTGTGGCATCGGAGGGGAGCGCTGATGTCCCAATCAAAACCGTCCATGAAGGTCATAATCTTTCGAACCCAGAACGGGCCCTTCTTAGTCTTTCGAAGGGTGCCTGCAGAATGTTCTACCACCAGTTCCGCTGAATCAAAAAGGGAAGCCACAGTCATTACAGGACTTATGGTCTCGCTGCATCTCCAGTTTGAATCGTTTTGATCCCGGAGTCGTCGGGGCCGCATTCGATCCGCCCTGCAGGTCGCCGGTGGCGGTGGTGGATGAGGGATGACGGGAGAGAGTACCGGCGGTGTTTAGTGTCGCTACGGTAACTTCGGCACGCTTACACTTTAAATTGCCGCTGACGTTCCCGCGCATCGACGGCGGATTAATTTGCCCTTGTATCCGAGCGGCCTTGGTTCCGAGAGAGCAGCCCGCGTCTTGCAAAAGCGATATATTTTTTTCGCTCACTAAGCCTTTAAGGTCGTCAACCGAGGCTTGCACACCCCAATTTCCAAAATTGTCCACGACTCCTGATATCGTGACCCCCTCAACCGTAAGAAAAACCAAACCATCGGCGGTGACTCGAGAGAAACGCTCGACCCGATTATCGACCGCAACCCTGTCCAACCACGTCAGCCGTGGAAGTCAGTGAGATCGTTCCGTTGTACGTACCCGCAAAACGACCTGTAGCGTCACCACGAGAAACGGTTAGGTCCACACCACTGCTTGAGGAACTCGCACAGCCGGCCAAAACAGAAATGCATATCAATCCAAGCGCTGTTTTCAAATATCTCATTTTTCAGACTCTCTAACGCGACCCAAAGCCGAGGCAACAAGCCCTGAGGGAATCGCAATCATTCCAAGACCAATCATCAGCACGAAGAAGGTAAAGATTTTTCCACCTAATGTGATCGGTACGATGTCACCATATCCTACCGTGGTCAGCGTGACGACCGCCCACCAGATCCCATCAAACACTGAAACAAATACTTCAGGCTGCGCTTCATGCTCAAAATAGTAAATCGCCACGGCGCTCAAATAAATCAGCGCCAGCGAGAAAAAGCCGAACACCATGACCTCTTGCTTTACCTCGCCAAATGCGCGCTTTAACCGATTAGCCGCCTTGTTATAGCGGAAGAGCTTAAACATGACTGCAAGACGCGCAAGACGGAGCAGGCGCAAAGAACGAAGATCGAGCGTGAGGCCAAGATAAAAAGGGAGAATCGCAAGGAGATCGATCACTCCATAAAAGCTGAAAATAAAACCGAACTTTTTCTCACTGACGTAAAGGCGAAGCAGGTATTCGATCGTGAACAGAATCAGGATCACCGCTTCGGTTACCTGGAGGATCAACAGAGCTCGCGGCGAAAGATCCGGCAATGTCTCAACAGCAAAACCAATCGCCGAGACGACGATCAGCACCTGAATGACTATGTCAAAGGCCCTGCCATGCCGGGTATCACTATCTAGCACCACCTTCTTTAATGAGGTCATGACTTGTTTCTCTGAGCAAACAATGCCAGCGATAGGTCTTTCATCTTTCTTGATTTTAACCGCGATCAAAAAGCCTTTTTGCGTGCCAGGTGATTCGAGCGGCTCGGCGGCGAGTACGGCTGTCTTCTCGATATCAATTTGACGCTGTTATCATCGCCTCTCGGCTCTCACCCCTAGACACACTGAATTATTATCTTGGAGCACGAATGAACGAGGACTTAAAGATTCGTCTTGAGGCTGCCGCGTTTCGCGGCCTTGTGGCCCACCTGCAAAAACGCACGGATGTGCAGAATATCGACCTTATGAATCTCGCAGGCTTTTGCCGAAACTGTCTTTCCAAATGGTATCTTGCCGCGGCTCAGGACCAGGGCATGGAGATGGATTATGACGAGGCCCGCACAGCGATATACGGGATGACCTACGACGATTGGAAATCTGCCCACCAGCAAGAAGCGTCACCTGAGCAAAAAGCGAAGTACGAAGAGACCAAACCTCTGCACGCCGAGATCAGCGGTCACCGCTAGACCCCATTACTTTTTTAGGATTGTCCAATGACCACTCTTCAAGTTCACCAGTTTCCCTGCCTTGACGATAACTACGGCTACCTCGTTCATGATCCCGAGAGCGGCCTGACGGCCACGATCGATACGCCCGAAGTCGAAGCCATTTTCAATGCCCTAGGTGAAAAAAACTGGTCGCTCGATTTCATTTTTAATACCCATCACCATGACGACCATGCGGGCGGTAATCTTGAAATTAAAGAGAAGACAGGGTGCAAGATCATTGGCCCCGGCGCAGATGCCGAACGCATTCCCGGCATCGATGAGCGCGTCGGAGAAGGCGATTCAGTAATGCTCGGCGACTGGGAATTCAAAGTCCACGACACACCCGGGCATACGCGAGGCCACATCGTCTACCACTGCGCCCGGGCGGGCGTAGGCTTTGTGGGCGATACGCTGTTTGCACTCGGTTGTGGCCGGCTGTTCGAGGGAACGCCTCAGCAAATGTGGACATCGCTCGAAAAAATTCTCGCCTGGCCTGACGACACGCTCATTTATTGTGCTCATGAGTACACGCAGGCTAACGCACGTTTTGCCCTTTCCGTAGAGCCGGAAAATAAGGATCTACTCGCGCGTGCCGAGGCGATTGATCGGGCCCGCGCCGAGGGGATACCCACCGTGCCTACCTCACTGTCGCTTGAGAAAAAGACGAATCCCTTCCTGCGGCCAACCAGCACGCATCTTCAGCAGACGATTGATTGCGTTGGCAAGAATGCCGTCGAGGTCTTTGCCCGCACCCGCGAACTGAAAGACCACTTTTAAGTGAGTTCTTGAGCCAATGACTACCCCGCTCAATTCGTCTGAGCGAACGCGCGTTAAGCGGCTGGCGTCTCTGGGGAATTACGACCCTACTATTATCTATGCCATTCTGGACGAAGCGAAAGTCTGCCACGTCGGATTCGTTGATAACGAACAGCCCTACGTGATCCCCACGGCTATCGCTCGAATCGGCGATCACGTCTACATTCATGGTAACCGTGCGAGTCGAATGCTTAAATGCCTTGCCCAAGGTCAACCGGCCTGCATCACAGTCACGCTGCTTGACGGAATTGTCGTCGCACGCTCAGCATTTAACTCCTCTATGAATTATCGATCCGTGGTCATCCTGGGCAAGGCAGAAAAAGTGGTGGGGGAGAAAAAAACAATTGCCCTGGATGCATTCACTGAGCATCTGATCCCCGGTCGTACACAGGATATTCGTCCGTCCAAACCCAAAGAGCTCGCGGCGACGACCGTGCTGCGGTTCGGCCTCGACGAGGCATCTGCGAAGATCAGCGAAGGGCCGCCGTCCGATGAGAAGGCCGACTATGAGAGCAACGCTTGGGCCGGCGTCATCCCGCTCAAGTTGATCAGCAGTTCTCCAGAACCTGATCCGAAGCTCAGGAAAGGAATTCGTTTGCCGTCCTATCTCGACATCTCCTGACCGCAATAACAGGACCGCGCCATGTCGGCAGCACGGATTGCAATTGATATTGGAGGCACGTTTACCGACGCGGTCCTTCAGCTAGGCACCACCCGGTACACCGCCAAGGTGCTTACCACTGCCAGCAATCCCGCTGAGGGATTCATGCAGGGCGTCAACGAACTCCTTCAGAAAGCAGGCATTGAACCCGGAGCGGTCTCCCTCATCACGCATGGCACCACGCTGGCGACCAATGCATTGATTGAGCGACGCGGAGCAAAAACTGCTTTGATCGTGACAGAGGGGCATCGCGACTCCCTCGAGATCGGATACGAGAACCGCTTTGATCAATACAACTTTGACGCCGACCGGAAGCCGTCTCTGGTGCCTCGCTCCCTACGCTGGCCAGTTTCCGAACGCATCGACTTTCGGGGGCGGGTGCTGTCCCCGTTGGATGAAACGGCCGTTGAGGCTCTTGCCGACCGCGTTGAAGCACAAGGCGTGGAGAGCATCGCCGTTGGCTTGCTGCACGCCTATGCGAATCCCACCCATGAGGCACGGATTCGAGACATACTGAGCACACGGCTTCCTTATGTTTCTATTTCGCTATCAAGCGACGTCTGTCCTGAAATTCGTGAATACGAGAGACAAAGTACGACCAGCGCGAATGCCTACGTACAGCCGCTGATTGCGGGCTATCTGAAAAACGTGCAGGAGCGTCTCGCAGATGCGGGCTTTAGTTGTGCCTGCCTGCTCATGACCTCAGGGGGCCATCAAATTACGATCGATACGGCGATTCAATTCCCGGTGCGCCTAGTCGAATCCGGACCAGCTGGGGGCGCTATCCTCGCCGCACACATTGCCAAGGCGCTGAACGAGCCTTCTGTCCTCTCCTTCGACATGGGCGGCACGACAGCAAAAATCTGCCTGATTGATGACTATGAACTCCCGCTGTCCCGAACCTTCGAGGTCGATCGCGCCCATCGCTTCATGAAAGGCAGCGGCATGCCCATCAAGATCCCAGTAGTCGATATGGTGGAAATTGGTGCAGGAGGGGGATCTCTTGCCAGCGTGGACAGGGTCGGGCGGATTCAGGTGGGGCCAGAGAGCGCCGGATCTGAACCGGGTCCAGCCTGTTACGGTCGAGGCGGCGTTGGAGCTGCTGTCACGGATGCCAATCTGACCTTGAACCGATTGGATCCGAACAACTTTGCCAGCGGCACGATGGCCTTGGACCTGAGCGCGGCAGAGAAGGCCATCGCTGATGCTGTGGGAAGTACGTTAGGCACCGATCCTGCCGAATCTGCGCAGGCCATTATCGAGATCGTTGATGAGAACATGGCCAGCGCTGCCCGGGTCCATGCCGTGGAAAAAGGCATCGATGTAAAGGCGCGAACAATGATCGCCTTCGGCGGAGGCGCTCCCCTACACGCGATAGCGGTTGCCCGCAAACTCGGGGTGGGAAAAGTCGTTGTGCCCAGAGATGCGGGCGTCGGATCGGCTGTTGGGTTTCTTCTCGCGCCTGTCGCTTTTGAGGTGGTTCGCAGTCGATTCGCGACCCTGGACACGCTGGACATCCATGGCATCAATCAGTTGTTTGCCGAAATGGAAAGCGAAGCCGTTGCGACTGTTCGCCTTGGAGCGAAAAACGAAACGATCACACTCTACCGACATGCCTATATCCGATATGCCGGACAGGGTCACGAGATTAAGGTGGCCTTGCCCGATCGGGCGTTAACTGAGGATGATCGAGCAGTAATCCAGAGGGCATTTACGGACGCCTACACGCTGCAGTACGGTCGCGAGATTCCGGGCGTCTCCCTCGAAATCCTGACATGGTCACTCACGGCTGCCGCGCCGGCCGATGAAGATGTTCGGTCGACATCTCTGGGGACCAATGAAACTGCCGCGGGAATCGGTCTTCGGGAAAAGGTGCGCATGCCGGGCGCCGATCATGACATCGACTGTCGCGTCGTGCCCCGCGACCAAGTCACGGACAAGTCCGCACACGAAGGTCCCATCATTGTCACCGAAGATCAGACTACTCTACTGCTGCCCAAAGGGTGGTCCGTTCACCCAAACCGTTTCGGTGATTTGATCGCTCAGTCGCTGTCAATGGAGCAAAAAGATTCGGATGCCCCGGGGAAAGAGCTCACGCCGATTCGCAAGCAAGTTATTTGGGATCGACTCATCAGCATTGTCGAGGAGCAGGCGCAGGCATTGATCCGCACCGCGTTCTCGACGACGGTTCGAGAGGCGGGCGATCTCTCGGCAGGAATCTTCGACCTCAATGGCAAAATGCTCGCGCAAGCGGTGACGGGAACCCCGGGGCATGTTAACGCGATGGCGACATCCGTCGGCTTTTTCCTTGAGGAAATTGCCCTGGAGCAAATGCGGCCGGGCGACGTGTATGTCACCAACGACCCTTGGAAAGGCACGGGACATCTTTTTGATTTCACCGTGGTCACTCCCGCATTTATCAACGATCGGATCGTCGGTCTCTTGGCCTCGACCGTGCATGTCGTGGATATTGGTGGTCGTGGCTTTGGCCCGGATGCCGGACAGATCTACGAAGAGGGCCTGTGCATTCCTATTCTGCCCCTTTTTGAGGAAGGCAAAGCCTCTCAGACAGTGATGTCGATTGTGCGGGCGAACGTCCGGGAGCCCGATCAGGTCATTGGCGATCTTTATTCTCTTACGGTCGGAAATGCCGTCGGCTGCTCACGCCTTATTGAGATGATGAAAGAGTTTGATCTTGGCGATTTGAATGCTATCGGGGAGCACATCATCTCCCGCTCGAGGGCGGTAGTCCTTGATGAAATCGCCCAGCTGCCGCACGGCGTGTGGCACAACGAAATGACGGTGGATGGATATGGGTCTGCAGTCGTATTAAAGGCTCGGCTCGAAATTAGTAATGCCGGAATCGATGTCGATTTTTCAGGAACGTCCGACGTCTCCCCATTTGGGATCAACGTCCCGCTGAGCTACACCCAAGCCTACGCGTCTTTTGGGGTACGCTGCGTGATCGGATCAGCAGTACCGAATAACGCCGGCTCTCTCGAACCTATCCGTATCAGCGCCCCGGCGGGATGCATCCTGAATGCGCCTCGACCTCATGCGGTTGCCGTCCGCCACGTCATTGGCCAGATGCTGCCCGACGTCGTCCTCGGCTGCATAGACCAGGCGATACCCGGGCGCGCCCCGGCCGAGGGCAGTTCCAGCCTTTGGAACCCCATGATGACGGGCGGGCCCGGCCTGCTGGATGGCGCCGACTATGGCGATGCTACGCCTTTCTCTGTCACTATTTTCCATTCCGGTGGTACCGGGGCTCGACCCTGGCGCGACGGTCTTTCCGCTACCGCATTTCCGTCCGGCGTGCGCAATACGCCGGTAGAAATCACCGAATCCATAGCGCCCATCATTTTCCATCGAAAGGAATTCCGGCCCGCCTCTGGCGGGGCGGGCCGCTATCGCGGCGGACATGGACAGACGATTGAGGTGTCTCACGCCGAGGGAGCACCCTTCGCGATCTTTGCGCTTTTCGATCGCGTCGACTACGCCGCGCGCGGCAGAAACGGCGGACAGAACGGCGCATCAGGCATCGTACAGCTGGCGAGCGGGAAAAAACTTAACAGTAAAGGCAAGCAGATTATTCCGGCGGGAGAACGGCTTCTGATGGAACTGCCAGGCGGAGGAGGCTATGGAAGCCCGGCTGATCGGGATACAGGCTTAGACGAGGAAGATCAACTCAACGGGATGATCTAAGCCTTTAATCAAGCACTATCGATAAGAGGGCGCTCTCGCTTATAGGGCACTGAATCGGGATGCGGAGGATTATCGAGTTCTTGGGCGTTGCGGTGTCCGTCGTATACCGCCGCTGCTATCGTTGACGGCGCCATACAGTCTCCTACTCGCACGATTCGAAAAGGCAACTCCGCGCTGAGCTCTTCCTGCTCGCCGACAAGCTCGAAGAAAAGATCATTTGTAGGTTGACGCAACGTCACTAACACCAGCGACCCCGCTTCCAGATCCGTCACATGGCCCGTCGCGTTATGCGTGATCGATAGTTTTTCTGAGGAGACTTCTGTCAGGGTATGCTTTTCCAGCAAGCGGACCTCTTTTTCCAGAAGCGTTTTTTCAATCCGGTGCTGCTCCATGGTGTTTTTCGTCCAGCAGGATACCTCAGGCCCCGGGGTGACCAAGGTAACGGCGAGCCCGAGATCCGCGAGCCAGCCTGCAATCACGCCCCCCATGTAGTAATGATCATCGTCGTAGACCACCACAGAACCCTGCTGGGGAAGATCGCCTGCCATCAGGGTGTCCGGCGTGAACAGACAGGGATGACTATCAACACCCGCGATACCGAATTCACTGAACCGTCCAAGGCCGTCGGCCCGCCAGCGGGCGCCGGTCGCAAGCAGCACCTGATCTGCCTCGAATTCTCGGATGCTGTCTGCATCCATCCGACTGCCCGGAAAAAAACTCACATTAGGTAATTTCTGGATTTGACCCAGCCGATAGTCGCTCACCCGTTTGTAACTGGATAAGCCCGGCAGCGTGGACTCCCGCACCGCACGCCCGCCGCCATCACTCTCATCGGCTAACGCGACCTCGTATCCTCGACGACCGAGGCTCATCGCGGCCTCGAGACCAGCGGGGCCTGCTCCCACAACCAGTACTTTCTTGCTCGAACCGCGGGACTTGATGATTTCGGGATGCCAGCCTCTGCGCCATTCCTCACCCATCGTCGGGTTCTGGGTGCACCGGATCGGAGACTGTGTCCAATCCCCACTCACACAGATATTGCAGCCGATGCACTCGCGAATATCTTCGATTCGCCCTTCTTCGATTTTCTTGGGCAAAAAGGGATCCGCAATCGAAGGCCGCGCCGCGCCGATCATATCCAGAACCCCACGTTTTATCTGGGAGGCCATTGCATCCGCCGAGGTAAAACGTCCGACGCCCACGACCGGCTTACTGGTCACCTGTTTTACAAAGGCCACGTAGGGTTCTTGAGCGCCTTCCTCACCAAACCGGGCGGTCACCGAGTCATTGGCCCAATCGCTGACGTTGACATCCCACAGATCGGGCAGCTCTGCCAACATCTCTACCACCTCACGGCCCTCACCACCGCTGGTGATTCCTGCATCGCCGAGCAATTCATCAACCGCAAAGCGGATGGCCACTGCGCATCGATCCCCGATCGCGTCTTTTGTGTCTTCAAGGAGTTCGCGGGTAAGACGCACACGATTCTCAAGTGAACCGCCGTACTCGTCGGAGCGCTTATTGGCGCGGCGGCTGATGAAATGCATGGGTAACGAGAGGTTGTGTCCGGCGTAAACGTAGACGATGTCGAAACCCGCATCGCGCGCTCGGATAGCCGCCTGCCGATGCCAACGCCGGACGTCCGCGATGTCGCGTCGCGTCATCGCACAGGCCTGAACAGGATCAAAACTATTCACCGGAAGATCCGACACGCCCAAAACAGGAAGACGCGAGTGACGGTTCGCGGCATTGTGGCCGCTGTGCACCAGCTCAATGGCCGCCAGTGACCCATGCGCATGCACTTTATCTGTCATCAGAGCCAGACGATCGCTATCCGCGTCATCCCACAGGCGCGCCTCGGCATAGGGCATCACATCGCTCGATGCATGGATATCACACTCTTCAGTTGCGACAACAGCCCAGCCCCCTTCCGCCTTCATGCCCCGCATGGCGGCCACGCTGTTCGGCATACGGTGTCCCATCCCGTTACAGTGGGGCACCTGATAAAAGCGGTTGCGCGCTGTCACCGGTCCGATCTGGACCGGTTCAAAAAGAATGTCGTATCGGGGGTCGCGCGTCATATCACATCACTTCACGAACACGTTTCGTACGATCTCGGCAAAGGCCACCGTGAGGTTGTCATTCGTTAACTGTATCAGACGACGCGGTGTTCACTTCGCTTCAGAACTCCCCGCCAGCAGCGCGGCCGGCGGGTACACGCCTTTTCAATACGACGCGCACGGTCTACAAATATTTTTGCAACTTGATAGAGGCGAAACTTAATCCCGTTATAGGAGAAGAGCGAAAAATGAATAGGTTGATAGCGCCAGAACGCGTAAGGATCTTTGCCGGCAAGACCGGGTCCATGATAGGACCGAAAGGCGCTTAACGTGGCGTAGTCCACTTCCGCATCCCGCGTTGCAGATTCAAAATGAAGCAGACGAATGCCGGGTGACGTAATACAACGCATGCCCCGCGCTCGGGCCCGGAGGCAAAAGTCCACGTCCTGAAAACTGTTGGGAAAGGCGTGTGAGAATCCGCCCAACTCCTCAAACACCGCCTTTTGAGTGCATAAGAATGCGCCACTGATCGAGGTTGTCTCGTGATCGGCGAGATAACGGTGCATCGCATCACCGACACCATCGGCTCCGGGCTCCGGCACATAGTGCACGGCAGAATCACGTCCTACGTTATCGCCACACGATTGAACGGTTCGATCGTTGTTCTGCATCAAGCCTCCCACGCACGCGACATCCTCTTCACTCAAAAGGGCGATCACGTCCGCAACCCATCCGCGGGTCTGCATATCCGTATCGTCATTCAGGAAAATCAATACATCGCCGTTCGCCTGTTGTGCGCCAAGGTTGCATTTGCGAGAAAAATTGAATCCGGGGCCATCGGTTATCGCGACCCCGGTAAGTCCGTGTCGGGCAATTGCTTCTTCGCCTTTCTGGATGTCATCTTCTGCGTTGAGAACGAGCACTATCTCTACTCGATCCTTCTCCGTGTCGACGAAAGATCTGCTGAGGGACTGCAGGCAGTGCTCCAGCAGCACTAATGGTCTATTGTTAATCTGCTTGGTCGTTCCCAGGCGACACGGGATGATCACCGAAAGTCTACGGGGCTCGTTGTCGACCAAACGGGACCGGTAAACGCCAATCGGTTCGGGTTCGGTATGCGCATGCCGTTTAAACAGCACCGGCTCAACGGTTGCGGGAAATTGCTCCCGGGCAAAGTGCTCTTTCAGGGCTCGCAGTCCGCTATCGACACTGTTCGCGCTGAGTTGTTCACCGGATCGTGACTGAGTCTGCTCGAGTATGCGCCAGTGGTAGGCAATTTCCTCAATATGCAGTGGGGTGCACCGCTCACTCATACGCAATGCGAGGTCGTAGTCCTGGCTTCCTTCAAAACCCTCACGGTATCCGCCAAGCTGCTCAAAAAGTTCCTTTGAAAATACCTGCAGATGGTTGATGTACATCAACGAACGCAAAAGCTGCGGGCTGTAGTCAGGCTTAAACATACGGCGAATGAGAAACCCGTTTGCATCCACTTGAATCTCATCCGAATAAGCCCACGGCGACCCAAAGTAGGTAAGACCGCGAAGCATCTGATGAAACCCTTGGGTCACGACGACATCGTCATGATCAACTGGCGCAAGGAAATTACCCGATGCGGCGTCCGCTGCCTGATTAAGCGAAAAAGAGACCCCGTGGTTACCGGAATTGCGAATGACCTGCAGCTGATCGATACCGGCCTCGTCACAGCGGTCAAGAAACTCTTGGGTCTCGGCTCGATCTGAGCCATCGTCCACCATCACTACCTCATGCGCCTGGCCCGCCGCCTTCAGGACGCTATTCACACACAGCCTAAGCACGGCCGGATCGGTGTTATACACCGGCACCAGAAAAGAAACTTGCATCAGTCGGCTGTCATCTCTCGGACTAAAGACCTAATCGAAAACCACGTTGCAGGATCACACTCTGTGACTCGCGTGCTATTCTGAGGCGATCGGAGCGTCACTTCAACGAGATACCGATGGGGCCGGTTTGCCCCCTCAGCCCGTCTCGGACACCCCGAATCATCATCCGCGCATTTTCTAAGCGCTTGCCTGCGAAGAGCGCAAAAATAAGAAACATCTTGGTGAGTCGCAGAACATCGGTGCGCTTCCATCGCTTGCTCGGATAGTCTCGGCGCCACAACAGCACGCTGTTGCGATAAATGTAGTAGTAGCGAAAAGGCCGATGCACCGGTAAGTATCGCCAGCGTCCCAGCCAGAACCGCGTGGTCCGCTCGCCCAGGCCGTGATCCATCACCGCATCACAGACGCCGAAAGAACGCCAATCTTTCGCGCCGGCGCGCAGGAACCATTCGGTATCGAGATGATCGATAAACAGATCAGCCTCCATCAGTCCGACAGCCTCCAGCGCCTCTCTTGAAAAAAGCGCGCCCGAGGAAATCAGCATGTCTGCAGGGATTAATTCCTTCTGGCCCTCCGCGCAATAGCATCTTCGGAAGTTGAGCCGAGCAAACTGCACAAAATAAGAGGGATGGCCGAGATCCGAACCCAAATACCGACTGCCCACAGCAGCGATTCGAATACCCCGATCACGCTGCTCCTTAAGCGCCCGGTACAAAGCCGCGACCATCCCGGCACGGGGCAGACTGTCCTGATCCAAAATGAGAACCGCCTGCGCGCCCATATCAAGGACACGGCGTAGGCCTTCGTTCTGCGCCCAGCCCAGTCCTCGATTTTCGGGCAAGCCAATAAACCGCGCGAAGCCAAACGCCGAGACCACTTCCGCCACATCAGCACAGGCGTGCGATCCGTTATCAATGATTAACGCCAGCTCAACCTGTCCGTCCAATCGTTTCAGTTGGTCGCTCAGCGTCTCGACCGAAGGCTCATAGGTCACGATAACGGCCGCGAGGGCGCTCTCGGACTTTAAAAAACTATTCATCTAATCGACGATCACGGTAGGCGCGGGGAATGATTCGACGCTTCCCATCTTAAAGGAGCATCGAAGGCGTTATGATAACCGCCCTTCCCAGCCTCTACCCTTTATTCTCGGCATTCGCATGGCGCTCTTTCGCCTCCATTCCAAGCCCTCCATCGGGATTGCGCTGATGATCGGTGCCATGGTCATCGTGCCGTTTATGGATGCGCTGGCGAAACTACTGAGCAGTCGCTACCCGGTGTTGCAGCTGGTATGGGCTCGATTTTCTTTCACTTTCTATTGGTCTTCCGATTGCCCTCATCAAATACGGGGGCGTGTATACCGTGCGCCACGACCGGTCTTGCAGGTCGGCCGGGGCTTTGCCTTATGGGCGCGACACTTTGTTTCTTCGCCGCGATCCGAACCATCCCTTTGGCCGACGCGATCGCGTTGATATTTTCGATGCCGTACTTGTCGTGCTTCTCTCCGCGCTGGTACTTCACGAGCGAGTACCGCTCGGTCGTGCCGTCGCATCGATACTCGGACTGTTGGGGTAATACTCATTGTGCAGCCCGGATTTGGAGACTTCAAATGGGAGAGTTTGCTGGCACTGGCTGCAGCGTTCTTTTTCGCGATCTATTTCCTATCGACTCGGCTGCTGAGCGGAAATACCCCCCCGCTTATCATGCTGGCCTGGCAAGGCGTCGGGGGCTTCGTCGTGATGAGCGTGCTGACCCCGTTTGTTTGGACACCGCCGAGCGCTTCGGACCTCAGTCTCATGATGGCGCTCGGGATGATCGGGGCGGCGGGTCACCTGCTGTTGATCCGCGCGTTTGAATATGCGGAAGCGTCGTTGCTGGCTCCGTTTCTTTACACCGAGATTGTGATGCAGGTGCTTCTTGGCTACTGGCTTTTCGGCGATCTACCCAACCGCTGGGCTGTAGGTGGCATTGCGATCATTATCGCGGTAGGCGTTTACCTGTCGCTCAGTCCCGGCAACAAGAAAAACTAAGGCCAAGGACCGATAGCACGGGCCTAATTCGGATTCTTCGTTAGCGGAACCGATAAATAAACGCCAAACTCCTCAGCGAGATCACAACTCACCCGAGCATGCACACGGCCCTGCCGATCTAGAAACGATTGGCTGTCCGTGACCGGGAAGATTCCCTCGTGCCAGACCCCAGGGTGAATATAAAGCCCGCGGCTGCCGTCACACCAAAGCGCGATTACCTGTTCCGGATGGAGATCGTCGCCCGGCAAGGCTACCGGCACAACGAAGGCTCCTTTGTCGAGGAAAGAATAGCTGTCCGCCATCGGGATGATAGTTAAGGTGCCACAAAATAACCTGGGATCGGTCGCAGGTCGTCTGATCACTGCGAGCCATAGCCGGGTCTGATGTTGACCAGCCCAACACGTAATGACCTGATACGGCTTCATTGCGGCCGTATAGGACGTCGCCTTGCCAGTCCCCAAAAATATACCCTCGACCCAACCGGCTTCATCGCCGCTGTCCTCGTCGACCGGGCGCCAGCCTGTCGCAGGCCAACGCACAATCTCGATATCGATATCCTCAGGCCGCTCCACCAGAACGCCATAGCCTTCGACACTTTCGTCCGTGGCTACCACCAACGGCACCGAATGCAATGGAAAAAGGGCTTGGTGCTGGGCTCAAAAGATAATTCGGGGCCATGGCCATCGTGGTGCCTCCTCGCTTTCAGCGCCCGCGACGCGAAGTAGCCCGCGCCGGGGCGAACAGCTTGATGTTTGGATATTTGAATATGGGTATTAGAGCCATGCCGGCGAGAAAACCTCCTATATGAGCAAACCATGCTACGCCAGGGCCGTCACCGGCCGCAAGCGAGCTGATGATCTGAAGCCCAAACCAAAACCCCAGCACAATACCGGCCTTGAGCGACACGGTGTCAGATAAAAACCGAATGGAATCGCAACCAGCACCCGCGCGTGGGGTAAAGCAGCAGATAAGCGCCCAGCACACCGGAGATGGCTCCGCTGGCACCAATCATCGGGATGATCGATTGGGGATCGGGCAAAGCTTGAGCAAACACAGCAGCGATGCCGCAAATTAGGTAGAACACAATGAACCGCGCATGTCCCATAGCATCTTCAATGTTGTTGCCGAAGATCCACAGGTAAAGCATGTTTCCGCCAAGATGCATCCAGCCGCCGTGGAGAAACATGGAGGTGAAGGGCGTCAGCGCCGGATCGACCCAACTGAGGCCGGGGGCCAGCTCGGCGTGATCAAGAATCACCGCAGGAATCACGCCCAGCGCGTAAAGCGCTGCCTCCTCTCGTGCCCCCAGTGACGTCTGCCAAAGAAATACAAGCACGCAGATAGCGATCAGACCGACGGTCACGATCGGAGTAATGCGCGTCGGATTATCGTCGCGCAGCGGAATCACGCTTTGGTCCTCTTTAGCGGCATTTTGTCTATACCGAAATTCTCTTCTAGATCCAATCCAAGCCATCCGCTAACAAATACAAACCGCTGATGATGGACAGGCCGGATCCCCAAAATACCATCCACTGCTGACGAAAACGACGGGCAAGAATGACGAGAATGATGCCAACCACAATGCCGTAGACCGCGGTGAGCACCATCATCTCATCCGTGACGGTCGACGCACCCACGGACTCGTCAATACGGTATCGCGTCAGCGACATTGCAGTCTCTCAAGCAATCCGGTTGGACGGACTGCGGATTTTCCGATAGCGCAAAGCAGCACCTCAGAACGGCCCCAGATCTGCACCGACTCACGCGCGCGCGTGATACCGGTGTAGATCAGCTCTCGTGAAAGCACGCGTGAGTCCTTCTCCGGCAGAATCAAAAAGACATGTTTCGCCTGCGACCCTTGGGCCTTATGCGTCGTGAGTGCATACGCCGGCTGGTAATCCGGCAAACGATTCAGACTGTATCGCATGACTCTGCCATCAGAACCCGGAAAAGCCGCCTGCAGACCCGAAGATTTCTCGCCTTCGACGACGATTCCAATATCCCCATTAAAAAGACCCAACCCCGGACTGTTTCTGGTCAACATGACAGGCATACCGGGAAACGCCGGTCCGATCGAAGACCTTGAAGAGTGTCCGAGCCGCTCCACGATCCGCGTATTGACGGCCTCCACTCCCCGAGAGCCATGCCGGTGTGCGCAGATCACCATCACCTGCTCCAAACGGGCAAACTGCTCCTCAAGCCCTTCACCCGCCCGAAGCGCCTCGGTAATCGATTCGAAGAAAGGATAAATATGCTCATCAATTCTGGCATCAAAACTCTGATCATCCGCTATCTCAAGCAATGATACGGGCCCTTGGTCTGACGCCGATAACTCGTCGATAGCCCGGCGAGCATCACCCATACGCACCGCACTTGCCAACCGGGCGATTGGGCTCTCACTACCAAAACGCCAGTTATGTTTCAGCTCAACGAGGCCTCCCGGCCAGATTCCGCTTTCTGCTGCGCTGCTCATGTCGCCAAGGACAGCGCCGGCCTCTACCGATGCCAGTTGATCACGATCACCTAGAAGAATCACCCGGGACTCATCCGGCAGCGCCTCAAAAAGACTCACCATAAGAGCAAGATCCACCATCGACGCTTCATCAATGACAAGCAAATCACAGGGTAACCGCCGTGTCGCGCCATAGCGGAAGTTTCCACCGGGTTGCCAGCCGAGCAGACGATGAATCGTGACGGCTTCTGCAGAGAATCCGGAAAACAAGGGATCATCGGATCGCTCCAACAACGTTGCGCGCAGCCGGGCAGCCGCCTTGCCGGTTGGCGCACAAAGCAGGGTGCGCTCTGGTGATACACCCGCATACTGCCACATGAGCGGCAAAAGCCGCCTCACCGTTGCGGTTTTCCCGGTGCCCGGACCTCCACTGATGATCGAGATCCGATGATCAAAAGCCATTCGAACTGCGCTACGTTGTTCTTGGGTGCCTTGGTCGTCACCGAACGCTTCTATCAACACGGAGTCAGACGGTATTGAACTTACGATTCCCGCCTGGCGATGCGTGCGGTCGGCCAGCAGGCTCGCGAATCGCTTTTCAAGATTAAAGTAGCGATACAGATAAACACTTTCTTCGGATCTCACAAGGATTGTCGTTTTTGAGCCGTCACCGACCAGGTGTGATTCGCTAAGCGCTCGTTGCCAGATCTCCTCTGACGGCGCGACAAGATCCACGCGCTCGCCGAAAACCGCTTGGCCATAAAAACGCTTGAGATCCAGACGAATCTCGCCCGACAGGGCCTGCTCAACAGCAAGGGCGCCGGCCAACAAAACCGGCTCGGATGCCGTCTTATCCATACGTGCGAGAAGGTCAGCAAAATAAAAAGACACATCGCTCAGAGCGCTGCTTTGCTTCGCCGCCCGCATCGATGCCCAAAAATCACCCATTGGCGTCACCCATCAATTCCAGCAGATCGTTCACCAGCGCGGCTTGAGGACGATCAAAGAACACGCCGGAGCCCGGCATGTGCGGGTTGATCCCTCGGAGAAAAAGGTAAAAGACACCGCCAAAATGAGTATCGTAGTCATAACCGGGTACACGATTCGCCAACCACCGACTGAGTGCCATCGTATAAATCAGATATTGCAGCGAATATTGTGAGCGATACATTGCCTCATCGAGGCGAGGTGGCGCATAGTCCGAAAAATTGCGGCCGAGAAAATTTGACTTGTAGTCGACAAGATAAAAGCGGCCGTCTGCCTCGAATACCAGATCGATGAATCCCTGCATGAATCCTCGCCCGGCCGCAAAGAAATCGTCCTGTAATGCCATTTTAAGGACGGGGTGAGACGTTTCCATATGGCGTGCCAATACGCCCGTCCATTGCGAACGATCAAACGCTTCCGTGGGAAAACAAAATGCCATCTCATCCACACGATGCCTGCGCTCGACGACGTCAAGCTGAATGGCTTCGGTCCCTAAAGGCGCACCGAGAACGGCATCTAACATCTGCATCACAACGACAGCCCATCGCCCCTCAAAGCCGAATTCCGTTAGCACCTCGCTGACGATTACTTCTCGGGCATCGCGTGCCTGAGGAGAAAAGTCGATGAGCTCAAAGATGCGATGCAGACAGGTACCCGCTCGGGCACCACGCGGAAATCCGAAAAAATCATTTTGATTCGACTCTGTCAAAACCACCTGCGCTCGATCATGATCCGGCAATGGGGAATCATGCCCGGTTGAAAGCGCGCTAAAACTGCTCAGTTGCCAACTTCGGTTGATCGCTCTTTTCGCATCACGCGCTGCGAGAGCCGACCGCGCAGGAGTCGATCGGTTTTGACTGGGTGGCGGATTACGTGGCAAAGAACAAACCGCGATCTCACCGGATGACCTCGACGAGAGATCATCCAGCGTTGCTCGAAGCGCTTCATCCGATACGGTTGCGAAATGACTCTCGAGGTTTGCCAATGGATCGGTGGAAAGATCGCCGCTCTCGCGGTGGAGCAGCCAGGCGAGTGCTGACCGCGATGCACCGGTAATGCCTCCCCACGCCATGTAGCACCGACTCTCGGCACGGGTTAATCCCACATACAGCAGTCGCACGTTCTCGGCGAGCTGCTCCAGTGCAGCGCGATCCTTATGGGTATCAAACGCGCTCGTGCCAAGATCCACGCTTGCGTGATTATTGTCAGTCGGGTCGTGAAAGAAAACAGAGGAATCCTTTTCGCTCTGATTGCCGCTATCCCAGGCAAATGGCAAAAACACAACCGGATACTGCAGACCCTTACTCGCGTGAATGGTCACGATCCGAACACGATCGTCGTCACTGTCAAGACGCAATAGACTCTCTTCTTCTCCATGCGGCGGTTGCATTCGGACGCTGGCAAGCCAATTGAGCAGGGTCGCCATCTCGCGGTGTTGCTCGGCTGCGACCTCGATGCGTTCTGATAAATGAATGAGATTAGTCAGGCGCCGATCACTATCCTCGAAACGATTCAGTCGGAAAAATAATTCCTCCGACGCAACCATTGTTCGAAACATTTTCATGAAGCCGCTTTCGCGCCAGAGCTCGTGCCACTCATAAAAACGAGTAACGATTTGATCCCAACGAGATGGTTCCGCTTCTAGAAGTTGCAGGGCATCAACGTCGTATCCCATGAGGTCCGTGAGCAGGGCCGCCCGAACCAGCGCTTCCCTGCGCGGAGACGCCACGGCCTGCAGTACGCGCTCTAACTCGCTTGCTTCATGGGTCTGGTAAACACTCTGCTGGCCCTGGCGAACACAAGGAATATTTGCCCGCTGCAGCGCCCGCTGAATCACCTGACCCTCGACATGGCTTCGCACAAGCACGGCAATGTGCTGAGGTCTAAGCGCCTGATCTCCGAGCTTTTTGTCGCCGTTCAGGAGTTCACTGATTTCTCCTGCTACCGCGAGGCCAACGGCTTCGCGCGTATCCCCTTTCGGCAGGTACTTGGACGAATCGGCCCTCTGGATATGCCAGAGGACCAATGCGGCATCTCGTTCGTCGCCCGAGAGCGTCGGGGCACTCGATGCAGCAACAGCGTCTTCAAAGGCGATCTCGTCGAAAACAAAACTTGCCGATCGATCGATAAAGGAAAACACCGCATTGACCGCCGCAACCAACCCGGCATGAGCGCGGTAGTTTGCTCGAAGCGAATGACGCTCCCGCGCATGACCACGCGCCTTAAGGTACGCAAAGAGATCTGCGCCCCGAAACGAATAAATTGCCTGTTTAGGATCTCCCACCATAAAGACAGGAAGCGACCCATCACCGTACACGATACGAAAAATGTCGTATTGAATCGGATCGGTATCCTGAAACTCATCCAGCAATACGGCCTGAAAACCCGCGCGCAGTTGGTTTCGTAAACTTTGATCTGTGTCCTGAGCTAATGCCCCATCAAGCTCCAAAAGAAGATCGTCAAAGCTCTGCAGCCCAAGCGTTCGTTTCCTCTGCACCAGCGCACTGTCTCGCCTGCTGTCTCAGAGCGGCTACCCAGGAAACAAAATGCTCGCTCGCGGCCTGTCTATAGGCTTCAACTGCATCCAGAAAACCTCCATCCGATCAAAGAAGGCGTGCGCTGGGGCTCGCCCCTTTCGCACCGCAGCAGACGACGACAAGAAGCGGGTTGTAAGCTTCTCAAGATAATCGAGCCCCTTAATCTCCAAAAACTCGGGCGTGTGTAGCAAAGAGACTATCCAACGTCGTTAACCAGCCTTGCACACTGGACGGGCGGTATCGATTGCGATTCAGTGACGCATCCGGGCTCATAAGCAAATCGGACACCGTCGCGTGAGAGGACCGCCATTCCTCCCGCAGTTGTTCAAAGGCATTTTGCAGAGCGGTATCGGATGGGATTGATGCCCTCGCTTCGGAGTCACCGCAGATTTTGAGAAAAGGCTTACCCAGTAAAGGCCTTAACATCCGGCACAGATCATCGGCACTCTTGAGGCCCTTATAGCCAGCAAGCCAACTCGACCAGGATCTGTCCGACGGATAAATGGTCTGCCGCCAGATATCGTCGACCACCTCGGACAAAACGCTCTGCTCGTCCGAGATCAGTTCCGTCTCGAAAGCGCCCCGGTCTGAAACGCATAGTCGCTCAGGATGCGCTCACAGAATCCATGAATCGTAAATACGGCCGCTTGATCAAAATGTGCAAGCGCCCGCTGCAATTGCGAAGGGCGACTTTAGGGTTATCACTGGCGGCCAAAAGTGGGGAAAACAGCGGATGATCGTTTGCGGTTCCCTGTTCGAAGGCCGTGATCGCGCCCTCGAGCGCATCGCGCAGGCGTTGCTTGAGTTCACCCGTCGCAGCACGGGTGTAGGTGACGACCAATACATTCGGCACCGACACATCGGTCTCAATAATGAGCCGAAGATAAAGCGCCGCAATGGTCCAGGTCTTGCCCGTGCCCGCTGCTGCTTCAATCAGGCGACTGCCCTCAAGCGGAACGTTAAAGGGATCAAGTGAATGCATCGCGCTCATGATCCTGAGACGAGCGCCTCAAGCAAAGGGTCGATCACGTGGTTTGCCACGGATTTGAATTCGCCATCCAGGGCAGTTTCAAGCTCGTGGCGAAAAGCGAGCTCGAAGTACGGATCAGTGGCCTCCCCAGAAGAGGAGGAAAATTCCGAGCCCAGCCATTCCCCGTAAGCGGCTTTAAGCTCCCCTTTCTCAGCCCACGTGAATGCGCTGCGCGGAAAAAGGCGAGCGGCCGGGTCATCCCACTCGCATACAGATCAACAAGGCGGCTGAGTTCAGTAGAGGCATCGACCTTTGGTGAAAAGGTCATCACCTCATACGGACTCAACACAATCGTTGATGAAGGTGGCCGATCGACGCCGGCATTCAATAACAGGTGCCGGCACCAGGCCTCCAGCTTGGTCCAAACGCTGATTCGATCCGCTGCCCACAGTACCTGCTGATCCCCAAAAACACTGTCGATCTCTCCCGATAGTTGCCAGCCCCCAATGGGGCTTCGCAAAGACAGAGTCTCAGCGCGACTGCCTTTGAAGAGCGACTTCAGCTTGAGACAGACGAACCCGGCACTTATCCAGATCGCCTCGGCTGCTGATTCACCTGCCCCTCCAGAGGGCATCAGTCCGCTATGCCCTGCATATTCGAAAAACATCGATTTTTCGGATCCTTCCAGCTGGGCCGCGACGGCGCGACGGAACAAGATCCGCTTCGCGCGGTAACCCATTTGCATAGGTTCGCGCACGGGCAAAAATCCAGCGCGCGCCTCCAATCGAACGCCCAATCGATCTCTTAGGAGCGCGCGAGCCGGATTGGCAAAAAAATCAACGAGTTTGTCGATAGGCAGCTCGCCCGGCTCGAGCGGAGAAAGCGTTTTCATAAATACCGGAGCGGGCGCGTGACGCGCGTTCGAAGCATGAGGCACCATCTCGCCGGCATAACTGAATAAACCGGAATCCTTTGCAAAATAACGTCTGCTGAACGCCTGCAACGGATGACGCGTTATTCTTTTATCCGTTTCCGCCTCCGGCTCCCGCGCGCGCACGGCCTTGAGCAACTCCTCGACCACATTGGACGGTGGTTCAAGGAGATCGTCCCGCACATTGGCACCCGAATAGCTCACATAAAGACGCTCACGCGCAGACATGACGGCCTCGAGGAACGTGAAGCGATCGTCGTCGCGCCGACTGCGATCCCCGGGTCGCGGCTGAGCCGCCATCTGATCGAGGCCGTGATGGTTCTCGCGCCCGGGGAAGTCGCTGGCGTTCATCCCAATCAGACAGACGAGTTTCGCGGGGAGACAACGACCGGAGGAAAGCCTTGAAAAGGTAACGCTGCCACCTACGAAACGGCCCCCGACAGTATCAGCTGTTTTCTTGCCCAAAGCATCTTTGATCACCTTCAGCGGGACGACCCCCTCGAAGTGAGCGGCCTTTGCATCTCGCCCTAACGAAGCCAGCGTCTGGCGAAAACGCACCAACGCATCACTCTCCTGAGATTTGAACAAAAAGAACTCATCAACCACCTCGTTAAGAAATGAAATCCATCCTGACAGCGTTCGAGGGGAGTCCATTCGGGACTGAAGGGAAATTAAGTCTTCAAGAAAGGTACGCCAACGTCCCAACATCTCCGCGAGCGATGAATCACCCGGAGCGCTCGGGAGCAAATCGCCAACAATTGCGCCGCTATCGCCCACGCCAAAACCGAGCAGCATGCGATCCGTGCCGCCTCGCCAGGTGTGCGTGGGATCAAGGACGACACCCAGCGCAGCAAGCGACTCGGCATCGGCGCCCCAGACGATACCCAGTTCACGTATCCATCTTTCAATCTGATCCACATCGGTATCGTCCAGCCCAAATCGGGAACGAACGAACGGAAAATCCAGAAGCGCATGAACGCGGCGCGCATCAAGGCGGGTCTGGGGCAAAATCATTAACGCATCGAGGGCTCGCATGAGAGCGTTCTCCCGCACCACGCTACTCTCTGCCAGACTCCAAGGTATAAATCGGTTTCCGCTCGCCGAGCCGAAGATCGCGGCGATTGCCGAGGCATAGTCCGCGGGATTGGGTATCAGTACCCGAACGTCGTCTGGATGCAGATCAGGATCCTGCTCGAAGGCATCCAACAGTTGGTCATGAAGCACTTCAATCTCACGCATCGGTCCATGGCAAACGTGTACGGCTACGGAGCGATCGCTAAGTCCGTTTGCGGGTATTGGGCTCTGAGACTCCTCCTAAGCTCAACGATATCTGCCTGTAACACACCGAGCATCGTCTTTCGCTCTGGCACAACGTAACGCTCATGCTCTACCGCGTTAAGCGTCATGAGTTGTGAGAGGTGTTGCCGGCCCACATAGCCCATGGCAGCAAGCAGACGGTTACCGGTCTCGAGAAACGGTTCAAGCGCTTCGCCTTCGGATACCAAGAGCCGTGCTCGTTCTCGATCACTCACGATATCGGCCCAAAAGCCTTCGCTGAAGTTAAGGTGATAAACATGGACTTCGGTGTGGTCTGCCAAGCGGGCCACCCACTCCAGAAACGCTGGCGACAGTCCGGGCAGAGCGAATAGCGACACGCGGCCGGGAAGCTTTGCTGCCGCCGAGGGCTCCCGCGCCAATGTCTTGAACAACTGCTCGCGCAGTCGCAACCAGTGACGAGAATCTCCCGCTTTTATGAGTCGATGCCACAACGCACCCTGCCAGTCCCGAGACATTTTTGCTTCCCAGGAAAAAAATCCAATCGGGCCTAAAGATGAGGTACTGCTCGAAGAGTTTTCCCATCTGGCGCGACAACTGCCAGGTCCTTAGCGCATCTGCCGATTCGAGATATCGCCGGAGAGGGTCAAAGCGATCAATGAAGATCGGGTCCTGCAACTCCTTCATGACGCGCCAGGCCAGCACGTCAGAAGAGAAGGCGTTGGTCTCGGGTACGTCAGGCAATGCTGCCCTAAAAATCTTCCAGAGCAGCCGAGCGGGCAGTAGCCATTCGGTATTCGCGCAGATCCCAAATGATCGAGCCAGATGAAGGGTTAACCACTCGCTGAGTGCGGAACCCGGTACCGCGACGATTTCTGGGGCGAGGATCGACCCTGAAGGATGCTTTAGGTTTTGAGCCAGCTGATCCGCAAGATCTTCAAGTCGATTGGCGTGATAAAGGGGAGAGCATCGGGTGCGGGCGAGTGATGGGTGCTAGAGACCATTATGCGCAAGCCAATGGCTCACCGAATGATCCCAGGAATTGCCCGTGAAACGGCAAAAATCTACGGGCTGCGGGCCTCCGAGCGCAGGGCTCGAACCTCTTTTGCGCCATCCACGTGGCGGCTCCGACGATCACGGCGCCGCCGATCCAGATCCAGAAATCCGGATGCTCATCAAACAAAATCAGTCCAAATAACGTTGCCCACACCAGCTGTAGAAATGTGAACGGTTGTACGGCGGAAACCTCTGCCGCTGCCAGTGCCCGCGTCATGCAATAGTGTCCTGCGGTTGCCAGCATGGCCGTCGTTGCAAGCAGCATCAGCTCGTGCAGTGTTGGAGGTCGCCACCCACAAAGCGGGAGCGGCGAGCGTGAGCGTGCAGAAAATCGACAGCAGCACCACAATCATCGCGCTTGACTCCTTATGGGTCGCTGACTTCACCATGAGATAAGAACAGGCGAACAGGGCGCAGCAGCCAATTGCGCGAAGGCACCAATGTCGATCACACGAAACCCGGGGCGAAGAATCAATAGCGCCCCTAAAAACCAACCAGAATGACCACCAGTCGATAACTGCGAAACCGTTCATTGAGAAACAAGGCGGCGCCCAGTGTCGCAAAGATCGGCGTGGTGAAACCTAGCGCCGTGACTTCGGCAATGGGAATGCGGCTCATCGCCAGAAACCAGAGCATCACGCCACCGCCATGAATCAAGCCACGCAGTCCATGAAAACCCACACGCCGCCAGGTCAGGCCGAGGAGTCCCGCTCGCGATAACAGCGGCAGGATGATGACCAAGCCGAAGCAGTATCGGATAAACGCGGCCTGGATCGGATTCATGGTGGTTCCGAGGTAGCGCACCGTAACCGTCACGGCCACAAACAGCATGCCCGTTACGAGCATCCATGCGATACCGCGGACGTTTCCAGAGAGCGGCCGCCGGCTAAGGAGGCTAAAAAAGACGACATCAGTCGCCGTAGCGGTTGGCCGCTGCCAGGAGACGCGCCCTCACAGCATCGCGCAAACTCGTTGGCGCCATCACCTCCACATCGCTGCCATGGCGCATGATATCCATGACGAGTTCAGTCTCCTGCGCATAAGGTAACGTCAGCGTGTAGCTCCCGTCATCTTCCCAATGGCCTCGCTGCTGAGAATGCCATTTCTCTCGAGACACCCAGCGGGCCGCTTCCGGCGAAAATCGCAGGACAGCCTCACGGGTCTTCTCGCCAGCAAAAATTCCATAGCCGGTACCCAGAACCTTTCGAGTTCCGCTGCAGAAACATTCTTGGCGGCCTCGGTCTCCTCGACCTGCGCCGAGGCAATCGCATCCACCGCAAAACTGCGTAAGCCGCCCCGCAGATGACACCAGGCATCGAGGTACCAGTTATCGCGATAGTGGGCTAGCCGCTGTGGCGAAACCGTTCGCTCAGTGACCTCGCCCGTACGGCGGTTCAGGTGTTGAATGATCAGTCGATAGCGCTTCAGCAAGGCGTGAGCGATTGCGCCGAAAACCTCACTGTCCGCTCGGCGCGAGGCCATATGCAGCACGCGAATTCGCCGCGCGATCTCGTCTACGGGTGGTCACCGCTATCGAGCAACCGACGAATGCGATCACGCAGGGGACCGATGTGCGGCTCGAGAAGGCCGGGCTGCAGGCTGGATAGCAGGTGCTCCATGGTCAGAAGCGCATGCACCTCCGACGCGTTAAACCACAGGCCCGGTAACGCGTACCGGTCGCCGTCCTCTTCCTGCTCGTCGTAACGGTAGCGACGGTCTTCGGAATCCCAAACAATAGGCGCCGCCAGACGATCGCGCATGTACTCGAGGTCACGCCGGATAGTCGCTCGCGAGATCTCCATGACATCCATCATCTCGCGAAGCGTGGTATGCCCTGACGGGCCCGCATCATGCGGTCAATCGTATAAAAACGTTCGGTGCGGTCCAATCCGGATGTTCCGCCTACGCTATCCCGTCATATAACGCATCACTGCGCGCGGCCATAATGAGGTCGTTTCGATGAATATCGTGAATCTTATGCGTCCACCAGTCGACCGTTACCCGACCCCACTCCGTCGTCAGGGCCGGATGATGACCTTCGGATTCCGCGATATCGCCTACGGTGTTGGTAAATGCCAGAGCGCCTGCGAAATTCTTGAAGGCGTAGACCCTTCGCAGACGAGGCTCCTCATCAATCACCACGCGCATCCAATCCGGTCGATCCGCTAAAAATTCATCCAGTTCTTTATCCGTTGCCGGAGGCGCGCCAACACGACACGCCTCGCAGGTCATTTGCTTGTAATCGATCATCACTTTCTCTCGCTTTGGGAATCCGTGGGCTTACCTAACCGTTCCACCCGACGTGGCAGAATAGCGCAACTATGAATCTTGAGGAACATCTGATCGAGTGCCCTTACTGCGGCGAGGTCTTTACCGCGCTCGTTGATCCAAGTGTTGAGCTGGCCGAGTACGTCGAAGACTGCGAGGTATGCTGTCAGCCGATCGTCTTTTCAGTTTCCGATAATGGCCCAAACGCTCCGCTGAGCGTGAGCACGCGCCAAGAAAACAACTAGCCTAGGTCGGCTCACCGGCGTAACGGGTCAGTCGACAGCCGTTAATCCGCCATTGCTCTCCTTCTTCGCGAACCATCTGATACGCGGCCAGCCAAAGGCTGCCGTCACGCGCAAACACTTTGACACCGACCACCGGCCCGTCTGCGGTTTGCTTCACGCCGAGAAAGTCGACCTTGGATGGGCGGATCAAAGCGCTGTACCCGTCCCGAACCATCGCCATAAATATTTCACGATTCGGGAACATGGCCTGAATCAGCGGCGACGCCTGGGCATACGCCGTACCGGAATCACCCCGAGCAAACGCGGTGAGCTGGCGCGAGATCACGGCCTCCATCGCATCGGCATCCGTTCCCGGGTAAGACTGTTGGCCCGCTGCCACCAGCGGCATCATCATGCACCCGCACAGAGCGCTAGACCCCACCGGCGGATTCTGATCACGATTTTTGATATTGATCTCATTTTTTCCTCTTGACCCTGCGTAACTCGCGTCGCGACGTATTCAGCCTTAGTTGGGCCGCCGCGTCATCAAGTGCGAATATTTCAGATCCTCAAAACTGCCGCGATAGTCATCAAGATTGCTTACCAGCATATTTCGGTACTGCCCGGTGAAGTACTCCAGCGCCTGATCACGTTCTTCATCATAGGCCAGCACGTCATCGGCATGTGTCGCGACGACGAAGGCATTAAACCGGACGCCGCAAACATCATGGCCTCGCTCACGTTTTCCTTATGGAACCGTTGGGCTTGCTCGTTCGCGAGATCAATAAAGCGATCAGCGATCTCCCGCAATTGGAGATCGAGCTCTTCGTCGCTTAATTCCCCCCACGGCGGTCTCATCACTCATGACTTCCTCCTGCTTTGAAACATTAATCTCATTGTACGGGGGGCGCATCAAGACGCCATGGAGGCGCAGAACGTCTCCGGTAAGCATCCTTTTTGCCGGCTTTGCCCTTAGAGTACGCGGACCTCATGGATAGACCGTCTCCCAATAATCTTCGAGCCGCCGGGGCAGTTGTCCTCGCGATGACGGCGATTACCACCAGCGACGCACTGGTCAAGGGCCTGCTCGACAACATCCCCCCGCTGCAGTTCATTTTCCTGCGGGCGCTTGTCATCCTCTTGATTCTCGGCACAGCCCTTCTGCTTCAGGGTAAGCCGATTCCGCGGCCGAGTCTGCGTCAACCCTGGTTACTGGTGCGCGGCGGTTGTGAATTCATGTCCACGGGCTTTTGGCTTTTCGGGCTGCAGTTCATTGCGCTTCCCACGGCAGCGGCGCTTGCATGGACCTCGCCGATTCTCGTGACGCTTCTGGGCATCGTCATTTTGCGCGAGGTGAACTCGCTATCGCGGTGGGTTTCGGTACTTCTTGGGTTTGCCGGCGTGTTGTGTGTAACGCAGCCCTGGGGCGCAGAATGGTCGTTGGTGCTTCTGTTGCCGATTGCTACTGCTTTCGCCAGCGCTTCGCGCGAGCTTACGACGCGATTCATCGACACATCCGCCCATCCGCTGCAGGTTTCATTTCTTACGGTTTTTGTTGTCGCCGTGGGATCCGGGATAGGAGGCAGTTTTGATTGGCAACCCGTGGGCTGGGAGCTGACGGGCGGAATCCTCATTTCCGCTCTGCTGGTGAGCGCGGCTTTTCCGCTGATGGTAACCGCCGTGCGCCTTGGCGAGATGTCGTTTATTGCGCCATTTTTCTTCAGCGCAATTCCGGTCGCGATCATCCTCGGCTATCTTTTTTGGGGCGACACACTCAATCCGGTCGCCGTCGCCGGTGTGATCGCCATCGTCACTGCTGGTTGGCTGAACGTGCGACGGACCGGTCGCAACCCGGCCAAGGACTCCAGTCGGCAATAAAAAACGGCCGCTGAAGCGGCCGTTTTTTAAGGAAGACTGAATCGCCTAAGGGCTATTCAGTCGGTGTCTTTGCCGGGGCAGTCGAATCCCCAAGAAGCACTTCCACATAATCCACACCCGCGCCGCCTTTCACAATACCGGTGGGCTCACCGGTCAGGCTGTATGCGCTTGGGGTCAACCAGTTCGCGAAGGTCTCAGGAGAGAGAAACGGCGCGTAGTTGGCGAAATTGAAAGCCTGCATGTAGTTTGCCGGATTCATCGCGTGAATATAGGCATGCGGCGTCATCCAATATGCATAGGTGTTCACGTCAAGGAAGGTGGCGTAATTTGCCGGGTTGAACCACGCCATCAGATTCTTGGGGTTCATGAACTGCATATAGAACTGCGGCGTCATGAACTGGGCATAGGTGGCGGGATTCGTAAATGCCATATGAAAATCAGTATGGGTGCGCGGGTTCATGATGACAGCCCAGCCCGCTGGGTGCATCGGGTTGAACGGCATCGTCATACCGGCCGCTGGCATACTGTCGAACCAGGTGCTGGGTGCCATCAGATCGATATTGGCATCCGGACTTTCCGGGCTAACCGCATAGTCAGCTTGGACAACGCCAGCCAGCAGCAGGGCCGCCGCGGCAGTGATTCCTCTCAGTGTTTTCATCTTAGTTTTCCTCGTGTTGGGACGCGGCCGCGAGACCCGGGTCCCGTTTAAATTTGTAATTTCATTATATTCTTATACACTTCTCACTCTACACGGCTAATGGAGTAGGTAAATCACTCCCATAGGGGATAGCCTGAATATTTTTTACTTCAATAAATCATATATTTATTGTTTTTTGCGGCTTCTCTCATGGAATCATTTCGGCTAATCTGACGCTATGGATTTTTCAGGAAAACGGGTCCTGGTGACCGGGGCCTCGCGCGGCATCGGGCGCGCGATCGCCATCCAATTTGCCGCTTCAGGCGCGCGGGTGTTGGTTCACTATCGGGTTGACCAAACCGCGGCCCAGCGAACGCTCTCCGACCTGCATGGAGAGGGGCATGCATTGTGCAGTGGCGATCTCGCGGAACCCCGCGTCGCCGAACAGTTGATCGAGAGTTGTGTCGGAGAACTTGGCGGCCTGGACATTCTTGTGAATAACGCCGGCATATTTGAAGCCCATCCGATTGAAAGCGTCACATACGAGGACTGGCAAAAGGCGTGGTCCCGCACCCTGGCCGTCAACCTGATGGGGCCGGCAAACCTGGCTTGGCTTGCGGTAAACCATATGAAAGAGAACGGCGGAGGGCGAATCGTGAACGTGGGATCCCGCGGCGCGTTTCGAGGCGAGCCGCGCTGCCCCGCTTACGGCGCAAGCAAAGCCGCCTTACACGCTATGACGCAGTCGCTCGCCCAGCGGGTCGCACCGCTTGGCATCTTCGTAGGTGCCGTCGCACCCGGCTTTGTGGAAACGGATATGGCGAGTACGGTTCTCAATGGCCCGGACGGCGATAGCGTGCGGAACCAAAGCCCTCTGGGTCGGGTTGCACGTCCCGAGGAAGTCGCCCACGCCGTTCTGTTCCTCGCATCAACGGGCGCTGAGTTTTCGACGGGAGCCATCATTGATGTCAATGGCGCCTCGTATCTCAGGACATAAATTAGCCGCTTCGATCCACCTTGGCCACATCGCAGGCCATCCGAAACAACGTTTCTGAGAGATCGCCAACCTCGTCCATCAGTTGCTCGCACCCCCGAATGGTGCACTCGTCATAGGCTGACAACGGAACACTCCAATTTGCACTTTCCACGTCATAGCCCTTGCGCGTCAGGCAGGCCACGCGAAAGGCATCGATCATACAAAAGTGGGTCGCCTCATTATCTTGTAACTGTGGGGGTGCGGTGCACTCGGGTGCCGCCTTCGCAAGGGGGGCAACCACGAGGAGCGGCAGGAAAAGCATTCTTAAGAACATGGATGTAATCGGCATATTTTGGCAATACAGTAAAATCCTAAGCGGCCACACATGAAAGGAGTCAGCCGTGAAGTATTTAAGCATTTTTATCGCAGCTATTCTGATGGGCGTGGGACTTCAGTCCAGTGCTCACAGCCAGGGCGATTCGATTGAGAAGGCCATTAGTTACCGCCAATCGGGTTTTCGAATGATGGCGTGGCATTTCAAACCCATGGGCGCAATGGTTCAGGGCAAATCGGAGTGGGATCTTGCGCTATTTCAGAAACATGCTTCGGCGGTAGCGGCTCTTGCCCCCCTGCCTATCAACGGATTTATTGCCGACAGCGACATGGGGGACACCCATGCGAAGAGCGAGATCTGGGAAAACTGGGACGATTTCTCAGAAAAAATGCAGGCGCTTGTGACGGAATCAGCAGCTCTTGCACAAACCGCCTCGGGTGGAGATAAAGACGCAATCAAGGATCAGTTCATCAAAACTGCCGGCACCTGCAAAAGCTGTCATAAGAAATACCGCGAGAAGATGTAAGCCGTACGCCGAGCGGCAAATCGATCGCGCGGCTCCTTGTATTTATCGCCTACTCTTCACTCATCGGGTGTGTGCACCATTCACCGCCGTCATCGAATGACGCGGTGTACTGCAATGACGTGCCACACCCGGCTGACTGGGCCTTTGCCGGCGGGGGAGGCGGAGGACGCCCCTCCGACTGATCTCCCGGATGTGGGTTTTCTAAAGCTCAGTACCTCGCAGCCCTTTTTGTGACGCGATCAGGTGCCGATGCCCCACACCAAAAGAGTCCCCACCACAACCAAGATAACCAACGCCAACCACGGCGACCGAAGTTGAGGCGCCGCCATCTCGGCCGGTAATCGCTTGCGACCAAGGATCATTGGGAGAATCAGGTTATTTCTCTTAAAAATCCAGTAAGCGGCCACCGCCACAACATGAAGAACGACCGCTGCCAATAGAGCGTTGAACAGCAGATGGTGGATCCCCGTCAAGCGGTCGCTCAGCGCTTTACTGACAAGCGAGCTTAATGGGCCCTCAAAAAAAATGTCATCGTTTGAAAAAAGGCCCGTAACAGCCTGAAGCAGAAGTAAGGCCAACAGAAGGACCACCGACCAGCCGCCGGCCGGGTTGTGACCTGCGTGCAAGGATTCATCCCCTTGCCCGCGCCACTGACGGAAATACCCGATCACCGCGCGGGGACCTTTCAGGAACTTTGCAAAGCGCGCCGTTTCGCTACCGATAAATCCCCAAATTAGGCGCGCCAAGACCAGCGCAAGTACCGCTGTGCCCAACCAGCGATGTACGCCCATCCAGTCGCCTTCCGATTCCGCCGTCGCCCAAAGCGCCATGAGAAGTACAACGAGTACCCAATGAAAAACGCGTACGCCTAAATCCCAGACAAGGGTGCCCTTCTGTCGGTTTTTATGGCGTAAACGCTGTTTTGATCGGACGACGTTCATCACAAGAGTAACGATAGCGCTCAAACCTTAACAGTTTATGATGAGTGTCAGTTGATCGACATCAAAATATCACGCGGACATACATGTGACGTGAGAGCCTTATTTAACTAGCTCATTGTCCCGGGCGCGCTTGCGCATAAGAAGGCACTGCTCGGGCGTCAGCGTCGTGTTATCACCAGATGTATCCGCTCTCATCAGATTATCCGGACTAAAAACATGGGTCCCATCGTCCAAAAGTACATGGACCAGTTCATGAGCAAGCGCAATGTGCGGGTCTGCGCTCATCTCCGTTAGCCATACGGTAAAACGCAACACCGGATTGGCACGACTGTTTGATGTGCCAAAAGTCACGGCGTCGAATGCCGGTCGATCCAGGGTGTCTTTCACAAAAATACTCGCGCTCCACGATCCGACACGGCCTCGGCGAGACGAACAGCATTAGGCGCGAAAAGTCACGCAGAGTTTCGTTGGCGCTCAAGCGAAGAAAGTCGCTGACCTGCAGAGCAATCCGCACTGCCCGATGATCTTTGCCGCCTCACTCAAAGCGCCTCGACCCGGGCCGTGGTCCAGCCCGTCTCCTCAATCATCACCAGCGTCAGGCGAAAACGAAGTTCCTGGTCGACCGGGCCACTGCTGAATGACTCAGCCGCAATCTGAATTGATTGCACGTCTGCGGCTCGCGCAAGATCGGAAGGTTCGCGTATCCAACCGACTTTTACAAAATTTCCGGGTTCAGGATCTGCCAGGGCAAAAATCTGCTCCCGCAGAGCCTTTGCATCCAAACCGGGCTGTTCTGCGAGAATGCGGGCGGCCAGTGCAGTGATTCGCGCTACCGCATAACTGGATCCCGAGACATCTCTCGGCTTGCCATAGAAATCGACCGTGGCGATGTGTTCTCCGGGAACCAGCAGATCAACGCTTTCCTGCCCCCAATTTGAACCCTGCGCGGGGAACCCATCAGGCGCTACAGAGGTCACCACGATCATATTCTCAAGCGGCAGAACTGCCGGGAAAACCGGCTCCTGATCGATGTCACGCCCGTCGTTACCGGCAGACACAATAAACAGAAGTTCCGGATGTTTAAGTGCTGCCTCCTCAAAGGCCATCCAATCGCGCTCATCAGAACTGCCCAAAGACATATTGATGATCTGAGCGCCGGACTCTGCCGCTGCCGTTACCAGATCACTCATACGTTCCATATTCGGGCGCGGATAGCGGTAAGGTATCAGACGAATCTGATGCGCTTCCCGCGCGATAATCCCGGCTACCCGCGTGCCGTGACGCTGCGGAAAAAATATCGACCGGCTGGGATGAGAATCAAACGGCCGTTCGTCCATATCCCAAAAATCAAAGCCCACGAGGCGCCCATCGTTATCGCGGGCGAGCTTTTCAGCGATTGGCGGCAAAAGATAATTTACGCCGGAGTCAATCACGGCAACGGCTACACCAACCGGATCGATTCCCTTTGGCGGTTCTGGATTCATGGGAATCTCCGGCTCGACGAGATTCCACTTCGGATCGAATATTTGCAGGGCCGATGCCTGGGACCCGTCGTATCGAATACCGCGCACCTGGCGAATATCACAGGCGCCATCAGCCAGGATCAGTAGCTTTGGTCGCGCCTTCGCATCAGAAAACTCGACGCTGATGCGTCGCAGTTGTCCTTGAGGCGCGATGCGCTCGACGGACGCCGTATCACCATCTTGGAAGTTGAAGCGCTGCCGCCAACCAAAGATCATCTCCCCGCGCGATAGCATCTGACGAGGATCGCTGGCAGCATCGGCTAATTTTTCATCGAACGGGATCTCATCAAGATCCTGACAAGCCCATGCCACCAATTGCCGGGCTCGGTCGCGATCGGTTGCGGATGAGCTCGCCCCTGCCGTTGAAAGAACCCCGCTCGAGATCATACTGACCGCAAGCGTCCAACTCAGCAGCCCACGCCAGACATGAGGAAAAACCGAGCGGCGCGACATGGTCTTTGTCAGTCTCGAATTGCCACCATATCAATCTCAACCAACGCGCCTCGAGCGAGCCCGGTCACACCGATGCAGGTTCTCGCCGGCAAACGACCCGGCGCGAAATACTCCCGATAGGTCCGGTTCATTTGCTCGTAATCCCGCTCAAAATGCGTCAGATACACGCGGCAGGAAAATACGTTCTCGAGGCCAAGCCCCATTTCCGTCAACACAATAATGAGGTTATCCATCACGCGACGTGTCTGCGCCACGATACCCGCCGGAAGCGGCGCTGAATCATCATCCGGATCGGTCGGCATCTGTCCCGTGAGTTGGATCCAACCGTTTGACTCGGCAGCGTGGCTGAATGGGGCCACGTGCGTGGGTGCCTTGTCGAAATTATGAAAAATCGGCAGCTTGCTCAATCGTTATCTCCTAAAGGTTAACGGCCGTCCAACAACCAGCCAATCCCAATACCTGTGCAGGGCATACGCCATGAGGGTCAACCCCATCGATACAAAAGCCCAGCCGACAACGTCATCGTGCGGCATCCACGCCGGCACACCAAAGATCACCGTTGCCAGCCAGCTACTCCAGATCACCAGCCACCCCAGGCGATAAACAGGTCTTAGAACGTTAGTGCTGCGGGGACGCCGAACCAATACGTGTAATCCGGTAAGGTTAGAATTCTCACACGATATCACAGGCGTTTCCCTCACAACCGGGTAACCGGCGAGCGTGTTTTATGGTCATTGTCGTTTTTGAGTTCGAGCCTATGCCCGAGTATGTCGACCGGTATTTTGAACTTGCCGGGGCACTGCGTTCCGAGGTCGAGCAAATTGACGGCTTCATCAGCGTAGAGCGATTCGAAAGCGTTAATCAGTCAGGACGTTTTGTGTCGGTATCCACCTGGCGAGATCTCGACGCGGTTAAAGCATGGCGCGAATTCGCCGAACACCGGCAAGCGCAGGACGAATCGAAAGACCGTGGCATGTTTCGCGACTACCGCATTCGCGTAGCCAGCGTCGTGCGCGATTATCATCTTTAAAAACTATGGATATGAAACCCATTGCAACGCTCCAAAAACCCCTTGAACACACCACGCTGGTGGATTGGGGGTCACCTGCGACGATGATTGAGGGCCGCTCGCAAACGCGTGGCGCGCTATTGCATAAGGGGCCGGACGGAGCTTCGGAGTGCGGGTTTTGGGAATGCACGCCGGGCGTATGGGCTTGTGAGGTCACCCGTGACGAGTTCTGCCACTTCCTTGAGGGAGAAGCAGTTTACGAGGCGCAGACCGGCGAGGTCACCGAAATCGGGCCAGATACCATTGCATTCTTTCCAGCCGGCTGGACGGGCCGCTGCCGCGTTATCAAGACGGTCAAAAAGGTTTATATGATCCGATAGCGCTTAATGCTTCGGCCGGGTCATGGCGATCTGATGCAATCGCGCGAGTACGCCAGCGGCCTGATGGCTTTCCGGCAAGTCCTCGTCGACCAGGCTTGAGCACAGCGCCGTCGCTGCGGAAAGACTTCCCGTCAGCGAATACGCGGTCATTACCGCGTCGCGGACCAGCATGGACTGTACGACGGGCACGGGCATCTGACTTTCAGACCTTGGTTCTACGCTTTTTTCCATATCTGCTAAATGCGGGCATCTTGCGGCGTTTCAAGGGCTGCGAAAACCCCACCCTTGATGGGTGCCTTTACCGTTCGATTCGACCAAGATGGTCTTTGTAGGTATGCTGTTCGGCAGCACCTTTTTAGAGGAAAACCATGAAAACATCACAGAAATTCTGCGCATCCCGAGCTGAGGACGCCAAATGGACCCAAGGCCTTCGAAAGTTCTTTGAGTATCGGGATCTCGGGATCAGCGCCGCCACCAACGGCGAGTACAACGCCCATGTCATCCGAGTAAAGCAGCCCGTCACCGAGTTCCCGCATACAGGACCTCACGTGCATGATCTGAACTTTCAGATGATCTACATCCTAAAAGGATGGATTCGCTTTACCTATGAGGGCGAGGGCGAGTTTACGTTTCAGGCAGGCGACAGTTGTCTGCAACCGGCCGGTATCGTGCACGACGAGATCGCCTGTTCGGATGATCTCGAGCTGATCGAATTTACCTCTCCGGCAACCTTCGAAACCCATCGTCTCGAACAGGCCGCCTCCTGATCGCTCGAGTTAAAGCTTAAAAAATTCGCTAGTCTTCTCGCGCCCAGAGGTTGTGGGTGAGGACGCCTACGCGGGACTCGATAGCCTCCATCGCGTCAAGAATCATATCCTCGCGGTAGCGCCGCCCGATAATCTGCACACCCGCAGGACGCTCGGCCACCATGCCGATGGGCGTCACGCCCGCAGGCAAACTAAGCCAGTTAATGCCCGTGCTGTAGATCGCTGAATCAAAGAGCGCCCGGGTGCCCGCGAGACTCCGTTGATCACAGTCCCAGTCTGGAGTGGGCTGCAGAAAGTAAGGCGTAAGGACGAGCGGCGTTTTATCCAAAAACGCGTTCCATCGGCGGGTCATTGCGGATCGTGCCTTTATGCCGACCTGATACTCCACAGGGTTTGCGGTCTGACCCATCTCAAAGTACCAATCGAAGATCTGCTGAATGGTTTCGCTTCCGTGCGCTCTCGCCAAAGGCATCAGGAATGCCTCGAGCTCTGCGCCTAAAAACCGAAACCAGTCTCTCGCTGCGTCATCGACAGAGGGCGTATCGACTGACTCAACCGCATATCCTGCATCTGAAAGATAACCGGCCGCCTGATCAATTGAGGCAGCAATATCCGGATGAATCGGATGCCCGTATGATTCGGTCGTGACACCCACCCGGACGGGTCCGTCCTCCGTCGGCCATCCCTCAAACGGCACGGGCATCCAAAAAGGATCTCGGGGATCCCCGCCTGCCATAGCTCTCAGTGCCACGCGTACATCTCTGACTTCTCGGCAGATGGGTCCCTGGACCGAGATAAGCTGCGCCAGCAGGCCCCGCTCCTCCTGTGCCGACGGCAGATACGCCGGCACCCGCCCAAAAGTCGGCTTCACCGTCGACAGCCCACAGTTAAAAGACGGACACCGAAGGGACCCACCGATGTCATTACCATGATGAATGGGACCGAAACCGGCAGCCGCAGCAGAGGAAGCGCCGCCCGAGGATCCCCCGGGAGAAGCTGTTTCGTCCCACGGGTTTAGCGTTCGACCGTGAAGCGGGTTATCGGTTGTTAAGCGCATGGATAACTCGGGTGTATTCGTTCGCCCCACAATGATCGCACCCGCCTTTCGCAGATTAGCAACGACCGGTGAGTCATCTGGCGCTATGAGATCGGCGAAGGCGGGCAAACCATTTGGGGTGGGCTGACCTTTCACATCGATGTTCGACTTAATGGTCACGGGTATACCGTGCAGCGGTCCGACGGGCTTGCCCGACGCGAGTTGCTGATCGGCCGCCCGCGCATCATTCAAAGCCTCTCCGGTAAGATCGTGAATAATGGCGTTAAGTGTTGGATTCAGGCTCTGCATCCGCTCCGTTACTGAGGCAACCAGAGCCTCTGCCGAAAAGCGCTTCGCCTGAATACCGGCTGCGGCATCACAAGCGCTCAGTTTCCAAAGTTCGTCAGCCATCGGGGCTCCTGCAAAATCGTCTACGGCGGATAACCTGTGGGACGGCAGTCCGTCGGTGGTATGTTTAACTGTAGCCCTCAAGCATAGAGGAAGAGCTGACGCGCGCAAACCTTCGGTGACAAAACTACTTTCCATCACAATAAGCCTCGCGCTCTTGCTTCTTTCGTCGGGGAAAACTCTTGCTGACGAAGCAAGAACCATCGGAGTGCTTGCCTTTCAGGGGCCGGCCGAGGCTCTCGATCGATGGACCGCTACCGCCACCTACTTATCCGACCAGATCGAGGGCGTGACATTCTCAATTCAGCCACACACTCTGGTCTCGCTGCGTGCTGCAGTGGAGAACAATCAGATCGATTTTGTACTGACCAATCCGGGCCAGTATGTTCGGCTGGAACACTTTTTCGGCGTGTCGCGACTGCTCACTCTGCAGATTAATCACGGCAGCCACGCACATGACGAATTTGGCGCCGTCATCTTTACGCGGCGCGATCGTACAGACATCAAGAATCTCACTGATCTCAAAGGCAAACGACTTGGCATCGTATCTACGGCTGCATTCGGCGGATTCCAAATGGCCTATCGGGAAATTCGTCAGGCGGGCCTGGACCCTTTCACCGACACCCGCGAGCTCAGGAACTTTGGCTTTCCGCAAGATGCTATCGTTGAGGCCGTGCGCTCCGGCGAGATTGACGCCGGAACGGTACGGACGGGCGTTCTGGAAAAACTGATCGCGAGCGGAACCATCGGCGTTGCCGAGTTGAAGGTGCTGAATTCACGAGATTTCTCGCCGGGGTTTGACCTACTCCACAGTACCCGGCTCTACCCCGAATGGCCGCTTGCCACACTCAGAAGCACACCGAGTGAGCTCTCAAAACAAGTGGCACAGGCGCTTCTGAACTTACCCCCTGACCATGCCGCAGCGGTGCGGGCCCGAATCAATGGGTGGACTATCCCGCTCAGTTATGAACGGGTGCATGACCTGCTTCGGGAGCTGCAAATCACGCCTTACGAAATCCGGCCACTTTCATTCTGGGACACGCTCAAGGTTTACCGCAACGAGCTGATCTTTGCTCTGATTATTATGATGACGCTGATCGTCACAACGGGATTTATCTATCGGGTGAATCGACGTCTGCGTGTGTCACAACTGCAGATTGCCGAGCATCGCGACACGCTGGAGAGGCGCGTCGCCGAGCGCACAGAGGCATTGAGCAAAGCCAATCTCGCGCTCAGCAACGACATTCAGCAGCGACAAAAAATCGAGGCACGTCTTGAGCGCTCACGACAAGCACTGCAGGATCTCTATGATATTTCAACAGCGAAAGACAGGGGCCACCAAGAAAGCCTTCGCCAGCTTCTGGTTCTCGGCCGAACATATCTGGATGCGCAAGCAGGCTTCCTTTATGACGGCTCACCGCTTAAGGCCGTGATAGCCGACCTATCCCAGAGCGCAATCCCGAAGGAGAAAGTTCGTGCTGAGGTTGAATCGGTCGCGCTTCGATGGAATCACGAGACCTCCGATCTGGCCGACCACCGAACTAAAAGTGGCGCGCGAATCCTCGGGATAACTGTGAACACAGCCGAAGAGTCTGGTGGATTAATCCTTTTCTATGGAGTCGAAAGCAGCCTGGAAGACGAAGACCGTGAAATTATGCGGCTCATCAGCGAGTTCATCGGCTCAGAAATTATCCAGCAGGCAATCGAAGAAGAGAGCATGGAGCATCAGTCACAACTCAGCCACGTGACCCGCGTCAGCACCCTTGGCGAGATGACCTCTGGGCTTGCTCATGAAATCAATCAACCCCTGACGCAGGCGCTGAATTATGTGAATGGCACCCTACGTCGGCTGCGCGCAAGACCGAACGATCCAAGCGAAATTGAAACGGGGCTTAATCAGGCTGCTGCCAGTATTGGTCGCGCGACCGACATCATCCAGAACCTTCGTCGCCTGCTCCAGACCGGGACTCCCGAAAAGCACCCTTTTAACCTGACGCCATCGATACAGAATGTGGCCCGACTTTGTGGCGCTGAAGTCCGACAGAAGCGCCTCACGCTGAACTGGGCGCTTCCGGAGCACCCAATTTGGGTAAGCGCTGACCGCATCCAGATTGAACAGGTCATCCTTAACCTGCTGCGAAACGCGATCGACGCAGTGCCTGTGGAAGGCATCATCCGACTCGTCGTGCAGGTAGACCCACATGCCGTGCAGTTGGAGATAAAAGACAACGGGCCTGGCTTTCAAACTGACGATTTAGAGCAATTATTTGAGCCTTTTTATTCAACAAAGAACTCCGGGCTTGGCCTTGGACTCTCCATCTGTCGGAGCATCACCCGCGCGCACAATGGCTCGTTGCGGGCAGGCAGTTCGCCGGAGGGTGCAAGCTTTATACTGACCCTGCCACTGAGTATGGATAATGTCTGAAGAAATAACCGTATTTGTTGTTGATGACGACGAGGGGGTGCGCGAGTCGCTTCGGTGGCTGCTCGAGTCCGCCGAGCTGAAAAGTCAGTTGCATTCCGACGGCGAGGATTTCTTGGCGCGGTATCTGCCCCACACCCTGGGCTGCGTACTTCTTGACGTACGCATGCCTCGAATGGACGGACTTGAAGTAAATCGTCGACTTCATGCGATTGACCCGGATATACCGGTCATTGTGGTAACGGGTCACGCCGATGTGCCCATGGCAACGCAAGCAATGCGCGAGGGCGCCTTTGATCTGATCGAAAAGCCCTACACCGATGATCACCTGCTGGAGCGCATTCATGCTGCTGTGGATCAACACCGCCAAAAACGGGATGAAACGCAGCAACACCGTGACGCCCATTCAATCTGGGCCTCGCTGACCCAGCGTGAGATCGAAATTCTTGAGTATGTGTTTAACGGCAAAACCAATCGCGAAACTGCCGACGAACTCGGCATCAGTATCAAAACCGTTGAACTGCATCGAGCGAATCTGATGAAGAAACTCGGCGCAGGCGGAACGGCGGATCTGGTCCGAATCACCGCCGAGCTTAAACTGCTCGACTTCTGAGCCTCTTTCGCGTCTCGCCTGAAGAGACGCAGCCTTATAGGGTAAACCCCTATTGGTGACCCAAACCGTTTCCAGTTAAATGGTAAGCAGGGATCACCGTTCCCTCGAAAAAAACGTTAAATTGATCTGAAGGAGTGATAGTGAGTATGAAAATTTTTAAAACCCTTGCGGCCGCCCTAATTGGCGCGGCAATGGCGCTCGGTCTGTCGACCTCCGCGTCGGCCGATGGCCACGGCTACGGCAAACAAAAAGTCGTGTACCACGTGAACTACTACGACGCCAAACGTCAAACCGGCGCCCTGCGCAATATTCAGAACCACATCAATGCCGTTGGGGCAGAAAACCTGGACCTGCGGGTCGTCATGCACGGAAATGGTCTTTCGCTTCTGCTCGAGCCCGATCAGGTCTCCAAGACCAAAATGAAATCGGGCAGTGCGGATGCCGACATGACCGCTCGCATCGCAAACCTCAAAAATCAGGGCGTGACCTTCAAGATCTGCGCAAACACGCTTAAGGGCAGAAAGGTCGCTCTGGATATGCTTTACGATGCATCGGAGAGCGATGTCGTCCCGAGCGGCGTTGCTGAAATCGCCCATCTGCAGGGACAGGGTTTCGCGTACCTGCGACCCTAGATTTCGATTCTCTCGCACCGCCGGTCCGCTTGACCTCGGATCGGCGGTTTTTTTATGTCCGGACGTTCAGATGCGGCAACTGCGCGGGTAAACCTGAATACGCGGCACTTTACCCTCACGCAACTCCTCTTGAATGCGCTCCCAGTACGGCACACTGGTTAAGTCTCCGTGTACATCGCGGAACAGCTTCCGTAGCTCGGGGTCTGAGATTCGAAGACCCCATTCGATCTCTTCGGGAAGGAATATCACGCCATCCTCAAAATACCAGCTGGGGATATCTTCCTCTCCATCGTAGCGATCCTGATTGCTGCGTATCTTGACTTCGGTAAACGTTTCCAACGCGTCGTAATCAAAGAGATAAACCCGAATGTGGCTGCCCACGCCATAGTTTCGCCCATCGAGGTCGCGGTTAAAGATGTTGCCGGCCATATTGTTCTTTATGCAATACCCCAGACTGATGACCGCCTCAGCGCACTCCTCCGCGGAGGCCTGCTCCAGAAACACCGGCAACGGAATCATCTTGCGCTGCACGATCAGATGATGGAAGAAAACATCTTCGCCCCGTAACGATACGGCGGCACCCGCCGCATCGAGCATCTCCGAGAGCAACGCATCGGCGAAATGTTTTTTGGGCAGCGTGACGTTGTAATAAATGGCGTTGTCCAGCATCGATCCGGTGCGGTTAATGTCATGCACCCGCCGATATTTTTCGAGCACCGACGGCACCCCCTCAAAATCACCCCATTTGTAATTCTCGGTCGGGTGATCGCGAATAACCTTGAGGTTATAAACCGAGCCCGGCGCCTGAAACCCTATTGCGACGGTGCCGGGAAATCCGATCGCCGTATCGAAGATGGCTTCGGGCGATTCGAGTTCCTGCGCCAGCTCCTCCATCACCGCAACCTTGCCAAAGTGATTGAATCCGATCGACGAGTAGTGCAGGCCGAGAGGACGTTTTGGCATGATGCCGTGCAAGAACTTGGCCAACTCGTGATACTGATCATTGGTGACGATAAAGTTCGCACGCGTCGTACTGAACAGATTATGTGCCTGTGCTTCATCGCTCAACACAGCATCGATGTAGATGCCCTGCTCATCAATCTCCAGCGCCAGAATTAAAGGCGTGACCTCGTGAGTTTTCAGTCGAACGCGACCCACAACGTACACCCCGCGGTTGCGAAAGAATCCTCCGCGAACCACATCCACGCCTTCAATCTCATTGATCAGTCCGCGTGCCGAAAAGTCTTCTGTCACTCGGACCACAACACGCGCAACATCGTCGTCTTTATTCCGATACGGGACGGAGAACGCCGTAACCGAAAGCATCGCGTTGATCAACGATTCGTTGACCTCAGTGGCGTCGGTCACCAAGATCGCGTGACCATCATCTGTGGCCGTTGACTTAATCCCCACCTGGTAGTCCACCGGATACCACTCATCAAAGAACACCACCCGTCGCACCGAGTGCAAAAATGCCAGGGCGAGGTCCGCTTCGTAGCGACCCGCTGTCGCTTCCCGGAAGAACAGTTCCAGCTGATCCCATAAGGCACCGGCGTTAACCGCTTTTGGGTACTCGGACATGAGCGTCTTTGCAAACGCGTACATCCGCTCGCTGTAGAGCGTCAATCGCTGACGGCTGTTTTCGATGGACTGAGGAAAGTCGCGAGACTCAAACGCCGCCCTAGCTATCTTGGGAATCGCGCAAAAATCCCGGTAGTACTCGTCGAACACATCAAGCGCCCAACGCGACAGAATATGCGCGCACTGCTCATGGTCGCTGGCCGAAACCAGCGCCTCGTGATCAGCAGCATTTTGCGGCAGTTGAATCGAGTGGGTCATCGCGCCGCGCCAACGCCTGCGATTGAGCGCGTCAGGACGAGATTAGTCCGCGCCGAGAACGCTTGGGACGCTAATCCCAGACTGCTCAGCGATTTCGGCGGCCGAAAGTTTTGCCCCATCTTCGGTTCGAACCCGCTGTATCAGGATCGATCCGCCATTCGCCGCGACGGTCATCCCGCGTTCATCCATCGCAACCACCGTACCCGGGTCGCCATCGACCCCGCCGCCTTTACTGCTATCAAAAATTGTGAGCTTCTTTCCAGCAACGGTTGTCCATGCCCCCGGCTGCGGATTTGCTCCGCGGATCATGTTGTAAACGGTATCGACAGGCTGACTCCAGTCAATTTGCACATCCTCTGGACGACACCATCCCTCATAGGTGCCGCCCTCAGGATCCTGCACCAGACGTGGCGCATTTCCATCGCGCACAAGATCCACGCCTTCGCACATCGCAGCCACGCCCATCGGAAAGAGCTGATTGAAATAAAGCGAGCCCAGCGTGTCGTCCGGACCGATCTCCACTTCTTTTTGGATCAGAATCGGCCCCGTATCCAGCCCTTCGTCAGGCCAGAAAATAGAAAGCCCGGTTTTCGTCTCGCCAAAAATGATCGGCCAGTTGATCGAGCTCGGACCCTTATGCAGCGGAAGCAATGACGGGTGATATTGAATGGAGCCCAGGCGTGGTGCGTTAAGCGCGGGTTCGGGAACCAGCAAGGTGACATACGCCATCACGCAAAGATCAGCTTCGTGACTGCGCATCTGTTCAACCACGGCCGGATCTTTATAGGACGTTGGCTGGAACACCGGCAGACCTTTTTCTTCAGCAAATGCTTTGAGCGGATCAGTGCGAAAGCCTTTATCCGGCGCACAATAAACGGCGCATACGTCTTCACCTTCGATCCAGAAGCGCTTCGAGGACCGCTTTACCAAAGCCTGTTGGCCATGAACAATTAATTTCATCTGCTTACCTTCCCCATCAAAACAATGAAGCCGGGGCTCAACTCCACGCTAAGAGCCCCGGCCTCGATAAAACGTCGATCCCGAGTCGGTTACTTGTACATCGTTTGCGCCTTTGGTGCCCGGCGCATACCGGTGGGATCAACTCCAAATGTTAACGACCGCAGACTTTACCAGAGCCCTGAACCGCCTCGCGGGCACGCTGCAGGGCGGGGCAATCTGACTGGCTTCGGCCGCCCTTCGCCATAACCGCCCAACATCTCGCCGAACTTGGAGAACGGCACATCGCCGAGAAGGTTGCCGATATCGCCACGGTCCTCACCATATTTGGTGATCTGACCAAACCGAATCTGATTCATCGCTGAGTTGTTACCAATCACAGCAATATAAGGCGCGCCAAAGCGATTTGCCGTTTCCATATCAAAAGCGGTCATCCCAAAGGATCCATCGCCGTAATAGCAGAGGACCTCTTTATTGGGATGCACCAGTTTGCTCGCCAGAGCGAAGCCGGTCCCCACGCCGAGCGAACCCAACGCGCCGGGATCCATCCAGTGACCGGGCGTGCGAGGCTGAACCGCCTGCGCACTAATCGTGACGACGTCGCCGCCGTCACCAATATAAATGGTGTCCTCGGTTAAAAACTCATTGAGTTCCCATGCCACGATACGGTGAGATCGGACTCTTATCGGTTTTGAAGAGACCCATTAACTTTTCGGTCTTGCCCTCTTCGAGCGCGCGCAACTGCGCCATCCACTCCGCGCGGCCTTTTGCCCCGTTATCACCGCCTGCAGTAGTGGCTGCCAGCACGCCCGCAAGGACAGAACCCGGGTGGCCGACGATACCCAGAGACACATCCCGGTTCTTGCCGACCGTCTTGTAGTCCATGTCGATCTGCACGACGGTGGCTTCCGCGCGCAAGCGTTTGCCGTAACCCATTCGAAAATCAAACGGGGTGCCCACAATGATGATGAGATCGGCTTCTTTAAAAGCGTCCCCACGCGTACGATGGAAATGATGCGGGTCACCCGGCGGCAACACGCCCCGGCAGCGCCATTGAAGTAAGCGGTACGTTCAGGGCGCGCACCAGATCGATCGCCTCCCGGTGGCTGCGCGATGACCAAACCTGCGTGCCCAGCAGGATCGCGGGCTTCTTGACTTAACGATGAGCTGCGCCAGCGCATCGATATCCGCCGGATCACCGATACTTTGATGACGACCGATAGTGCCCGGCCTGGGGTCACCGCCTTGTCGATGGCGACCCCACGATCAAGCACATCACGCGGGATCTCAAGATAGGCAGGTCCGGGAGCGCCTGAAAAGCAATTCACGGGGCCGCTATGGAAATCATGTTCGCCACGCGCCCGGTGGAGCGCACTCGCTGAGAATTTAGTGATCGGCGCCATCATGTCAACATGCGGCAGATCCTGCAGTGAGCCCATCTTGTGCTGGGTCAGAGCGCTCGCCCGCCGATATGAAGAATCGACTCCTCGGAACGAAATGCCGTGGCCACCCCGGTCATGGCATTGGTGCAGCTGGACCGGCGGTGGTGACGACGCAGCCGGAGTCGACTGGTCTGACGAGCATAGCCGTCTGCGGCATGGGCCGCCGTCTGCTCATGGCGTACGTCAATAATCTTGATGCCCCCTGCCAAGACAGCCATCATAAATATCAATAATGTGGCCGCCGCAGAGCGTAAAGATGGTATCGACACCCTCCTGCTTCAGTGCCTTTGCCAATTAAATGGCCGCCGGAGATCACGTCTCCAGATTTATCTTTGCGCCAGCGTATCCGTGGCGGTATCGCTTCTTCGAAGTTCGCGCTCATGACTGTTCCTCCCAGGTGAGCATGGGGCCACATGACCCGAGACAGCGTTTAACCTCGCTACGTGGCTTTGAAGCCTTGCGCTTGCGATTAATCAGTTGAATCAACGGTAAGACGATCAGAAAAAAGAGCAACCCAGGTGATTGCCGAGGCAATGGGCCGCTCAGTGAAGCCAAAGAAAATAGAGAACTCGCCGTCGCTTATAAGCAGTGACTGGCGCATCGATGTCTCAGCAATCGGGCCGAGTACGATAGCAAGAACAGCTGGCGCAAGCGGGTAATCGTTTGGCAATTGTGTAGCCCACGACGCCGAAAATCAGCATGAGCCAAAACATCATGCAGGTTCTGAGTCGGCGCAAATCCGCCCACTAAACAGAGGACAAAATGATCGGCGCCAGAATGGTAAAGGGCGTCTTTAACACGCCGACAACGTGGGGATGAAAGCTATGTTAATCAGCATGGCAAAGATATTGGCAATATAAAGACACCCGCAATCAGGCCCCAGACAAAACTCCCATGGTTGATAAACAGCATCGGACCCGGTTCCAGACCCCAGATCACCATACCGCCCAGAAGAATCGCGGTGGTCAGCGAGCCCGGATGCTGAGGGTGAGCATCGGCAGCATTGAGCCTGTGCTTGCCGCATTATTTGCCGACTCAGGGGCTGCCTACGCCTCGGATTCCTTTGCCGAAGGGACTCAGGTCTTTAGACATCTGCTTGCAACGCCGTGGCCATGATGGAACCGGGCGTTGGCCCCTGCCGCCGGCAAGATCCTGACAAAGTAGCCAAGCGCAGACCCCATGATAGATGTCTTAAGCGAGCTCTTCAGCTTTTTGACGTGCTCGAGAATGCCCTTAACCGAAAACTTCGCCTGAGAGACCGTTACGCCGTCCTGGCTGGTTTCTAATGGTCTACAGCATCTCGCCGATCCCGTAGATCCCGATGGCAAGAATTGAGAAATTGATTCCGTGGAAAGCCCGGATGTCCCTGAATATCAACCGCGGCTCACCGCTGATGATAACGAGGCTCCACCAGCTGAGCGCGCGAGCCCTATAAATATCGAAAACAGAGTCTTGTGGATATCGTCCCTGCCAAGCCCCACAAACGTCGCAAACGCAAGAAGCATCAGCGAATTCCTCAGGCGCTCCCAAAGGCGAGCGCCAGCTCGCGAGGGGCGGTGCAAAACCCGTGAAGAGCAGCACTGAAATAGTGCCACCGATAAAAGACGCGCGCCTGCCGCCGTAATTAGGCCTCATCCGTCTTACCCGCCAACGCCATGGGTCGCCCGTCAAAGGTAGTCGCTACAGCCGTCGAGGCACCGGGTATTCCCAGCATAATGGACGAGATAGCACCGCTTGCACATCGCGCCGTAATAAACAGCGGCAAGAAAATAATGGCTCCCGTTGAGGAACGAGAAAGGCCAATGGCAGCAAAATCGCCACCCCGTTCACTGAGCCCAAGCCGGGCATCGCGCCGATAAAGAGGCCCATGGCACACCCAACGATCACTAAGAGCAGGTTTAGCGGCTCAAAGGCGATCGCAAATCCGTCAATCAGATGGCAGCAGGATATCCATTTCGTCTCAAAGAAAAATGTCGTACAGCGGATAGAAGAGCGGCTCGGTATAACTTTAGGCAAGACGATACGTAGCGCGATCTCAAAAAGAAAACGATGACTGGCGTAATAGTCGCGATCGAGGAGCGTAAGGGGCCACGAATGCCGACCGAGAAATCGGATGTAGTGAAATATGAATAGGGATCGCGAAATACATTCCGATGACATGTACCGCGCCAATCATCACTGTTAGGAGATCGTCACCGCGATGATGAAACCACGATGCCGCGGTTCGGCTGGTACGGTTCTTCCGAACGAGATTCGGGCGTTTTGCGCGAACCAGCGGAACAGCGTCAGGACGCAGCATCCCAGCATCCCGGCGCCGAGCCAAAAACGGAAACGCCCCACCGCCCGGACCTCAGAGGGGATCCAGCTGATGGGAGCTCCGCACTTTGTACATCAGATAGGCCGAGAAGACCCCCAACACGAGGGTCATGAGTAGCTCGGCTTGACGTACCGTCATTATCTGATGTCTTTTTTCAGCCTGTTATCGAAACGGATCAGATTAAATCTCACCGATCTCTTTCAGCATGGTTTCTCGTAGATTAGCCTTCACGAGCCCAATAGGCTTTCAACTCATCACCTGTAATGAAAGCGCCCTGCAGGCTCTTCTTGGTCATGTAATCCCGCCATTCGGGGCCGTCGTACACTTTTTTCAAAACGCTGGTGTAGTAGGCGGCCGCGTCGGCATTCATTCCCGGGGCCCACCACCGCGCGTTGCATGAAGTAGGACCAGTCTTTACCCAATTCCTTAAAGGTCGGGGCATCAAACATGGCCAGACGCTCAGGCGTGAATGAGGCGATCGGCTTGGTTACGCCGGCTTCAAAAAGCCCATCTGTTCAGACGGATTGTTGACCGTGAGTTGCAGTTTTTACCGGCCAGGTTCTTTGCCACGGTACCACCACACCTTTAAACGGCACGTACTTGATCGACAGTCGTAAGCGCGGTTAAGGAACGACGTCAGAAGTTCGTCTTCCTGCTTGCTTCCGGTGCCGTCCATCTGCCACCCACTACCGGCGGCTTTAGCGCAGCAACAAACTCATCCAGCGTGTTGATGCCGGAATCCTTGGTGCACCCACAGCAGGAAGGTGTCTTCCGCCATGCGCCCGATCGGGGTAAAGGTCGAGATATCGATACCCAATGCCGGCTGACGCAGCGGCGTGGTGTAGAAGCTGGTTCAGGGTCACCATAATGGTGTGGTTGTCCCCGACTTGCCCTCTATGAATCAGCGCTTCAGCGCCTGACCCACCGACATATTCACCGGCACAAACGGTTTGCTGGCGAAGCCGTTCTTTCTCAATGATGCTTTGAATCAGACGAGCTTCATTTTATCGGCACCGCCTCCCTTACCCGCCATGATTACGCGAAATCGACAGGCTTTGATGGTTCTGTGGCCACAGCCGGGCCAGCGACAAGAACCGCCAGGTGCACCCGCCATCGCGAGGAACGATTTGAATAATTTCGTTTCATTTTTCCTCTCTTTTCCTATATATACAGATCGGTTGATACCTAAACCTAGGGCGCCCAAGAAGATCAAGATCCCTCAGCGGGCAACTTTTTCGGTTATCCCAACGCCAAGTATGAACGCCTGTGATTACAACAGAAGTTAACTTAACGACAGAGCCAATAAATGGCCGTCTCACCCATTATCAATATTTTCCTAGCCTGTAAATTAAATTCTCTGATGCAAGCCATTGGCATATTCTTATCTGGCAAGCCCGGTAAACAACGTGAGACGGTCTCAGGGCGCCACCCAGTTCCTAATCCAGCCTCCTGGCTCCAGCGAAAGACCGCCTGCGATGACCCTCAACGCGTAGAAAAAGCCAGTCCATGGTCGTCACCTCACAGGCCAGCACCGGGTAAAATGCTCCTCGGCCCAGCTCATCAACCGGCCTGACAATATCCAAATCGCCTGTCACACCGCGCCCCGGGGCAAAAGGCGTCCGATAACACTGAGCCGCTGCGCCAGGCACCGTCCTTCCAGCGCCGCTCAGCAAGCACATCATCGTGATGAATCCACGCACATGCCCGTAGGTCCTGAGTTGAATCTGGCGTCGCGGTCATAGAAGAGCCATGAAAAACTCCGGTCTTTCTTAAGGTGGGCAATCTTGGGCGACCGCGTGCGTCGGTAGTGATAGGTGAGCACACGGCTTGTTGGATCTGCCGAGCGGAGCACGACGGTTCGAACCTGTGCCACACCGTCGCCCATTCGCCAATGTCGGCGTGTGCCAGGGATGATGTCGATCCTTTGAGGGCTGTCGCGAGCGTTGTCCATTGGTCTTTTACAATTTGACCCAGATCGGAGATCTCTGGGGTCACGGATATTGCTTCGGCATGATTTACTGTCTTAAGAAATTTATTTTTAATCTAACATCGCGGTCAGGGCTGCCCCGTCTTATCACCATCCGGCATTTCTCATTTCACAGCTGTCGTCCTTGACGACGTAACATCGGTCTATATCTTTCATAATAAAGTAATAACAAGAATTTCTGAGTCGTCACCTAAGATGCGGAAAGCGAGCTGCCCCAGAAAATCTGCGAACATTGCAAACGACCATTCACCTGGCGCAAAAATGGGAACGCTGCTGGGACGAGGTGCGCTACTGCTCTGAGCGCGTAAACGCAGCAAGTCATCGGTCGTACGATCTTGAGCCCCTGATTAAATCGCTGACGTTGGCGGGTGCCCTGCCGTTTTTGGTGGGCTGCGCACTTAAGTCGATGGGTTTCCCTTCCCGGGGTGGATGCGGATACCTGGTTATGGGGTTGCCGTGATCAGCGCATTTATGGTCGGCTCCTCATTGGGGTATCGCGCTGAAACGCCGAAGTGATAACACTTTGGCCAGTAAATGCGTTTGCGCTCGGCGTTTTCGCGATTGCGGCTCTGGCCCAGAACGCCGCTCGACTCGCCCTGCTGGGTCGTGATCTTCGCCGCCCAACTGCTGGTGGATCAAAGATCGCTGGCGCTCGCCCTGGCATCCAATGCCTACCGGCGTCTTCGCCTTCAGGTGACCGGTATCGTCTGCGTGCTGTTGGCGACCTATCTCCCTGATTGGGTGGCCAGCGTCCTTATAGGCTAAAGATATCCACGCGCTGTTGCCTCGCAATAAAATTCGTACATTTTAGGATCAAATATCGTCGTTCAACCTTAATCACAACACATCATCCCCTGCGGGCCGAACCGTGGCAATGGCGTCAAAAATATTTTTGTCGACAGCCCTCCGGCGAGATACACCGAAGATCCGTCGATTCAACAAACCGTCGGCTGGCTGATCGACCAGTCGCACGGGAGCCGGTGCCTCCAAATTGGGGCTTTGCACCAGCCGTTCGACCCGAGTCCAGTAAAAACGCATCGACCCGCCCTGCATAGGCATCACCAAGTCAAGCGCGTGCTGATTCTCTACGTGGATAACCTGCACGCACGCGGCGCACGTGAGCAGTCTGACCCCTAGGCGCTCATGCTCTGTGGATCGATATGCCGACCACCTGCACCGTAAGTTGGCGCCGCAGCGAACAAGCTCGGTTTCGATATCGTCTGCGCGCCAGTCTTACTGGTCAGGCAATGGTCGATATCCGGAGGGCAACGCCCCGACAATCGTGGCAGCTGCTCCACACCGATAACCCCGGGACCTGAGGGCATCCTCCCACAAGACCAATGGCGGTTGCGCCCGCCGCACGCGCGAGAAGCGCCTCCTCCGCGTTGGGGCCGTACAGCATATTTTTATCTTCATTCGGTATCGCTAACCTTGGGATCCCGATTTAAGAGGGCCGGCAACAGTTCGTTTAAATCCCAAAGAGCGCGGCGTCGGCAAGATCATCCATGGCCGGGCTCTGTTGACGATGATGATTTTTGCAATCCCGCTCTTTGCCATCGGCACGAGTCCTGCAACCGGAGCCACACCGAAAGCGTAGACTCCGACAGCGAGCAACAGATCACACGGCGCAGGGCCGCGCGCTCCGCACGAGCTAAGTCCTCAGAATCAGCGACTGGCCAAAAGAAACGGTGGCGGACTTCAGAATCCCATCACACGCAGGGCAGGCAGGATCCCTTCTCCCGACTCCAACCGCTGTAGGACCTCTTTCATCGGAGCCCGGTAGGTACATTCGAGACAGGCAACCTCGCGGATAGTGCCGTGAATTTCGATAATCCGACCTGCGGCACTTCCCGCCATCTGATGCAATCCATCAATGTTCTGTGTCACCAGAATGTGCAATTTGTCCGTGCGCCTCGCGTCGTAATCGCCCGATGACCGATTCCCCGGTTTCGCTGCCCATACCGGTGAATCACGACGTGATCGCCAGGCTTTCTTACGGATGCGGGCATCACTGACGTAGTAGCGAATATCCGATAACTTTTCCGCATCGACTTTGGTCCAAACACCCTGAGGTCCACGAGTCGGGAATCCGGGAGGCGGTTGAGAGTCCCGCGCCTGTCAGGGCACAAGAATCTGATTCGATTCAAAATCCAATCGCGCGTATGAGTTGCTCTTTGTCCACCTTTAATTCAGCCAGTTTTTCCCGCAGAACAATCCGAGGGTATCTGATACAGTCTTCGATGGATAGACAACAGGAGAACATCATGTACTACCGAGTTACCACCTACTCTTTTGATGCGGCGCGTCGCGATGAGTTTCGGCGCTGGCCGACACCCCGCGACGAACTCAACGCGATTGATGGCCTCGAGTCCGTTCATTCCTGCGAAATGGATGAAGGCGAAGGGATGATCGTTTCGCGCCACTGGAGTGAATCGGCCGCTCAGGATGCACAGCCGCAGATCAGAGTATTTTCGGACGGATGGCACCGTTTATGACATCGATGCCAGAGGTCAAAGGGGGCGAGGTTATCTGGTCGCTGTAAACGCGTCTCAGAAGATCCCGCCGTCAAGACCTCGCTGCCATCGCGGCGCCGAGTTCGCAAGAATCCGCAAAGTGATCGCGCCACTGCCTTTTAATACCAGCGGCGGCTGGACCGCTTCCTGCCAACCAAGCCCTGCGGTAATCGATTCGATCGCGCGGCGTGTGCCTGTTCCGTCGAGGCCCGCGCGTATAAATGCCGCATACGGCGTGCCGCGGTGACTTCAAGGCAGGGGTTGTAAATACGGTCAAAAATCTTTAAGCGCACCACCATGTAGCCAAGATTCTCGGTGGTGCCAAGCACGAGCGCGCGGCTTGCCGACTTGATGCGCCATCCGGCGTTGGCCTCAAACGGCGTACGAATGACGAGCTGCACCTCTGCGGTTTCTATGGAGCGGGCGCCGGCTTCCACCGACTGCAGTAGTTTTTGGGTATTTCGCGAAGGAGCATGGGCCACCACAAGAAGCGTCTTCGAAGCCATGGCGCTACCTTTGTCGAGCCCGCGATCCAAGTCAACAGGCGGTGTAGGGCGGGGAGGCCTTAGGGCGAGAGTCAGCCGGTCCTGACGACAGTTAACCGGCCAATAAAGAAAGGCCCGAGACTTGCCCGGGCCTTAATAACCGAGGAGGAAGGAGGGTTACATCGAGTCCTCATTCTATCAAAAACATTTCTGTTTTTGAGCGTTGAATTGGAAAATTTCCCTTAATTATTAATTAGTTCCGATCTATCGAGCTATTCGAAGATACATCAATTGCTTGGATAAGAAAGCTCTAATCTACTTGAGAAGCCAAGGGTTTTACACGTCTCGGGCCCGGCATTAAGCGACGAAATACTCGCCCGCATTAAAGCTCATCGGAAGCCCCTTCTCTTCGAACTCATCATCGGGGCAAACCACCACGGCGATCCCGAGAACCTTGAGTTTTCCCGCGATATGTCGAGCGCCAATGGAATCAAAAACGACGGGGCTAACGCGCCACTCAAAGTTTCCTCGAGTTTCCATGCGAAATAGCACCCGAGTGCTAGGTGGATCTGCTGCCATTTTTTCGTTCTGTCCAGCTTAAGGTTGCGGGTATCATCTCTGACAAGAAAAATAGCCGATAATCAATTGGCGCCAGCGGTTAATCATCTAAAGATTTTCGTGACCGGATGACATCAGACGCTCAAAACGAAACCGTTCTCTCCAACATCGGACTTGCCCTGGCTCGAGTCGCCCAGAGTCATGGCGTGGATGCCAGCGCCTTGATGCGCGACGCCGGCATTGATACGGAATCGATTCATCAGAAAGAGAGCCGTATTTCCACAGTTCAACATCAGGAGCTCTGGAAGCTGCTGATCGAGCGAACAGGAAAACCGTGTATTGGCCTGGACGTCAGCCGGTCTATTTCGCCCGGCGCTATCCATGGGCTCGGGCTTGGGTGGCTGGTCAGCGATACCTTAAAAAGCGCCCTTGAGCGACTGGTCCGATTCCAGCGGCTGGTCTCAACCAACGCCGATATCGAGCTTGCCGAGACCGCAGAGAGTTACGAACTGATTTATCGCGCAAAGACGCACCCCAAGAATTTCCAGACGGCCTCGGCTGACGCGCTGTTGATTCTCACCATGCGGCTTTGCCGGCTTGCGCTGAGCGAATCCCTTGAGCCAAAGCGCGTTGAGTTAGCTCACCCGGGCGCCGACTGTGTAGATGCCTATCAAGAGTTCTTTCGCTGTCCGCTTGAGTCAAACAGCGCTCGCTACGCGCTGATCTTTGACAAATCTACGCTTGACCAGAACCTGCCCGATGCCAACCCGCTGCTGGCCCGCATTAATGATGAATCCGTTACTGAATATCTGGCGCGATACGACCTGGCGGACTTCGTGACGCAGGTGCGAAAAATGCTGATCGAGCGGATGACGGAGGCCAAGCCGGATCAGGCCACGATCGCGCGAGCACTCAACGTGAGCGTTCGGCAGCTGCAGCGCGAACTTCAGGATCGTGGCTTTACCTTTAAGGGTCTTGTTGAAGAAGTGCGGCGCGACCTTGCTATCAGCTATCTCTCGGAGGGCGTGAAAACCATCGGAGAAATTACCTATCTGCTCGGCTATACGGAGCCTGCAAACTTCGGGCGATCGTTTAAAAAGTGGACAGGACAGACGCCAGGCGAGTTTCGGGCGTCCCGATAATGGCCGGTAAGGCGCTCACTTCGCGGAGATTAATCCCAGAGCTGCACCCACGAAAGCCGCTTCGCGACTTCCCCAAACCGCTCTCGGCAGTCGTTTCCTCCGCTGGTCTCCTCGCAGATTCCCTCGTAGTCACAGCCATGATCCCAGTGCGCATGGTTTGAATCCCACGCGGATTCCCCCACCGCATTGGTGTTACCAAAGTCGCTCTGGGATCCTTCACATAGCGAAGGATTCGCCACCGCCTCAGCTCTCGATATGTTGGAGTAGTTGTTGGTGTGACAGATAACGATCTTGCCCTCCCGGCCCTCACAGACCGCTTTTTTGGGTCCGTACTCGCACCCCCAGTTAATGGCGGGCGGCGGCACATAAAAAGTCGTCTCAATCCGAACCCCACCGGCCTCACCGCCGACCAGATCGGCTGAATCAATTTTTATGATTCCGCAGGTGAGGTTAACGATATCCTCGGGCGAAACCTCGCTTATGTCCTCGAGCAGTTTCCTAAAGTTTGCCTCGGTCATCGCAGCGATCTCAGACTCGCGGTTGCGGACCAGCTCCTCCGCGGTCTCAAAATTGCGATGCAGGCCGACCTCAGCGCCGGCCATCTTCTGCAAAGGAGGTTTTAGCCGCAGCGAACACAACAATCGATAGAGACCAGCAGCACCAAAGGCTGATTAGGAGCGTAAATCCGCTCTGCCAGGATAGATCTGGTGGGACTTGTTCATGCGTTTTCGCATCTTATCCCAGCCCTCAAAACTCGCGATGAATAACCATTAGCTTTTTATTGTATTACGCAATTCTTAATAAAAGTGGCCAAATTCGGTCTATTTACGGTCCAAAAACACGTTTTTCACGGGTTTGAGCAAAAACTGGATCTCAAGTCAGCCTCCCAATGGCTGCCGAAAAGCCTCTCTCAGGATCCCGCTGATAACCAATGCTGTCGATAACGGCCGTCGGGTCGTACCGATCGGCCTGTAGCTCAAGATTAAAAATCCGCCGCCCCGCGGATCCGGCCCCCACGCCGGCGATGTAGACTTAGTTACCCCAGTTGCTCGCACGTCAAAGTCCACAAGACGACTCTCGAACCATACGGCGCCCGGAGGCGCCAGTCAAACGACCTCATAAATCAGATAACTCGCCACGAGCTGGCGCGCACGGTTGCTGATCAGCCGGTCGCCTGAAGTTCCGCATGGAAGCATCCACAATATCCATGCCGGTAACACCTTCACACCATTAGCGAACGCCTCCGGGTTCACTGTGACATCAAGCGCTCGTCGCGTAGGCCCGACCGTCTGAATAGACGCGAGCCACATGCGCGACATACCATCGAAGAACTCGCGCCAAGAAGCTCAAAGCGCAGCCAATAGGTGGATTCGTTTGCGCCGTGACTTTGCTCGTAATAAAGGATGTCGTGCCACAGCACCGAAGACAAACAGCCATGCGCGAGCCAAGCCGATAAATGGCTGGGTACGACCGGAAAACGCGTTGCGCGTCTTTTATAGGACGAGGCGCACCGCTGGCGAGATAAGCGTTCCAAGATCATTCGCAGCTCTCTCGCCGCCATGAGCCTCAACCTCGGTCATGTCACTGATCAGGTAACAGCCAATGATTCCGCCAAAGCTTTCGGGTCCAGCCAGGGCTGCGCCGGCGATCCATCAAGCCTCGAGTCGCGATCGGCGGCAGCGGCTCTGCCCGGTGTTTTCTTCAATCGTCTTTCGAAATTTTGTAAAGCTTGAGGGCAGCTGATCCAACGCCATGATGATCTGAGACGAATCGAAAAGCTCGTCGGTAGGGACCGCAAGCACCTGAAGATCCAGAGCGGCGAGCGCGGCATTTTCCGACTCTTCTTCGGATGCCACCGGCAGGTCGGTTACGACCGATACAACTGAATGACTCTCCAAAATACGGGACAACACCTCTACCGGGCCATCGGCATCTATCCAGAGGGCACCTCCGATCTCTTCAAGCGACGCCCGCAGCGCCAACAAAGACTCCGCGCGAAAACGGCGCCAATCTCGTCCTGATCTTGCCAACCCAAACTGCGAATCAGTCAGCGACGGGACTCGAGACGAGGCCAGCGCTGACGGTTGCTTGCGCACGACGGGCTTCCTTGATCGCACGAGCAGGGCCGGGTTATCGGTCACACGGCGGGTGTCAGCGCACCAACCAAACTACAAGCGCAGGATCAGAAGTAGTACTCATGGCAACCGGGTGATTCGCATCATGATACAGCGACAAATAATAACCGGGGGTGTCGCGTGCAGGTCGTAGGGAGGCGGTGCACTAAAATTAAGCCACTGCAGTCTCTGAAACGCTCATCCAATGGACTGGGAAACGATTCACACGTTGCTGACCGACACCACTTGGGTTGGGCTTGCGTTCGCCCTGGGCCTCAGCGCCCGGGTGGTCAGCCTGCCGCCGTTGGTTGGGTTTCTTGCCACGGGATTTGCACTCAACGCCTTGGGTGTCAGCGGCGGCAGGACCTTCAGAAGATTTCAGATATCGGCATAACCCTGCTGTTATTCACTGTCGGGCTGAAGCTCGAGATCAAAACTTTGATCAAGCCTCATGTCTGGGCGGTGACCACCCTGCACATCCTGCTTGTGGTTTTGATTTTCGGGGCCTCGATCCTGCTTCTGGCCGCGCTTGGCACGCCGTTATTTACTGACCTAAGGCCGCAGCACGCAGCCGTTCTGGCATTCGCATTCAGCTTTTCGAGCACGGTTTTTGTCGTCAAAGTGCTCGAGGATAAAGCCGAAGTCAAATCGCAGTTCGGCAAGATCGCGATTGGCATTCTGGTGATGCAGGATCTCGCGGCGGTTGTTTTCCTCGCGACATCTGCCGGAAAAGTTCCCACGCTGTGGGCGCTTGCACTGCTGGCGCTGATTCCGCTGCGGCCAGTATTCCTTCGGCTTCTGGAAAAAAGTGGGCACGGTGAACTGCTGGTGCTTTTCGGACTGACGCTGGCGCTTGCGAGCTCTGAAGTCTTTGAGCTGACCGGCATCAAGGGCGGTGTGGGGGCACTGGTCATGGGCGTCCTGATTGCCCACCATCCCAAAGCCTCGGAGCTCAGCAAAACGCTATTGAGTTTTAAGGATCTTTTTCTTGTCGGCTTTTTTCTTTCTGTGGGAATGAGCGGCGATCTGACGCTTATGGCCATAACCATGGCGGTTCTGGTTGTGCCGTTCGTATTTGTAAAATCCGCCCTGTTTTTTGCGCTGATGACTCGCTTTCGCCTACGTGCAAGAAGCTCGCTGCTCGCGTCTTTGAGCCTCAATAACTACAGCGAATTCGGGTTGATTGTCGCCGCCATTGGGGTCAGCAACGGCTGGCTGGATTCGCAATGGCTCGTGGTGATCTCACTCGCACTATCGCTCTCTTTTGTTGCGGCATCACCGCTGACCCACCGCGATGAGGCGCTTTACCGTCGCTATCGGGAATTCTGGCTGCGTTTCCAGGACCAACGCGTCTTGCGGAAAGACGAACCGATCGAAACCCGCAATGCCCGTTGCGATATTCGGTATGGGTCGTGTGGGCACCGGTGCCTATGAGCGAATGAAAGGCGCTACAGGGAAACCGTTATCGGCATCGACTTCGATGCCGAACGAATCAAATATCACTGCGAAGTAGGTCGCAACGTCATCCGTGCCACTCCAAGCGACGCGGACTTCTGGGAGCAGCTGCGCGGGCAACATAAGTTCGAGCTCGTCATGCTCGCGTTACCGAACCTCGATGCAAGCCTTAGCGCGCTTGAGCAGTTACGAGCAATTCAGTTTTCCGGGACGGATCGCGGCAACCGCCGCGCTATCCGATGAGAACGACGCCCTGCTCGAGGCTGGAGCAGATGCCGTATTCAACATCTACGCCGAAGCCGGAACCGAAGGCTTTGCCGATCACATCGAGGGCTGCTTTCCGGAAACAGCGATCAGCCGCTAAGCGGCGCTGCGACCGGCACCGCCGGCAATCTGGTGGGCCACCAGCTGGGCGTACAGGCCACCTTTTGCAACAGCTCGTCATGCGTGCCGCTCTCTCTCCACGGCCTTTATCCAGGCACGATCTTGTCAGCGCCGCGGATAGTCGATAGCCTGTGCGCAATCACCAGCGTCGTGCGATCGGTCATCAGCTCCTCAAGCGCTTCGCGCACCGCCTGCTCGTTAACCGCATCAAGGTGCGAGGTCGCCTCATCAAGGATCAACACCGGGGCATCTTTTAAAAACGCCCGCGCGATCGCTACGCGCTGACGCTGACCCCGGATAGACGCATGCCGCGCTCGCCCACCATGGTCTCAAGACCATCAGGCGAACCTGCCACCAGCTCTCGCTCAACGAGGCTCTATCCAGAGTGCGCTGCAGCTCGGCATCGCTGCGTTCGGCTTGGCAATAAGGATATTTGCACGCAAGGTATCGTTGAACAGAAAGTATCCTGGGCAACAAGCGCAATCTGGCCGCGCAGCTCATCCAGCTTGTACTCCCTAAGGTCATGCCCGCCAAGCAGGATCACGCCTGATCCGGATCCCAAAACCGCATTAAAAGATGCGCGACGGTGGTCTTTCCCGCTCCAGAAGGCCCCACCAGCGCAATCGTCCTGCCGGCGTCCGCCTCAAAATCAGCCGCATCAAGCGCAGGCGGTACCGGTTTCGTGTTGAAATCCACATGATCGAGCGTAATGGGCGCGCCGCCCTCACGCGGCTTAACGGCAACGCCGGGACCGTCCTCTACCGGCACCGGCTCCTGATCCACGGCATACAGTCTCCGGGTAGAACCCAGCGTGTCAGCAAGCTGGCGGCTGACCCTGACTTATTTCGGAGATTGGCAAGAACGCCGACATGGCCAAAAGCGTCAGCGGGCGGCAGCGTACCCTGAAGCGTTCCGGCATTCACCAGAACCGCACCGGAGATCACCACCGCAAGCCCGCCCAACCCGGTGACCACATCCAGCAGTTCTTTTTGCAGCGTGAGATCCGAGAAAAACGGAAGACGAATGCGATGATGTTCCCGGGTTCGAAGAGCAAGTTCTTCTCGGCGATCGTCGACGTAATTAAAGGCGATACCTCCCGGCAAGACCCTGCACGCTATCAACGGCATGGGCATTGAGCTCACCCAACGCCTCGCGAGCACGCGAGCCCATCTCATCGACGCTTTCTGAGCATGAACGGACTCAGCGCCACGATCGCCAGAAACGGCAACAAGACAAGCGCCATCAGCGCCCCAAAATAAATCAGTACGCCGATAACGACCGCGGGAATCAGTACCGCTACAAAAGCCAGGCGCCATTAATGCCTCAAAAGTACTCCACGAGCTCTACGTCGTAGGTGGCCATGCCACCATATCACCCGTTCGGCGACGAACCATATACGCCGGTGCAAGCTTATTGAGTTTCTCAAACAGCGCGATGCGCATCTCCGCCAGCAGCCGAAACGCCATATCGTGGGCTATCCATGATTCGAGCCAATGGAAGATCCCGGCGACCGGCGCGAGTACCGCGAGAAAGATCAGCAGATCCAAAAAAGGCTCTCGGTTTTGACGGCGCCCACGGCCAGCGCGCTCACGACGCCAATGCCAATGTATGCAATCACCCGAGTAACGCCAAAACCGAACGTCATCGCAAGCCGGCCTTTATAGGGGACGATGTACTTCATCAGCTCCCGCGCCGCCGCAAACCAGCCCAGCCCATCGGCTTTCACGATGGCATCGGTTGGCGCGAACTGACCCGCCTCGCTGTACGGCAATGGGGACTCGGCGGCGGCTTTTTTGACGGGAGCGAGATCAAGGTCGCCCGCCTCGCTCTCTTGCGCCTGGGCCGCCATCAGCCGGTGATAAACACCGCAACGCGTCATTAACTCGCTGTGGCTCCCGGACTCTGCGATAGCCCCTTCGTCCAACACCAAAATCCGGTCGGCATTAATGACGCTTGAAAGCCTATGGGCGAATATCAGCGTCGTGCGTCCACGCATCAGCCGATCAAGCGCCTCCTGAATGATCGACTCGTTTTCTGCATCGACGGCCGAAAGCGCTTCATCAAGAATCAGAATCGGCGCGTCGCGCAAGATGGCGCGGGCAATGGCCACGCGCTGACGCTGACCTCCCGAGAGACGAATACCCCGCTCACCAATGACCGTGTCGTAGCCCTGCGGCAACACGCTGACAAACTCATGGGCGTTCGCCGCGCGGCAGGCTGCCTCAAGCTCCTCTGAAGTTGCGTCGGGCTTTCCGACCCGCAGGTTATCGGCCACCGTGCCATGAAAAAGATAGGTGTCCTGATTCACCACCGCAATCTGCGAACGGATATCCTTTTGCGAGAGGCTTTTGAGGTCATGCCCGCCGATACGGATGACGCCTTCATCCGGATCGTAAAAGCGCAGCAGCAGTCGAACGATGGATGATTTACCCGCGCCGCTTGGTCCCACGAAGCCCACGCGCTCACCGGCTTTGATCTCAAAGTCCACGTGCTTATGCGTTTTGCGGCGACCGCCGGGGTACGCAAAGCCCACGTGTTCAAACCTCACGGTGGGCTCTATGGAAGAAACATTCAGCGGCGTCCCCGGCTCCGAGACTCGAGGCGTCGCGTCCATTAACTGAAAGATCGTCTGGGAGGCGCTGAGCGACATCATGCCGGTGTGCATCATGCCGCGCATTTCGCGAAGCGGGCGGTACACCTCAACGCCAAGCATCAGCACGATCAGCAGAACCGACAGGCTGGTCTCGCCGTCGACCACCCGATACGCCCCAAAGGCCAGCGTCCCGGCGGCGCCCAGCGTGATACCGATATCGGTAATGCCGCGGGCGAGAGAATTGGTGGCCAACACCCACATCGTTGACTCAAACAACGCATGGGCTTTGCGCCTTAAGCTTTGGGCGCGTGTATCGCTCTGGCCAAAGGCTTTCAACGTGGCAAGGCCCTGCACCGAGTCCAAAAACTCAGCAGCGAATGCTTTGTAATCTCGGCCGCGCTCGAGGCTGCGCTTACCGTCCCAGCGGTGAAATACCTGCGGGGCGACGAGGGTAAAAAGCGCCGCCGCCAACATGACGAGCGCGATCGGCACATCCAAAAAAGCCACCACAGCAAAAATCATAAAAGGCGTCAGGATCGCCACCATCAATTGCGGCAGATACTGCCCGAAGTAAATCTCAAGCTGCTCGACGCCCTCGATCATCGCCACAATGGCATCGCCCGTGCGCTCAAGGCCAAAGTAGGCAGGACCAAGCCGGGTGACCTGATCAAAAATCACCGTGCGCAGGTGAAGCTGCACGATCGCTGCCGTGTTGTGCGCCACCATCGTTCGCCAATACTCCAAGACGCCGCGGGCGATCATCACCAGCGCCACCCCGGCAAACGGCATTAAAAGCGCCTGCAGAGTGGTGCCGGAAAATACCTGAGCGATCAGCCAGCCCAAAAGCGCGAGACGCGCGATCCCAAGCAGCACAGCGAGCACGCCCAAGGCTACCGCACTAAAAATACGGAGCCGAACGCCGCGCGTAAATCCCCAAAGCCGCCTATCGAAGTACATATCTTCCTCTCAAATGCCTGCGTTGATTCTAAAGGAGCGGTGCAGAGCCTCCGGGCTAGGTCTCGGGTAGACTTTTGTGTCACGCATCACACGCGCCAAAGCCATGTCGAACACACCTCAATACACCGAGATCACGGTCACGCCCTATTCGCCGGCGCTTGGTGCCCTCATCAGCGGAATCGATCTCGCAAAACCCATCAGCGAGCCCGCGCTGAAGGAGATGAAAGATGCGTTTGCGCGCTATTCGGTGATCTTTTTCAGAGATCAGGATCTGTCGCCGCAGCAGCATATTGATCTTGCCAAACGCTGGGGCGACATCAACGTGAACCGTTTCTTCAAGCCGCTGGATGGCTACCCGCAGATTGCGCAGGTGATCAAAGAGCCGGATCAGAAAGAGAACATCGGCGGCACCTGGCACACAGATCACTCCTACGATCAGATTCCGGCAATGGGCTCACTGCTTTATGCCCGTGAAGTACCTCCCTCAGGCGGCGATACCCTGTTCTCCAGTATGTATCTCGCTTTTGAAGCGCTCTCCGACGGACTGAAAGAAATGCTGCTGGGACTTAAGGCCTGGCATTCAAGCCGCCATGCTTTCGGCTACAGCGTGGCAGACAGCGAACATTACGGCGACGGCCGCCTCGCGAACCCTGATCTTGCCGTGCAGGATGCACTGCATCCGGTGATCATCACGCACCCGCTTAGCGGACGCAAATCGCTGTACGTCAATCTGGATTTCACCGTGCGCTTTGACGGCTGGACGGTCGAAGAGTCTCAGCCCCTGCTGGACTATCTGTACGCCCACGGCGCCCGAGAGGAATTCACCTGTCGCTTTCAGTGGGAGCAGGGATCGATCGCGCTCTGGGACAACCGCGCCACGTGGCACAACGCCATGAACGATTATCACGGCCACCGCCGCATCATGCATCGCATTACGCTTGAGGGCGTGGCGCTGCACTGAGTCAAAAATGGGCAATTCATCGGCTATTGTTCTTGAGGCGCTCAAGAAACTCGAGATTGAGCATGAGCTTATGGACTGCGATCCAGAACTTGCGGACACAGCCCAGTTTTGTGCGCACTACAAGATTCCTCTCGAAAACTCTGCTAACGTCATCATCGCGGCCGGTAAATCCGATCCGCGCCAATACGCGGCCTGCGTGGTGCTCGCCACCACCAAGCTCGATGTGAACAAATGCGTACGCAAAAAAATGGGCGTCAAGAAGTCATCCTTTGCCTCCGCAGAAGAAACACAGGCGCTTACCGGCATGCAGATTGGTGGCGTAACCGCACTTGGCCTGCCCGCCGACCTGCCGCTGTGGGTGGACAGTCGCGTCATGCAATGCGAATACATCATCCTTGGCGGTGGAAGCCGCTCGATCAAGATACGGATCTCACCGCGGGTGTTTGGGCTCACACCCAACACCGAGATTGTTGAAAACCTTGCGCTGGACGCGAACTGAACAGGAGCAGACCATGACCTTTGACGCCGCACGACCCGATGGCGAGAACGACTCGCTCAAAAGCGCAATCTCCCCAGACGGACAGCCCACATCAGGAGAGCGCTACCGAGTGCCGGCGCGCTGCGGCGTGGCGGTGCGGTTAAAGGCTCAACAAATCATTGAGGTACAGAATACGCACGGCACCCAGGTCTGCGATTTTTGGGCCTTTTGTGAGCCGGACACCGGTGAATTTCTCTCCATGGCCCACACGCGCACCTCCCTTCAGAGCGTTTTCCCCGCGGTGGGTGATGCTCTCGTCTCAAACATCCGCCGCCCGATATTTGAGATCATCAGCGACACCTCGCCCGGCGTGCACGACACGCTGATGTCCTGCTGTGACAGCAACCGCTACCGTATCCTCGGCTGCACCGAGTACCACGATAACTGCACCGATAACCTGCGCATGGCTCTGATGGCCATCGGCCTGAAAGCGCCAACCATTCCCGACCCGTTTAACCTCTGGATGAACATCCCGATCGCAGCCGATGGCGCAACCTCATTTGAGCCAACCGTCTCAGCGCCGAACGACACCATCCGAATGAAGGCGCTATGCGATGTGGTTGCGGTGATGTCTGCCTGCCCGCAGGACATGAATCCGATAAACGGTGTCGGGTGCAGCCCGACCGAGCTGCACTTTCAAGTCATTGACTAACGGATGCCAAGACTTCTGATCCCCGGCGCACTCCTTGCGCTCGTTTCACTGTTTCAATTGTCATCGCCCGCTACGGCCCTGACGCTGACTGCGGAGGAAGAAGCCGAGTACATCGGCATGATGAATTCGCCCGAAGTGAGCGAGATCAGGCGCTACCTTGACGCCTGCCTTTCAGGCGACGCGTTACCTCCCGAGGCTCAGTATCCCTGCAAGAGTGATAACTCTGCCAAAGGTGACAGCATCCTCGAGCATCCTCGCCACTGGGTTGAGGGGCGCTTTGCAGTGATTTACGTCAACCCGTATCTTTTTGGCGGAAAGATTTTTACCCTGATCTTCGCGGCCGAGCCTCATCTGGTAGTGGACATTTGGGTCTACACCAACGAGGGCATTGCGCCCGATATGCGGTCATTCTCAGAATCCGAGATCCCGGCCTCCGAGCGAGTGAAAATGGCCGCTGATCTAGGCGCCTACTTGAAGGACAAACGATTTTTGAGATAGCAACCGCCAAGCGGCGATCGCGGCACCACTCAAGACAGCCGCATTCTCTCCGCTAATGCCATAACGCGACGCCCGAGACCCGAATCAAGAGGCAGATCTCCAAGGACTTCGAGATCTCTGAATCCGAGTTCTTTTCGCAGTCGGGTTCGCTCGTCGAGAGTTGTACGGGCGTCCCGGCCATTTGGAAGTGTGATTTTTCTTATGTTTACTATTTTGTTCATAAGTTAAATCTTACCATAAATCGGGGCCAGCCGCCAGAGAGTCGCGTTCAGAGATCAGTATTTGTCTCTAATTCCGTCGATCTTGCGGCTTTAATGCGGGAATTTCATGAATAACTCAAAAAAGTAATCGAACTC
>JAYPPP010000001.1:442500-978915 GCA_038131525.1 Gammaproteobacteria bacterium | reverse complement strand
CTGGATCAACTGGAAAGAGAACCAGCGCGTCGACCGAGCGCATATGACGCCCGAGACCCTGATCGACGCGGCCCGCCGCATCATGGCGCCGTATACGTTGGATGTGAAGGAAGTACCCTGGTGGAGTGTCTACGAAATAGGCCAACGGCTGACCACCTCTTTTGATGATCCGCGCTGACGGATATGCCCTAGGGTGTTTCTGGCGGGAGATGCCTGTCATACGCATAGCCCGAAAGCCGGCCAGGGCATGAACACGTCTTTAGCAGACACCTGGAATCTTGGCTGGAAGATGGCTCATGTGCTTCTGGCTAGAGCCGACGAATCGTTGCTGGCCACGTATGCCGATGAGCGCCGCGCGGTGGCTGAGGAACTTATTAATTTCGACCGCGAGTTTGCGCGCATGATCAGCGCAAAGCCGCGCTCAAAAGAAAACCCAGATGGCGTTGATCCGGCAGAGTTCCAAAAGTACTTCCAGCTTTTTGGACAGTTCACCGCAGGCGTTGCCATTCAGTATCGACCATCGATGCTGGTGGGCCCTGATACCCATCAGTCGCTCGCCGTTGGGCAGGTGATCGGAAAGCGTTTTCACTCTGCGCCAGTGATTCGACACGGTGACGCCAAGCCGGTACAGCTGGGCCATTGCATGACGGCCAACGGGGCGTGGCGGATTTTTGCTTTCGCGGACCGTGCGATTCCCATGAGCAGGGACTGTGGTGTAAGGGCGCTCGCCGAGTTTCTTTCGCGCGACTCAAGATCTCCCGTTAGGCGCTTTACACCGAAAGGAGCCGATATCGACTCTGTGATTGATTGCCGCGCGGTATTTCAGACGCACCATCACGACATCGAACGCTCAGCGCTGCATGCCTTTCTTAAGCCAGCAAAAGGGCGGTACGGTCTCGAAGATTTTGAGAAGGTGTTTTGTGTGGACCATCGATCGGGCAAGCATATCTACGACATGCGCGGCATTGATAAAGAGCGCGGATGTATCATTATTGTCCGGCCCGATCAGTATGTAGCGTCCGTCTTGCCGTTGGACGACTGCGACGGGCTTTCAAACTTTTTCGAGGGAGTTCTAAAGCCTGTAAGTGCCGTGAGCTAGCGCGCGCATCGAAAACCGATGTAAACCACTGCCATGTCTCGTGGTTTTCGGGCGACATAATCCGCCTGCATTTGCCGGGCTCCATACCACCAGCTCCCACCCCGGGTGCCTTTGTTTTCCGTATCCTCGATCTCAACCCATTCCCAGACATTGGCACCCATGTCATAAAGGCCATTCACACCGCGCATGGTCGTCGCAGTCGGCGTGTGACCGGCGCCATGGTCCAATAGATGGGCAACAGGTACCGCCGGATGATCCCCGCATGCATTGAGACAGTTAGCGCCGGTCGGGGCGTTTCCGGTAGGGAAGGGGTAGGTTTTTCCTCTCTCAAACGGCGCGGGGGGTGAGAGGCGTTGCTCGGTGTAAGCGGCAGATACCCATTCACTCTCGGTGGGCAGTCGCTTTCCGGCCCAGCGGCAGTAGGCACTCGCTTCGTCAAACGTAATATGAACCGCAGGCTCATCATCGCGGGCGGGCAGGCCGTAGGGGTTCGCCAGGTCCATCCTAATTTTCTTTCCAGCCGGCTTCAAAAACAAGCCCGCCGCCGCTGCGTTCGGCTTCAGTGACAAACCCCGTTTCGTCGCTGAATTTTTTAAAGGCACCGATAGTGACTTCGGTTTTATCGATTGCAAAGCTTGGCAGGGTGACCATACCGGCGGTTTCAGCGTTTGCGGCACCCATGGGGAGAGCAAAGCCTGCTATCAACCAAAGAAAAATTGATCTGGTAAGTGCGAAGCCATCTGCGTAATTGATCGCATGGTGTTATAACTAAGAGCGATAAACTTTAAACAGCAACAATACCGAATTTTCCTTCTTAATATGTCGACGACCGATAATGCAGCCCGTATTCGCTGTGAAAACGATGTTTCGCTCAGCGAGGCCATATTGCGTCGACCCGAGGTTGAAAAACTCCGTGAACAGCTTGAAAGCCAGAAAAAGCACAAAGGTCCCGGGGTTCGCCGCCAGCTCTTAAGCACGTCTGTGCGGTCAGCCGATCGATGTCACGCCACTGCATGACATGACCGATCACTGCCGAGAACGCCTTGGGATCGCGAGTCCTTTTGAGCTTTATGTGTATCCCTCCCCAAGCTTCAACGCAGCCTGTTTTAAGCCGGAAGATGGGCGGGTGTATATGATGTTTTCGTCGTCGTTGCTTGAGGCGTTCTCGGACAATGAGCTGCTATTCGTCGTGGGGCATGAGCTTGGCCATCACGTGTATCGTCATCATGAGATTCCGATTGGCTATATCCTCGGCGGTGATGCCCGACCCTCGCCGTCCTTAGCGCTCGAGCTCTTCACCTGGTCGCGCTATGCGGAGGTTTCCGCGGATCGTGCGGGTGCGTTCTGTGCTGAGGATTTGCCAAGTGTTGCGCGTGCGCTATTTAAATTGGCCTCTGGGCTTACTGATGATCGGGTCGTGCAGTTCAATCTTGAAGAGTTTCTCTCGCAGGTGGATGCCATGCTTGCCTTTGGCGAACAACCTGGGCAGGGCGCGCCGATACAGGACTGGTTTTTGACGCATCCGTTCAGTCCTCTACGGGTAAAGGCGCTGACTGTTTTTAATCAGTCTGAGTTGATTCGTGCCGGAGGCGTGTCGAAAGCCGAGCTGGAAGAATCCGTGCGGGAAATCATGGGGGTAATGGAGCCTGACTACCTTAAAGGAAAAACGGAGCCCGCGAGAGCCATGCGCAACCTCTTTATTGCGGGCGCTGTTTCGGTTGCTAATGCCTCCGAAGGCATTAGCGATAAAGAGCGGGATACGTTGAGTGAGTTTTTTGAGGCGGGCTATTCGTTAGACAAACTCGATCCCGCGCAGCTTCTGGAGTTGCTTCCACAGCGAATTGAATCAGCATTAGAAAAGACAAGCCTGTCACAACGCATGCAGGTCATGCGCGATATCTGCCTGGTGGCTCGCGCCGACCGGCCGGTGGCGTTGCCGGAGCAGCGACTGCTTGATGATATGGCTGGCCGATTAGAGATTTCAATGACTTCGTTGCGCAGTGCCTTGAATCTCAAGTGGAGTTGGATTGATCCAGCGATTGTTTTTTTGCACTGACTTGCCAGGAGGATCCAATGAACCCCGACCATGTTCACATCCATCAGTCGGCGTTCGGCGATCCTGAACACGATCATGAGGACCCGGTTTGTCATATGACGACAAGCGCGAGCAGTCCGCACTCAGCCCAATACAAGGGAACACACTTTTTTTTCTGTAGTTCTTCTTGTCTTAATAAATTTAAGGGAGATCCAGAGCGCTTTCTCGGGGGCGCAGGATCCTCTCAGTCGAACCCATCCACTCCGGTTGCTGCTGATGCGGAGTACTTCTGCCCCATGCATCCAGAGGGCGCCAGATAGGCCCGGGCAGTTGCCCCTTGCGGAATGGATCTGGAGCCCACGGTTCCGAGTGTGCGGATGCTGACGAGCCCAGCGCAGAGCTTAAGGACATGCTCAGACGATTTTGGATCGCCGCGTTGCTTTCGACACCTCTTTTGATGATCTCAATGGGCGATATGCTACCGGGCCAGCCGATCTCGAGCGCGATACCGCGGGATATCACAATTTGGCTGGAACTCGCCTTCGCTACCCCGGTGGCGCTTTGGGCAGCCTGGCCTTTATCAGCGTGCCGTTCAGTCGGTAGTGAATCGAAGCCCGAACATGTATTCCCTGATTGACTCGGCGTCAGCGTGGCCTATAGCTCCATAGCTCAGCGTGGTTGCGGTTATCTGGCCTGACTGGTTTCCCGCTTCCTTCCGAGGACATGACAACTCAGTGGGCGTGTATTTTGAGGCAAGCGCGGTCATCGTAACCCTGATACTTCTTGGACAGGTACTGGAATTGCGAGCGCGAGCGCAAACTGGCTCTGCGATCAGGAAACTACTGGGCCTTTCGCCAAAAACCGCTCGAGTCATTCGCTCAGATGGGATGGAAGAGGACATCCCGCTTGAAGACGTCATGGTGGGTGAACTGCTGCGGGTCCGTCCAGGAGAGAAAATTCCCGTGGATGGAGTGATTACCTCCGGCCGATCATCAGTTGACGAGTCGATGCTAACCGGCGAGCCGATACCCCAGGAGAAGCAGGAAGGAGATCGCGTGGTGGGCGCAACGATAAACGGTACCGGTTTGCTGGTGGTTCAAGCCACTCAGATCGGCAGTCAGACGGTCCTGGCGCAGATCGTCCAGATGGTGAGCCAGGGCGCAACGGAGCCGCGCGCCTATTCAGCGGACGGCAGATGTGGCCGCCAGCTACTTTGTCCCCGCCGTGTTGGTGATACCCATTGTGGCGTTTTTTGTTTGGGCGTTTTTGGCCCCAGACCTCAAATGGCTCATGCAATCGTTGTCGCAGTGGCGGTGCTCGTTATCGCCTGCCCCTTGCGCGCTTGGTCTGGCGACGCCTGTCAATCATGGTCGGGACGGCCGCGCAGCGACCCGCGGGATTTTGTTTAAGGACGCACAATCGCTTGAACGACTGAATGGCGTTGATACTCTTGTGGTCGACAAAACAGGCACCTTAACTGAAGGTCGTCCCATAATGATTGAGGCATGTGCTTTGGGGTCCGATGACTCCAGGGCGATGCTGGGTTTGGCGGCAAGCCTTGAGAAGAGCAGTGAGCATCCCTTGCCAAGGCGATTCTGGCCGGCGCGAACGACGCTGACGTGAGTCTCGATGACGTCCAGGTTTTGAATCCATCACGGGAAAAGGGGTCGTGGGCAGGTGTCTGGGCAACGGATTGGGCTGGGCAATCAGGCGTTGGGATCAGATCGGAGTCGATACCTCGATGGTCAGTAGTGAGGTGCTCGACCGGCGGCGTAAAGGCCATACCGTAATGTTTCTCTCAACCGAGCAGGCGCTTGTCGGTTTCCTCAGCGTAACTGACCCCATCAAGGAAAGTACCCCGGGTTATCGATGCGCTACATGGCTCGGGTATTCGAGTGCTGATGTTGACCGGAGACAGCAAGGAAACGGCCGATGCAGTGGCCGCGCAGTTGGCCATTGACGAGGTATTCGCGGAACTGATGCCTGAGGATAAGGCGGAAACCGTCAGAGCATTGCAGGCAAAAGGAAGAACCGTTGCGATGGTGGGCGATGGTATTAATGACGCGCCGGCCCTCGCGCAGGCTGACGTCGGTATCGCTATGGGTACCGGTACGGACGTTGCCATTGAGAGCGCCGGCGTCACACTCCTTAATGGCGAACTGTCGGGCATACCGGTGGCTGATTTGATTTGAAAAAGTGACGCTGCGAAACATCAAGCAGAATCTTTTTCGCATTTGTTTATAACGGCCTCGGCGTTCCAATTGCGGCGGGATTGCTCTATCCATTTATCGGTCTGCTGCTGAACCCTCATGTTGGCCGCGGCCGCGATGAGTTTGAGTTCTGTTTCGGTCATTGTGAACGCATTACGACTCCGCGGCGTGCGGTTGAATTAAAACCGGTGGCAACACAGAGCATACCTAAATGAATACGGGCAACGAGAATAAAAGATGAATCGAGGTCAGTGGCCCAACCGTTCGTGTTTATCCTGGCGGCTGTGGGATCGGCCGCCAGGATTGGTAACTTGTGGCGGTTTCCTCACCTGGCGTATGAATACGGGCGGAGCGGCGTTTGTATTGGCGGTAATTGTCGCTAATCTTCTTATTGGCATTCCTTTGCTGGCGGCAGAAGTAGGCTTAGGGTCAGATGCAGCAAAGGTCAGTGCTGACGCATGGAAGCAAATGGAAGAAATCGGCCTTAAATACCTTGGCTGGTTCACCGTCACCATTGGATTTTTTGTGTTGGCCTATTACATGACGGTACTGCCTGGGGTCGGCCTACATTGGATCTTCATTTACCCTGGCCTGGGGCGATGATCCCAGCGGTTACTTTTGATCGAAATTCTCAATCTTTCGGATGGTCCCGAGGCGCTTGGCGGTTTTTCCTGGCCGGTCGCTGATCGGGAATGGCGTGATCTGGACTTTCTTGTATTTCAGCGTCTGGAAAGGTGTGGAAAGCGTCAGTAAAGTCATTCTCTGGACCGCAACGCTGCCATTTTGTGATCCTTAGCCATGATGATTGAGCGGTTTCTTTGGAAGGGGCCGCAGATGGCCTACGGCTTTTCTTCTTCGTGCCGGTGGTCCGCGCTTGCAAATCCGGAAGCTTTGGATGGCGGCGTTTTCTCGCGTTTTTAGCCTGTCGCTCGCCGGAGGTCTGATGATCGCTTTACGGCAGCTTTAAGGCCCAAGACTCAGAGATCACCAAGAGCATTGTCTGGGTGGCGGTGGAAACTTCAGCGTCAGCATCATGTCTGGGGTGGTGGTGTTTGGGACGCTCGGCTATGTGGCGTTTACCCAGGGCGTGCCGATTGCGGAAGTGGTGCAAGGCGGTTCCCTCTCGCTTTGTGACCTTCCCGATGGCCATCACGCTCATGCCGGCCTGGAATGAAATTATTGCGGTGGCTTTTTGTACGCGCTGCTGACGCTCGGGATTGATAGCGCGTTTTCTATTTTTTGAAGCCTTCGACGCGTTTCAAAGATCGCTTCCCGAATCTGTCCGTAAAGAAAATCACGCTCATCATCGCGACTCCCTGTTCTTCTGAGTCTTTATTTACATCGGGTGCGGGGCTTTTTACTATCTCGATATTGCCGATCATTTTCTGGTCAATTACGGCATGGTGTCGGTGGGTCTGCTCGGAGGCCGTTGCCATTGGTTGGTTGCTGAAATCCAACAGCCTCAAGCATTTTATTAACGAGGTGTCGGATTGGCAAGTGGGGTTCGTATTGGGATCTAACGCTTAAGTTCCTGATCCCTGGATTCTTGGGCTACCTGCTGGTTTATAACTTGATCGACGAATTCCGAGAGCCATACGAAGGCTACGCGCCTTGGGCGCTAATTTGGCTCGGGGTGTTCCCGGTTGTATCGCGCGCCGGTTAACTTGGGGTCATAGCCGAGAAGTTAACCGTTAGAGCGCCGCCGCGTTAGCCTCCGAACGGCTCGACGACTCGTTATGAATGCGCAGCGCGCATACCGGAACCCGCCGAGAGGGTTTCAAGGGCGGATCAAGAAAGGGGCGGCGGCGTTTCTACACCGCCGGCTCCAAGTGCAAAAGCGCGTCGATAAGGCATATTCCACTCGATCTTAAGGCCCATTAGAGGTCTGTCGTCGACGCCACTCGCGATTGAGCGTATCGGTTGAGTAGGGTGGAGCGGCGAGCATCAGATCATTAAAATCACCAAGATGCCCAATGCGAAACACCTTCGCCGCTGAGGACGGCCCAGACCATCCTCCTAAAGACATATCAAAATGCTCGAGCACGGTCTTTTTCGAAAAAGGTCGGCGTCATGCTCCCTCCGGCATTAAAACGGCGGTCAGTGAGTTGGGCTGTACCATCGGCAGGTTCGATTAAAGGCAGAGCCGGCGGGTCAAGACCCCAAGCGCGTCATGACCGTCCGGCATCAGGACGGTCAGGGGTCAAGACAAAGAATCTCAAAGCCCCCAGTGACGCATGTCGAGTGGCCTGGCGCTGGCAAAGACGCTGTTCTAACCCTTCCTCAAAGCAGCATATCAACAGCGGCTTTAAGACCGTACAGCAGATTAGTGGAAGGCGTATAGGGAAGTGCCCGGTCGCGTTTGCGTTCAGGATATCGTCCCGCCAGCCCCAATAGGCCTTAGGCAACGTAGCGTGTTCAGCCGTTGCAAGCGCTTTTTGGCTTATGGCGTTGAAGCTCAATCCGGGAGGAAGCATCAAGCCTTTCTGCGATCCCGCCACAGTGACATCAACGCCCCATTCGTCGTGTCGGTAGTCAATGGAGGCCAGTGAGGAGATCGTGTCAACCATCAGTAGGGTGGGATGACCAGTTCGGTCAATCGCTTCGCGCACCGCCTTTATGTTGGAAGTGGCACCTGTGGACGTCTCGTTGTGGACGACGCAGACCGCCTTGATCTGGTGCAGTGTCTTCGCGCAATCGCTCTTCAATCGCTGCCGCGTCTGCCCCGCGCCGCCAGTCGGTCGGGATGACCTCTGGGTTAAGCCCAATTTCTCGGCAGATGGAACCATTGCGGCTTGCAAACTGCCCCGTTTCGCACATCAACAGCCGATCGTTTGGCGAAAGGCAATTTACAAGGGCGGCCTCCCACGCGCCGGTGCCGGAGGCGGGAAAAATCAGAACCGGCTGCTCGGTCTTAAAAATCTTCGGCAAGCGCTCAAGAATGTCGCGTGTAAGCGCCGCGAAGCTTGGCCCGCGGTGATCCATGGTGGGCGCATCAATTGCGCGTAAAATCCGATCCGGAACGTTAGTAGGCCCGGGGATCTGAAGAAAGTGCCGACCGCTCATGAACGCTGTGATTGGGTGGAAAGCGCCAGATTGTATCCTTAATGCCGTGTTGCTAACCGAAATTCGCCCCACGCCATCACGATTCGCTCTTGTCTGCTGCCGTTAAACAATCCTTATCAGATGCCGATCGTTTAGCTCAGCGTCTTCGCGCTGAGGTCGAAGGCGATGTGCTGTTCGACGCGTTTTCGCGTGGCAGGTACGCGACCGATGCCTCCATCTATCAGATTGAGCCGGTCGGGGTGTTGGTTCCGCGCCGCTGGGATGATGTCACCTGCGCAATTCAGATCGCGGCGGAAGAGGGGATATCCATTCTGCCCCGCGGCGGCGGTACCTCCCAATGCGGTCAGACCGTGGGTCAGTCGCTGGTTATTGATAACAGCGCTTTTTTGAACAGACTGGTAGACATCGATCCGCACAATAAAACGGCAATCGTCGAGCCCGGCATCGTTTTGGATCAACTGAACCATTTGCTTGCGGGCCACGGCCTGATGTTCCCGGTTGATGTTTCTACCGCGAGTCGAGCCACCATAGGCGGCATGACCGGCAACAATAGCTGCGGGGCGCGATCCATTCGTTACGGCACCATGCGGGATAACGTTCTGGCGATCAACGCGATTAGCGCAACAGGCCAGCGCGGGTTCTTCGGCGATCTGGAGCCGAAAGGCGCGGTTAATGATCTGACCCGGGCGCTTCTGGAGGTAGGACGTACCCATGCCGCAGAAATTGACGAGCGGTTTCCCAAGGTCCAGCGTCGTGTAGGCGGATACAACATCGATGCGCTGGTTCAATCCGAGACTGGGCGCGTCAATCTTTCGCATCTGCTGGTGGGTTCCGAGGGCACCTTGGCCTTCTCTGAGCAGATCCATCTCAAGCTTTCACAAGTGCCGCGTCACAAGACATTGGGCGTATGCCATTTCCCAAGTTTCTACTCGGCGATGGATGCCTCACAGCATCTGGTCAAGCTTAACCCCAGCGCGGTTGAACTGGTGGACCGGACCATGATTGATCTCTCGCGCGAGATTCCGCTCTTTCGACCTGTCATTGAGCGCTGCGTGCGAGGCGAGCCGGACGCCATCTTGCTGGTGGAGTTTTCCGGTGATGAGGAAGCTGAGCAAATAAAAGCCATCAGGCTGCTGCACGAGCTGATGGCCGATCTTGGGTTCCCTGATGCGGTTGTGGATGCTATTGACCCGTCGTTTCAAAAAGAGATCTGGGAGGTCAGAAAGGCCGGGCTCAATATCATGATGTCCATGAAAGGGGATGGAAAACCCATCTCCTTTATTGAAGACTGTGCCGTACGTCTTGAAGATCTTGCGGAATACACCCGTCGTCTGACGGAAATCTTTTCAAAGCACGGCACGTCCGGCACCTGGTATGCGCACGCGTCTGTAGGGTGTCTGCACGTCCGACCGGTGCTGAACGTCAAGCAGGAGCTGGATGTTCGCAAGATGCGCGCAATCGCGGAGGAAGCCTTTGCGATGGTTCGGGAGTACAAGGGCTCGCATTCAGGGGAGCATGGCGACGGTTTGGTGCGCTCGGAGTTTCATGAGCCGATGTTCGGCCGCACGATGGTCAAAGCCTTTGAACAGGTAAAGACGCTTTTTGACCCGACGGGTATTTTTAATCCCGGGAAAATAGTGAACCCGTCAAAAATGGATGACCGGTCTTTGTTTCGCTACAAGCCGGGCTACCACACACGGTCGGTCTCCGGCGGATTCGACTGGTCGGCCTGGGGCGGTTTTGGCGGCGCCGTAGAGATGTGCAATAACAACGGGGCGTGTCGCAAGTTTGATGCGGGCGTGATGTGCCCGTCTTATCGTGTCACCCGAGAGGAAAAACATCTGACTCGAGGCCGGGCAAACAGTCTACGGCTCGCGCTTTCCAACCAGCTTGAAGACGACGCGTTCACGAGCCCTCAAATGCTGGAGACGATGCAGCTGTGTGTCGGGTGCAAGGGTTGTAAACGCGAGTGTCCGACCGGCGTCGATATGGCTAAGATGAAGACCGAGTTCCTTCATCATTATTATCAGAAGCATCGTCGCCCGCTGCGGGAGCGACTCATCGGGCATCTGCCGCGGTACGCGCGTCTGGCGAGTCGCTTTTCGGGGATTGCCAATCTCAGAAACAAGAGCCCGCTCCTTGCGAGGCTGAGCGAAGCCCTCGTAGGGTTTAGCGCCGAGCGACCCCTGCCGACCTGGCTCGAGAAGCCATTTGACGACTCGCCTTCCTTTTTGGGTGACGGGCGATCGGGGGAGGTGGTGTTGTTCGGTGACACATTTAACCGCTACTCTGAGGCTGCAAATCTGGAGGCCGCCCTCAAGGTTTTGTTAGCGGCGGGGTATCGGGTGCACTTCCCGAAAGCCAGCGATAACTCTGACCGGCCGCTATGTTGTGGCCGCACTTATCTGTCATCGGGCATGCTCTCCGAAGCACGAGCGGAAGCGCAACGCACGCTGAAAGCGCTCAAGCCCTATCTTGAAAAGGGGATGGCGGTGGTGGGACTGGAGCCTTCCTGTCTTTACACCTTCAAAGACGAAATACCCAGTCTGATCTCTGATGCCGGTTTGAATCGGATTGCAGATCGCGTCTTTTTGATCGAGGAGTTTTTGGCTGGCGAAGGGGCAGAGGCTTTTGCGCAGCTGCGTTTTTCCCCGGGCGAGGGGCGAACCCTATGGCTTCACGGCCATTGTCACCAAAAGGCCTTCAACACATTGGGCGCCGTGACGTCCGTCTTATCAAACCTTCCCGGGACTGAGGTCAAGCAAATCACATCCAGTTGCTGTGGTATGGCAGGCAGTTTTGGCTACCAAAAAGAGACCCAAGCGGCCTCAATTGCCATGGCAGAGCTTAGTTTGCTACCTGCCCTGAAGGGAACGGAACCGAAAGACCTCGTGGTTGCAGACGGATTTAGCTGTCGGCATCAGATAAGCGATCTATCCGATAAAAACCCGTTGCATGTGATTCGTGTTCTGGCTGAGGCGCTGGACTAGGCCGTAAGGCTGTCGCACGATGGCGTTAGCCGACTTTGATCCTTTAATTATTGCCTGGTGCGCCTTTGCGCTTTTTTGTGGCGGCTTGATCAAAGGCACGCTGGGCGTCGGGACACCGCTTTTGACGGTTCCGTTGATGGCGCTTGTGGTGCCGGCGCAGACCGCTGTTGTGCTGATGGCTATCCCCGTTGTGGTAGCCAATGTTTGGCAGGCGGCTCGCGCGAGGGCGGTCCGCTCCGTGGTGTCCCGTTTTTGGCCGATGTTTCTCGCGATTGTTGGCGGCACGCTGGCCGGCGTTTTTATTCTGGCGAACATCGATGACCGGACGCTGCTTTTGGTCGTTGGGATCGTTGTTATCGCCTTCACAATTCTGCAGGCCTCGTCTTACAAGCTGCAGATTCCAAGTCGCGTCGAAAAGCCTGTAGGAATGGTTTTTGGTTGTGCGAGTGGATTAGTGGGTGGGCTCTCTTCGATGTTTGGACCCATGCTGATTATTTATCTGGTCTCACTTCCCGGTCTTGATAAAGAGCGATTCGTTGCCTCGATCAGTTTTCTCTATATCGCGTGTGTTGTGCCATGGACCTTGCTTCTCATGTGGTTTGGGGTTCTTACCTGGCACCTTACGCTGTTATCCACCCTGGCGACGATCCCTGTTGTCGTAGGGTTGCTGTTGGGGGAAAGATTGCGGGGTAGGGTGAGCGATGATCGATTCAGCAGGCTCGTTTTGGCGGTCCTTTTGGTATCCGGCGGGACTATGCTGGTTCGGGCTTTTAACTAAACGGGGTAAATGTTTTGACACCCCCGTAGGGGTGGGATAGTATTTTTGAGGCTCTTTTTCAGAGACCTTTCTACATAAAGATGAGGAGGATGTAATGAAGTACAAGAAATTAATTGCGTCGACGGGTTCCGTACTGGCAGCGGTGACGTTGTCCGCCAGTACCGCATTTGCTGCTTGTGTGACCGATGGTATGCCCGGCTCGATGGATAAGCCTGATGGCTTCCCGGCGCGGGCGTTGGGCATGATCGTGCCTTACGGTCCTGCGGGCGGTTCGGGTCAGGTGGCCCAGGCGATGGCAACTGCCGTCACCGAGCTCACCGGCGTGGCGATCAACCGCGACCATAAGCCGGGCGGTTCGGGCACGGTCGGCATGACCGCCTACATGGCGATGCCTGCCGACGGGTACACCGTGCTTGAGCATATTGACGACGCGTCCAGTGCGCACGCGCTCGATTCCTCAAAACCAAACCCAGCGACTGACTTGATCCCGCTGGTCATTTCTCAGATTACGTTTTCACAGATTTACATTCGCACGAACGAGGACCGCTACACCGACTGGGATTCGTTTGTCGCGTGGGTAAAAGCGCAGGGTGGCAAGGCCACAATTGCTAACGTATCCAAGGAAGGCTCCATGGAGCGCATCAACATGAAGTATCTGACGGATGCGACCGGCATGGAAATCCAGCAGATCTCGTTTGACAAGGGTGCTCCCCGCTACGGCGCGCTTGCGGGTGGCCAGGTGGACGCGCTCTTTGAGCAGCCCGGTGACGTCCGAAAGTTTCTCGACGCCGGCACCTTTAAGCCGATTCTGACGCTGCTACACGAGCGCCCGAGCGCGTTTGCCGATGTGCCAAGCCTCACGGATGCTGGCTTTAAGTTTGAACCGCTGCTTCGGTTCCGAGGCTTTTATGTGCACAAAGACGCTCCCGCAGATCGCGTGAAATGGCTGCAATGGGCGTTCCAGAAATCCTTCTGCGTCCCAAGCTATCAGGCCTACAACGAGAAGAAATATATGAACCTGATCGACAGCTATCGCGATACTGAGGGAGGCAAGAAGCTGATCACCTCAACAATTCAGCAGTACCGTGATGTCTATAAGGAACTGGGTTTAGAGGTTAAATAATCTAGACAGGCGCGTCTTGCGTATCGGTCTCTTCATGCCCAACCCGATTCGGTCAGTGTGCCGGTGTCGGGTTGGGCTCTTTTCTTTTTAACAGCTGGGCGTTCGGTTTATGGGCAAACTTCGGCCTGGACATATCATCGAAACCGCGTTCTGGCTTTTGCTGGCGGGTTTTCTTTACGTAGAGTCTTCTGCTTTTAACAAAAGCATTGAGATCTACAAGTTCGGCGCGGCCGGCTGGCCACGTGCTCTGATTATCTTAATGGCGTTGGCTGCCCTCGGCCAGCTGCTGTACCAGTATTACGCAGGGGATGAGTCAACCGGTTCGCTTGGTGCGGCGACAGATGATGGCTCGGAGGATGCCGCTCGTGAGGCCGGACACTCGTCTTTGCGTTGGTATCTTTCGACGCTTTGGTTGTTGGCTATTCCCTTTATCTATATGCGTTTGCCGGATATCCTGGCTATGGCGATGACCCTCGACAAGGCAGGTATTCATGTCGTCAAGTTAATTACAGCTCCCGTGGCACTCGTGCTTTACATCGCGACCATGCGTGGAAACCATGTCGGCGGCATGTTGGCGTTACCGATCTTCTTCGCCGCAATTCTTGAAGACATGGGTTTTTATGCAATGGCACCGTTATTTATTATCGGAGTGACACTGCTTATGGGCGAGCGTCGTCCGCAGTGGATCGCGCTAACGATTGCGCTCATCATGGGCGTTCTCCTTATGATGTTCGTGAGCATTCTGTATGTCGGGTTGCCGACAGGAAATATTTCACCGTTCTACGACTTCAGTAACTGGCTGGTTACGGTGCTTCAGTAGAGAAGGCCCTAAATATTCATGGACGTATTTTCGAATTTTCTAAACGGGACGGTCGCCTTATTCAGCGACCCGATGGGTATCCTGATCTTCTTTGGTGGGGTAGTCGGCGGGATGCTTTTTGGTGCTATTCCTGGAGTCAGCATGCTGACGCTCGCAGCAATCCTGCTGCCCTTTACCGCCCATTTATCGGCAGAACACGGGATCATGTTGTTTTCGGTGATTTACTGTACGGGCGTATATGGCGGAGCCATCACCGCGATCCTCTTTAACATTCCCGGAGCGCCTGAGAATGCACCGACGGCTTTTGATGGTTATCCAATGACCAAAAACGGCCAGGCGGGTAAAGCGGTAGGCGCAGCCGTGATGTGTTCGGCGATTGGCGGCACGGTATCAGCAGTAATCATGATGATTGCAACCGCACCAATAGCCAACTGGGCGATATCCGCCTTTGGCCCGCCAGAAATTTTTGCGCTGGTGTTTTTTGGTCTCGCAGTCGCCGCGACAGTTGGCGCGAAAACACTTTGGAAGGGATGGTTGTCGGTTCTGATTGGGCTGATGATAGCGGTGGTAGGCATGGATCCTGTGGGCGGAATCCCCCGCTACGACTTCGGCATGCCGTATTTGCTGGCGGGTATTCACTTCATTCCGACCATTTTGGGATTTTTTGCCGTATCAGAGATTTTTGTTCAGGCGGAAAAGAAAGCTACTGGCTCCTATAAGGCTCCAAAGCTCAGCGTGAATTTCCCAAGCTTGGCAGAGCTCTTAGCCCATAAATTTGCCGTGATCCGCTCGATCTTTATTGGGTTTTTCTGCGGAATCCTGCCTGGAATCGGCGCAACGCTTGCAGCCTTCATGGGGTACAACGAAGCGGTTCGGTGGTCTAAGGACAAGAAAGCTTTTGGTAAAGGCAAGCTGGAGGGGGTTATTTCCTCTGAGACCGCAAACAACGCGGCAACGGGCGCGGCAATGATTCCGCTTCTCGCGTTAGGGCTGCCGGGTGGCGCGCTCACGGCGATGATGGTGGGTGTTTTTCAGATGCATGACATGGAGCCTGGTCCGCTTGTCTTCTTAAACAGTCCGGACCTTGTTTGGGTTGTATTTGCCGCAATGTTTTTTGCGAACCTATCGATCTTGCTCGTGGGCTTTCTTGAAACCAAAACGATCATCAATTTGCTGAAGATTCCATTTCAATTCCTTGCGCCGTTGATTTTGTTGCTGGCGACCGTGGGCGCCTATGCGGTCCGCGGGCTGGTGATTGATGTGGTGGTGATGTTTATCGCCGGCGTTGCCGGCTTTTTTCTTCGTCGTTCGGGTTATTCGGTCGCCGGGATTGTTTTGGGCTTGATCCTCGGAAAGATCGGCGAGCAGACGTTTGCGCAAGCCATGCAGATGCTGCACTTCGAGTGGACAGGCTTTTTTGGTCGACCTATTGCCGGCGTGCTCATTGTGGCGGGCTTTCTCACACTTGCCAGTAGTGTGTACAGCGCTTTCTTCAAGAAGCAGGCCTAAGGTCTAACGGGCGTACCCAATCTTTTAGCGATCGCGATTTAAAAGCCCCCGGCAAAAACCGGGGGCTTTTGTTTGGGGAGTCGTGATACCGCGCGAGAAGGTTAACGTTTCAACCCGCAGAGGTCTTACTTATCGCGGGGCCCCCGAGCTAAATAAAGGCCAATTTAGTCGAGAGTCGAGGATAGAAACTCGCCAAACTGCTTCCAGGATTTCTTATCTGCGTCCTCACGATACCGTTTGGATCCAAAAACGGTAAAGGCGTGCGGGGCGCCGCTGTAGGTCACCATTTCATGAGGCAGACCGGCCGCTTCCAGTTCGGTCGCGAGTCCTGCGAATTGCTCCATCGGGATTGCCTTATCGGCGCTGCCGTGGAGGATAAGATAACTGCCTTTCGCGGCGCTGTAATCCTGCCCGTCCGGGGTCTTGAGCCCCCCATGAAATGTGACGAAGCCTTTCATGTCTGCACCAGAGCGAGCGAACTCCAGCACGACGGCTCCGCCAAAGCAATATCCGGCAGCAACGGCGTTAGCCGTATTGGCGCCCTGGCTCTTTGCCGCAATGACAGCGCCCTGCATCAGGTCGCGCATTTTAGAACGGTCTTTGTACAACGCACCGGTTAAGGCTTTCATGTGATCCATCTCGGTGGGTCGTACGCCAGCCCCAAAAAGATCCACCGCAAAAACCGCGTAGCCCATATCGGCGAGCATTTCAGAGCGCTTGATCTCATAGTCGTTGAGGCCGTCCCAATCATGTACCAGGAGGATCAACGGGGCATTTTCCTTGGAAGGGTAGTAAAGGCCTTCGTAATCGGACCCATCCACCGAATATCGGACCGCGGTGCCGGCAAGGGTTATTGCGGGTAAGAGAGCAAGCGATAGCGCAAGTCCAACGATTATTTTTTTCATTTCACACCCTCCGGTGAAAAAGTTATTGGTAACCACAACTGATATATTGACACAGTCAATAAGACAGTCTCAAAAAGAATCGCTAGTTCGGATTATGTTCGACACATTTAAGACTGAGCGCTATCAGACCGACGGTGCGGAGCTTTTTGTGCGCCGAAGCGGCGTAGGCCAGCCCGTTGTGCTTCTGCACGGATTCCCTCAGACGAGCGCGATGTGGCATCAGGTCGCGCCTTCCTTAGCAGAGGACTTTGAGGTGATTTGTCCGGATCTTCGGGGCTATGGCAGAAGCTCGAAGCCGCCGACCGACGAACAACACACCCCCTATTCCAAGCGCGAAATGGCAAACGACATTGCGGAACTGATGCGTTTGCTAGGTCATGAACGCTATAGCGTGGTTGGGCATGATCGGGGGGCCCGGGTAGCGCATCGTCTTGCGCTGGACCATCCGCAACATGTCGAGAGACTATGTGTGATGGATATCGTGCCGACTTTGCACATGTTCGATCACACCGATCAGGCCTTCGCAACCGGTTACTACCACTGGTTCTTCCTTATTCAGGGGAAGGGCATGCCGGAACACATGATTGGGGCGGATCCGGAGTACTACCTGCGCATGAAATTAGGACAATGGAGCGCGCCTGACGCGGTCTTCGCGCCCGAGGCGTTAGCGGAATACATCGAGTGGTTTTCCAAGCCTGAAACCATTCACGCCGCTTGTGAGGATTATCGAGCGGCAGCAGGCGTTGATCTGGCGCATGATCGGGCCGATCGTCAAAGACGGATTAGCGCACGATTGCTTGCGCTTTGGGGCGACAAGGGTTTTGTTCATCGCACGTACGACGTACTACAGGTCTGGCGTGACTATGCCGATGAGGTGTCCGGTAAGGCATTATCCTCTGGACATTTTCTTCCGGAAGAAGATCCTCAGGGTGTGATTGATGCGTTGAGGTCGTTTCTGAATTCCTGAGCAGCCGCGCCTCAGCGGCAGGCTCAGGGGTTTAAAAAGAGGTGGAAGATCAGCGAGGCGAGCACCGCCGTCACAATCCCGTTCAATCCCATCGCGGTAGCCGCAAAAACCCCTGCGGTGCGGTCACGAGTGATGGCCCGCGCAGTGCCAATGCCATGACTTGCCAGTCCGAAGGCAAACCCGCGGGCCGCCATGTTTTTAATTCCGAGCATATCGAATACAAACGCACCAAGCGCCGCGCCGACGATACCGGTGATTACCGTGATGAGTGCTGTAAGAGAGGGAATTCCTCCGATCATCTCGGAAATACCCATGGCGATCGGAGCCGTAACGCTTCTTGGCAGCAGAGTCTTTACGGTGACCGAATCGAGTCCCGTCATCAGGGCCAGCAGATAGGTGATTCCAATCGCGAAAATAGATCCCGATAAAACACCCACAATGATGGAGCGTTTTTCTGAAAGGACCGCCGACCAGTTGAGATAAATCGGAACAGCAAGCGCGACGGTAGCGGGCCCGAGAAGAAAGTGGATGAATTTAGCGCCATCGAAGTACCGCTGATAGTCGATATCAAAGATGAGCAGGCATGTGCTCACCAGCAAAATGCTTACCGCCACAGGATTTAATAACGGAAATAGGTTGAGCGCCCGATACATCTTATCCGCTGCAAGATAGCAGCCGATGGTGAGGGTCAGCCAAAAAAGCGGCTCAGCCTGCAGATAAACCCAGACCTCATAAAGTTTTGCCGTATCAGCCATCGGACGGCCTGCGCATCAGCTTTAGAAAAACATATCCCGTAAAGATCATCGTCAACACGGTACCGAGCAGAATGACGATGAGTACGCTGACAAGATGAGTCTCCAGGAGTTTGAGATGCATGATGACGCCGACCCCGATGGGCACAAACAAAAGCGAGAGATGACGAAGCAGACCGCTGGCCGTATCCACAAAGCCCGTGCGAAATTGCGTCAGCTGCTGTGACTTACTGCTTCGGGTGATCAGCAGGAGCATTAACAACAGCATCAGTCCGATCACCGGCCCAGGAACTGCCAACGCAAAATAGCGCTGAGCCGCCTCGCCCACCAACTGGAGGAAGAGAATGAGAAAAATGGGTCCAAGCATTAGAAGATTCTGGCGTTCTTGGGCGGTCGGGTTGTTTCGGAGCGTTATTATATTTATGAGTGCTTAACGGATAGGGGTTCGAAAGGGCCTGGTGCTCTTCAGAGCGGTGCATCATTCACGTTTGACACCCAAAAGGGCTTGGCCGATGATGCGGGGCAATCGAGTTTGAGTTCATTTACTACGCGATCGGAGTCACGATGGAAATCGCACTAACACCCATGGAATTCGCGCGAAGGGCAAAGCGGCTTTACGGCTCCCGTGAAGCCGTCGTGGATGGTGATCAACGTTTTACCTATGGCCAATTTCTTGAGCGTTGCGACCGATGGTCTCACGCGCTCCAGAGCATGGGCGTGGGTCACGGCGACCGGGTTGCCTACATTGCCCCCAATACCCACGCTCATCTTGAGGGCTATTACGCCGTTCCACAGATCGGCGCCGTACTCGTGCCGATCAATTACCGGCTCAAGCCGGATGATTTCGAGTACATCCTCAATCATTGCGGCGCAAAAGTGGTTTGCGCGCACCCTGATTATTTTGAGGCCATTGACGGTATTCGGGATCAGTTACAAACGGTCGAAGTGTTCGTGGCCCTAGAGGGCGCCGGATCCGATTGGATTGATTATGAAGAGCAGCTCGGCAAACATGATCCTCACTTTGATTCCGTGGCGATTGATGAAACAGATCTGATCACAATTAACTATACGAGCGGCACGACGGCCCGTCCGAAAGGGGTCATGATCACCCATCGAAACGCCTACATGAACATTATGGGCACGCTGGCACATCATCATCTCAGTCCGGCGGATCGGTATCTGTGGACGTTGCCGATGTTTCACGCCAACGGATGGACCTTTACGTGGATAAATACGGCCCGCGGCATGGCCCATGTCTGTCTCAGAAAGGTAGACCCCGCTGAGATTTTTCGATTAATCAAGGCCGAAGGCATCTCCATGTTTTGCGCGGCGCCAACGGTGCTGATCAGTATCGCCAACGCACCGAAGGATGTAAGACAAGGCGCCCCAGCGGGTGTGCGTCTATTCACCGCGGGCGCACCGCCGGCGGCAGCAACGATCGAACTTGTTGAAAAAGAACTGGGCTGGGAATTGACGCATGTTTACGGCCTTACTGAAACTGCACCCCTGATTACATTCTGCGAGATGCGCCCGGAGCATGCGGACTTAAGTCTTGAGCAGCGGGCTAAGGTGAAAGCCCGACAGGGCGTGGAGTTAGTCAGCTCCGGTGAGGTGCGGGTGGTGGATGAGCGGGGATCAGAGGTGCCGGCGGACGGTGAAACTCTTGGAGAGATCACGGTTCGGGGAAACGTCGTGATGAAGGGCTATTACAACGATACCCAAGCGACCGACGCGGCGATCAAAGACGGTTGGTTTCATTCCGGTGATGCTGCCGTTGTGCACCCTGATGGTTATATCGAAATCAGAGATCGGTTTAAGGATGTGATCATCAGCGGCGGCGAGAATATTTCTTCCGTTGAACTGGAGGGCTGTCTTCTTACCCATCCGGCTGTGCAGGAAGCGGCGGTCGTCGGCATGCCGCACGAAAAATGGGGAGAGAGTCCGCATGCGTTTGTGGTCCTGAAAGCGGATGCGTCGGCCTCCGGGGACGAACTCAAGCAGCATGTGCGCGATCGCTTGGCTCACTTCAAGACCCCGCAGCAGGTGACTTTTGTCGAGGAGTTACCAAAGACCGCGACCGGGAAGGTCCAAAAATTTGTGTTGCGTCAGAACGCGCCGGGAATCGCAAGACAGTAAATCGGCTGTTAAGGCCTAGCGTGATGCGTTGATTAGGGAACCTTAATATTCGAGTGTTTCGTTTGCTTACGGAGATTTGACCATTTGGTCAAAAGCAAGCCAAAATGATCTCCGTATGCCGGATATTCAATCAATAGTCTGGCCCGGCCCATCGCAAGCCGGAACAGACGGCAAAGCGGTCGGAAGCCGCACCTCACCCCGCGAGCACATCATTGCGGCCGCCACGCGCATCTTTTCGCGCAAAGGTTATGACGGCGCTCGAGTCGATGAGATTGCTCGGGAAGCCGGTCTGTCGAAAGCAAATCTGCTCTATTACTGCAAATCGAAAAAAGCACTCTATCGATTGGTAATCGAGCGCGTCTTGAATCTGTGGCTCGATGCGCTAGGCGATATCGCCGACGACGTAAATCCGGCCAAGGCGATTCGGACCTTATGTTAATCGAAAAATCGAGCTGTCTCGGTATTATCCGGAGGCGTCGAGACTTTTCGCAATGGAGGTCATTGGCGGTGCGCCGGTCATCGGAACCCATCTCACTAATCACCTGCGCCCATGGGTGGCTGACAAAGGGCGCGTGTTTGAGCGTTGGCAGAGCGAGGGGCGAATGGCTCGCGTCGACCCTGCCCATGCGTTTTTTATGATTTGGGCGGTGACGCAGACCTATGCTGATTTCGAAGCGCAGATTCAGGCCGTTACGGGTACTACTAACTACGATGCGGATATCTACGCCGCAACCGATGGCGTTGTTGATGCGCTGATTCGGGGATTGGGGTTAACGGATGCCCCTGTGCGCGAAAACATACCCAAGAAGCAAACATCTCGAGTTAACTAATTTGTAGATTGAGCGTTTTAAAAGACGTTTTAAAAAAAGGAGAGGACTATGACGACATTGAAATCCGGGCTCATCCAAATGAGTTTGAAAGGCTCCACCGAGGATACGCCCGAGCAGATTCGCGATGCCATGTTGGCCGCGCACCTTCCGCTGATTGATAAGGCCGGCGCGGCTGGCGTCCAGATTCTCTGCTTTCAGGAGGTTTTCACGCAGCCGTATTTCTGTCCCAGTCAAGATGCCAAGTGGTATGCCGCTGCCGAAGCGATCCCTGGGGGCTATACCGTGTCGCTCATGCAGGAGTACGCCAAAAAGCACAACATGGTGATTATTGTGCCGATTTATGAAGAGGAAATGACAGGCGTTTACTACAACACGGCAGCCGTGATTGATGCGGACGGAAGTTATCTCGGCAAGTATCGCAAGACTCATCTCCCTCAGGTTGCCGGTTTCTGGGAAAAATTTTTCTTCAAGCCCGGCGCATCAGACTGGCCCGTCTTCCACACCGCGTATGGAACGATCGGCGTTTATATCTGTTATGACCGCCATTTTCCTGAGGGGTGGCGTGCGCTGGCGCTTAGAGGCGCGGAGATTATCTATAACCCGTCCGCAACGGTTGCTGGGCTGTCCCAGTATCTCTGGGAGTTGGAGCAACCTGCATCCGCCGCAGCGAACGGCGTTTACATCGCGGCTATCAATCGGGTAGGCACCGAGGCGCCCTGGAACATCGGTGAATTTTATGGGTCCAGTTATTTTGTTAACCCAAGAGGGCAGATAGAGGCTCAGGCGAGCCCTGACCAGGACGAACTTCTGATACATGAGATGGATATGGATATGGTGCGTCAAGTACGCGACACCTGGCAGTTTTTCCGCGACCGTCGACCGGAAACCTACGACCCGCTGGTCGAGCTCAACTAATCAATCGATGGGTAATCGTTGGCGTCTGCGCAACATCAGGGAGAAATAAATAGTGGATGAAAAGCTCACAGTAAACGGCGAGCGACTTTGGAAGTCTCTAATGGACATGGCAAAGATCGGACCCACCGAGAAAGGGGGTTCCTGTCGACTGGCTTTGACAGATCTTGACCGTGAGGCACGGGATCTTTTTGTCGACTGGTGCAAAGAAGCCGGTTGCACGATTTCCGTGGACAAGATGGGTAATATTTTTGCCCAACGACCTGGAACGGATCCCAGTCTGCCTCCTGTGGTTGCCGGCAGCCATCTGGATACGCAGCCGACCGGTGGTCGCTTTGATGGCGTCTATGGCGTGCTGACCGGTTTAGAGGTTATCCGCACCTTGAATGACCATGGAATTCAGACGCGTCACCCGGTCGAGGCGGCGTGTTGGACCAATGAGGAAGGCAGTCGTTTTGCGCCTGCGATGGTCGCGTCAGGAGTGTTTGCGGGCATTTACGATCTTGAATATGGACTGTCTCGAGCCGATGCCGATGGCCTGACAATGAAGCAGGAACTGGAGCGAATCGGTTATGCCGGAGATCAGCCGATGGGGCGACCCCTGCATGCCTACTTTGAGGCGCACATTGAGCAAGGGCCCATTCTCGTGGAAGAAGGCATTGAGATCGGTGTGGTCACGGATGCTCAGGGCCAGCGGTGGTACGAATTGGAGTTAGTCGGGACCGAGTCGCATGCCGGCCCAACCCCGATGGATCGCCGGAAAGACGCGCTTCTCGGGGCGGCAAAAGTTGTGAATTTGGTCAATGAGATTGGCCTTGCGAATGCGCCTCTCGCATGCGCGACGGTCGGTATGTTGAATGTGCACCCAAACTCGCGCAACGTCATTCCCGGGCGGGTGTTCATGACCATCGATATCCGACACCCCAATGACGCGGTGCTCTCAAAGATGGACGAGGCGGTTCGCAAAGGTATAAAAGAAATTGCGGAGCAAAGTCAGTTGACCTTTGAGCTCGAGCAAATTTTTTATTACGCCCCTGTCTACTTCGACGAGACCTGCGTAGCGGCAGTTGACGCGGCTGCAAAATCGCATGGCTATACCTCCCGGCAAATTGTGACGGGGGCCGGCCATGATGCGTGTTTTGTGGCACATGTCGCCCCCACCTCAATGGTTTTCATTCCGTGCATTGATGGCATCAGTCATAACGAGGTGGAGGATATCGAACCGGCCTGGTCTACCGCGGGCGCCAACGTCATGCTGCATGCGATGTTGGCGAAAGCCGGCCGGAGTGACGCATAGGATGAGCACCTAACGGAGCCACCAAGATGGGTTCGGACGCTGACCATAATGAGATCGTTGTCCAGGTAGACAATCTGTCCCTGGAATTCACGACCTCGGATGGGCCTGTGCATGCGCTTTCCGATATCAATTTGGATATCCGTTCAGGCGAATTTATATCGCTCATTGGCCCCTCGGGTTGCGGCAAGACAACCTTACTGCGGGTGATTGCTGATCTTGAGACGCACACAGCGGGTGACGTTCGCATCAACGGTGTGAGCCCGGGCGACGCGAGACGTCAGCGGGCGTATGGCTACGTCTTTCAGGCGCCAGCGCTGTATCCGTGGCGCACCGTCCGAAAGAACGTGATGCTTCCGCTGGAGATTATGGGGTTACCCCGCGCCGACCAGCAGGAGCGGGCGGCGCGTTATCTTGAACTGGTTAACCTGATCGGCTTCGAGAACAAATATCCTTGGCAACTTTCCGGCGGCATGCAGCAGCGCGTATCGATCGCGCGTGCGCTAAGCGTCGAACCGGATCTATTGCTCATGGATGAGCCGTTCGGGGCGCTTGATGAAATTACCCGTGATCACCTTAATCAGCAATTGCTCGAGCTGTGGCGAAAGACGGGAAAGACCGTAGTGTTCGTGACGCACTCAATACCGGAAGCGGTGTTTCTCTCGACCCGCGTGGTGGTGATGTCGCCACGACCCGGTCAGATCATGGACGTCATTCCTTGCGACTTTCCGAGGGATCGAACGCTGGATATTCGAGAGACGCCAGCCTTTTTAGAAGTGGCGCATCGGGTGCGTGAGGGATTGAAAGCGGGACACAGCTATGACGATGAGTGATCGCTTGTTGCGTCAGGGATCTTTCTTGCCGATTGCTACGGTAGTGCTGAGTATCATTCTGATTTGGTACGTCGGGGCGATTCGCCTCAATAGTCCGCAGCTCATTGACCGTTACGAGAAAAACGGGATCGATTGGAACTTCACCCAGCTGGCGACGGACGCATGGAAAATGGAGCGGCCGGTTTTGCCGTCGCCCCATCAAGTGGGCGCGGAACTTAAAAAAACGGTCGTCGATAAAGCGATTACTTCAAAACGCAGTTTGATCTACCACGCAGGTATTACGCTGTCCTCATCGCTGCTTGGTTTCGGCTTAGGCACGTTGCTCGGTATAGCGCTTGCGATTGGCATCGTCTACGTCACAACCTTAGATCGATCCCTGATGCCCTGGATCATCGCGTCCCAGACGATACCGATATTAGCCTTGGCGCCAATGATCATCGTGGTGCTGGGTTCCCTAGGGATTACCGGACTTTTCCCAAAGTCCGTTATTTCCATGTATCTCTGCTTCTTCCCCGTTGTGGTGGGAATGGTGAAAGGGTTGCGCTCCCCAGAACCTATCCTGATCGATCAGATGCGCACGTACTCAGCATCCGCTACTCAGATATTTTTTAAATTGCGCCTTCCGTCATCGATACCCTTCCTTTTTGCTTCGCTGAAAGTCGCTATCGCGTTAAGTGTAGTTGGGGCTATCGTGGCTGAGCTTCCAACGGGAGGGCAGGGCGGTCTCGGGGCCCGATTGTTGAGCGGGTCCTACTACGGCCAAATCACGATGATATGGGCCGCTCTCATCGTGGCTTCGGTGGTCTCGGCTTTGCTGGTCACGCTGATCGGCTTTTTCGAGCGACTTGGCATTACGTCGTCTTAACGGTGGACAGGCCGTCCTTGCATGAGCATCACAGGCTTCAATAAGGAGTTGGCCGTCGGACTGAGCGCGGCGCTGTTGATCCTCGCGTTTGTCTTTCCGCCCGCGGTTGATACGAGCTGGACTCAAATCGCGAATGCGCGATTCGGTATGGCGATGCTTGCGGGCGTTTTAATCCTGTCAATGATTCGGTCTACCGGACAGGCAATCGTGCTTGTTGCGCAACTGCTCTTATTTCTTAGTGCGCTTCGCGTCGCAATTGAAATAGTGCATTTGGATGCGATAAGTGGGCAGGCGCAATCGGGTCTTTGGTTCTGGGTAGCGGCCTTAGGCTTTGCGGCCTGGCACGTCATGAAGCGCCTTAGTTCTCAAAAAAATGACGGGACAGCCTTCGTAGCGGCTTGCCGGATTCTTGTTCCGATTCTGCTGGGGGTGTGGCTCCTGGCGCTTTGGGAGCTCATCACGATCGGGTTTGGTATTCCGCGGGTGCTACTGCCTGCACCGAGCCTGGTGGGGCAAGCGATTGGTGAATCCCTAAGCGTACTGGCCGCGGATTTTCAACAGACCGTCATTCGGGCCGTGATTCCTGGATTCTTACTGGGTAACCTAGCCGGTTTCGGTGCAGCGCTAGCCGCCGATCGTTGGCAGTTCTTGGGACGTGGTTTGCTGCCCGTGGGCAATCTCGTCAGCGCGATCCCGATAATTGGAATTGCACCCATCATGGTGATGTGGTTCGGCTTTGATTGGCAGTCCAAGGCCGCAGTGGTGGTCATCATGACGTTTTTTCCCATGCTGGTGAATACGATCAGCGGCCTCAAGAGTTCGACCGCAATTGAACTGGATCTCATGCGCGCCGTTGGGGCAAGCCATTGGCAGTCGTTTACTCGAGTCCGGTTGCCGAACGCGCTTCCTTTTATTTTTAATGCATTGAAGATCAATTCGGCGTTGGCATTGATTGGCGCCATCGTGGCGGAGTTCTTCGGCACGCCTATCGTTGGGATGGGGTTTCGTATCTCAACGGAAGTGGGCCGTATGAATATGGAGATGGTCTGGGCATCGATTGCCGTTGCGGCGGTGTCTGGATCTCTTTTTTATGGATTACTGGCAATAGCGGAGCGGCGCGCCACCTTCTGGCACGCGTCGTTCCGCCGATTGCCGTAAGGACGCCCCTCGCGGGGCATGATTAACGCAAAAGAGGAGGTAATTATGAGAACCAAGCTTACGACCATGCTCTTGGCCGTGTCTGTGGCGATGACAAGCTCTATCGCTTTGGCCGCGGATAAGGTGACCCTTCAGTTGAAGTGGGTAACCCAGGCTCAGTTCGCAGGCTATTTTGTCGCGAAAGATAAGGGCTTTTATAAAGAAGAAGGACTGGATGTCACGATTAAACCCGGCGGTCCTGACGTGGCCCCGCCCCAGGTGATTGCCGGAGGTGGCGCGGACGTCATTATTGATTGGATGCCCTCGGCGCTAGCGTCACGTGAAAAGGGTCTGCCTCTGGTCAATATCGCGCAGCCGTTCAAACGATCTGGAATGATGCTCACCTGTCGAAAAGACAGCGGCGTGAAGGCGCCGTCTGATTTCCCGGGTCGCACGCTCGGTGTGTGGTTTTACGGTAACGAATATCCGTTTCTCAGCTGGATGGGTCGTCTGAATATTCCAACGGACGGCAGCTCAAACGGCGTAACGGTACTCAAACAAGGCTTCAATGTTGATCCGATTCTTCAAAAGCAGGCCGACTGCGTCTCAACCATGACCTATAACGAGTACTGGCAGATCATTGATGCAGGGCTTGGTGCTGATGAGTTGGTGACTTTTAAGTACGAAGATCAGGGCGTGGCGACTTTAGAGGATGGCCTGTATGTCCTCGAGAAGAATCTGTCTGATCCTAAGTTCGTCGACAAGATGGCTCGTTTTGTGCGCGCTTCGATGAAGGGCTGGGCATGGGCTCGTGAAAACAGCGACGCGGCAGCCGATATCGTGCTCGATAACGACGAGACCGGTGCCCAAACAGAGAAGCATCAGCGTCGCATGATGGGTGAGATCAACAAGCTCACAGCAGGCGGGGGCAAGCTTTCAGAAGCGGACTACAAGCGGACTGTCGATACGCTTTTGAGCGGTGGTTCTGATCCCGTGATCTCTAAAGCACCTACCGGTGCCTGGTCTCATGCGGTTTGGGATGCGGCTTACTAAGTAAAGACCGCTGAGTCTTAGCGGATTAGGCAGAAAGACGCCTCCAATCGCTCCGTCAGGAGGGGTTGGAGGCAACCTGCTATCCCGCCGATCAGTCTTTCGATAGAGAGAACGAAGAAGAGCGGTGCAGGCCTTTGGATAGGAAGGAATAGATATGGAACTTATTGCCACAGCGCATAACGGTACTCCCGGGATCGCGGCAGAGCGACTCACCGAGGAGGAGTGTGCGCGCAATTTTTGTGAGATGCATATCCCACTGGAGAGAAACGCAGCACGGGTAGAAGCAGAGCGTTGCTATTTTTGTTTTGATGCACCGTGCATGGAAGCCTGTCCGACGGGAATTGATATCCCCGGCTTTATTCGCATGATCGCGAACGGCAATCCTACGGGGGCTGCAGGCCTTATTCTCAATGAAAATATTCTGGGTGGAACGTGCGCCCGGGCTTGTCCCGTTGAAACGCTATGTGAAGGTGTCTGCGTTCGCAATCACGGCGATGACCGTCCTGTGAATATCGGATTATTGCAGCGCTACGCCGTTGATAAGGCGATGCAGCAGGGCGCAGAGTTTTTTACCCGTGCTGAGGCCTCCGGAAAATCAGTAGGTGTCGTCGGGGCGGGACCCGCGGGGTTGGCTTGCGCGCACCGTCTCGCGGTCTTGGGCCATAAGGTCGTAATCTACGAGGCGCGCCCGAAGTCGGGCGGGCTTAATGAGTACGGACTTGCCGCCTACAAGATGCTTAACGAATTTGCTCAGCGGGAGATTGGCCTCGTTCTCTCGGTGGGCGGTATTGAGATCAAACACGATACGGCTCTCGGTAAGGATATAACGCTGGACCAACTGCAATCGCAGCACGACGCTGTTTTCCTTGGCGTCGGATTGGGCGGGGGTTCGGGTCTCGGTATTCCGAATGAGGATGCCGAGGGTGTGATGGACGCTGTGACCTTTATCGATGCCTTGCGGCAGGCGCCGAAGCTCTCCGCCGTCCCGGTAGGGCGCCAAGTGGTGGTTATTGGGGGCGGCATGACCGCAATCGATGCTGCGGTGCAGGCTCGATTGCTCGGCGCAGAGGATGTGACTCTGGTCTACCGGCGCGGGCCGGATGCCATGAAGGCAAGCATCCTGGAGCAGGAATTCGCGAAGATTCGAGGCGTCACAATTCGATATTGGGCTCAGCCAGTTGGCATCGCAGTCGACAGTGGCCGGGCGAGTGGCGTCGAGTTCGAGACCACCAGCGGTGCGGCTGCTGGGGAGCGATTCGTCTTGAGCGCTGATATGGTCCTGAAAGCTATCGGTCAATCACCCCACGACAGCCCGCACAGCGATGGGCCTGCGTTTGATTTGGCGGGCGGGCGTTTTGTGGTTAATGACGAGCGCCAGACATCCCGGCAGGGTGTGTGGGCAGGCGGTGATTGTGTGGCCGGCGGCGATGATCTAACGGTGAGCGCTGTGCAAGATGGGAAAGTCGCTGCGAACGCGATTCACAAAGCGTTGAACGCGCATTGAAGAACAACAGGACCATCTGGAAACAAAGAAAGAACTGATCAACTATCGGAGGGGTCATATGAAGGACCTAAAGACGAATTTCATCGGCATTGAGTCACCGAATCCGTTTTGGTTGGCGTCGGCGCCGCCGACAGATAAAGCCTACAACGTAAATCGAGCGTTTGAGGCTGGATGGGGAGGCGTGGTTTGGAAAACGCTGGGCGAGGCAGGCCCGCCGATTGTGAATGTGAGTGGGCCACGTTATGAGGCCTTGCACGGTCGGGATCGAAGCGTAATCGGTTTTAACAACATTGAGCTTATTACCGATCGCCCGCTTGAGGTAAACCTGGAAGAGATCAAGCAGATCAAACGGGACTGGCCAGATCGAGCGCTCGTGGTTTCTCTCATGGTGCCCTGCCAGGAGGACGCATGGAAATCGATCCTCCCTCAGGTAGAGGACACCGGCGCTGATGGCCTTGAACTCAATTTTGGATGCCCGCACGGTATGTCGGAACGCGGTATGGGAGCAGCGGTAGGGCAGGTCCCCGAGTATGTTGAGATGGTCACCGCATGGTGTAAGCAATACTCGCGATTGCCGGTGATCGTGAAGTTGACTCCAAATGTGACCAGTATCCGGCAGCCTGCAAGAGCTGCGAAAAGCGGAGGCGCAGATGCCGTATCCTTGATTAACACCATCAACTCAGTCATGTCGGTCGATTTGGACTCATTGAGCATTAAACCCAGCATCGACAACATGGGAACGCACGGCGGCTACTGTGGGCCTGCGGTTAAGCCGATAGCTTTGCATATGGTCTCGGATCTTGCGCGCGATCCGGAGTGTCAGGGATTGCCGATCTCGGCTATCGGAGGGGTCAGTAACTGGCGAGATGCGGCCGAATTTCTCCTTTTAGGCGCGGGGAATGTGCAGGTGTGTACTGCTGCCATGACGCACGGCTTCAAGATCGTCGACGATATGATCGACGGCTTAAGTCGCTTTCTGGACGATAAGGGATTTTCATCCGTGACCGATATGGTGGGCCGTGCTGTACCGACCCTAACCGATTGGCAACATCTGAATCTGAATTACACGGTCAAGGCACAAATCGATCAATCGTTATGTATCAAATGCGGTCGGTGTCATATCGTCTGTGAAGATACATCGCACCAGGCAATACGAGCCACCCACAACGGGGAGCGTCACTACGAAGTTATGGAGGACGAGTGCGTAGGATGCAACCTATGCGTCACGGTGTGCCCCGTCGAGAATTGCCTTACTTTGCGTTCCTTATCGAATGAAGTCGACGCAAGAACCGGAGCCTACGTGGACCCCGACAAGGCGCTGCATTGGACGGCGCATCCCAATAACCCAATGGCCCAAAGCTGAGCTATGGCGCTAGGAGCATCTTAAAGCAGGTTAAGTGTTCGCCCGATAATTAATATCCGTATTGGAGGAAACGATCATGAGCGTACTCATCAAGAATGGCCGGATCATCACGGCGGTGGATGACTACCACGCCGATATCTACATCGAAGACGAAAAGATTTCGATGATCGGCAAGAATCTGAATGTTGAAGCGGCGAAGGTAATCGATGCAAGCAATCGCCTCGTTATTCCAGGCGGCATTGATCCCCATACGCACTTCGATATGCCGTTTGGCGGCACGATGAGCGCCGATGATTTTGAGTCCGGACCCCGTGCAGCAGCTTTTGGCGGCACGACCTGCGTGATCGATTTTGCGATCCAGACGAAGGGTGAATCAACGTTAAAGGGCCTCGATACCTGGCATCAGAAGGCAGAGGGCAAGGCGCTGATTGACTATGCATTTCATATGATTATCACGGATATGCCTGATTCTCGATTGCCGGAGATGCAGAAATTAGCGGATGAGGGCATTACGTCCTACAAGCTATTTATGGCGTATCCGGGGGTTCTCTATGTAGACGACGGCACGCTGTATCGGGCTTTTCGGCAGGCTGGAGAAAACGGCACCCGCATCTGTATGCATGCAGAGAATGGCATCGTGATTGATGAGATCATAAAAGAGGCGCTGGCCGACGGGCATACGGCGCCGAAGTACCACGGCCTCACTCGTCCGACACGCATGGAGGCCGAAGGCGTCTACCGCTCGATCGCCATTGCAGAGGTTGCAAAGGTTCCGCTCTACATCGTGCACCTGTCTTGTTCTGACGCGTTAGAGGAGGTAAAACGGGCACGCCAGCGCGGCGTGGACGTGATTGCGGAAACCTGTCCTCAATATCTCTTCCTCGATGCGAGCTATTATGAAAAAGAGGGATTTGAGGGTGCGAAGTGGGTGATGACCCCTGCGCTTCGGGAGAAGTGGAATCAGGATGAGCTTTGGCAGGGGCTAAAGTTCAGAGACCTGGAGACGATAGCCACAGACCATTGCCCATTCTGTTTTAAGGAGCAGAAAGAGCTGGGCCTGGATTCCTTCACCAAGATTCCTAACGGTGCGCCCGGCGTCGAAAACCGGATGAGCCTTATCTACAACGGCGGGGTGGTTAAGGGGCGAATGGATTTGAATCGTTTTGTTGAGGTGACCTCTACTGCGGCGGCTAAAGCTTTTGGACTGTTTCCCAAGAAGGGTACGATTGCCGTGGGTACAGACGCAGACATCGTGATTTTCGATCCGGAGCGAACAGAAAAAATCAGCGTCAATAATCCTTGTACGCACCACATGCGGGTGGACTATTCGGCCTACGAAGGTTTTGAAGTAAAGGGCTTTACTGAAACCGTTCTAAGCCGCGGGCGGGTGATCATTGAGAAGAACGAGCAAAAGATCGAAAAGGGCGGGCAGTTCGTAAAACGTGCGCTCACCGGATCCTTGCACACCGGGTAAACAGCTAAAGGCGTAACCGAAGGATCCGCTTCCGGAGCGGATCACTGATCAAGGCGGCCTAATGGCGCTCAGTTAAGCCACTGACCCTCGGGCAAGGAATCGACTTCCTTACCTGCCATCCACCGGCCGTGGAATTGATAGCCTTCTTCTTCCATCCGGGAGAAGAAGGCTTTCGGATCATTTCCTTCGATGTGCGCGCGATGCGCATCCGCATCAGTGAAGATCTGAGTGTAAAGAAATACGTTCGGGTTATCTGTCGCGCGACACACAAAAAAATGCTTCATGCCGGGTTGGTTCTGCAGGCAAGCGTAGCGGTACTCGTTGATGAGCTGCTCAATGCGATCCAGATCGCCTTCGACGACGGCCGTTACGTGCACAATGTACGTCATAGGGAAGACCAGAGTTCGGTGCTGAGATACCGCTCACCCGTATCGGCAAGGATCGCAAGAAGCGTCTTGTCTTTGGCTTCATCCCGCTTTGCATACTCGAGCATCCCAACGACGGCAGCCCCGCACGAGATGCCACAAAAAAGCCCTTCCTCGCGCGCCATTCGGCGTGTGACCGCAATGGCATCGTCGGCATTTACACTGATGACGTCATCATAGGCTGACTGATCAAGGGTATCCGGTATGAAGCCCGGGGCCGTCCCCATGATGCGGTGTTTCTTGGCAATACCTTTGGACAAGATCGGCGAGACATCCGGTTCAGTAGCAATGATGTGGATATTAGGAATCGCCGGGCGCAGAAATCGCGACAGTCCGCTCACGGTCCCCCCTGTTCCGGTGGTGCAGATGACGGCGCCCAGATCAGCGCCAAAGTCTGCGATGATCTCGTTCGCTGTGCTCTCATGGGCAAGTGGATTCGCCGGGTTGTAGTGCTGTCCGACAAAAAAATACCCTTTCTCTTTTTCCAGCCGCCTGGCCTCTTCTATGGCCCCAACGGTCCCTTTTTCCGCCGGGGTCAAAACGAGTTCAGCGCCGTATGCTTTGAGAATGTCCTTGCGCTCCTGGCTCATGTCTGCCGACATGACAAAGACCGCAGGGTAGCCCTTCACCGCCGCCACCATAGCAAGGCCGATACCGGTATTACCTGAGGTCGGCTCCACTATCGTGTCGCCCGGTTTGAGCACGCCGCGCGCTTCGGCATCCTCAATCATATTTAGCGCGGGTCGATCTTTGACCGAGCCGCCTGGGTTAAAACTTTCAAGTTTTACCCACAGCTCTGCAGCCTGGCCATGGTCAAAACGATGCAGCCTGACCACAGGCGTGTGACCGATGGTTTGCAGAATGTTTTCGACCTTCATGGACTGTATTTTACGGCTTCCGTCGGGGTGCAACCAATGATTCATCAATGTCCATCTGAAACATAAATTCCGTTTGCATGATTTTTGCCTCTCCCGACTGAGCGTGTGCGAGGCATGCCCGATAACCTGATGGTGCGTCGAGGTCATGCAGACTGATTTCCTTGAGGTCTTTGGGTCGCCACTTAGAGTCCAGAAGCGCGGCGTTCTCATCCGGGTCCACGCTCACTGAAAAGTCCCCAAGGGGAAGCGCAAGGCCTAGCCCGTGTAATTTGATGTAGGCCTCTTTGCGAGACCAACAGGCGAAAAATCCCTGAGTTCTCTTGTCAGTGGGGAGCCTATTCAGGGCGTCGACCTCGGTGGTTGAAAAAAAGCGGCGGGCGAGATCAGACCAGTCGTTGCGGGTGGCATCGCGGATTTTTTCGATATCGATTCCGATTGGCGCAAAGCCGCCAATGCCGATGACCGCGAACTCTCCAGAGTGCGATACATTAAATTCGAGCGGAACGTCGGGGAGCGTGGGTTTACCGCGGGGACCGTACGTGAAGCGGAGCTCGCTGGGTCTCATGCCCAATCGGTTACCCAACAGGGTGCGCAAGGCGGCCCGACAGCAGATAAAGTGATTTCTGTCTCGGTCAAAGACAAATCGATCAGCCCGCGCGCACTCGTCATCTGAAAGAAGCTGCCGCAGCTGTGGCGGTATCGAATCCGGTTGGGCAAGCGCGACAGTCCAGACATCGATCGCGGTTTGTGAGTGAGTCACGGCGCTTTATGTGGATTCCTGAGCTGCGGTCTCACGCGTACCAGACCGGGCAAATACGATCAGAGAGACCCCGCATAAGACAATAAACCCGCCGATAAGCACACCTTGGGAAGGACGTTCCCCAAGAAGAAACATGGAAAATGCAATGGTGAGAACCGGCAGAATGAGCAGCACGGGCATCACATGGGACACCGGGTTTCGCGCCAAGACCGTATACCATATGCCGTAACCGACTGCCGTCATGATCAGCCCCAAGTAAAGAACGCTGCCCCAGCCTACCCACGTAGCGTTCATCAGCGCATCCACATGACCGCTCTCAAAAAGTAAAGACCCAATCAGCATCTGCGGTGCCGCGATCACACCGATCCATGCGATTCCGGTTAAGCCATCGATCCGACCGCTTATTCGTTTATACATGATCTGACCCACGGCCCACACCAGAGCGCCGGAACCGGTGAGCAACATGCCGTAGAGTTGGCCATGAAGACTGGGCAAACCCGCGATGATGGCGATGCCCCCGAAAGAGACCAGCATGCCGACGATACGCATTGCGCCCGGTCGTTCGCGCAGGAATACAACCGCGAGAAGCACGCCAAACGGCACCTCGAGCTGAACAACGATGCCGCCCAGAGAGGCATCGATCATCGATAACCCGGTGAACGTTAGCCCATATTGAATGGTGGAACCGACCAGCGAGATCCAGAAGAGGTCCTTGAGACAATGGCGGGGGATCGGGACGAACCACACGAGTACCAGAGCCGCCAGAAAAAAGCGCATACTCATGAGCATTAACGGTGGAAACTCTGCCAAAGCCGCCTTCGCAACCGTGAAGCCCAACGCCCATGTGAGCGGGACGCAAAAGGCAAGTAATAATTCTCGCAATTTCATCGGCTCGTCCTTTTGGCTGTGGCTCCCACCCCTGATAGACCTCAGCAACTCCAATCGAGGTTGGCAATTGATCACCGATGGAGTAGTCTTTTCTGACCGCTCGCAACCAGCGTTAATTTAATGAGAAAGAAAAAGTTTGCGTTTAGATGCCTAGTCGCCTGCGCGGTCAACAGCCTGCTTATTATCCCCGTTCTTGCCCAGACCGGGGGGGTCGCAGACCCCGTCTGGCTGAGTTTCTCAACACCGAACGATCGGTCATCCTTAGAGACGGCCGCGGGGTTTACGGGACAGGACCAGATTTTCTTGACGGGTGTCTCTGATGGGTCTATTGCGGTCAATGGATTTTTCGGAAATAGCGCGGGCATCCCGGGCTTATCCCCTGGCTTAAACCTGACAGCGCGCGATGCTCAGCTGTTTCATTCGGAATTCAATAGGGAGGTGCGTTACTCCGGCGCCTCGGTTTCGGGCATGCCCTCCCAAGCCATGGGGTGGTCTGCGGGCGTGGCACAAATTGAATCTCCCTCGCTCGAGAATCGACTGAATTGGTTTGGTAGCGCGCGAATTCAAGGAGCAGAGGTACAGCTTTTTCGCGTGCAGATTGCCTCAAGGGTCGCCGCGCACGCGATTCATCTGGGTCTTAAACTGCCGTTTGGACAGTTAGGTGCTCGCCATCTGCAGGCTGACGACGGGACCCGGTCGAGTATGGCGCGCTGGCAGTTCTCTACCAACACGCATCGCACCTGGGCGGCTGAACTCAGTCATGGCGCGAGTTCGCGGTTTCGGGGCGGGAATGATCAACGGCTGCTGTTTTCCTATGCCGGCCAGTTTGGTGGAGTCTCGCCGCTCTGGGCCAGCGAGGGTGGCTCTTCGGGCCTGGGTATCGTCAGTACCGCAGTTCTAGTCGCAGGGGCGGTCGCTTTGGCGGTCGTCGCCTCCTCGGGCAGTGACTCAACGGACCAACAGCTCCGATTTGCGAGTCAGAACGAGGCAGCGCGCTACGTGCTAAACGAGACGAATCCGGCTTCAGTCGCACAGAATGTCGAATATGGGGGTTGGGTCTATCGAAATTCCGATGCAACCTACAGCGCTACAGAGCCGCGCAGAGGAACCATCGACAGCGTAAATCTTGGCTCGCCGGAAAATGTACCCTACGGTCGAGCGACTGCCTCCTACCACACGCATGGGGCTTACGACCCTCGATACGACAGTGAGAATTTCTCAACGGTTGATATTTCGACGAATAACATTTGGAAGACAGATGGCTATTTGGCCACCCCATCCGGCGCCTTTAAATATTTCAACTATCTTACCGGCGTTATAACGACCCTCGGAAAAGTGGCGAACTGATATCCATCGTTTTTGAGCACGCATAGACAAAGACGCTTATGACCGAACGACTTACGGCCGATGCGGTCGTGATCGGTGCCGGAATTATCGGTACAGCGATCGCCTATGAGTTGGCAAAGACCGGACGAAAAACCCGGTGTCTTGATCGATTGCCTGCGGCAGGCTACGGCTCAACGTCAAGTTCCTGCGCCATCATCCGCGTGCATTACTCAACGGTGCCGGGAACGGCGTTTGCGTACGACGGTTACTTCGACTGGCTGAATTGGCAGGAGTATCTCGATCTGGAGTCCGTCGAACCCCTCGCGCGGTTCATTAAGACCGGTTGTCTGGTGATGAAGACGCACAGTAACGGCTACCTTCAAAAGATTGTCGAGAACGTTGCAGCGCTTCAGATTCCGTTTGAGGAATGGGATCGCGGGAGGATTCTCGAGCGCCTGCCCAATTACGATCTCAACTGCTTTGCGCCGGCAAAACGGGTAGATGACCCCATGTTTGGGGAAGCGACCGGCGGAGAGATTGACGGCGCCGTGTTCTTTCCGACGGCAGGATTTGTGAACGATCCGCAGCTGGCGACCCAAAATATTGCCAGGGCTGCTGAGCGTATAGGTTGCCGGATGGAATACAACTGTGAAGTCGTTTCGATTGAACGGAGCGGCAATCGAGTGGCGGGGGTGACGCTTGCAGACGGAAGAGTAATTATGGCCCCGGTTGTGGTTAATGTCGGTGGCCCGCATTCGTCGATACTCAATGCGCTTGCGGGCGTGACGGACGATATGAATATTTCGACGCGTGCGCTGAGGCAGGAAGTCGCGCATGTGCCGGCGCCGGCAGGAATCGATTTTGAATCGACAGGACTGGTAGTGTCGGATAGCGATATTGGCGTTTACTGTCGACCAGAGCAGGGAAATTTTGTGCTGGCGGGTAGTGAGGATCCACCGTGTGATGCCCATCAATGGGTCGACGATCCGGATAACTTCTCGCGAGATTTTTCTGAGCAGGCTACAACTCAGGCGCTGCGGCTCGCCCAGCGGATGACGGGCCTCACTATCCCGTCGCGCATGGGAGGCGTTGTGGATCTGTATGACGTGAGCGATGACTGGTTACCGATTTATGACCGGTCATCACTAGCCGGTTTTTATATGGCCTGCGGGTCGAGCGGGAATCAGTTTAAGAATGCGCCTGCGGCAGGGCGACTGATGGCGGGACTGATTGATTATTGTGAGTCCGGGGCGGACCATGATTCAGAACCGTTTCAGTTCTCCCTAAAACATACGAACTATGTTCTGGATACGGCAGAAATGTCGCGCCGCCGAAAGGTCAATGCAAACAGCAGTTTCTCCGTGCTGGGCTAGAGGACCTCAGCGCCAAACTGCTCGGCGGTTTCCAGAAGCAGCTCCCAGATAGACAGCGCAAACCCGCGAGGCACGAAAAGGTCGTAACTCTCTGGACCGCGAGCGAGGGTGACGCCCACATGATGAATACTGCTGGATGCCACATCTCCCGGGCTAAATTCTGCTTCCCGAAGATCTAACGGCAGAAGCCGACTTAAACACGCGGCAGCATCGCAGCCCGCAATTCGGATCCGGGTCCGCGAATGAGATAGGTCGAGCGTAACTCCCAAATCTGCGGCGACGGATGGAGCGGGCGTGTCGAGGAGCCACCACTTAAGGGGCTCGATCCGAAGTGCCGCTCCACGGGTTCCGCTCGCGCACCTTCCCGGCCCGGGCGCTTCGCTGGCACCGATTTGGTTTTCGATAGTTTGGCTGATCTCAGCGAGAGTCTCAGGCCAGGCCGCAATTTGCCACAGCGTGAGATCTGAAACTTCAGACAAACTGACTCCGGGCTCCCCGGGCTTGCCGCGCAATTCGGGAGAAAAGTGACCTGCTAATGCGGAAGTGCGCTCAGCCATACATTCGCGTCCCGTCGGGGTCATACATGTGAGGAGAGACGATCCGCACCCGCGTGTTGCCTTTGCGGACCGGGTCGGCGCATACCAGATGCCGACCCTCCCACGCTTTGTGTCCGCCTTTAATAAAACCCAATCCAATCCAGTGACCCAAGGCAGGGGAGTGCGTCACCGCCGTGATCCAGCCCTCACCGTGACCTGCAACCTTATCCTCTGTACAAAGAATTGAGCCTGCATTGAATATCTCGCGACGATCTTCTGGGAATATCCCCACCAGACGGGGGCGTTCGCTATCGGTCAACGCGGGCCGCTTACGAAGCGCGCTTCCGATGTAGGATTTTTTCTCAGATGCCATGCGGCCCAGGCCTGCGTCTTCGATGGTGACACGCCCATCAAGCTCAGCCCCGGTCACATGGCCTTTTTCGATGCGCAGGGCACCCAGGGCCTCGAGACCATACAGGCATGCGCCCAAGGGTTTGGCTGCTCCCCAAAGCAGATCCATAGCGGCGGGACCGAAGTCAGACGGCACATAAACCTCAAAAGCGCGCTCGCCCGAAAAACTAATTCTTGCGATTCTCGCAGGTATACCGTCTCGCAGAGTCAGCTCTGTAACGCCCATGAAAGGAAGCGCATCATCCGAGACGAGACGCGGGTTGGGTATGCAGGCCTCGAGCACTTTACGCGACAGCGGGCCAGCGACTGAGATGCCTGCCCATTGTTCTGATACGGACGTGACGTGTACCTTGAGATCGGTCCAACGTGTATGCAAAAGCTCTTCAAGAAAGACCATCACCTTGCCAGCATGCGCTGTGGTGGTCGTCATGAAGTAGTCGTTCTCGGCCAGTCGCCAGGTTGTGCCATCGTCCATCACCAGACCATCATCGCGGAGCATGATGCCGTATCGCGCTTTGCCCACAGCCAGTTTTGCAAACGGATTGGTGTAAATGCGGTCGAGAAATTCGGTTGCATCCGGACCCTGAATGGCAATCTTCCCAAGCGAGGTAACATCGCAAAGACCGACCGTATCGCGGACGGTTTCGGTTTCCCGCACATACGCCTCCCCGATATCCTCTCCCGAGCGTGCGAAATACCAGGGTCGATGCCATAACCCCGCCATGGTCATAGTGGCTCCGGCATTAAGATTCCATTGATGCAGGGGCGTTCGTCGAAGCGGGCGAAAGTGGGCGCCTACGTTGCGGCCTTTCAGGGCGCCAATGCTGATCGGAGTGTAAGGCGGACGAAAGGTGGTCGTGCCCACTTCCGGAATTGCTTTTCCGAGAGCTTTGGCCATGAGCGCCAGCCCGATCACATTGCCCATTTTTCCCTGATCCGTGGCCATGCCCAGCGTGGTGTAGCGTTTCAGGTGTTCGACGGAGATAAACCCCTCCTGATGCGCAAGGCGAATGTCATCGGTAGTGACATCATGTTGGGGATCCACAAATGCTTTGAGTTTCCTTCCTTTTACCGTGACTTCGTAAAGCGGCTCAATCGTCGGATCGCCGATTTGCTCGGACATCACAGGGACCTGAAGAGTCTTTTTGCCTATGAATGCAAGAGCCTGACTTGCCGCTGCTTCTCCGGATGCAATGCACGCCGTGTGATCGAAGATACCTGCCGCGCTTCCTGCCATGGCGATCGGTTCGTTGTGCTCAGGCGCTTGAAAACATGCGGCCGATTCATTCCACACGGGCTTAATGCCGCGATGAGAGATCAGGTTCACGACCGGCGACCAGCCACCCGACACCAAAAGAAGATCACAGTCGAGACGCCCTGAAGGGTGCCATTGCCCGTTTCGCTGCTCGGCGATTTCAACAGCGCGAATCTGACTCGAACCGATAGCGTTAAAGCACGTTGTGCCGGTATGCAGTACGACGCCAGCGGACGACAGTAAGTCCTTCTGCGGATTTGAATGCATTGAAGCACGGGCATCGAGCACGTGGACCGAGGCGCCTGCCGCGGTCAAATCAGCCGCCACCGGCAGTGCCGAGTCATTATTCGTGGCAATCACAATGTCGTCGCCGGGAATAACGCCATAGCGATGAAGATAAATGCTTGCGGCGTTAGCGTTCATGATGCCGGGTCGGTCATTGTTGCCAAACGCAAAGTGCCGCTCGAGCGCTCCGCAGGCGAGCACCGTGAACTTGGACCGAAGGGTCCAAAAACGCTGGCGAGGCAGCCATGGGTCTGGATGCGCAACATGATCGGTCACCCGCTCAAGCAGGCCGGCAACGCTGTTGTCATACAGGCCGAAAGCGGTTGTGTTCAGCATTAATCGAACTCCGACTCGCCGTAGTTCGTTAACTTCGCTCGTGAGAGCATCGACTGAGTTTTTCCCGGCAAGGCTCTGGCCGCCGAATTGGAAGTCTTGCTCGACCAGCACGACGTCGCAGCCCGCCCTGGCCAGAGCCAATGCAGATGAGCGGCCGGCCGGACCACTGCCGACCACCAATACGTCGCAAAAACCATGAGCGTGTTCGTAGCTATCGGGATCGGCCTCGCGGGAGGCGGTGCCCATGCCGGCGGCTTTCCGGATAAGTTTTTCGTACCACATCCAGGCTCCGGTCCCGCTGCCCGATTCGAAGGGCGGTAAGCCCATAAAGGTCTTGTAGTAGAAGCCCGCAGCAAAGAAACGTCCCAGAAGATTGTTTATCGCACCAAAATCGAGACGGACACTGGGCCAGGCATTCTGACCGCGGGCGATTAATCCCTCAAAAAGCGGTTGGGCGGTCGCTTTGACGTTGGCGTCGCGTCTCGCTCCCTCACCCAGCGTTACGATTGCGCCGGACTCCTCAACGCCGGCCGACATAAGACCGCGCGGCCGGTGATACTTGAAGCCGCGGCCCAGTACGCTTTGACCGTTTGCCAGAAGAGCGGAGGCAAGGCTGTCGCCCGCGTACCCTTTAAGAGGAGTTCCATCCCATGTGAAGCCCACTGGACTGCTTCTGTCGATCTGACCCCCAGAGGTCAAGCGTCGTCCTGCCATCAGCTTGACTCCGTTGAGGGCTTAAGGACGTCGGCAATTCCAGGGTGGGCAGGTCGCACCGAATAGATCGCGTGGGTACGCGTGTCACGCTCTACAACGATCCACATTCGGCAACCCTGTACGTGATGCCAGGTTTCAGACTGACGACCGTCGATGTTATCTCTCTGGAACACCGCGTCATGCCAAAGGTCAGCCGAAGCGTCTAAGTCCGGATATTGCACGGACGCATCGCCGCCGTAGGTGAATTCACTGTGGTCTCGAGGGCCGCAGAAGGGGCAGTTGATTCTTAGCATGAGTCGGTCAACCGTGCAGTTTGGGATCAGGTCCGGCACCCCGCTCATCGATATTGATCCCGCGCATGAACCGATCGAGAGCAAAATCCGCCACGATCGGGTCGGGCCGATCATTGGCAATGAGATCCGCGAAGAACCAGCCGGAGGCAGGGCTGGCCTTGAATCCACCGTAGTTCCATCCCGCATTGAGGTAAAGGTTTGTAAGCGGCGTCTTGCAGATAAATGCCGATCCGTCCATCGACATATCCATGACACCGGACCAATGCCGAAGCAGTCGAACGCGTCCGAGGCAGGGCAGGATTGATGTCGCACATTCGGCAACATCCTGAACAATGGGCAGGTTACCTCTTTGGGCGTAGGACTTGTACCAATCAAGGTCTCCGCCAAAGACCATGCCGCCCTTATCGGATTGGGAGATGTAAAAATGCGCGCCGCCAACGCCGAAGACCACCACGTGGTCCAGCAGTGGCTTCAGTGGCTCGGAAACAAAAGCCTGCAGTTTGTGAGATTCAATCGGCAGTTTCCCCAGCTCGGCCATCCGCCAAAGACGCGAGGTGTTTCCTGCAACGGCAAAGCCGACTTTCTTCGTACGAATGATGCCGCGTGAAGTTTCGAGCGCCGTGACTCGCCCCGCGTCGCGCTGAACGCCGACGACCTCACAGTTTTGAAGGATATCCACACCGCGTTGGTCCGCAGCTCTCGCATAACCCCAAGCAACGGCATCGTGACGGGCCGTACCGGCGCGAGGCTGCACCATTGCGCCGATTATCGGGAAACGGGCGTTGGCAGAATAGTTGAGATGCGGAATGTTGCGCTTCAGGGTTGGAAGATCCCAAAGTTCACCGTCGGAACCTGTAAGACGCATCGTGTTATAGCGGCGCGCGGCGGCATCGCGCTCACCGGGACTGTGAAGGAGGCTGACGTGCGACCGCTGGCTAAACATCACGTTGTAGTTCAGGTCGTGGCTGAGATTTTCCCAGAGCTTTAGTGAGTGCTCGTAAAACTCACGGTTTCCGGGCAACATGTAGTTCGAGCGAACGATGGTCGTATTTCGTCCGCCGTTGCCGCCGCCCAACCATCCCTTTTCCACTACGGCAATGTTCGTGACACCATGGTTCTTCGCGAGGTAGTATGCGGTTGCCAGTCCGTGAAGTCCGCCACCGACAATGACGACGTCGTACTCCGACTTTGGATCAGGGTCTCGCCAGGCACGCGTCCATCCCTTTTGTCCAGACAGACCGTTCAGAAAGACTTGCCAGGCAGAATAGGGCTTCATCGAAAAAGATAAAGTGCATTGTCAGGACCGAGCTGGAAATAGCTGTTTCGAGCTGCGACGATTGTAAGAATAGTGAAGCTTGGGTTTCAAGACGTCCGATATTAAAGGAAAGGCCGTGAGAGCACTCTGATTTCTCATCCGGCAACAAACAAATTCATGACATCAGTGGCCCCCGTACTCTCGCCGCCTCCCCGTGCTCTCGCCTGGTCAATCTGGGGTCTTGGGGCGGGACTATTTTTGCTCGGATTTTTTCATCGCGTGGCGCCTGCGGTGCTGCATCGGGAGCTTAGTCTCGACTTTGGGCTGAGCGCTGCGGGTCTTGGGAGTTTGTCGGCTCTCTATTTCTACTCCTACGTGGCTATGCAGATTCCGACGGGACTGCTTGCCGACCGACTGGGTCCTCGTCGGCTCTTGATTGCGGGCATCCTGGTCAGCACCGTAGGTGCCTTGTTATTTGCGATGGCCCCAACGTTATTTTGGGCGGGACTCGGCCGTTTTCTGATTGGCGGATCGGTGGCGGTGGGATTCGTATGCACCCTTAAGTTAGCAACCCACTGGCTTGCCCCGGAGAAATTTTCACTTTCTGCAGGATTGCTGCTCGTCGCGGGCATGACCGGGGCCGTTTTTGCCGGTGTCCCGCTTCATTTGGCAAGCGACCTGTTCGGCTGGCGGGGGGTAACCGTGGGTGTCGCTGTTATTGGGCTTTTGCTTGTGCTTGCGGTTGCGTTGATCGTGCGAGACGACCCGCGGCAGCAAGGCTATGCGGGATTCGCTCCGGAACATGACCGTCAAGCCTCAGACATCAGTGAGTGGAAGAAGTTAAAGAGTGTGTTCGGCTATCGGAATACGATTCTGTTAGCTCTCGCGCCAGGCGGCATCGTAGGCTCCGTATTAGCGTTCTCGGGCCTTTGGGGTGTTCCTTTTCTCACGGATGTCTACGGAATGACGTCGGGCGAGGCCGCACTGCTTTGCTCGGGAGTGATGCTCTCCTGGGCATTTAGCGGGCCACTTTTTGGCGTGTTGTCCGAGAGACGAAAGCGGCGGCGCTCCTTGTATCTCGGTGGTGCATGTTGTGCGTTGGTGTGTTGGGCGATTGCGGTACTGATTCCTGATTTACCGCTTGCTGTGCTGGTTGCGACCCTCCTCGGTGCGGGCTTTTTCTCAGGAGGAATGATTCTGGGGTTCACCCAGGCAAAGGAATCGGTTCCACTGAAATTAGCCGGCACTGTCTCTGGCGTCGTCAACATGGGCGTCATGTGTGGACCCATGCTGTTGCAGCCACTGATCGGATGGTTGTTGGATCATCTTTGGCAGGGACAATTGGGATCAGATGGTCTGAGGATTTATGTTTTTGAAAGTTACCGAATGGGTTTCGCCCTCATGCTGATTTGGCTATTTATCGCGGTAATTTGTATTGCGGTCTCAAAAGAGACCTATGCAGCGCAGCACTCACGATCATAGAATCAGAGCGCGCCGAAACCGAGATTCTGTATGGAAGCAACCCCAGCCCTGCGCAAAGAGTTCGAAGCCTTTATCAAGGCGCATCCCGACACCGAGTTTGTCGATGTATTGCTCCCGGATCTTTGCAATATCATCCGGGGAAAGCGGATCAATCGGGATCAATTTGAGAAGCTCTACACGGAAGGGCTTCAGATTCCGAGTTCCATCTATCTTCTTGACGTGAACGGTAACTGTACCGACGCTGGTGGCCGAGGATTTTCAGACGGTGATCCGGACGTCCAGGTCAGACCCGTGCCCGGCACACTAAAACCCGTTCCTTGGGGTGCCGCCGGCGCGGCGCAGGTGATGGGATGCCTCTATGAATTGGACGGCGCGCCTTGCGAGGTTGACCCGCGTCACATCCTCGAAAGCGTCGTGAGTCGTTTACACCAGGATGGCATGTATCCTGTGGTTGCGCTGGAGCTCGAGTTTTATCTGCTTGACGCGTCGAGCGCCGAGACCGGCGAACCCACGCCGCCGGTGCTGCCGGAGACCGGACGCCAGGCCACCGCGACGCAGGTTTACAGTCTAGCTGACCTGGATGGCTTCACCGGTTTTCTGAGCGAGGTCGAGAGCGTCTGCCGAATGCAGCAGATTCCCATTGGTGCTTCGACCGCTGAGTATGCGGCCGGCCAATATGAGATCAATTTAGATCACGTCGATGATCCCCTGCTTGCGGCAGATCATGCGATTCTTCTGCAGCGTGCAGTCAAGGGTGTGGCCCGGAATCATGGCGCCATCGCGACCTTTATGGCTAAACCTTACCCGGAGGGGGCGGGCAGCGGCCTGCATATCCACGCGAGCGTACTGGATCAGAACGGACGAAATATCTTTAACGACGGTTCTGATGAGGGATCACCGGAATTACGTCATGCGGCTGCTGGTCTTATTGAGATGCTTCCGGAATCGATGGCGGTGTTCGCGCCTAACGTTAACTCCTTCAGGCGTTTTGCGCCCAACCTCTATGTCCCGACGGCTCCAAGCTGGGGCTACAACAACCGATCTGTCGCGGTACGGATTCCCGCCGGTGCGCCAGAGGCGAGACGCATCGAGCATCGTGTCGCCGGTGCGGACGCAAATCCATATTTGACCCTAGCCGCTATCCTGGCGGGTATCCACTTTGGTCTTACTCGTAAGTGCGAGGCGCCTGAGCCCAGCGACGACAACGCCGGTGCTGAAATGGATCCTCGAATGCCGTTTACGTGGCAAACAGCCTTGGATCAGTTTGGACAAGGGCCTGGGATTGCTGATTATTTCGGGACCACCTATTCAGAGCTGTTCAAGGGCTGCAAGCAATTTGAGCTCGACGCTTTTTCTCGGGAGTTCACTCCGTTGGAATATCGCTGGTATCTCGCGCCAGAGTAAGGGTGACGCACCTAATGGAAGCGCAGCAGTATCCACAGGCTGGTCACGGCAAACATGGATAGCGTGTAACGGAAGTTCCAGGCAAGGCACTGGTATGCCGTAATGCCATAGCGTCCCTGCAGGGCAAGATTCAGGCCCGAGACCGGACCACCGGTCGAGCCCACCGACCAGGTGACGACGAAGATAAGCGCCAGCAGGAGGGGGTCCGGATTGAGAGGGGCAACAATCGCCGAAGCAGCCACAATGCTGACGATGGCATGTATGCCCATCACCGCGAGCAATAGCAATACCGCCAGGAGCCCGATCGCCACTAAGGGCGTGAATTCGGAAATTCCTAGGGCGAGTGGGTTCTGAAGCATCAGCGCCGATAACCCGGTAGCCATTACGCCAGTGCTGAAAAACAGCAGCAGTTCGCCATAGGTATCTGGCAGTCGGTTCGTGCTGAACTCCCGGATCGTATTAAAGGCTGACACGACCGAGCGCTGTATGCTGAGGACAACTGCGGGGACGAGCACGGCGAGGGCGGATACCAAGACAAGGACGGATATATTGGGGAGCACTTGGTGAGCGATAAGCACGCAGACCATCATCAGGGAAGGCACCCAGAGCGCTCGAAAATTAACAGGATAACCTTCGAATCCTGTGAGACCGCCATCCGCGCGGAATCGATGCTCGCTCCATGTGATTAAGAATCCAGCAATGCAAAGCGGCAACGAAAAAACAAGCAGATCAGACCATCGTGCGCCGGGCGCATAGAGTAGGCAGGTACCCATCGAGGCATAAAAAGGTGACCAGAGGGCGGCGAGGGCGAAGCTGCGTTGGACCGAAGTGGCTGTAGTCCGATCCAGGGTAGCCGCTTTTTTCAGAGCATCCGCAAAAATAATAAACGCGGATAAATTAATCACCGAAGAAAACAGGTGAACGCCCGCTAACGTCTGCCAATATGCCCGCTCACCCCTTGCGGGTTGGGCGCCCTGTTTACTTCGTGTCTCTGTGATGAGCCGAAGAAAGCTGACTCCGCACAGCAGGCTGATCAACAGATGATTTTGCGTGAGCAGCTGCTTGACCGGCAGATCACGATAGCCTTGCTTCCAGGCTATAAGCAGACAAATGAAACCGATTCCAAAGAACACGGCGCATTGGATTTGTTGAATGAAGCGGGCGCGAGGCCAAAGAAGAACCACAGCCACTAAAGCACTGAATCCAGACAGCCAAAGAAAGTCTTTTAGGCCTGCGCCGCCAAGAACAGAGGCGACAATCATCAGCAGCATCAAACCGCCGGCAACACGCTGTTGGGCAGGATTTCGTATTGATTCGGTCAAGTCGCGCGATTCTCTAGAGGCTTAACGTTGCCCCGGTTGGCCAAGCTCAAACCTCTGGCCGGGCAAGATAAAGGTCCACGGAAATTCATTGTAGACGACCAAACCCCGCGCCAGCGATAGCGGGAACGGGGTCTTGGGTGCGGCCGCCACCCGCTGTCGCGTATAGATATGAAAAACCCTCGGGTTGGTTCAGAATCCCGGGAGATCTTCAATCGGGGGAATCTATTCTGATGCGTAAAGACGATCGTCCACTCATCTCCAAAATCGAGACCTTCAGTCAGCCTTTCGTCTCATTTGTTCGGGTCACGGCGGAGGATGGCTCGTCAGGGTGGGGGCAAGTTTCTCCTTATAACGCCGACATTTCGGCGCTCGTGCTGCACCGTCAGGTCGCGCCGTGGGCCTTAGGACAGCCTGCTGACGGGATACACGAACTCGTGGAAATTATCCCCGAACGAGAGCATAAGTTTCCGGGGTCGTATCTGCGGCGGGCTCTGGGGGGATTGGAGACCGCGCTCTGGGATCGCCTCGGACGACTGGAGGAGAAGAGTGTGTGCGAGCTCCTTGGAGGGTCGCCGGGAAAGCTGCGAGTGTATGCATCCAGTATGCGCCGGGATATCACGCCCGAGGACGAAGCCGAGCGGCTGGCTAAGTTGCGGGACCAATTTGGCTACGATGCATTTAAGTTCCGTGTCGGGGCTGAATGTGGCCACGATATTGACGAGTGGCCTGGTCGCACAGAAGCGATCGTGCCCACGGTGCGGCGGGCTCTGGGAGATGACGTCTCACTTTTGGTGGATGCGAACAGCGGATTTTCCCCCGCTCGGGCAATTGAGGTAGGCGCGATCCTCGAGCAGGAGGGGGTTGAGCATTTTGAAGAGCCCTGTCCCTATTGGGAGTTGGAACAGACCCGGCAGGTGACACAGGCCCTGAGTCTGGACGTGACCGGCGGTGAGCAGGATTGCGATTTACCCACCTGGCGTCGAATGATCGACATGCGGGCTGTTGATATTGTCCAGCCCGATGTCTGTTATGTGGGGGGGATGATTCGAGCCCAGAAGGTGGCCCAAATGGCGCACGAGAAAGGCTTGCCCTGCACGCCGCATTGCGCAAACCTCTCCATGGTCACGCTCTTTACGATGCACCTGCTTAGGGCGATTCCGAACTGCGGAAAATATCTCGAGTTCTCGATAGAAGGTCCCGAGTACTATCCCTGGCAGGAGGGCTTGTTTGTGGAATCCCCGTACCGTATTGAGGCGGGCCACATTCAGGTTTCGGGTGCACCGGGGTGGGGTGTTGAGATTGATCCGGCATGGATTGCTCAGGCCGCGTATCAGGAAAGCACGCTTTCTGCCTGATCGTAGGCTCGGCAAAGGTATTCATAAAAAAGAGCGCTACGTAACTGAGCTAAAAATGACAGACAGTATCTTCACACCCGACTTTAAAGACACGCCGTATTGGTGGGATGCGTCGCCACTTTCCGAAGAACAACCGCAATCCCTCGAAACGTCAGTCGATGTTCTTATTATCGGCGCTGGCTATACCGGCTTGTGCGTTGCATTACAAACCGCGCGAGGCGGAAAAAGCACCGTGGTGATTGATCGCCATGCGCCGGGATGGGGGTGCAGTTCTCGCAATGGAGGTCAGATTTCTACCGGTATTAAGCCCGACTTCCACGCGCTTGCCCGCGAGCACGGAGAAGCGGTGGCTTTGGAGGCGCACAAAGAAGGACACCGAGCGGTTGCGTGGATCGGAGAGTTCATAAAAGCGGAGTCACTGGATTGCCACTACCGTCAATGCGGACGTTTTTATGGTGCGCATACACCAAAGCACTTTGAAAAACTCAAGAAGAAGATGGCCTCTCAGCAGCCGGCGGTGGCAATCGATTCGTTCTCTATTTCAAAGGCCGATCAGCATGCCGAGATTCAATCGGATTTTTATCATGGCGGTCTCGTGCAGACGCAGTTTGCATCTCTTGATCCCGGCGCCTACCACAGAGGACTGCTCGCCCGAGTCCGAGCAAGCGGTGCCGTTGTTTCGGGGTTTACTGAGGCGCTCGCTATAGAGCGGTGTAAGAGCGGAGGCGGTTTTGAAGTTCGAACGTCGCGCGGCGTGATTAAGGCAAACGACGTTGTGATTGCCACTAATGGCTACACCTCTCGACTCACTCCCTGGCAGCAACGACGGGTTTTTCCGATTGGGAGCTACATCATCGCAACCGAAGATCTCGGAGAGTCCGCGCGGGCCTTAATTCCCAACGACCGAATGGTTGTCGACTCCAGAAGAATCGTTGTCTATTACCGACTTTCTCCGGACGGGCGTCGAATTATTTTCGGCGGACGCGTTTCCTTGGCCGAGACAGATCCGCGAATAAGTGCGCCCCGCCTGCATCGGCATATGACCACAATATTTCCACAGCTGGAGAATGCGCGGATTAGCCACTCGTGGATGGGCTTCGTGGGATGGACCTTTCAGCATATGCCTCATCTTGGTCGACATGATGGGGTGTGGTATTCGATGGGCTATTGCGGGTCAGGGGTTGCGCTCTCAAGTTATTTTGGGACCCGACTGGGGCAACAGATTCTTGGCCTGGAAGAAGGTAAGTCCGTGCTCTCTGATCTGCCGTTTAGAACGAAACCGCTTTATTACGGAAAACCCTGGTTCCTGACCGCTTCTGTGGGCTGGTACGGATTACTTGATCGCATGGGCTTATGAGGCCCCCAGCGTAGGACGCTACGTGCCGAGCAGTACTTCCAGAACGAACCGGGTGCCAAAGTAGCCCAGCGCCATCAAAGTAAAGCCGGCTCCGGTCCACAGTACCGCTGTACGGCCCCGCCAGCCGAAGAAAATCCGGCCCGCAAGCAATCCGGCCAGACTGATCCAGGCCAAAAGTGCTAGCACGGTGTGATGATTAAAAAGAAAGGCCTCGCCGAACATTTTATCGGCGGATAAGGCTCCGCTGATGAGCGTAATCGTAAGAAGTCCAAAGCCCAGGTAAATCAGCTGAAAGAGCACCCGCTCCATCGTCTGAATGGGTGGTAACGAGTGCCAGTTACCGGCTGTGTGAGGGTGCTTCAGGCTTCGGTCATAAGCGTGAACCAGCAATGCCTGAGCGAAAGCAAGACTAATTAGGGCGTAAGCTAAGCCCGCACCCGCCACATGCAATAGCCCAAGGGCACCTCCCAGATTTGATGCGTAAGCCGGGCCAGGTGCCAGCCATCCAATCAATGCGCCGGCAAGAGCGGCCGGGTAGATAAAAATACCAAGGCTGTGAATCGGTTGAAAAAGGCGAGCGAGTAAAAATAACAGCATCGCCAGTAAAGAGATTAGTGACAGCGTGGTGCCCAGCGCCAAGTCCGGCGTCTCATTTAAGAGTACTGATGGGCTAAGGCTTAGGACATGGGCTATCACGGCAAGATAAATAAGCAGGAGATCGACCGCCGCATGCTTGCCACGAGCGGGCTCGACCCGAAGTGACCGAATCATCACAATCGTCGCCATGAGATACAGAAGACAGGCGGTGAAGCTAAACGCAGAGGTCATGCTGGCATTGAATCGCGGGCGATTAATGAAATCGGTGGTTTGCTAAAGGCGAATCGGGGTCCGTGTAAAATGGGATCACATAAGCCCAACCTCGGCAGAGTTTAGCCCAGGCCGCTTCGTTTGAGGGGGGGCGGATCTTTTACCCACCAGATCTACCAACCGACGTTATTCAGAAAATTCCATGTTTACACAACTTGGCGACCGTCTAAAAGCAACCTTTAAAAACCTTACGGGCAGGGGTCGACTGACCGAGGAAAATATTAGCGAGGCATTGCGAGAGGTTCGCAAAGCGCTTCTCGAGGCTGACGTTGCTCTTCCTGTTGCAAAAGAGTTCTTGGAGCGAGTTCGTGAGCGCGCCGTCGGCAAGGAAGTCTTATCGAGTCTGTCGCCCGGACAGGCGGTGATAAAGATAGTCAACGATGAGCTCGTGAGCCTGATGGGACAGGAAAACGAATCCCTTAATCTTGCCACGCGGCCGCCGGCGGTCATTCTTCTTGCCGGCCTGCAAGGCGCGGGCAAGACCACGACGGCTGCAAAATTGGCGCGGTTCTTATCGGAACGCCAAAAGAAAAAAGTCTTATTAACCAGTGTTGACGTTTACCGACCTGCGGCAATTGAGCAGCTTTCGCAGCTTGCCGCAAAACTGGATATCGATTTCAGGTCGATTGGCGAAGTCCCCGAATCAATTGTCGCGGATGCCGTCGATTATGCAAAGACTCGCGCGTATGACGTTTTGATCTTGGATACCGCCGGACGGCTGCACGTAGATGCGGAGATGATGACGGAACTGGCATCGATACATCGGCAAGTGGATCCGATCGAGACGCTTTTTGTGGTGGACAGCATGACAGGCCAAGACGCCGTCAGAAGCGCGGCAAGTTTTGACGCGGCGCTCGCGTTGACCGGCGTTGTGCTCACAAAGACCGATGGCGATGCACGCGGCGGGGCGGCGCTATCCATTCGGTCGGTGACCGGAAAGCCGATTAAGTTTCTGGGGGTTGGAGAGTCAACGGATGCCTTGGAGCCTTTCCATCCCGAGCGGGTCGCTTCACGTATTTTGGGAATGGGAGATGTCGTCAGCCTCGTTGAGGATGTTGAGCGCTCCGTCGACAAAGAAAAAGCCAAAAAGATCGCCGACAAGTTAAAAAAGGGAAAATCCTTTGATTTGGAGGATTTTCGTGAGCAGTTGTTTCAAGTCGAAAAGATGGGTGGACTCGGCGGCCTCTTGGAAAAATTGCCGGGAGCTGCTGGCTTGCCTGCCGCGGTTCGTCAGCAGGCCATGGGTGGTGAGACTGCCCGGCTAATTGCAATCATTAATTCCATGACGCCGGGGGAGCGCGCCTTTCCCGCGGTGATCAAGGGCTCGCGGAAACGGCGTATCGCTACCGGTTCAGGAACGGAGGTTCAGGAGGTCAACCGGATGCTCAAGCAGTTTGCTCAGATGCAGAAAATGATGAAGAAAATGAAGGGTAAAGGCGCTATGACCAGAATGATGGGCCAGATGAAGGGCGGCGGCTTTCCCGGCGGCGGGTTCCCTATGTAGAAGGAGGAAAGCGCTCTATCCAGCGCGGCAATCTTCTATGATAAAATCCGCCGGTTTGGATGGTCTTTTTAGTTAGAGGAATCTGTAATGGTAACCATTCGGTTAGCCCGAGGCGGCTCCAAGAAGCGGCCTTTTTATTCGATCGTGGTTTCAGATCGCCGGCGTCAACCTCGCGGGCGCTTCATCGAGCGCATCGGCTTTTTTAACCCCATGGCGGCAAAAGGCGAAGAGGCGCTGCGTCTTGATAGAGCGCGAGCGGAATACTGGATCGGCCTGGGCGCCCAGCCATCGGACCGTGTGGCTTCTTTCTTGAAGCAATCGGAAGCGGCCGCTGCCTGATTTTTGAGACCTCGCAACCCGAGGTCTGAACAATGGCAACGGAGGAAGACGCCCCGCTGGTCATTGGAAAAATCAACGGTGTGTTCGGCGTAAAGGGCTGGATAAAAGTTTTTGATTACGCGCGAGTTCGCGGCGATGTGCTCCAACATCGACGATGGTTGCTGGGAAAGAGTAATCAGTGGTCCGAGCGAAAGATTGAAGCAGGGCAGGTCCACGGGAAAGGTGTGATCGCAAAGCTCGAAGGTTGTGACGACCGTGATTCGGCAGCCGCTTTGCTGGGTAGCGAAATTGCTGTGTGGCGGGACTGGCTTACGCCAACAGCAGGGCGGTCAATACTATTGGTTTCAGCTAGAGGGATTGGCTGTGCGGAACCTAACCGGCGAGTCGCTCGGTTGGGTTACCGGACTGATGGAGACCGGCGCGAACGATGTACTGGTCGTGGAGGCCGGTATTGAGGAACACGGCGGAAAAGATCAGTCGCAGCGGCTGATTCCGTATATTGAAAGTGTTATCAAGGACGTTGATCTGACCGGTCGTCAAATCACCGTCGATTGGGAAGTGGACTTCTGAGGGTCTGGATCAGAACCCGACGGGAGGCCAAGACGTGCGGATAGATGTGGTCACGATTTTTCCGCAGATGTTTGCGGCGGTACGCGAATGCGGCATGACGCGAATCGCGATTGAGCAGGATGCTCTGGTTCTGCAGATGTGGGACCCAAGGTCGTACAGCACGGATACCTATAAACGTGTTGATGACCGACCTTATGGAGGCGGCCCGGGCATGGTCATGCAGGCGCCTCAGATGGTCGCGGCAATTCGAGCGGCACGGGAGGTGGCTCGTGGCAGGGTCGTCTGCCTTAGCCCGCAGGGCTCAGTGCTCGACCACGCAAAGGTGAGGGCGCTTAGCCAGGAGGCGGCGCTTGTGCTGGTGGCGGGACGTTATGAGGGCATAGACCAGCGGGTGCTGGACAGTGAGGTCGATGAAGAGATCTCGATAGGGGATTACGTTGTTGCAGGCGGCGAACTGCCTGCGATGGTGCTGATTGAAGCGCTGGTGCGGCAGTTGCCCGGAGTTCTGGGTAACGAAATGTCAGCGGATTTGGATTCTTTCAGCGACGGGTTACTGGACTGGCCGCACTTTACGCGGCCTGAGGAATTTGAAGGGGTGAGGGTTCCAGACGTTCTATTGAGCGGGAACCACGACGAGATTAGGCGATGGCGCCTGAAGCAGGCGTTGGGACAGACTTGGCTGAGGCGGCCTGATCTGCTGGAAAGCAAAAGTCTGAGCGACGAGGAAAGTACGCTTCTCTCGGCGTTTCAGTCAGAGTATTTGAAGAAATAAATTAGGAGAGGTTGCGATGACAAATATCATTGAACAGTTGGATAGCGAGCAATTGAAGGCCGAGGTTCCTGAATTTGGCCCGGGAGATACGGTCAGGGTTCAGGTCAAGGTTAAAGAGGGTAATCGCGAGCGCCTTCAGGCTTTCGAAGGGGTGGTGATTGCGCGAAAAAACCGCGGACTGAACTCATCGTTTACCGTGCGTAAAATGTCCTATGGAGAAGGCGTGGAGCGTGTCTTTCAGACCCATAGTCCCCTGGTGGCGGATATCGAAGTCCGTCGGCGAGGCGATGTGCGTCGGGCGAAACTCTACTACCTGCGAGGACGTACCGGAAAGTCCGCTCGAATCCGAGAAAAAATATCTTAGTTTCGTATCGGGGCGACGGCATCGCACTGTCGCCCCTGACCTGACATCCGTGCGGTTGATTGCAAGCGTATCGTTGCCTCCAGACCGTCGCCGCACGTCTTTTCTTGTCGCAGCGCTCGCTGCCTTTCTCACTGTCTTTGCCCTTTCTAGCGCCAGGAGTATTCCTGCGCTTGCCGAGGAGCTGGTCACCCCAGATGTAGCGTCGCCCGAGTCGGCCGTTATAAACAATGCTCAGGAGGCTCCACTCAGTCCCGAGCTTGATTTCCAAACGCTGCTCAATTTAGGGGACGCCCGCAGTATTGAAATTCCGCGTCGATCCAATGATGCGAGAATGATCGTCGAGCCGTTTGGGGTAGGTCTCAAAGACTTAAGCCGCAGCGCAGCGCGGACCCAAAACCTCGATGAACTGGAGTTATTTCTTCTCGAGCGCGCCCCGTATTCAGATGGGGAAAGTTTTGAGGAGCGTCGTCGGCAGCGATGGTTTCTCCTGCAAAGGGCGGGCAGAGATGAGGAGCTGACCAACGAGCTGTCGCATGCCTTCCTGAACCGAGAGCCTCACGAGACATCTGAGATCGGTTTACGCCTCGGGACATGGCTGCTCGAACAAGACCAAGCGCACAGCGCGCTTGAAGTGTTTCGCGCAATGCTCGCCGAACCGAATCTCGATGGGGGATCATCGCGGCAGGCGAGATTGGGCATTATTAAAAGTTTGCTCAAGATGGATGACCTCGATGGCGCGTACGCAGAGTCCGAGAAGTTTCAATCCGAATATGCGCCTTCGGAGCCTTCTTGGAAGGTGCTTCAGGCCCGCATTAGCCTGGGTCAGGGTGATCCCGATCGGGCTGTGACCGTTCTTGACGGGGTGGATTCCATTGCGGCGAGGATGTGGCTGGTTTATGCGCAATGGATGGGATCGAGGGAGACATCGGGAGTTGCGCTCCTTCGCCTCAGCACGATCGGGATTCCCGCGGGGAGCACGCATCTCGAGCGGACACGAAGCGCCATGATTGCGAAGTTAAGTGCCGGACAGGCCTACGCGGAGACTCGAGCGAGTTCGGTTGAACGCCTTATTGACTGGGGCGGTGAGCCTGAACCGCTGCTGAACATTAATTCAGGACAGGCTCTGTTAGAAGCCTATGCGCATATCGCAGGATCCGTCATCAGCAGTTCAGAACTGGGTTCTCAGGAAGATCCTTGGCTCATTCTTTGGGGGTCCGAGGCACTGACACCGCTACAGCAACGGGCGCTTGCGGTTCATCTCCTTTGGAATAAGCGCTATCCCGTTACGAGCCAGTCTGCGTACGGTTGGCTTATCCGGCATTGTCTGAGCGAAGGAAAGTTGACCCTCCTCGGTGCTTTCTTTGGCGATCAAGGCTTATTGGCCACTTACGATTTTTTGGATGATGACGCGCTACTGACCCTGATGGATCAAGCCCTGAGAGATTCAGACTTCGCTCTCGCCGCCGAGTTACAGCGGCGCGTTCGCAAACGCCCAGACTCAATCGACCCCGGTTCCTGGACGGTGCGCTCCGCGCGAATTCAGGTACTTGGAGGTGATCCCGAGCGTGGCGCCGATGATCTGCTGCGTTGGCTTAACGGGCTCGGTGAGATGTCGCCGGATAGTTTAGATCGGGTCATGCAGATCATGTTTGACCTGCAGTTTCTTGAGCAACATGAGCTCGCCATTCGATTGTTTGAGGCTGCAGCGCGATTGATTCGCACGGCGGATCAAAAACGCGAGATCTTTTATTGGATGGGCCAGTCCTGGCTGGCGCTTGAGGAATCGGCGGTAGCGGCGGCGTACTTTCTGGAGTCCGCCGGCCTATCGGGACCCAATGACGCGCTCTGGAAGCGGAGCGCCTTATATCAGGCAGGTCTCGCTTTAGAGGCCGGTGCACTTTACGAAGATGCCAGTCGGATCTACGAACAACTCATGGTGGGCGCGGTTGATCCGAAGATGCAGGCGAAGCTTCAGTACCGGCTGGCCCAGATTCAGCTTGCACGCATCCGTCGGGGCGGGGGTTAGGAATGGCATCCGGGTCCACGGCTTTGATCGACCAGTTTCTTGACGCATTGTGGCTGGAGGCTGGACTCAGCCCGAACACCCTGAGCGCCTATCGTTCAGATCTACTGGCATTTGATGTATTTCTGGGGACGAAGAAAAGTTCGCTATCTGCCTGTACGCGAGCGGATGTCTTGGCTTATCTCGCCCAGAATGTCCGTGCGGGATTGAGTGCACGATCTTCGGCTCGCCGGCTTTCAACGCTTCGGCGTTTTTTTCGTCATGCGGTTCGCGAGGGTGTTTTATCTCAAGACCCGACCGTGGATGTGCAATCGCCAGCCATGGGGCGGCCTCTACCCAAAGCGATTACTGAAGCGGCGGTTGAATCCCTCCTGGCTGCGCCTGCGGGAGAAGGGGCTCTCGCCGTTCGAGATCGAGCGATGCTGGAGACCATGTATGCGAGTGGACTGCGCGTGTCAGAGCTTGTAGGGCTTGAGCTGCATCAGCTTGATCTGACGACTGGATTAGTGCGTGTGACCGGAAAGGGCGGTAAGGAGCGAATCGTACCCTTGGGTGATGAGGCTTCGCAAAGCCTGAAGGACTTTCTGGCTCATCATCGCAAAACCCTGTTGGGTGATCGAAGCAGTTCAGCCGTATTTGTCACGCGTCGAGGACAGGCAATGAGTCGCCAGGCATTTTGGCAGCTGATCAAGCGTTACGCGGGGAAGGCTGGAATCGATACCCGATTATCTCCGCATACGCTTCGACATGCTTTTGCAACGCACCTACTGAATCATGGGGCAGATTTGAGAAGCGTGCAAATGCTCCTCGGCCATGCGGACCTCTCGACCACCCAGATCTACACGCACGTTGCGAGAGCACGGCTTCAGTCCCTACATGGAGAGCACCATCCCCGAGGGTAGGGGTTTAAGAGGATTGAAGCCTACGCTCAGTTGAGGGCCTTGGCCAACTCGCGACGATACTTGCTGACACGGGGATCGCTCTGACCCAGACTGTCAAACGCCTGAATGGCGATTTGGCGAGCTTGCTCTCCGGCGCTTTGGCCGCGGGCCCGTCCCACAGTATCAATCAACAGGGAAAGACCCTCATCGATCTGTTCGTCTCTTGTAAGCAGAGCTTGCCCAAGCTGAAGTCGGGCTTCCCAATCTTCCGGGTTCTCCTCAACCTCAGCGCGCAGCGCATCGACACTTAAGCCGCCCTGATTGCTGGCTGCGATTTCGGCTTGCGCCCGAATCTGTTTAACCTCAGCGAGTACAGCTTCATTGGCCGGAAGTGTCGCTAACGTATCGGCTGCACCCGCTGCATCCCCTGCGGCTATCTGAGCCTGAGCAAGACACAGACGCAGCTGAAGGTAAGTGGGATCGGTGACCAACGCTTCAGTCAGAAGCTTGACTGCCGCTTCAGGATTTCCGTCCGCAAGATGTGTTTTTGCCGTTGCAATCACCTGATCGGCAGGCCGATCGACATGGCGTTCAATGATTTCTCGAATAGACGCTTCGGGGAGAGCACCCATGAATTCGTCAACAGGCTTGCCGTGCCGAAACACCTTGACGGTAGGAAGACTGCGAATTCCGTAGGCGGAGGCAAGTTCCCGCTCTTGATCTGTATCGACTTTTGCCAGCACGAACTTTCCCGCGTACTCCGATGCCAGTCGATCAAGAATCGGCATCAACATTTTGCAGGGATTGCACCAGTCCGCCCAAAAATCAACCAAGACGGGTACGTCGTCCGATCGACGAAGCACGTTCTCTTCAAACGTCTGGCCGCTGACGGCCTGAACAAAAGGATTCTCGCTCATTCGTTTCTCTTGCCCCTTGGTAGATGAACTGGGGGCGGTCTATTCAAAAGACAAGACGCCGATGATCAACAGATTACAGTTCGATTGCAATAGACTACCGGTTTGCGAACTGCGTTTCAGGACTCTCTTGTGTCAAAAATCTCGCCCGCGGAACGCTCTCGCTCCGGGATCGTGTTGCTCTCGCTGGCGCCCGCGCTATTTGTCGTTTTGTGGAGTACTGGATTCATCGGTGCAAAACTCGGACTGCCGTACGCAGAGCCCGCGACTTTTCTCGGGATGCGATTTGCTTTGGTCAGTCTTATCCTGGGCGTGGTCGCACTCATCTGGAAGGCCCCTTGGCCTGGTGAATGGACTCAAGTCGTTCACATCATGGTGGTCGGATTGCTGGTGCATGGCGTGTATCTCGGGGGCGTGTTTGCCGGAATTGCGTTAGGGGTCACGGCGGGGGATAGCGCCCTTATTGTGGGCATGCAACCGATCCTGACTGCGATCTTTATAGGGCCGATCCTTGCGGAACGGGTTGAGATCCGCCAGTGGATCGGATTTGTGCTAGGAACTCTCGGTGTCGCGCTCGTCTCCCTTCGCTATGTCGGCGCCTTTGACAGTTCTTTTGAAGGGGTTCTTCTTTGTGTGGTAGCGGTTATCGGAATGAGTTTGGGTACGCTTTATCAAAAGCGATTTTGTAGCGATATGAATCTTTTGACCGGGTCGTTTCTGCAATTTTTGGCGGCTGCGGTGATGATGGGCGCGTTGGCTTTTGCCGTCGAGACTCGGATTGTCGTTTGGTCGGGCGAATTCATTTTCGCCCTGGTCTGGCTGGTGGTGGTTCTGTCGCTGGGCGCTATGACCGTGCTCTGGCTCTTAATTCGTGCCCAAGCCGCGACTCAAGTCGCGAGTCTTTTTTTTCTCGTGCCCCCGGTGACTGCCCTAGTTGCATGGCCGCTCTTTGGTGAAACCTTAAACGTCAAGTCCGTTGCGGGCATGTTACTCGTCGTTGGCGGTGTCCTGTTGGTGAAAAGACCGGAGAAAAAAAGTGATCCAAAATAAAAACCTACCCATACTCCATTGGCTGCGCGCTATAACGGCGGCAGTCATGCTGACGGTTTCGGCGCGCGCTGCGGTCGCGACGGATCAGCCGTTTCTTAATCTTGATGGGGAACCGGTCGTGATGGCGGACTTTTTCCCTGCGGATCAGTGGTTGGTGGTCATGATCTGGTCTCACACGTGCGTGATTTGCGCTCGAGAGATAAAAGGTCATTCCGAGATGCACGAACGGCACAAGGATGGTCGCATTGCTGTTCTCGGTATTTCTTTAGATGGAGAAGCGGGTCTTTCCGAGGCCTGGGGGTTTTTGGAGGAACGTGGTGTCGCATTCCCAAATCTCGTTGGGGAGCCCCACGTTGTGGCCGAGTTTTTTCAAGCTCGAACGGACAGGCGGCTTCAAGGAACACCCACGTTCATGGTGTTTGCGCCCGGTGGGGCGCTAACCGCGTTACAAGTGGGGCCTGTACCGCCCGAGGCGATTGAAAAATTCATCAGGCAGCAAGACGACAAGGCATAGGGTCGTTATGACCTCGGAGTATCGAAAGGGCTTTTGGCTGACGCTGGGCGGTGTCCTCGCATTCACGCCCGATGCGCTCCTGATACGTTTGACTGCCGTCGATACGTTCACTTTAGCGTTTGGTCGAGGACTTATCGCGGGTGTTGTTCTTCTGGCGTTTTATCTTTTCTTTTCGAAAACAGGATTTTTGGGAGCGCTTCGTCCGTTGGGTCGATGGGGCGTGCTCTTTATGTTTGTTCAGGCGGCCTCGTCGATCATTTTTTATGCGGCATTCGCTTTTACGTCCGCGGCGAATGTTCTGATTATCTTTGCCTGTACGCCTTTGGCCTCCGCGATCTTTTCCCGCGTCCTCTTTGGAGAAAAAATAGGCAGGGTGACGCTGCTTGCCATCGTGGGTGTCGCGTTGGGTCTGCTTGTAGTGGCAAGCGGTAGTCTTGAAAGTGGGCGGTGGATTGGCGACGCATTAGCTTTCCTCGATACGATTATCCTTGGATTGCTTTTCGCGATAATCCGTGGGAGAAAGGAAAGCAACATGATGCCCGCGACGACCCTCGGCTTATTAATTGCGGCCGGCTTTTCGTTCTTTTTTGCTGAGTTTCCGCCGATGAACACCATGCAATGGACCTGGCTGCTCATCGGTGGCGTAGTCATTATCCCGGTTGCGGGCGTACTGCTGACGATTGGTCCGCGATTTCTGCCGGCGGCTGAGGCGGCTATGCTGACGCTACTCGAGTCTGTCCTCGGACCTTTTTGGGTGTGGTTGGTGATCGGGGAGAACCCGGGTACCCGATCAATTGTGGGCGGCGTGATAGTGATCAGCGTGCTGTTTGGGCATGCGCTGATACGATTTCGCGAATCGGACACCGAGCCAGCCCACTAGCAGGTTGGATGTTCCAATACCTTGTATTGTTTCGATCAGTCGCTAGGATAAATAGGACAGTTCCCGTATCACGTACACGATGAATCGTCAGACACGAAATCAGATTAGGAGTCAGCGCCGGGCGGAGCGTGCCGCAGGCGGGCGCCTCCCGCAAATCCCGTTTGGCGCGCTTTGTCACCGCTACCCGCCGATAGGCCCCTTAACCGAGGAGCAGATTGAAGAGGTACATCGCGCGTCGCTTGAGATACTGAGGGATGCGGGAATTGAGGTGATGAGTCGGGTGGTGCGTGACCGGTTTGCGAAAGAGGGTGCACGAGTCGATCACGAGTCAGGGTTGGTCTATGTCGATCCCGATCTGGTAATGGCTCTGGTGAGTCAGGCGCCGTCCGAGATAACGCTCACCCCGAGAAACCCTGATCATGCGCTCCACCTTGGCGGAGATCGGATGTATTTTGGGATGGTGTCTGGACCGCCAAATGTGCATGACCGTATTCAAGGTCGTCGGGCGGGGAACTTCGCTGATTATCAAAAGCTGATTCAACTCGGCCAGGCCTTCAATGTCATCAGTATGTTTGGCAACCAGGCGGTTGCCACGACAGATCTGGCAGTTTCAACACGCCATCTGGACTGTTATGAAGCAAATCTTAGATTGAGCGATAAGATCTTCTCCGCTATTCCGATCGGGCGCGGCCGGGTAAAAGATGCCGTAGAGATGGTGGCGATTGCCCGAGGCCTTAGCGTTGAGGAGTTGCGATCAAGTCCTGGGCTCATAGCAAATATCAATGTAAATTCACCGAGGAAACTCGACGAGGCCATGTCAGACGGCGCGTTGGCCCTGGCTGAGTTCGGTCAGCCGGTTATCGTCACGCCGTTTACGCTGCTCGGCGCGATGACCCCGGTCACCATGGCGGCGGCGCTCGTGCAGCAGAATGCAGAAGCGTTACTCGGCATCTCGATGGTGCAGTTGTTTTTCCCCGGCAGTCCCGTGGTCTACGGCGGATTCACCTCTAATGTCGATATGCGATCGGGGGCGCCGGCGTTTGGGACGCCAGAAAACGCGAAAGCGAATCTTGCCGGTGGACAGATGGCCAGACGGTACGGGTTACCCTACCGTACCAGCGCATGCAATGCATCCAACGCTGCCGATGCGCAAAGCGTCTACGAAACGCTTATGGCAATGTGGGGCGGTGTGATGGGGAATGGCAACCTGATCTACCATGCGGCAGGTTGGTTGGAAGGGGGTTTAGTCGCGTCCTTTGAGAAGGTAATTATCGACGTTGAGCTTATTCAACATATTGTGCAAATGCTTCAGCCGATTGACACGCAGTCCGAGGAGCTCGGTGTCGAGGCGATTCGCGCCGTTGATCCAGGAGGGCACTTCTTTGGAGCGGAGCACACCATGAGTCGCTATGAGACCGCCTTTTATTCACCCATCCTTAGCGATTGGCAGAACAACGAAAACTGGGTTGCAAACGGAGCAAAAGATGCAACCATGCGGGCCACCGATGTGTGGCAGTCGGTGCTCGCGGAGGCGGAGACCCCTCCTTTGGATGTCGCCCGCCAAGACGCGTTGACTGATTACGTCGCCCGACGAAAAAGAGAGATTGGATCGGGCGAGCCCTAACCCGGCAGCAGGCTTGTGTCGACTTAGGCACGCTCAGCGCGACCGCTAGTTGAGAGCAAGGAGCTCCTGCAATACGGAGAGGATTCGGTCACGGATAATGGGCTGGGCGTTCTCGTTGGGATGGATACCGTCCGACTGCAGCAGAGACGGTTTCTCAAAAATGTCCTGAAACATGGAGGGCACCAAACTGACCGAGTGAGTCTCGGCTACGGTTGAATAGGTTTCTCGAAAAGCAGTTCTGTAGGCGCCGTAGTTCGCCGGAATATCCATTTCGATGAGCACGACCTGAGCTCCAGACTGAGTCGACATCTCAATCATGGCGACTAGATTCTGTTGAATCGCGAGCGGCGGGTGCCCGCGAAAGCCATCGTTCGCGCCGATCTCCAGAATAACGACGTCAGGGTCATATCGCGCGAGGAGCGCGGGCAGGCTGGCACGAGCTCCTGCTGTTGTTTCTCCGCTCACGGATGCGTTGATAAACTGAGCGCGCCCGGCAAGCTCTTCTTGCGCAAGGTAGACCCAGCCATCTTCTTCCGCCATCTGATAGGCCGCGCTAAGACTGTCGCCCAACACCAGGATGGTTCGCGCCTGAGCGAAGACCGATGAACCGCCTAGACAAGTAGATAATATGAGCGCAAGCGATACAAAAAATTTCATTGTTGAAGCGGCAAATCTCGTTCGGGATGTAGAAGGCCCTGCGGGAACGCTACGAATTCTTGATGATGTATCCATTCGGGTAGCGCGCGGTGAATCAGTCGCTATTACCGGTCCCTCGGGGTCCGGCAAGTCTACCCTAGTGGCATTGCTTGCCGGTTTAGACCTGCCGACCTCAGGCGGCGTCAGGCTGGCGGGACAAGATTTGAATGATCTTGATGAGGATGGCAGAGCAAAGCTAAGGGCGGGCCGCGTTGGCTTTGTGTTCCAGGCCTTCTACCTCATCGAGACGCTAACGGCTCGTGAAAACGTCATGCTTCCATTGGAGATCGCTGGGCGTTCAGACGCTGCGGATCAGGCGGCGGATTGGCTCAGCCGCGTGGGGCTTGGTGATCGACAGGATCATTATCCGCGACAGTTATCGGGCGGCGAGCAGCAGCGTGTTGCCATCTGTAGAGCGTTCGCAATCGAGCCACAGGTGCTCTTCGCGGACGAGCCGACAGGGAATCTGGATGATCGAGCGTCCGACCAAATCTCAGAGTTACTTTTTTCATTATGCGACGCCCGACAGTCCGCCCTTATCCTGGTAACCCATGATTCGGTTCTCGCCGGGAGATGCCGGCGCCGTATTGCCCTGGCGAATGGTCGACTGGTCCGGGTCGATTGATGAGGCGCGTTTTAAACCACGCGCTGCGTCAGCTTCGCCGCGAGTGGAAGGCAGGGGAGATTCTCGCGCTGGGGTTGGCGGTAGCGATCGCGGTCGGCGCGGTGACAGCGGTTCTTGGTTTTTCCGATCGGATGGTCAAAGGACTTGAGCGAAGCGCGGGCGAGGTGATCGCGGCGGATCTCAAACTTACATCGCGTCAGACGCTGCCCGAGGCACTCGAAAAGAAGGCGCTTCAAAACGGTCTCTCTGTTGCGAGGACCACGGTTTTCCCGACCGTTATTTTTGACGAGGGCCAAACTCTTCTGACCTCAGTCAAGGCCGTCAGCGAAGGATATCCGCTGCGCGGTGCGCTCCGATTAAGACGTTCCTTGGATGAAGAGGGATCCGAAGAGCTAATGGTCGGCGTGCCGGCACCCGGCGAGCTTTGGGCAGACGCGAGGGTCTACTACGCTCTTGATCTAAAGATTGGAGATTCACTTCGACTCGGTAAGCAAGAGTTTTTATTAACTGCTGTTTTAGCGTATGAACCCGATCGTGGTGGGCAGTTTTTCAGCTTCTCTCCGCGGCTAATGATCAATGCCGCAGATCTTGAACGGACCGATCTCTTGGGGCCCTCCAGTCGGGCGCGCTATGCGCTACTGGCGGCGGGGGACGCGGACGCAGTCGAACGTATGCGCGATGAGATTGAATCCGAGCTTGATCCGCGCATCGCCCTGGTCGATCTCGAGTCGGCTCAGGAGCAGGTTGGGGCAACGGTCTCTACGGCCCGAGACTTTATAGGGCTTGCCTCTTTAGGTACGTTATTGATTGCGGGTCTTGCGATTGCAGTGGCTTCCCGACGGTATGTGGATCGGCGACGTCGTCAGACGGCGTTGCTGCGAACTTTTGGAGAATCGGGAGTGGATGTGATCGCCACACACATCACAATGCTCATTGCACTTGGGCTGGTGTGGGGCTGCGTCGGAGCGCTGGTGGGTTTTGGTGTTCAGCAGATCATGGCGATGCTGCTATCCGGATTACTCCCGTCGGTGTTGCCGTCGATGAGCTTTGCGCCGGCCGCGCTCGCAATAGCCTTGGGGACATTTTTGCTGGTTACGTTCTCAACGCCTGCGCTGATGAGCCTGTCGAAGATAGCGCCGATCGAGGTGTTGCGGCGTGTTGAGGTGGTTCGGATGCGCAGACCCCTCTGGCTTGCCTACCTCTTGCCAGTGGCGGCCTTGGTTGGACTGGCGTTCTATCAGGTGACCTCTCCCATATTGGTTGTCGTTCTGGTCGGCGCTATTTTTGCGACTTTGGCGGTCATGATGGCGGTAAGCGCCTTAGTGCTTGCTATCCTCAAAAAGGGGTTCCGTGGCGCTGGCGTGTCCTGGCGCTTTGGTTTGGGCCGATTGATTCGTAATAAGGTGGCGAGTACCTTTCAGATCGGCACGATCGGTCTGGGGTTAACTATTCTCATACTGCTGTCTGTGGTGAGGGGTCAACTCTTTGAGGCGTGGGAGGCAAGGACGCCCGAGGATGCGCCTAATTTTTTCTTCGCCAATATTCAGTCGCACGAGCGTCAGAGTGTTCAATCCTTCTTTGAGGATCGATTCAGCGAATCCACAACTTTCACGCCCATGGCGACGGGCCGGCTCGTGGCAATCAACGGTACGGCGCCGCGGGCAGAGGACTATCCGGATCCTCGAACGGCTTCGCGCATCGACGGCAACCTTAATTTCTCGTGGGCCGCTTCACTCCCTCCCGGAAATACCTTGGTGGAAGGGAGATGGTGGGATACTGACTCTTCCGAGCCTGTGGTATCGCTTGCCGCTCGCTGGGCTGAACCGCTCCGTGTGGGAGTGGGAGATCGCATCTCAGTTCGAGCCGGCGCCGAGGTAGTAGAAGCAAGGATTATCAATATCCGTGAAGTGCAGTGGGAAAGCTTTACACCTAATTTCTTTGTGCTCTTCCCGCCGAATATTCTCGCAGAAGCGCCTCACACGTATTTAAGTGCAATGCAGCTTCAGGAGCAGGAAGAGAAGCAGCTTGTTGACCTAAATCGGCAATTTCCCACGGTTAATATTGTTGACATTGGTGCAATCCTTACCCAGGTGCGCCGTGTTCTCGATCTTGTAGGTATGGCGTTAAATCTGGTGTTCGGGTTTACTCTGGCCGCCGGCGCCGCCGTTTTGTTTTCGGTCACGCAGGCGAATCAGGAATCCCGTATGCGCGATGTTGCCATGCTCAAGGTGCTCGGTTGTGATCAAAGACGCATCCGAGCCGCTTTGAACTTTGAGTTTCTGGTCATCGCCCTAATCGCCGGTTTGTTGGGCGGTGGCGCAGCATTGCTCACCGGCGAGTGGCTGGCCGAATGGGTGTTCGAGATTCCTTACGTGACGCGCTTTAACGAGTTGTTCTTTGCGTTGCCAACAAGTGTTATCATGGTCTGGCTCGTTAGTGTCTTAGGTGTTCGTAAGGCCCAAAGTGTGTCTCCACAAACCGTTCTGAAAGATTTGGCTATCTGACCGATAGATATTTGCGCTATGAAACCACCGTTTGCATCGAGAATCTTGTGGCTTGCCGTCCTCCTGAGAGCTATTTTGGTCTGGCGGCCGGCCTTGGCGGGCAGCGATTTGCTTGCGGATCTGGCGGCAGCGGAGGCAGCTGCGGAAGCAGAGGAAGAAAAAGCCGCGCCGAAACCGCCGCCTCCGGCGATGATCACGGGGATTGGAGTCGCGGTTCTTGACACGGGTGTGGCGGTCGATCCGGTTTTGCATCCCGAATATTTTGTGCCGGGCAGTGCGAGCTTTGTCGGGAATACACCCTTTGCCGATCTTTCTGAGAAGGGCACGCACGGCACGGCGGTTGCGCAGATCATTCGTCACCTTACACCTGCCAGCAAGATACTCTCTCTACAGACGTCGACTGGGGGGCGTTCTATATCTGGAGCGGCGGTGACACAGGCTCTCATAGCTGCGGCCAGCAACCCGAACATTAAGGTTATTAATCACTCGAATGCGGCTCTAGCAGGATCTGCGGGAGAGGCAATGCTCGCTACTGCCTGGGCTGATCAGGTCGTCGTGATGGGCTCGGGCAACGACTGGGCGCCGTATCCGCTGGGCGACGCGCGGCATGCCCCCGGGCTTGCCGGTAAAGCGCTTGTAGTCGGTGGCCTGGGCCCAGATCTTGAGATGCTGGGGTTCGCGAATCGTGCCGGTGATTTAGCCGACCACTACGTCGTCGCGCCCGGCTTTTCCTGAATATGCCGACTACTGGGGGTACCTCCTTTGCTACGTTCTCACGTGAGCGCTCTCGCTGCTGAAATAAGACGACCTGGCCCGACCTTAAGGCAGAGGACGTCGTTTCAATCATCAAATGGTCCGCAACCGATAGAGGGGCTCCCAGGTGTGGATGATGTCTTCGGTTGGGGTCAGATCAATCCCGGTCGAGCTCTCCTGCCGTTGGGATCCGTAACCGCGCCGATTGGGCCAGGGTATCCCGTGACCGCGGTCCCAGACGATAAAAAGAAGAGAAAAAGCAACGGATCAGCCGTCACGGGAGACCCGGCGAGCTCAGGTAGGCGCCCCGATTTATTCTGCCGTGCTGAGCAATCCGTCGCTCTTTAACGCGATGGTGTTTGACCGGCTGGGACGGGACTTTTATTTTGATCTCTCCAAATCAATAAGCCGGGTGGGCGCGGCTCCTGCGTTAAAAGACATCTTGGTGAAGTGGAACCAGACACCCCACCAGACGCTTATCGGTGATTATTTCGGATACGACGTTTTCAGTATTGCTCAGACTGAATCGAAGACAAATACCCTGGAGGTTGACGCCTCACCGGTGTTGCTGATGCGCTCGCCCGAGGGGACGCCTATTCGAACGCAGCTGGGTTTCGGCATTTACCCGACGTCTAGGCAGGGCGCGCAAGCGTTCTTAGCGAACAATGAATACGAGGCAGGGCAAGGACTCGCCTGGCGGCAGACAAATCTGGGCCACTATAAAAGCGAGGGCGTGCATAGCCTCGCGGCCTTCGAAGTATTGCCGAGCATGATTGTGGAGGCGCGGTATTCCGACGTCAGCGACAGCAGTGGTCTCGATTACGGCAGTAATGAGATAGCGGTTGCATCCCACTTCAGCTTTGGCAGCGCAGGGGTAAGTCTGGAGGGCGGTTGGCTTCAGGAAGAGGCGAGTTTGTTTGGCGGCGTGCGTGGCGGACCCATGAGCGTTGACGGATCAGAAACTCGATTTGTTCGTGTATCAGCCCACCGTGCGCTGGGATCGCGTTTTGCCTTGGTAGGCTCGCTAACAGGGGCGCTCACCCAGGTGGGGACGCAATCGGGAACCCTTTTGACGAATTACTCAGACCTTGTCTCAGACGGGTGGCTGATTGGGCTTCATTCAAAGTCGATATTGAGGGCTCGAGATGCAATCAGCCTTACGATCGCGCAGCCGCTACGCGTGCGCTCGGGAGAGGCAGACCTCGACATTGCCTACGGGTTTGATAGTGCACGACAGATCCTCCGCAACCAGCAGAGGCTCAATCTGGAGCCCTCGGGTAGCGAAACGCTGGTGGAGCTTGGCTATCGGACGCCCTGGGGTAAGAGCTGGCAAATTGGGGGTTTCCTGACGTTTCGCTCCAGCCCCGATCACATAGGACAAAGTCCGACCCGCACCGAATTGATGGCCGTCGCCCAGACGCGCTTTTAGTTCCTCAATTCCTCACGAGCTAGAGAGCGCTGCCGCAGCGCCGGCTCTGGCACGCGCGTGTCGTCAACTCCCACAAGGACGCAGTGGTTGAATACGCAAGCGATTGAGTAAATACTCGACCTTTGTTAGAAATCTATCAGCACAAAGGAGAGATATCTTGAGAGGCAAACTATCCTTGCTTCTCGGCGGCCTATTAGCCTCGGGGTTAGCGGTCGCTGAGAGTACGCCACCGGGCTTTAATACCCCAATCCCGTCGTCGATCATGACGCCTGACTCGGTGGAGACCTCCATCGGCAGGTTGAATTTTTTCGATGGAATTCCAGATCAGAAAACAGTTGAGGCTGTTTATGACAACCTGGATCGAATGCGGGCCACCGAGGCCTTCCTTGAAATGGTGCCCATGGCATCCGTCGAGGCATTACGCGTGGGAATGGAGTCCATCGGAATTGATGCGGCGAATAAGGTAATGCTTTATGACGGGTTGATGGATTCGAACTCGCTCTTTCTTACAGGCAACACCGATACCGTGTACGCCATTGGCCTATTAAATCTTGAGCGTGACGGGCCGACCGTTGTGGAGATTCCACCGGGCGCGGGTCCGGGCACCGTCAATGACGCCTACTTCCGGTTTGTTATCGATATGGGTGGACCCGGGCCGGATCGCGGAAAAGGCGGTAAATATCTTATTCTGCCGCCGGGGTATGAGGGTGCAGTACCTGAGGGTTACTTCACCGCGGAAAGTACCTCCTACATCAACTGGGTGCCGCTCCGGGGCCACTGCAACACAGGGCAAGACCGATGCCCCCAATAAGATGTGGAAAGAGGGACTGAAAATCTATCCGCTCTCACAGAAAGACAACCCACCTAAAATGGAGTTCATGAGCGGAACGGGTCTGGTGGTGAACACCATTCACGCCAACGACGAGACGTTTTTTGAAGAGGTCAATGATGTCATTCAGCGTGAACCGCTTTCATTTCTGGATGATGAACTGCGAGGCACCCTCGGAAGCATAGGCATCGAGAAGGGCAAAGCCTTCAACCCTGATGCCCGCATGAGAGCAATATTAGAAGACGCGGTCGCTATCGCTAACGCGACGGCCCGCGCAATCGCTTTTCGTTCGCGATCTGACGGCGTCAAGATATTCGGTGACGACAGCGTTTGGTACAGCGCCTTTGACGGTTTCAATTATCTCTGGCTAAGGAGCGATGGAGCGGGCGGTCGCAATAAAGATGCGCGAACCATGTTCTACTACATCGCGACGGTGAATACGCCCGCGATGGTCTTGGAACTGCCGGGCATTGGATCGCAGTACGCGCTTGCCGCATCGGATTCCAAGGGTCGGGATCTCGACGGAGCAAAGACCTACAAGGTGAATATCCCTGCCAACGTGCCGGCCAAGAACTTCTGGTCCGTGGTGGTCTATGACCCCCAGACCCGTTCGATGCTACAGACTGGCCAGCCGTATCCTTCAAAGAACGATCAGCGCGATCGTGACATGGTGGTTAATGCTGATGGATCCATTACGTTGTGGTTTGGCCCAGAGGCACCGAAGGGACAGGAGGCGAATTGGATTCAGACCGTCCCCAATAAGAGCTGGTTCACCATTCTTCGGCTTTACGGTCCGCTGGAGCCCTGGTTCAAGCGCGAGTGGAAACCGGGCAATATCGAGCTCGTTAATTAAAGCTTTTTAAATCCCGGGGTCAGGCGCAAGCCTGGCCTCCGGGGTTCGCCTGCGGCGCTAGAATGGGGGCGCAGCGACCTGACGAGAGACCAAATGCCCATTCAATCTTTACGTTCTGACGCTCCTCGATCCCGTCAGCATGGGGCGATGGAATTCAGCGAGCCCCCGGTAGATCTTGACGTCGTCCGAAAGTACCGCCTGGATCGCCTACGTGAATCGATGCGAGAGCGAGACGTATCGGGCCTTCTGTTGTTTGATCAAATCAATACCCGTTATGCAACCGATGCAACCAATATGCAGGTGTGGTGCTCGCATTACGAAACACGGTGTGTTTTTGTAGCCCTTGAGGGGCCTGTCGTACTTTTCGATTACGCGAATCATCCCCATCTCGCTGAAGATCTTCCCGGGATTGATGATTATCGGGTTATCCCATCTTTTTATTTCTTCTCTGCAGGTTCCAGAACTGAGGACCGGGCAAAAACCTTTGCAGGTGAGATTGCAGATTTGATGCGAACCTATGGCTCAGAAAGCGATCGTCTGGCCATCGACCGGTTATCTTTCGTGGCCTGCGACGCGCTAAGGGCGGAGGGTCTTTTTCTCGTTGAGGGTGAAGAAATCGCAGAACGTGCCCGGGCGATTAAATCGGCCGAAGAGTTGGATTTGATGCGCGCCTCTATGGCGGTGTGTGAGGCCGGTTGCCTCGCGATGCGAGAAGCGCTGGTGCCAGGCATCACCGAGAACGCGCTCTGGGCGAAGCTTCACGAAACAAACATCCGTCTTGGTGGCGAATGGATAGAGACCCGGCTGCTCTCATCAGGGCCTCGAACCAATCCCTGGTTTCGCGAGTGTTCAATGCGGCCCATCGAGAAGGGTGATTTGGTCAGCTTCGATACTGATCTGGTGGGGCCCTACGGCTATTGCTCAGATATTTCTCGATCCTGGTTGTGCGGTGATCGCCCAACCGATGCCCAGCGCAAACTCTATGCTGCCGCCTACGAACAGATCGAGACGAACATCGCGGCGCTAAAGCCAGGCCGCACCTTTGAAGAGGTCTCCAGAGCCTGTTGGAAGATTCCGGAGGCTTATCTGTCCAACCGCTATACCTCTCTCATGCATGGTGTGGGACTCGCCGACGAATATCCCAGTATTAAACATGAGGTCGATCTGAAGACCCGTGGGTACGAGGGGACTGTCGAACCCGGGATGGTGATCTGCGTCGAGTCCTTTATCGGGGAAGAGGGCGGTCGTGAAGGCGTTAAGCTCGAGGAGCAGGTTATCATCGGTGATAAAGGCGTCGAGCGTATGTCGACCTTACCCTTTGAAACGCATTGGCTTTAGCCGCCTCAGAACCCTTTCATGAGTGTCACTATTGACTGTCTCCAGTACTGTAACTGGTCGCGCAAGATTTTCGAGCAAATGCGCGAGGGCAGCCTCGATGCGGTCCATGTAACCATTGCCTACCACGAGGATTTTCGACAGACCGTTGAACGTGTCTCCGAGTGGAATCGCCTGTTTCAGGAGCATTGCGACCTGATTGTTGCGGGGCGGCACGCTGTTGATGTTATCAACGCAAAAGAGCAGAACAAAACTGCGGTCTTTTTTGGCTTTCAGAACTGCTCACCGATTGAGGCGGATATCAATCTCGTGGAGGTGTGCCATCAGCTGGGCGCCCGCTTCATGCAGTTGTCTTACAACAATCAATCTTTGTTAGCCACTGGATGCTACGAGACGGAGGATCCCGGGATTACCCGTATGGGCAGGCAGGTTATCGCGGAGATGAATCGGGTGGGTCTCGTGATCGATATGAGCCACTCTTCCGAGCGATCCACCCTGGAGGCGATCGAGCACTCTTCACGTCCGATTGCGATCACCCATGCCAACCCGGCTCATTGGCACCCGGCCTTGCGAAATAAATCTGATGATGTGCTGCAAGCGCTGAGCGAGACGGGTGGTATGTTAGGTTTTTCGATGTATCCCCATCACCTTGCGGGGGGGAGTCAGTGCACCCTTGAGAGTTTTTGTCAGATGGTTGCAAACACGGCGGAACGTTTTGGGGTCGGCCACATCGGAATAGGATCAGACCTCTGTCAGGATCAGCCGGATAGCGTTGTCGAGTGGATGCGAAACGGACGCTGGACCCGTGAGCGGGATTTCGGTGAGGGCTCGAAAGCGGCGCCGGGTTTCCCTGACCAACCGGCATGGTTTAAAGATAATCGCGATTTTCCGACCCTGCGTGAGGGTCTGAGTCAGGTCGGGTTTCAGCAATCAGAGGTCAATTCGATAATGGGCGAGAATTGGCTTCGTTTTTTTGAGCACGCGTTCTCGCATAATTAGAGCAGGTTATGAGCCAGAATTTGACAAGATCGCGCCGGGCGGAACACCACCAGGCCGCGAGTGATCATCGCTTCGATGTGGCGCGGCGTCCCGCTTCTCAAGTGTGTCGGCTTGAGCGGATGGGGGCGGCTTTTCCGACGCGACTTAGTTTTATGCGTCTTCTGCTGCGCCGAATGCAAAAAGAGCATTGGTCAATTGAGCGCCCAAAGTTTGCACTGGACGATCAGGGATTTGGTCGTGCGGTGTATCGGGTTCGGACAAAAGACCGCACTTATTCTCTTGTGGCGTTTGCCAATCCACTGGCTGCTGATCAACGCACGGATCGTGTAATCGCTTCCGCCTGGGATGCGGCCTTCGTCTTGTTTGATGGCGATCCACAGGAGGCGGATCTGGATCGGCTGGAAGCGAACGCGCCGCATCAGGAGGCCGGGCGTTTTCATGCAACGGATCTCGTGATTTCGCGCGCGAATCGCAGCATCCGTCTGTTTGAATATGTCTGTGACTGTCTGGCTAACGGCCGGCAGCCCGACCCGCAAAGAATTTTGGATGTGGGTTATTTGATGCGCACCACTGCGGTCTACGGCAACGGCAAGTTTGGCGTCAGCGATCGATCGCGAGTGGTGCGTCGCGAAGAAGCGCAAAATTCATTCCAGATCGAGATGCTGACCGTGTATCTCATCCGTCTGTTTACGTTTGATCAACTGGAACATATTGCATCCTGTCGAGCGCCGGGTCGCAGTGTGCCCCTCGAGCCGGCGTTAAAACGAATGCTCGGCATCGGCAATGCGACAGGGCTTGGAATGGCGCCGTTTGTGGTCAGCCATCCTGAGCTTATGCATCAATGGTTTGCGGCAAGAGAGACCGCGCTCGCGCGGATTCGAAATCTCTCAGGAATCAAAACCCCTTCGATCGATCGCGCAGTGCACCTCACACGCCGAGCGCTGCTTCATCTTGAGCAGTGGCCATTGGATGACGAGGCCTACAAACAACGGAATGCCCAGTTGCGCCAGGATCTGGAGGTCATTCTTAAATGGCTTATGGAATGTGACGAAACCGAACTGACGGAGCAGTACTGGGATCAGCTCGTATTCAAAAGTGAGCAAGAACTTTGCGTTGACGCGCAAGAGTTGCTGGTGGCCCTCTTAATTGAAGTCTACCCGGATGTTATTGACGGTCTGGATGATGCGTTTTACGCCTCTGAGACTCGTCCTCTCAATGCGAGTCAGCGCGTCGGCGAATTCAGAACTTTTCTTGACGCGCGTTACGGCTGGACAGACCGGTTTGATTTTAAGAGTGACGAGCAGAACCAGCATTTCTGGTACGTGTCCGAGAACAAACTGGAACCGAGGTTTGGCAACCGACAGACTGATCCAGGTGCGGAGCAGGAGATGCCGGTTGCCATCGCCAGGGACATCGCGAGTCTACGCAAGGCTTTGAAGGATTACGATGCGGAAGAGACACTTGCGCAGTTTCTGCTTGATATGCCGCAGTATCGGCACCTGGTGAGACGGGCGCAATCCGCCGGAGCATTGGAATATGCGGAGATTCAGGATAACCTGATTGCGAAGGGAACCTCGCCCTTAGACATCTTGCGATTCAAACTGGCCTGTTTTGGCGCTGCCAAGTTCGATCCTAAGTCTTCGCTTTGGACACGGATCACCATGTTCCAAGGAGCACCCTTACCTGACGAAATTGCTTCGGATTCGGCTGATGATTGGTGGCTTTCGACTTTGCCGTCGGTCCATTGATGCGGCAGTCTGTAAGCGAAGCAAAAACTCTCCTTATTAAAGCCGGCTGCGGGGTAGGGATTCCCATCGGCCTGCTTGAAGACCTTGCACCTGCCGCGTTGTGGCTGCAGGCATGCGGCCGCAACGGCTTTGATCAGGCGCTGGGCGCCATGCAATCTCTTGATGAGGGGCGGGCGCCTCACGAGTTTCACCCGCTTTCGAATGCGGATCCGATCGACCCCAGCAAGAAGCCACAGCTTTCCAGTATCTATCTCCTGGCCCAGCTCGGTGATCGCCTGCAGATTGGGCGTTTGGTGGGATCGGAAAGCAGCCGTTTTTACGATGTGGATTACCCTGAGTTGGTGGCGGCGACTCTGGTGCTTCTGCATCGGGATCTCGAGTTAGACGAACCGCTTTGGGTTCTTGTCGAGGCCGCTGAGTTTCTTGGCCAGCCACGGGGCGGAGGCATTTTGATTCAAATGCCCTCAGTAACGCACCCGCGATCAGAAAACCCGGGCTTGCTCCTGGTGAGCGGAGAGGGCACGCGTGAGTCCGAACGTCCGACCTGATATCCTCTTAGATGCGGATACCGAAGCGCGTGCCCTAGAGAACGCCCGGACCGAAGGGCTTACGGTCAACGCCGAGACCGTTGAGGGTCTTCGGAGCTTCGCTTCTCGTCTGCTTGTGCCGGAGAGTGAGCAATCATTAAGGTTTGGCGCTGGTGCGGGAATTAATGACACGGACTAGCTCTCCCGCCGGACGCTGGTGGAAGTTATCTGGCGTCTGGTTCTTGTATCTGGCTTTTGGTCTGACGATGGCAAGCCTGGCGCCACTGGTTGCGGAAATCGAATCGGACTTGCAGTTCAGCCATGCCGCGATGGGGAGCATCATGGGGGCGTGGCAATTTGTTTATATTTTTGCTGCTATTCCCTGCGGATTGTTGTTGGATAGATTAGGCGGGAAGTGGGGTATTTTCCTCGGGGGTGTACTCATAGCGCTTTCAGGCCTTCTAAGGGGCTGGGCGGACAGTTACGCCATGCTCCTTCTCGCGGTCGGTTTGTTTGGTTTGGGCGGACCCTTAATTTCCGCCGGGGCGCCAAAGATTGTCAGTGAGCACTTCGTTGGCTCGCAGCGTGGCCTTGCCATGGGTATCTATATAACCGGTCCGGGGATAGGGGCGATTGCGGCATTACTTCTCACACAGCCTGTGTTGCTTCCGCTCCTGAAGGGTGATTGGCAAAGGCTTCTTCAGTTTTGGGGACTAGTGTCGCTCGCAGCGGCAGTCTTCTGGTTGCTTGTTGCTTGGCGAGATTCGTCTGGTCCTCGAGTAGCGAAGGGGGCTCAGGCGACTATTAAAGGCTTGCAGGACCTTCTGGATATTTCTGCGGTTCGACTGATCTTGTTGATGAGCGTTGGCGTCTTCGCAATTAATCACGGCATGGGTAATTGGCTGGTCGAGATTATTCGCGCTCAGGGCGTTGGAGCCGAGCGCGCGAGCTTGCTTGCATCTATTCCCGTGGCTGTGGGTATCATCAGCGCACTTACGCTACCGCGCTTCGCAACAGGCGAGCGGCGCTTTAGCGTTCTACGTCTTTTATTTGCATCTTCGATTCTCGCGAGTCTGATTCTTCTGAGTCATCCGTCAGGCTCATTACTTTGGGTGGCGCTGATATTCGAAGGCATTGCCGCTGGATCAATGATGACGGTATTAATCCTCACTTTAGTAGAGGTGCCTGGAGTGGGTCAGAACCGAGCAGGGACCGCCGGAGGTTTCTTCTTTGCGGCCGCGGAGATTGGCGGCATGGGTGGGCCAATTATGCTCGGCAGCCTATTGGCGATAACTGGGAATTTCGATTCGAGCCTATCTGCCCTCGCAGTAATTGGACTCCTCCTGCTCCTGTCAGTGATGCCACTGCGTAAGTTTTTGGAACGCTCGGAGGAAATAGAGATTAGATGAGTCGGCCAGGATCATGGAAAAACGACTTGACTTCTGACACCTCAGGAATTCCAATTTTTAACAGCGAAGGATCTGGATCAGTAGAGAAAAGGAGAGTGCCCATGCAGTATTTAGTAAGGATAATCACCGTCGGACTAGTGACTCTTTTAGGATTGAACGGCGTGTCTGCTGATGGAGATCCCGTTCGCGGCCGCTATCTTTCGGACGTGATTGGATGCGATCACTGCCACACGCCCGGTTATTTCATGGGCGCGCCGGATGAGAACCGCTATATGCACGGCGGCGACGTAGGCTTTGAAATCCCGGGGCTGGGCATATTTTTCGGGCCGAACCTCACCAATAGCGACAAAAACGGAGTGGGGCGCTACACGACGGCTCAGCTGAAAACCATGCTGACAACTGGCGTTCGACCGGATGGCAGCGTCCTTGCGCCGATCATGCCGTGGCGGAGTTTGTCGAAAATGAACGACAGAGACCTTTCTGATCTCGTTGCGTTTCTCCAGTCCCTGCCGGCGGCAGACAATCAAGTTGCGGGGCCGTTTCTGGGCGATACGCCAGCAACCGCCCCCTATATGACAATCAAGATGCCTGAATAACCCTCAGGATACTCTCAGGGTGTCCTCAATGTATCGGTCGCGACCGGCCTTTTTTGCCTGATGCATTAGAGCATTCGAGAGTTTTATCGCCCGCTCGTATGTTGAGGGGGTGTTGGGCGGGAGATAAAGGCATCCGGCGCTAATCGATACCGATACGGAGACGCCTGAGGGCTCATGTACTAGAGTCGTTGATCGTATCTGCTCAAACAATAATTCGATCGGCGTACTGTCCCCGCCAATTTTTAGTGCCGGCAATAAAAGGACGAACTCTTCGCCTCCCACTCTCCCGCAGATTGCGCCGTACTCTCGGGATACGCTTGTGGTGGCACGAGCAATATCTGCAATCACCCGATCACCAAAGTTATGTCCATGGGCATCATTCACTTCTTTAAATTTATCAATATCAAAGAAGATCATCGCCGACCACTCGACGCGCTCATGCCTTGAGTCAAAGAATTTGCGGGCCTCATGATCAAAAGCGCGCCGATTCAAAAGCCGGGTTAGGGGATCTTTGCTTGCCAGAAAGATCATTCGCGATAGCTCGAAGGACTCTGCTGCGTAACCCATCACGGTGAAGAACTCAAGCATCGCTTCGATCTCACGCTCGCTCCACTTTTGCTGACGCCTGGTTGTCACGGATAAGATGAAGCGCACGGTTTTTTGGTGGCCAATTGGGGTAATCAGATAGTCGGTATTGCCTCGTTCGCGTAAGTCATTCAGAAATTCATAGCGGCTGCACCCCTCACCCTCAGCGAGATTTAAGCGGATTCGCTCGTTGGTATTCATCACATGAGCAATGATGCTGCGTCGATGTTCCTCAGCAGTCAAAAAATCCGGACTCTCTATCAAGGCGTGTAACCGCTCCATTTGCGTCATCGCCGGTCAATAAATGGATGCCATCCAGCGAGTCGTAAATCGGAATGATGGCAAGGCCTAATCGCCCGATTTCGAGCCCCTGGTCCTGCAGCACGCGAAAAAGCTCTCCGAACACCTCCTCGATTGTCGAGAATGAGCCGGCCCTAAGGAGGAATTGAGATAAATATTGATGATCCGTCACGGGACTGTTCCAGAACGTTTAGTTCGCGGCGTCAGAATAGCGTTGGGCGAGAGACTCCGGTGTGACGGGGGTCACATCACGGGTGCATTAGTGGTTTGGCGCTCCCTAGGGGAATCGAACCCCTGTTTCCGGCGTGAGAGGCCAGCGTCCTGACCGCTAGACGAAGGGAGCGAAGTCGAGACGGCGGATGCTACCATATGACCTGGCTAATTTGTCTTATCCCACCTCTAAGCGCCGGGCAGATGCGCTGCCCCGCGTTTGATCGCTAGCACGGTTCTTTGTTTGACCACTCACCCAACCCAAGTCAGGGCAGGCCCTGAGCCTCGATATATCGGTAAGGCCGAACACGGTATCCAACAAGACGCTATTAGCCGCAACGCACGCGAGGTTGTGCATCGACTTGTAGAGCAAGGGTTCCAGGCCGAACTGGTAGGCGGCTGCGTTCGGGATCTGGTGCTCGGTCGAATTCCCAAGGATTTCGATGTTGTAACCAACGCAACGCCAGACGACGTGAGACGAGTGTTCCCGCGCTCGCGGATTGTCGGTCGGCGGTTTCAGATCGTTCACGTTCGTTTTGGGAGAGAAGTGATCGAGGTCTCCACCTATCGTGCCGGTTCCGAGGAGGGCGGTTCATCGGGAGCAAGCCTGCGATCCGAGGCCGGCCGAATCCTTCGCGATAACATTTTTGGCGAGAGACAAGAGGATGTTTTCAGAAGGGATTTCACGCTTAATGCCCTCTATTACGATCTTGAAAAAGATCAACTTATCGATTACGTCGATGGGTTTGCTGATCTTCGCCAGCGCGTCATCCGGTTTATTGGTGAGCCGGCCGTTCGGATTGAGGAAGATCCGGTTCGCATGTTGCGCGTCGCACGTTTTCGGGCAAAGTTAAGTTTGGACTTATCTCCCGGAGTCGAGGATGCCTGTCTCGAGAATGCTTTTCTGTTACGTCATGTCCCACCGGCGAGACTGTTTGATGAGGTTTTGAAGCTCTTCCAATCGGGTCATGCCGCTCGATCGTTTGACGAACTTGAGCATTTGGGATTGTTTGCTGAGCTATTCCCTGAAGCGGACCGAGCCTACTCAGGCGTTGATCTTGATTTGAAGACGGGCCTGGTCATGAGGGGGATCGAGAATACCGATCAACGAATCGCAGACGGCAAGCCCGTCATTCCGGCATTCTTGTTTGCGGTATTTCTTTGGCGGGCAGTTAAGAACAATCTTGGCGGCCCGAATGATGAGCGGCTACCTAGTCTCATGCAGTTGCAAAAGGCTTCCCATGCCGTTCTTGTCCGCCAAGTCCAGCGGGTTGCTATCCCCCGGCGCATCAGTTCAGTCGTGATTGAGATATGGGATATGGCGTTACGGCTTCTTGCCCGACGGCCTCGAAGCATATCGCGGCTTCTAGAGCACAAACGATTCAGGGCGGGATATGACTTTTTATTGCTTCAGGCCAATGCCGGTGAGGTTCCGATCGGGGTCGCTGATTGGTGGACGACAATTCAGGAAGCGGACGCGGCAGGGAGAGACGAGATGATTCGAGCGCTTGGCGCATCGCCAGGCGGACGCAAGCGGCGCAGAAATCCTCGTAAGCGAAAACCGCGAGGCAATACCCCGTGAGCGATCATCCTTGGGTCCCGGTATGGATTGGCTTCGGGGCAAATCTCGGGGATCCCGAACAAGCTATCAGCCACGCGCTCAAAACACTCGCGGAACGTACCGATATGCGCTGCAGCGCCGTGTCTTCGCTCTACCGAAGTGCCCCTATTGGGGTAGTCGATCAGCCGGATTTTTTTAATGCCCTGGCGCGTTTTGAGACAATCCTCGAGCCTTTGCCCCTGCTCGACATACTGCTTGATCTGGAAACGACGCTGGGCAGGGTTCGAGGTGAAATTCGCTTTGGCCCACGCGTTATCGACTTGGATTTATTGCTTTATGGTGGGCGGACTATTGAAAGCGAAAGATTATCTGTCCCGCATCCCAGAATGCACCTCAGACGGTTCGTGCTGGAGCCGCTTGCGGAGATCGAGGGAGAAATGGTTTTTCCCGATGGAAGTCGGTTGTCATCCTGGCTTGATGATTGCTTGGACCAACAGGTATCGCGCGATAAGCGTCTTTCTTCTCCGCTTGACGGGAATGCAGACCCGGGCGTTTGAGGGGCCTGATCGGTTAAAATTCAGAGCCGGTAATGCGCATCAAATTTTAAGGATGCGTAGTAAAAAATCACGCACCTAAAAAGCCAGCTTACTTATGTCACGTCCCTCCGAAATGCCTCGGATCCTCTCTGGAATGCGCCCCACGGGACGCCTTCATCTGGGCCACTATCACGGCGTTCTTAAGAATTGGGTCACCCTGCAGGCGCAGAGCGAATGTTTCTTCTTTGTAGCCGATTGGCACGCGCTGACGACTCATTACGAAGAGCCCGGAGCTATGGATCGGCACGTCTGGGATATGCTGGTGGATTGGCTTGCCTCGGGTGTAGACCCCGAGCGGGCAACGTTATTTATTCAGTCACGCGTGCCTCAACATGCCGAGCTCCATCTGCTGTTGTCGATGGTGACACCCTTGGGTTGGCTGCTTCGTGTGCCAAGCTTTAAGGATCAACAACAGAAGCTAAAAGACCGGGATCTCGCGACCTATGGTTTTTAGGATATCCGCTTTTACAAAGCGCAGATATCCTGATGTATCGTGCGACAGGGGTTCCGGTGGGTGAAGATCAAGTGCCGCACGTTGAGCTCACGCGAGAGGTCGCCCGGCGCTTTAATCACGTCTTCGGGCGGGATAGCGCATTTGAGGAAAAGGCCAAGGAGGCCGTGATGCGGCTGGGCAAAAAATTGGCGAAGCAGTACACACAGGGCCGCACGGATTGGCTTCAAAACGGCACCCAGGAATCAAGAGAACAGGCCCTTGCCGCCATCGAGGCATCGGCCAATATATCGGCTGAGGATAAAGAGCGCCTAACAGGATATCTCGATGGAGGCGGACGGGAGATTCTTCCCGAGCCCAAGGCGTTGTTAACGCCGGCGGCCAAAATGCCTGGCCTCGATGGGCAAAAGATGTCCAAGTCTTACAACAATACGATTCAGATGCGCGATGACCCTGATCGCGTTACCGGGAAACTCATGTCGATGCCAACCGATCCCGCCAGGCAAAGGCGTAATGACCCTGGCGATCCGGATAAGTGTCCCGTTTGGGAGTTGCACAAAGTCTATACCGATGAGCAGACCCGAATATCGCTGGCGCAAGGTTGTCGCAGCGCAGAAATCGGCTGTGTGGATTGCAAACAACCATTACTTGCCAAGATTCTTGAAGAGCAGGAGACGTTGCGGGCGCGCGCTGAGCCTTTCGAGAAAAATCCAAATTTAGTTCGAGAGGTCATCGAGCACGGTTGTGAGCGCGCCCGGCGCGCCGCCGAGGAGACCTTGAGCGAAGTCAGAGCGTCGGTGGGTACGGTGTATCGATGAAAGACGAGTTAACCGCACGTGACGGGCTGGACGCGGCATCGGCGCCGCGCGCACTGGTTGACGGAAAACCCGTTGAGCAATGGCCGCAGGATCTTTATATCCCACCAGAGGCGCTGGAAGTCGTCCTCGAGGGCTTTGAGGGTCCGCTCGATCTTTTGCTTTACCTGATCCGCCGGCAGAACATTGATATTCTGGATTTGCCCGTTGCAGATATCACGCGACAATACATGCAGTATATCGAGCTCATGCAGCAGATGCGGCTCGATCTCGCGGGAGATTATCTCGTCATGGCGACGATGCTGGCGGAGATCAAGTCACGAATGCTGTTACCCCGACCGGATCCGGACGACGAGGACGAAGAGGATCCACGGGCGGTTCTTATTCGGCGACTCCAGGAGTACGAGCGCTTTAAAAACGCAGCCGAGACCCTTGATGAGCGTCCCCGGCTCGAACGTGATCTGTATTTAGTTTATGCGCGGGTAGAGGATCCGGATCCTCCTAAAATCGAGGCCCAGGTGGCAATCGCAGATCTCGTTGAGGCTATGCGATCCGCAATGCGCGCTGCCGCCCGGCGACAGCATCTGCAGATGGTTCCCGAAACTCTGTCCGTGAGAGAACGTATGGGGCAGATCCTCGAGCGGGTCCGAAGCGGGGAATATGTTGCGATTGGTGACTTTTTTACCCCAGAGGAGGGGCGTATGGGGCTTGTGGTGAGTTTTATCGCTGTTTTGGAATTAGTCCGAGATGGCATTCTTTCTGTCACGCAAAGCGGGGAGTTCGCTCCCATACATGTGCGGGCAAAGTCGGCATGACCGCTAAAAAAGAAATGGTGAACGCGGTTGAGGCTGCGCTTTTTTCATCGGAGCGACCCTTAACGTTGCGCGATCTGCAGGTGCTCTTTGATAAAAGAGCGAAAAAAGAGTCTATCGAGGAGGCATTGGCTCAACTCCAGGATGACTACCGCGATCGGGGGGTCGAGTTGGTTGAGGTTGCCGGCGGGTTTCGTTTTCAGACACGAGCCATACACGCGCCTGCACTACGCGCTTTGCGAGAGAGTCGTCCCCCGCGTTACTCTCGAGCGTTGTTGGAAACGCTTGCGATCATTGCTTACCGACAGCCCGTGACTCGGGGCGATATTGAGGAAATCCGCGGGGTCACTGTGACCACGGAGATTATGCGGGTCCTGATTGACCGTGAGTGGATTCGCCAGTCTGGAACCCGCGAGGTGCCTGGCCATCCCGCTCTGTACGTGACCACACCGCTTTTCCTCGAGTACTTTGGACTGGGTTCGATCAGCGAATTGCCCAGTCTGGAGGATGAGCGTCAACTGGCTGAGATTGCGAAGGAACTCGGGATTGATATGCCGGAATCGCTTCGGATCAGCGAGCCTCGCGACAGTGATGGGGAAATACCCGACTCTGATGCTGAAGAGACGGACCTCGCCCATGACGACGGGAGCGAGCGGGAAGAAGAGTTGGAAGAAGGCCTCGACGAAACCCCGAAAGAGCCGCAAGCTGCGTTGAATTGAGGATTTGGCAGAACGTATACAAAAGGCCTTAGCGCGGCTGGGAGTCGGGTCGCGCCGTGATATCGAAGCTTGGATAGGGCAAGGCCGCATTCTTATCGATGGCCAGAGGGCCATTTTGGGACAGCAGGTCGATGAGACTGCAAAGGTCTCGTTGGACGGTAAGCGAATTCTGCTGTCACGCCCTTTAGCCGGCGCGGCGCGTGTCATCCTCTATCACAAGCCGGTGGGAGAGATCTGCTCTCGGGATGATCCTCAAGGCCGGCCAAGCGTGTTCGACAAGCTCCCGCGACTTCGGGGGCAACGTTGGGTATCGGTCGGCCGTTTGGATATTAATACCTCAGGGCTTCTGATTCTTACGACAGACGGCGATCTGGCGCATCGTCTTATGCATCCCTCAAGCGGGATAGAGCGTGAGTATCGATGCCGAGTCCGCGGCGCAGTGACAAAAGAGACCGTTGACCGCCTTCTTCAAGGCGTGAGAATTGACAAGACGCTTTGTCGTTTTGAATCGGTAAGCGCAGGATCTGGTGGTGGAGCCAATCATTGGTTTCGTGTTGTGATTCGGGAGGGGCGATACCGCGAGGTACGTCGCATGTGGCAGGCGGTGGGTTGCACGGTGAGTCGGTTGGTACGTACCCGATATGGCCCGTTCTCGCTTGACCGCCGGCACCCTGCCGGACAGGCCGTTGAGTTAAACGAAGCCTTCAAAGAAACTCTTCTACGAAGTCTGGATAAGAAGCCCGAACGTAAAGCGCCGCCAGGACGGGCGCCTCGAAAAAAAGTGATAGGAAATAAGCAAACGGTTAAGGCGACAACCTTTGGTGCCCGGCGCAAGCAAAAATCTAACGAGAAGCGCCCCCGTTAGTCTGACTGGCGAGATTTCTTGGGATTCAGATGCACCGCATCTCCTTCGATTCGCCCACTGAAGTCGAAGGCTTTTCCGAAGCCTTTAATCCATTGGCCGCCCACCGGCGTCAGGGAAAACAGCTGAAAGTCGGGTAGGGCGCTCAATGTATCAATGATCTCGCCGAACCGAGCCCGAAATAGCGGGATCTTCTCTGGCCATTCGGCACTTTGCTGCGTGAACAGCTCGGCGCGACAGGAAAACCGAAGTCGCCGACGCGCGTAAATCTCCGGACACTCGTTTTCGTTCTCAATGAACAGAACCGAGGCTTCAGGCGTGCGAATGAGATTGCCGGTATGCGCCGATAAATGGCTTGCAAGGATGTAAAAGGCGCTCTCGGTATCAATAAAAGGCGCGTAACTAAGATCGGGTGTGCCGTCTGCATTCAGCGTGGACAACAATATCGCTCGGAACCGGCTGAGGAATTCCTCGCATTCTTTCTTCAGTTTGGCGTCAAGACTCATCTCCACATTATTGCCGCAGCCGTGCGAATCCTGCGTCAAGATCCCTAAGAAGGTCGTCAAGGTCTTCCAGGCCCGCATGCACGCGCAGGACTTGGCCCTGCACCGTCCACTCTGTCGCGGTTCGGTATCGGTCGGGATAGCTGGGAATCATCAGGCTCTCGTAGCCGCCCCAGCTTGCACCGATGCCAAACAGCTGCATGCCGTTCACCATGTTAAGCAGCTGCTCTCGACGACAAGGTTTTAAAACCACGCCAAAAAGACCACAAGCGCCCAGATAGTCGCGCTTCCAGAATTCATGTCCAGGGTGTTCAGGTAAAGCGGGGTGTAGGACGCGGTCTACCTCATCGCGAGCAGAGAGCCACTTTGCCAATTCGATACCTGTGGCCTCGTGCGCCTTCAATCGGGTCGATAAAGTGCGTACGCTGCGTAAGGTGGTATACGCGTCATCCGGGCTGGCGGTTTGCCCAAATAGGCGGTGGGTACGACGGACTGCTTGCGCGACATGTTCTGCCGACACGATCACCCCCATCATGATATCGCTGTGGCCGGAGAGATATTTGGTCGCCGCATGAACGGAGACATCAATCCCTAGCGAAAAGGGTTTCAGAAATACAGGGGTAGCCCAGGTGTTATCGAGGATCGTCGTGACACCGTGCTCGCGGGCGACCGCAGTAATGGCAGGGATATCCTGAACTTCAAAGGTTAAAGAGCCGGGGGACTCGAGAAAAATAACTTTTGTCGCAGGCCGGATCCGTGACGCGATCTTGGCGCCTAACATCGGATCGTAATATTCAACATCCACGTTCAGCCGTCTCAGGTGCTCGTCACAAAACATCCGGTTCGGCCAGTAGACCGTGTCAGCGATTAGGACGTGATCTCCCGGCTCGAGGAATGTGGTCAGTGCCGTTGTGATTGCTGCCAGCCCGGAAGGAAGCAGTACCGCGTCGTGCCCACCCTCCAGGTCGGCGATAACTTCTTCCAGGTCGAAGGTGCTGGGGGTGCCGAGTAAGCCGTAGACAACCCGTTGCTTATTTGAAGGGTCATGGCGCTGCTCGAAGGCCTCGACGGTCGGATGCAGTACTGTCGAGGCCCGGTACACAGGGGTGTTGACCACCCCGTGATGATCTTCTGGGGCGCGACCTCTGACGATAGCTCGGGTTTTGTCCGCGAGCGAGGAGGAGTCGGGATTTTTCATGGCTAGTTTGTTTTTGGGCCCAATCCCTTTCCTAAAACAGTAGGCCGATTAGTGGATGTGATCTCCACGGAGGGACGCTAGAATTCTCATCTCTCAACGCCCCTAGCGCAAGGATTAGAGATGAGCGAAGTGACTCGAGAGTGGTACGACAACTACATGATGCCTAACTACGCACCGGCACAGATGATTCCCGTGCGCGGGGAGGGCTCTCGGATGTGGGATCAGAATGGCCGCGAGTATATTGATTTCGCTGGCGGCATCGCGGTAAATGCCCTAGGTCACGCGCATCCCAAACTTATTCAAGCGCTCACCGATCAGGCAAATAAGTTATGGCATACGGCGAACGTGTTTGCGACCGAGCCGGCTTTACGACTGGCAAAAACCCTAACGGAACTGACATTTGCGGATAAGGTGTTTTACTCTAATTCCGGCGCGGAGGCGAACGAAGCTGCGCTCAAATTAGCAAGACGCTATGCCTTTGATCATTTCGACGAGCATAAAGACCGGATTATTGCGTTCGAGAGCGCATTTCATGGCCGGACCCTGTTCACCGTGACTGCGGGCGGACAGCCGGATTACCGGAAGGGGTTCGGGCCGCTACCCGGGGCAATTGATCATCTCCCGTTTAACGACACAGCGGCGCTTGAGGCAGCGATGGGCGATGATGTCTGCGCGGTGATTGTCGAGCCGGTGCAGGGCGAGGGCGGCGTTATCGCTGCCAATCCTGAATTCATGAAAGCAATCAGAGCACGTTGTGACCAACATTCCGCACTAATGATTGTCGACGAGGTTCAAACGGGTGTGGGTCGAACGGGCCGGCTCTATGCTTATGAATGGTTTGACATCAAGCCGGACATTATGACGACGGCAAAAGGAATCGGCGGTGGCTTCCCCATAGCAGCCACACTGTCGACCGCCGCGGTAGCGGAATCATTGAAGGTGGGCACCCACGGCAGCACCTGGGGTGGGAATCCGATGGGGTGTGCGGTGGCGAGCGTTGTATTGGATATCGTGAACGAACCCGCCTTTCTGGATGGCGTGACGGCGCGGCGCGAGATGTTTGAGGAAGGGCTGATAGCCATTGGGGAGAAGTACGATGTCTTTCAGGAGGTGCGAGGCAAGGGACTGTTAATCGGCTGCCTATTGACCGAGCACTGGCAAGGCAAGGCGCGCGAGTTCCTCCAAGCGGCTCAAAATGAAGGCGTTTTCATCCTCGTCGCAGGAGCCAGCGTGCTTCGTTTTGCGCCATCGCTGGTGATTCCCGATGACGACATCCGTCAAGGACTTGAGCGGCTGGAGCGAGCGGTGGCTTCGCTCTGTGCCTCGCAGGAGTCCGGCGAGATAAAAAAAGTAGCGGCGGCTACCTAAGGTTCAGCGAATCTGCTCGGAGATGCTGACGGTTATTTCGCTGGTCTGACGCGGAGAGAATTGATCGCTCATTCCCGTCAGATCTCCGGGTGATCGATTAGCGCTTCCGGTTTTAGAGACTCGCACTCCTATTTGAAGTGTAGGATAGGCTGACAGCGATTGCCCTCCGACCAAAAGATCTTGATCACTCAATTCAAGTGAAACAGGGAGTGTTGAGGCGCTGGTCTTCTTGGCAGCGACCGGCATCGGTGGGCCGTTGGGAACTCTTGCGAAGACAAAAAGCGTGTCACCCGGCATCACCTGTTCGGCCAGCGTAGGATCGATCTCGACACGAATCGCCAGCGAAAACGAGCCCATGGATTGAGAGGATTGGGTCATTTGGCCTTGAATGCGTTGAATGACAGCGTTGACCTCTGTCAGAACCTCGGGCTGGTTCGCGACCATGGGCGCCAGTCGCTGAAAGACGGCAAGCGCTTCGTCAAAAGCGCCTCGTTGCTCGCGAGCGATTCCATAAAGCCACAGACCCTGCGGATGGTTAGGCTGAAGCTGGAGTGCTTGCGTAATTAAAGTCTCCGGCTCCCCAGCCAACGCTCCTCCCTGCGTCATCGCGATGGCATCAGCGAGACGAATCTTGTGCTCCGGGTTCGCCGGATCTTGATCGCTCAGGTGGCGGTACGCGGGCACAGCCTCTTGATACCGTCCGGTACCCATGAGGGCATTGGCAAAAAGCGTCCACCCACGAAGATCGTCCGGACGATCAGCTAACCGGCTTTTCATCTGATCGAGCATGGTGTCGATGTCAGGAAGATCCTGAGTCTCTGGACCAAGATCCACGGATGAGCTGCTCACGTTTAGGGCGGTAGGAGAGCCAATGAGTAGATATATCCCGATCGCAGCAATCGGAAGCAGGGCGCTAATCGCAGCCGCCGAGAATAACGAGGGAGATGGATCGGTACCTTTACTGCTCTGAGTATCCAGATCGAGGGCAAGGCTTTGCTCAATTTCCGCCCGGGCGGCATCGTACTCCGCGTCGCTTATCAGACCCTCAAGAAGCTCTTTTCTCAGGTCGCCCTCACGTTCACGGGCGATCGCAATGTTCGTTTCAGACCGGCTCGCAGCTGCGGATGAGCGCGTTTTAATGAGACCCGGGAGGATCGCCGCCAAGGTCCCTATTATCAGTGCCGATGCGGCGAGCCACAGGGTGAGCATTTCCTAGGAATTCCGATCCAATAGCTCTGATGCGTGACGCCGCTCGGATTCAGACACTTGAGGAGCCTGCCGGTTTTTCCGAATCGTCAACGAGAATACGACAAGCGCAATCAGCAGAATGAGGAACGGCCCAACCCACAATAACCAGGTACTCGCTTTAAACGGTGGTCGATAAAGGACAAAGTCCCCGTAGCGCTCGACCATGTAGTCGACAATATCAGAGTCGGCCTTACCCGCGATAATCATCGCATGGGTTTGGGCTCGTAGATCCTTTGCCAGATCGGCGTTGGAGTCGGCGAGGTTCTGGTTTTGACAAACAAGGCATCGCAACTCCGCGATCATGCTCTGGTACCGTTTCTCCTGATCTGTGTTTTCAAACGAATAGGTCTCAATCGCTGCTAAAGCGTGCGATGTCCAAGTCAGCACCAACAACAGAATGAGTCGCATGATGTCTAAGGAGGGGCTTAGCCCCGTGCCGGCAGTGCGCCGTCCGCCCCGAGTTCTCGGGTACGCTCAGCGAGACGTCGATAGCGACGGTCAGTGCAGGACAGCAGGCCGCCGATGACCATAATGAGTCCGCCGAACCAGATCCAGCGGACGAAGGGCTTGAAATAAAGTCGAACGGCCCAACTTCTGCCATCTTCTAGCGGTTCACCGAGGGCCACGTAGAGATCCCGAGTTAGCCCGGGGTCAATGGCAGCTTCCGTCATTGGCATTTGCTGAACGAGGTATATCCGTTTTTCCGGACGTAGGGAAAGAATCTCACGGTCATTTTTGAGGATCTGTGATGATCCCGGTATCAGATACATAGTTAGGCCCCCGCGTCTCAGTGATTCCGTCAAAACGGAATGTGAGCCCCGAGATCTCGTGGGTGTCCCCCGGCGCCATGCGGATGTCTTTCTCGACGGAATAAATAGAAGTGAGCGTCACGCCGATAACAAACACGCCGAGCCCCACGTGTGCCAGCGTCATTCCCCAGACAGAACGCGGCGTGCGAAGAAGTGAGCCTAGCCGCTGACCCTGACGTGTGCGATCCCAAACACCCGTCAGCGCGCTCGCCATCGTCCAGAGGCCGAGCGAAACGCCCAATGCGGCGCCGATGTGATACGTCTCCATGAGAAGCGGCCATGCGAACCCCAGTATTAGAGCGAGCGCAAACCCAACTCCGAGTGACCGGAGGACTCTGGAAAGATGATCCCGCTTCCAGCGCAGCATCGATCCAATACCAAGAAGCATTGCCAGGGGAGCCGTGAGCGGAATAAATACCGAATTGAAATAAGGAGGTCCAACCGACAGCTTTCCGAGACCCAGTGCATCAATAACTAAGGGGTAGAGGGTGCCGAGAAGGATGGTTGCGGCGGCAACCACCAGCAACACGTTGTTCAGCAGGATTCCCGCTTCCCTTGAGACGATATTGAAACCGCCGCTGCTTCTGACCGCAGGTGCTCTCCAGGCGTAAAGCGCAAGTGATCCCACCCACTACAAGGGCTAGGAAAATGAGAATGAAGAGCCCACGCGTTGGATCGGTGGCGAATGCATGAACCGAGGTCAATACGCCCGACCGAACGAGAAAAGTACCGAGCAGGGAAAGCGAGAACGCGAAGACGGCGAGAAGCACGGTCCATGCTTTGAACACACCGCGCTTTTCGGTTGCCGCCAGCGAATGAATTAGGGCAGTACCGACCAGCCAAGGCATGAAAGACGCATTTTCGACCGGGTCCCAGAACCACCAGCCTCCCCAGCCCAGTTCGTAATATGCCCACCAGCTGCCGAGAGCAATTCCTGCTGTTAGAAACACCCATGCCGAAATCGTCCATGGCCTTGACCAACGTGCCCATGCCGAATCGAGGCGTCCACCCATCAGTGCTGCAATTGCAAATGCAAAGGCGACAGAAAAACCCACATAACCCATGTACAGCATTGGCGGATGAATCGCGAGCCCCGGATCTTGCAACAGAGGATTCAGATCACGCCCATCGGCTGGTGCCGGGAAAATACGCTCGAACGGGTTAGAGGTAAAAAGAATAAATAGCAAAAATCCAACGCTCACGAGACCCATGACGCCCAATACGCGAGCGATCATTCGCTGAGGGACACTTTTGCTGAATACCGCTACCGCCCCCGACCACAACGCCAGGATGAGAGCCCAGAGCAGCAGGGACCCCTCATGGGCCCCCCACACTCCGGAAATGAGATAGATCAACGGTAATTGTGAATTTGAATTCTGCGCTACGTAGGCAACGCTGAAGTCATGGCTTAAAAAAGAAGCCGTGAGGCAGATATAGGAAATCCCGACCAGCGCGAGTTGCGATAGGGCCGCAGGACGTGCGATAGCCATCCATGTGCTGTCGCCACGGGCAGCGCCTAGGATCGGCAAAGAACTCTGAATCAGGGCGACAATAAGCGCCAGGACTAAAGCGAAGAGGCCAATTTCAGGGATCATTGCACCCCCATAGCTTTTGCTTTATCCAAAGCATCCGCAACCTCTGGAGGCATGTACGTTTCATCGTGTTTTGCGAGAACCTCAGTGGCGGTGAACAATCCAGCCCCATCCACACTACCTTGTGCCACGATACCCTGACCTTCCCTAAAAAGATCGGGGAGTATGCCTGTATAAACGACCGTGACCGATTCCGCGGTATCTGTCAGGTCGAAGCGAATGGCGAGCGTTCCGTCGCTTCTTCGCACGCTGCCATCCACGACCATCCCGCCCAGCCTAAATGGCACTCCCACGGGCGCCTCCCCAGACTTCACCTGGGTTGGGCTGAAGAACAGATTGATGTTTTCATTGAGCGCCATCAGGGCAAGGCTGGCGGCGATGCCGACGCCGGCCACCAACAGGCCGACCAGAACGATTCGCTGGCGACGTCGCGGAGTCAAGGACTGCCACCTTCGTTACGTTGACTAGCGAGTACCGAAATCTCAGCACGCAATCGATTATGTTGTCTGATCGGAAGCACAATGCTCAGCACGAGAGTGATCAAGCTGATGCCATAGGCTGGCCATACGTAGAGCGCGTACCCGCCCATTGCCAGGAAGTCGGTCACGACGACTGCCTCATCAGATCACTGACCCATGCCGTGCGTCTCTCGGTGTTGAGGATTTCGCTGCGGATTCGAGCGAGCAGTGCCCAAACATAATGCAGTTGAAAAGCGAGGGCCATGATGAGCAGCGGAATCAGCATGCTCGCGGCAATGGAGGGTTGATCAAATTTAGTCACGGTGGGGCCTTGGTGCAGCGTGTTCCACCATTCGACCGAAAAATGAATGATGGGCAGATTGATGACACCGACCAGGGCCAGCACAGCGCCTGCTCGAGACGCGGTTCTTCGATCGTCTATAGAAGATACCAGTGCCATGTAGCCGAGATAAAGGAACAGGAGAATCAGTTCGGAGGTAAGCCTCGCGTCCCAGACCCACCAGGTGCCCCACATCGGCTTACCCCAGAGGGAGCCCGTGACGAGCGCCAGAAACGTGTATGCAGCGCCAATCGGTGCACTTGCTCTGGTGACGATATCTGCAAGTTTCATACGCCATATAAGGGTTATAGCGCTTGAGACAGCCATCACCATATAAACAAACATGGAGAGCCATGCCGAGGGGACATGGATATAAATAATCCGGTAGCTCTCTCCCTGTTGGTAGTCGGAAGGGGCAAGGATGAGACCGCCGGTCAGGCCCGCCAAAAACAGTATCAGGCACAGGGACGCCACCCATGGACTCAGTCGCTGGGCGAGGTCATAAACGCTTGGCGGGGAGCCGAGTTGATGGAAGCGCCTGAGCCAACCGTTTGCCTTGCTTTGATTCATCGACGAGCAGTGAGGTGATCTAGCTGCGAGTTGTAGCGGGCTTTGCCCGACCTCTGAAGAATGCGCCGAACAAAAAAATGTCCTAAATTCTTCAACTACTTAAATTGTAATCGACGGCCTGCCAGCGGACCATAGTTTCTTCACGCAACAGGAAGAAAGAGACATGATCACTATGGGCGGGTCTTTAGAGAACTTGGTGTTTCTGCCAGACGATGGGAGCCTTTATCGATGTTAACCCGGATGGATCATAAGGCGATCAGACCGGCTCTTGAAGCGATCACCGTTAAAAAAGCGGTCGCAATTGATTGTCTGTCTGAGACGGAATGCACTCAGTATGTGGAGTGGGCTGATTCACTCGGCTATCGACAGGCAAGAGCAGTGACGGGCAGTGAAACGGCCCCAGTGCAACAGGATTTTGAACTGAATTATGAAATCCCCCAAGATCATTTTTTTTGGGATTTGGCGAAGTCTGTCGAAAAAAGCGTCGGACCGGTGGTGGGCGCCCATCGGGAAGCGGCAGGGCTTTCTCACGAGCCGTTAATCATTAACGACCTCATTGCGCAGCGATATCCTCCGGGGTGTCGAGGCATCACCCCGCATCGGGATCACGTGAGCTACCGATTCGTGGTCTTGATCCTGCTCTTAAGTGGAGACGGCACGTTTTCCCTGCATACCGATCGAGAGGCCGGCGTTTCGACAGAGGTATCGTTTTCGCCGGGCCAGTTGCTTTTGATGGGCGCACCCGGGATTTCGGCAGACTTCAAGAGGCCGTATCACTCGGTAAAAGGGGTTGGCCAAACGCGTAGAACCATCGGCTTCCGATATGATTCCCGCTTGGTTTAGCGGGGTCTTAAAAGTCGCGATGAGGGTTTTTGGTGATGCAGACCCTTTTCTTGTAGGTCGATGTACCCGGAGAGCATGGGATGACTGAATACAACATAACGAAAACCGAATCTGCTTACGCACATCCGCTATTGATCCGGCACCTGCTCTCGAGGCTAACGGCGCAGCATGAGAGCCAGGAGATTGTCTTCTCGGACCAACAGCGTTTTAGCTATCGACAGTTCTTTGAACGCGTGTGCCAGTTTGCGACTGCCCTGAAGGAATTGGGGGTCGGCCCAGGGGATACGGTGGCTGTCATGGACTGGGATTCACACCGTTATCTCGAATGTTTTTTCGCAATCCCGATGATCGGTGCCATCCTGCATACCATCAACGTGCGCTTGGCGCCCGAGCAGATTCTCTACACCATAAATCATGCTCAGGATACGGCTATTTTGGTTCATGATGATTTTGTTCCCCTGCTGGTTGGATTTAAAGACGAGATTCCAAGCGTTCGGCGCAGGATTCGGCTTACCGATACCCCCGAGGAAGAATCTATTGTGGGTGAGTTGTTTGACGGCGAGTACGAGACACTTCTGAAGCAGGCCGCAGGCGTTTACGAGGCGGAAGATTTCGACGAAAACATCCGAGCGACCACGTTTTACACCACCGGTACAACAGGTAACCCCAAGGGTGTCTATTTCTCCCAGAGACAAATTGTGCTGCACACCCTGGGATTAAGCGTTGGGCTGACCAGCGCTGTGGGTCAGGGGCGGCTACACGTGAATGACGTGTACATGCCGATTACGCCGATGTTTCATGTGCACGCGTGGGGTGTGCCTTACGTCGCAACCATGCTCGGCATTAAGCAGATCTATCCCGGTCGTTACGAGCCGGAAAAGCTGCTGCGGCTCATTCAAAAGGAGCGGGTTACCTTCTCGCATTGCGTACCGACTATTCTTCATATGCTTCTCAATCACCCTGTGGTTGAGGAGGTCGATCTTAGCCAGTGGAAAGTAATCATTGGTGGTTCGGCGCTGCCTCCCGCGCTGGCTCGGCGGGCACGGGAGCTTGGTATTGATGTGTTCGGAGGTTATGGAATGTCAGAGACCTGCCCAGTGCTGACACTGTCGCAGATCGATCTGGCTACAGCGTCGGACGCCGACCCTGACCAATTGGCGCTGCGCTGTAAAGCAGGGCGACCGGTTCCTCTGGTGGATTTGGAGATCGTTGATGCCGAGCTTCGCCCCCTTGCCCACGACGGCAAGACCACAGGCGAGGTGGTGGTGCGGGCCCCTTGGTTGACGCAGGGCTACCTTGACGACCCCGAGCGCTCGGAGGAGCTTTGGCAGGGCGGTTACTTACACACCGGCGATATTGGTCATATTGACCCCGCGGGTTATTTAAAAGTGACGGACCGTGTGAAGGACGTCATCAAGAGCGGAGGAGAGTGGATCTCCTCCATTGAGCTTGAGGATATTGCACTCAGTTGTGCGGGTGTAAGCGAAGCCGCTGCGATTGGCGTCCCTGATCCGAAATGGGGCGAAAGGCCGCTTGTATTGCTTGTAGCAAATGCAGAGTTTTTGGACACAGCGCATGTGACGGCAGAGTTTGAGGCTCAGGCGAAGACGGGTCGGTTGAATGACTGGGCGATCCCGCGTATCGAAGTGGTTTCGGAGATTCCCAAGACCAGCGTTGGAAAGGTCGATAAGAAAAAACTGCGCTCGGAGTACGGGTAATCGGACTTTGGCAAATGAATTGCCCTGCGTCCCGGCCACGGGTACACTGAAGGTCCTTTAGGCCAACATTTAAAAGGGGGTGATCCAATGTCGAGTGATTCAGGAATCGTCACAGTGAACTTTGGTGTCTGTTCGGAGTACGGGAGCAGCCTCTTGTAGCTCCGTCTACACTCTGTCCGGTGACAGTGTTTACTGTGACAGCCAATCACGGCGCCCCGCATTGCGGGGCGTTTTGGTTTTTGAGCTACGGGTCAACAAGCTCGCTGATGATCGAGCCGCATTCGGCGAGAGTCTCCTTAAGCGCCGCACAAAAAGAGAGCTTCATTTCCTCTGAGACCGGTAAAGAAAGGTTAATCATCCCCCGGCGAGCGTAGAACTGACCGAGGCTCATCATTCTGAGGTGCACCAGTTCGTAAAGTTGTTGGGCATGCCCGCTCGGCGAATATGGGGCAACCGGAGTTTTCGAGCCGAAGTGAAGCGCCATCATTGAGCCGAGTCCGGTCACTTTGATCGGCAAGCCTAGCGGTTCGATCGTATCTATGAGCTGTGACCGAAATATCTCACCTTCATCGAAAAACGTCTCGGCAACCGATGGGGTGAATACCTCCCGCAATCCGGTATAGCCGGCTGTCATGCTGAGAATATTGTTGTTGAACGTTCCCGCGTGCGCCCACGGGGTGGGCTTGGTGGGATCAAATCGGTCGAGTATGTCGGCTCGTCCGCCAAAGGCGCCGAAACTTAGTCCGCCACCCAGGTATTTTCCGAGCGTCACGAGATCCGGATGAATCCCGAATTTTCCATGCAGGCCGGATCTCCCATGTCGAGAGGTCATGACCTCGTCAAACACCAGTAGTGCCCCGGTCTGCGCGGTCGCGTCCCGAAGCGTCTGCAAGAACGCAGCCTCTGCCGGGATGCACCCACCCGCACCGATCATGGGCTCCACAACGACCGCGGCGAGGCGGGCGCCTGTTTCGAGAATTGCCTCTCGCGCTCGATCGGGATCGTTAAAGCGTATGCGATGTGTGGGGAAGGGCAGGTTAAGGGGGTGCTCTCCAGCGAAGCTCAACACACCGCCGTGATAACTGCCGTCGATGACCATGATATCGGTACGACCCGTGAATGCACGCGCGACACTGAGCGCGAGCACATTCGCCTCGGTTCCAGAATTACAAAATCGAAGCCTTTCTATCGCGGGAAAACGATCCCGAATGAGCGCTGCATAGTTCGCTTCAAGGAGTGTGGGTCCGCCGAGTGTGAGGCCGCCCTCCAGAGCGCCCTTAAGAGCCTGCATCAAAACGGGATGACTATGGCCGTACAGGCCTGCTGTGTACTCGCCAAGAAAATCTTGATATCGATGACCGTCAATGTCCTCAATCTCCGCGCCTTGTGCTTTGGCGATCACTACCGGAAACGGGGAGTAGAAAAGCACCGAACGCGTGTTACCGCCCGGCAGGCTCGTCTTGGCGGACTCAAAGGCGGTTCGGCTTTTTGGGTTGCTTTCCTCGTAGTGTTTACGACAAGCGGCGAGCGCGCCCTCGAGCCCCTCGGGGCTCTCGGTACGTGTGAAGTTCAGCGTGTCGGGTCGAGCGTTCATGAGAGAGAGTAGTAAATCGTCAAACCCAGACAGAACGCAACGGCCAGACCGCCGAGCGCCCGCCAGATCGGGTTAAACCTGTCTCCAAAAAGTCGACTATCCCTGAGCCAGGCGGTTGATTTCTTAAATGCCACAGTATCTCCCGACAGTCTCGCATCAATAGCTCTTGGTACATTTCGATGCGAGCACACTTGATAGGTAAGTCATACCTTTATCCAGTATACCTGCGAAGTTTGATTAAGTTTGGTGGGCGATTGATCGGGCGCCAACCTTCCTTGAGGCTTCAATTTCCTCATGGTTGGCTGAGGGTATTTCTGATAACCTAATTCCGACTCAAAAACCGGGTCGGACTGAATTTTAATTAAAGGAGGATGCATCGTGTTTCGAACATTGAAAGCACTGATCGGCGTTATTGTGATGACGTCAGTCGGCTTATTCGGAGTCTCAGCTCAGGCACACAAGATCAAAGTGGCAGGAATCTACACGCAACCCATCCAACAGAAATGGGATGCGGCGTTACACAAGGCGCTGGTTGCAGCACAGGCAGCCGGCGAGATCGACTATGTCTTTTCAGAGAAAGTCGCAAATACAGACTATGTGCGGGTGATGCGTGAGTACGCGGAAAGCGGCGTTGCTCTAGTAGTGGGTGAGGCTTTTGGTATCGATCCGGAAGCGCGTCAGGTGGCGGACGATTACCCGAATGTCGCTTGGTTGATGGGTAGTCCCGCGAAACCCCACGGGAAAAACTTCTCTGTTTTTGACAACTATATTCACGAGCCTTGTTATCTGATGGGCATCATCGCCGGCACGATGACAAAGACCAACAAGATCGGCATGGTCGGTGGATACCCGATTGGCGAGGTGAATCGACTGTTCCACGCCTTCATGGACGGCGCCCGGTCGGTCAACCCCAAGGTTGAATTCAAGGTTTCGTTTATCGGCTCCTGGTACGACCCACCGAAAGCTAAAGAATTTGCCTATGCCCAAGTCGAGGCCGGGGTCGATGTCCTTTACGCAGAGCGCGCGGGCGTGGTCGACGCTGCTCGTGAAAAAGGCATCATTGCGTTTGGTAACGTCAACGACATGAATAAAGAAGAGAACGGTACTGATGTGGTGGTGACGTCCGCACTTTGGCACATGGAAAGCGCAATCAATCACGCGATCAGCCTCGTTAAGGCCGGCCAGTTTAAAGCCGAGGAGTACCATAACTGGACGATGATGGCCAAAGGCGGCGCCTCTTTAGCGCCTTACTACGAGTTTGAGAATAAGATCCCGGCGAGCGCAAAGGCAAAGGTAGAAGAAGTCGCCAAGAGCATCATGGCCGGATCTTTTACCGTCAACATAAACGACGATCAGCCGAAATCCACCTTTTAGCTGATCCCCTCCGCACCCATGGGCACCACGGCAGTCATTGCTGCCGTGGTGCCCACTTTTTTATAGCCGGTTCATTGATTTGATGACGCCTCGCGAGAACGCGACCGCACTGCCGGTCCTTGAGATTCGCAGTGTCTCCAAACGTTTTGGAAATTTACAAGCCAATAAGAATCTGACGTTTTCGCTAGCGGGTGGTGAGGTTCTGGCGTTGCTGGGTGAAAACGGCGCCGGCAAGACCACTCTGATGAATATCCTGTTTGGTCATTATGTTGCCGATTCTGGCGACATCTTTTTCGAGGGCAAGCCCCTTCCGCAAGGCTCGCCGTCAGCCTCGCTAGATCTTGGGATCGGGATGGTCCACCAGCATTTCACGCTGGGCGAGAACCTCACGGTTCTAGAAAACGTGCTGCTCGGGACAGAGTCGTTATTTGCGTTGTCGCAAAAGAGTGCTGAAGCGAGAGAAAAATTGACCGCGCTTTCGGCCCGTTTTGGCCTGCAGGTGAACCCAGACCGTCTGATCTCTGATCTGAGCGTGGGCGAGCGTCAACGGGTGGAAATACTGAAGGCGCTTTACCGCGACGTGCGGGTATTAATCCTCGATGAGCCGACGGCAGTGCTCACGCCGCAGGAGAGCGTGCAATTGTTCTCGGCCCTGCGCAATATGGTCAGTGAAGGTATGAGCATTATCTTTATCAGCCATAAGCTCGCAGAGACCTTCGAGATTGCAAACCGTGTTGTGGTTTTAAGGCGCGGAGAGATCGCGGGTGTCTTTGACACACAGGCGACATCGGAGCAGGAGTTGGCTCACGCGATGGTAGGGCGAGCGTTACCGAAGGTGGATCGTCCGCCGGCCGCGGCGGGCGGTGTGGTCATGGCGTTGCAGGGTGTGTCCGTTCGGCAGGCAGAAGAAACGAACTTATACGATATCAACCTGACACTTAGGGCGGGTGAGGTTGTTGGGATAGCGGGAGTGTCAGGTAACGGGCAGCGCACGCTGACAAGCCTGCTTGGTGGCGATATCACCGCGACCGCCGGCGAGCTGATCTTTGACGGAACCCCTGTCACGAAAGCCTCACCTCGTCGCTTTATCGATGCCGGCGTGGCGCGAATCCCGGAAGATCGTAACGACGTGGGGATCGTTGGGGAGATGAGCATCCCGGAAAATCTCATTATCGAGAACTACCGTGACTCAGCTTTTCAGCGCGCAGGGTGGATGCAGGGACGAAAAATCGAGGAGTACTCTCAAGAGCTTTGCGGGGTCTTCGACATACGCGGCGCCGATGAAGCGCAGCAGGCAAAGGAGCTTTCGGGCGGGAATATTCAAAAGCTCATTTTGGCTCGGGTGCTCAGTAAACAGCCTCGCCTGATTATTGCCTCCCAACCCACCCGAGGGCTTGACGTTGGAGCTCAGTCGCAAGTTCACCAACGCCTTCTGGACGCAAAACGTGCGGGTGCTGCTGTATTTCTGGTCAGTGAGGACCTTGAGGAGTTATTTACGCTCTGCGACCGCTTGCACGTGATGTTCGAGGGTCGTCTGTCTCTCTCGATGCCTATCGAGGAAGCGGATATTGAGCACATTGGGTTGATGATGACGGGCAAGAACTTCGAGACCCACAACTATGCGGCTTGAGCGAAGGCAGGGCGTTTCGCTCGGAATGCGTCTTGCGCTTCCTGCGATCGCTATCGGCGTGGCCCTTGCAATCTGTTCGCTCTTTCTGCTTTGGGCTGGAGCGAATGTAGGCCAGGCATATTTCTCGCTCGCGAAAGGTGCGTTTGGATCGAGGTTTGCCTTGACCGAAACATTAACGCGGGCGACGCCTTTAATCTTCACCGGCTTGGCGGCTGCCGTCGCTTTTCGGGCGAAGCTTTGGAATATCGGTGGAGAAGGTCAGCTGTACGTTGGCGCGATGGCGATTACGTTTTTTGGGACGGGTCTCATAACGTTGCCCCCTGCATTGATGGTTCCGTTCCTCTTCCTGGTGGCTGTATTGGGAGGGGGCTTGTTACTGCTGGTTTCAACAGTATTGAAGACCTGGCTGCGAGTGGATGAAGTGGTCACAACCTTGCTTTTGAATTTCGTCGTTTTGCTCCTGGTGGACTATCTTCTTTTTGGTCCATGGAAAGATCCGATGGCCTTAGGCTGGCCTCAAGCCGCACGCATCGTGGAAGAGGGGCGTCTTTCCAGCATTGTGCCGCGCTCTCGCCTGCACACCGGGCTCTTATTTGCGCTGGGCTCGGCTGTTGTGGTCTGGCTCTTAATGCGCTTTACCCGTTGGGGATTTGAGATCCGAGCCGTTGGGCATAACATGAAGGCTGCCCAGTTCTCAGGAATTCCGGTGAAGTGGGCCGTGATTAGGACGGCAATCCTCTCGGGAGGTCTCGCGGCCTGTGCAGGGGTGACCGAGGTGGCAGGAACAAAGGGCTACCTCACCGTCGATATCTCCCCCGGCTTTGGCTATACGGGTATCGCTGTGGCTATGCTTGCAGGCTTGAATCCCTTAGGGGTTATCGCGGCAGCTGTTTTCTTTGCGGGGATCTACAACGGAGCGGACTCTATGAGTCGCGCGATGAATGTCTCCAACTACATCGCGGACGTGATTACGGCTACGGCTCTACTCTCTATGCTGGTCTGCAGTCTATTGGTGCACTATCGGTTACGTCGCGATTAGATGATGGAAATTCTTGATCTCCTTTTCACGATTGGGTTCTGGACGGCCGCGGTCCGTATGGCGACGCCGTTAATTTTCGGCACATTGGGCGAGTTAATCTGTGAGCGTGCCGGGGTACTGAATCTTGGTATCGAAGGCATCATGACCTTCGGCGCCATGATTGCATGGATGTGGGTGTATCAAGGCGGTGATCTTTATTCCGCCATACTTGTGGCCGCCGTGGCTGGCGCGATCTTTGGGGTGCTTCACTCTGGGCTGACGGTTTATCTCGGGGTATCGCAGCACGTATCGGGCATTGGAATCACATTACTGGCATCGAGCGCCAGTTACTTTATTTTCCGGGTGATGCTTCCCAATGTGACCACGCCACCAAAGATCGAATCGTTCGAGCCTTTGGCCATTCCCTTGCTATCGAGTTTACCGTTTGTGGGCCCCGTCCTTTTTGAGCAGACCGTCATTACCTACATCGCCTTTCTGCTCATTCCGCTATTTTCGTATTTGCTCTATCGAACGCCATTCGGACTCGCCGTCAGGATGGTTGGCGAAAACCCAATGGCGGTGGAGGCGCAAGGTATTGACGTATTACTGCTTAGAACCGTGGCGGTTGCTTTCGGGAGTGCATTAATGGCGATCGGCGGCGCGTTTTTGACGATTTCAGTGTTTGATGCCTTTTATTTTGGCATGATCAACGGACGTGGCTGGATATGCGTCGCTCTGGTGATCTTCGCGTCCTGGAAGCCGGGCAAGGCATTTTTAGGAACCATTTTGTTCGCAGGTTTTGATGCTTTACAGATTCGGATTCAGCAGGAGTCGGGAATTGGTATCCCCTATCAATTTTTTCTTATGCTGCCGTATCTTCTGAGCATTGCCGCTTTGATTCTGATTTCGAGAAAAGCCGCTTATCCGAAAGCCTTGCTGGTACCGTTTCGAAAGGGAGAGCGTTAGCGATGCCCAAGATGATAAAAGCGCTCGAAAATAAAAAGAGGTCTTTATGCTTGATCTTCTGATTAAAGGCGCTGTCCTAAAAGGGCGGCAAGGTGAGTGGGATATCGCCTGCAAGGACGGCAAGATCGTCGAAGTATCCAACAGGATAGCCGGGGCAGCTGTTGAGGAGATTGATGCCCAGGGTAACTTTGTGACTGCCCCGTTCGTGGACAGTCATTTTCACATGGATGCTACGCTGACCTACGGTCGGCCCCGCGTTAATCAGAGCGGAACATTGCTTGAAGGGATCGCCCTTTGGAGTGAACTTAAACCTCACCTCACATTTGAGGACATTCAGGATAGAGCCAGAACCTTGTGCCGATGGGCAGTCGCGAAGGGTAATCTCGCGATTCGTACCCATGTGGATATCTGTGACCCCACACTGCTCGCGGTACGAGCCTTGCTTGAAGTGCGCGAAGAAATGCGTCCCTTCATTGATATTCAGCTCGTGGCCTTTCCGCAAGATGGCTATTTCCGTTATCCCGCTGCTGAAAAGCTCTTGAAAGAGGCGTTGGATCTTGGTGTTGATGTCGTTGGGGGAATACCGCATTTTGAGCGCACCATGGGCGAGGGCGCCCGTTCGGTAACGGCGCTCTGTGAACTTGCGGCGGAGCGCGGGTTATTGGTGGATATGCATTGTGACGAAACCGATGACCCCATGTCGCGTCATGTGGAGACGCTCGCCTTTGAGACCGAGCGGTTGGGTCTGCAGGGGAGGGTTTCAGGCTCTCACCTGACATCGATGCATTCGATGGACAACTACTATGTCAGCAAACTGCTGGCACTCATGGCAGAGGCTCAGCTGACCGCAATTGCCAATCCGCTGATTAACATCACCATTCAGGGACGGATGGAGACTTATCCAAAACGGCGGGGAATGACGCGGGTTAAGGAGATGGTCGAGCGTGGGATTAACGTCGCTTTTGGCCACGACTGCGTAATGGATCCCTGGTACTCCTTCGGAAGCCATGACATGCTCGAAGTCGCACAGATGGGTCTGCATGTCGGACAAATGACGGGCGTTGACCAAACACTTGCCGTATTCGACGCCGTCACCTCTAGCGCAGCAAAAGCGCTAAACCTCGACGGCTACGGTATTGAGCCGGGCTGCAATGCGGATCTGGTTATCCTGCAGGCGTCTGACCCGATTGAAGCGATTCGGCTACGCGCCAACCGATTATTTGTAATCCGACGGGGACGGGTAATCGCGAGCACTGCCGAAGCCAAGACGCAAGTGATGATGGATGCCGACACAACATGGGTCAGCTTTCGTGCATCAGAGTTACCGTCGTAGTTCAAAACGCTCGAATCCACCCACCCGCGTTAGGTGACCTTACGGGATTTCGAAGCCCTGGCTTCAGCACATGTGGGACTGTTACTTGCCCTTCTCGACATTGACGGAATTGGCTGATATTGATCAGATAGACAGGTGATATTCAGGCCTTCCAAAAAAATGAAACAGGACTGACAACGGGCGATATCAAAACTGGCCTCAGGCTCCTTCCCAGCACCAGATCGGCAATCGCATGACCCATGCCTGCTGACAAGGTGATCCCGGAACCGCACGCGCCGGCAGCAGCGTAGAAGCCTGACACACCAGGGACTGGCCCCAATATGATCTCCCCATCCGGGGTATACGATGACAAGCCGCAAACGTAACTGGAGAATTGAGCTCTTTCGATAGCGGGGAAGAATTGCGTCAATCCCTCGTAGGCATTCGCCAGAATTTCCCAATGCTCCTCTCCTTTGGTCGGCGAAAAAGATAACGGGTCATCAGGTAAATCGCGGGCATTGAAGGTAGCGGAGCAGGCTTCTTGGACTCCAACAACAAGGCCCCCCACTTCGGGGCGAGTGTAGGCGGCGACATCGGGAAGGACCGTCACCGGATGCTCGCCTCCGTAAGAGCTTGAAGGTTCTGTTATCCAGAAATGACTGCGAACGGGTGCCATTGGAAGTGGGTAACCTACCCGTTCCGAGAACAGGGCAGCCCAGGCACCACAGGCATCAATGACTGAGCTACAGACAATCTGTCCGGTATTGGTCACAACACCTGCTACCTTATCGCCTTTTGTAGCGACATCTTGCACCGCGGTGTAGGGGCGCACAATGGCGCCGCTTTCTCTGGCAGCCCGGAGATACGACATGCTCAAAAGGTAGGGATCGACATACCCATCCGTTGGAAAAAATGCGGCATTTAGAACGGTGCTGCTATCGGACCAGGGAACCAGATTCCTGACTTCGGAGGCGTTCGGCAATTCAGCAGAAATACCCCACTTCGATGCGTCTTCCACCATCGCGTCAAGCTCTATAGCGCTCGCTTCGGAAGCCGCAACGCGTAGACTGCCAACCTGGGCCTTAACCCCCACGCTTTCACCCAGTTCCTCTTCGAGTACAGATATTGTTTGCGTGGTTAGTTTCGCCAAAGGCGTTTTGGAGGATTTGGTGGACGCCTGCAGCACCAAGCCGGCGGCCCTGCTAGACGCCGCACTGGCGAGGTCGTTTCGCTCTAATACCAATACCGTACCGGCACTCATGCGGGTCAGATGATACGCGACTGAGGCGCCGACGATACCGCCTCCGACAATGACGTGATCAAAGGTTTCCATTCAGATAAAGATGACAGTAAACAAGGCGCTGATCAGGCGTGAGTTTGGATTGGGTACGCAACGATTCTCGTCGAGGAATCCCTTGCAAAACCCGACTTCGGCATGTGCTCTACCGGGTCAAGAAACCGAGAAATCGACTGAAACTCTTGTTATCCAAAAATGAGGCCCCGATTTGTATAGCGACACAACGACCGTAACGACTATACACAGGAAGTAACTACTGATATCTGTTTGTCTCTAGAACTTTTGCGTGTGATCGAAAGCGGCGAATGAGAACGCTACCCGAGGATTGCTTTTTAGTTTCAGCGGAAAATCAGCGGAGTGGAAAACAACGCCTTTGAGATTAGTCAAAGAGGTCGGTTTTTAGGTTAGAAAATGGTCGGGGTGAGAGGATTTGAACCTCCGGCCCCTGCCTCCCGAAGACAGTGCTCTACCAGGCTGAGCTACACCCCGATTTAGAAAGGCTGGCCGCCTCGCCTCAGAAGTTAAAAGGTCCGGGAGACCGAAAAATCTGCAAGCTGGCCAAGAGCGCTACGGTACGGTGAATCAGGAAGCGCCTCTAAAGATCGCTTCGCTAAGGCGGCGTGCTCTTTTGCCCGGCCGAAAGTGTACGCAAGCGCGCCCGTGGATTCAATGATCTGCTGAACTTTTTCGAGCTTATCTCGCCCACCCTCCTCAATGACCCCTCGAAGGAATAGCTGATCAGATTTTTCAGCCCGAGCAATAGCATAGATTAACGGCAGGGTCGTTTTCCCCTCAGCGAGATCGTCGCCTGCATTCTTTCCCATCTCTTCGGCGCTCGCACTGTAATCAAGAGCATCGTCGATCATCTGAAATGCAATACCGAGATGTAATCCAAAATCTCCGAGCGCTTGCTCGGTGGCGGGCCCCGCGTCAGCCAAAACAGCGCCGAGGCGTCCAGCCGATTCAAACAAGCGGGCTGTTTTACGTTTGATGGTCTCCAGGTAGTCTGCTTCGGTCGTTTCTGGATTATGGGTATTCAGCAGCTGCATCACTTCACCCTGTGCGATGGCGTTTGTTGTTTCAGCCATGATATCCATGACGCGGGACTTTTCCGACCGCGACCATCATTTGAAATGCGCGGGAGTACAGGAAGTCGCCGACGAGCACAGAAGCGCTGTTTCCCCAAAGCTCGTTTGCGGTCTCCCGGCCTCGCCGCAGTGCCGAATCATCAACAACATCGTCATGCAGTAGGGTGGCGGTATGAATGAACTCAATCACGGCGGCCAGGTCGATATGGGCGGTGCCTTTGTAGTGCAGCGCGTGCGCGCTTAAGACGACAGTGACGGGCCGCAGACGTTTGCCCCCTGCGGCAACAATATAGCGGCCGATCTCCTGAATAAGCGGCACGTCCGAGCTTAATTGGCTCCGAATATGCAGATTGATCGCGTTCATATCCGCATCGACCAGGCTCAGCGCGTCGCGCAGCAGAATATCAGGAGCCTTCTTTTTGCTCCCGGAGACAGAATGAATTGAACGGATATTTGGCATATTCGGATAATACCGTGGGGAGTTGACGGGGCGTGAGCATAGAAACTTGATCTCGTTGACCGAATAGGCTGTTTCGCCTAAAATTCGCGGCCTTCGAGAGGCGACGCGCGTCGACCTCGGGCTCCAGTGGGATCACGGGGCAAACTCATTCAGGTAGCTCAAATCATGTACGCAGTGGTTCAAACAGGCGGCAAGCAATACCGGCTCAGTGTCGGCGATAACCTTAGAGTCGAGAAACTTCCCGGTGAACCCGGCGTAGTGGTTGACCTTCCGCAGGTTCTGATGGTCAGCGATGGCGACAAGGTTTCCATCGGCAATCCGGTTTTAACCGACGCCTCGGTCAAGGCCGAGATCGTTGGCCATGGCCGCGATAAGAAAATTCGCGTCTTCAAAATGAAGCGGCGCAAGAAATACCGCAGAACCCAAGGGCACCGGCAGGCTTATACCCAGCTTCGCGTTACCGAGATAACCGGTTAGCGAGCTAGATATTGATTAGGGAGCACAGCGACAATGGCACATAAAAAAGCAGGCGGTAGTTCCAGAAACGGCCGCGATTCAGAATCTAAGAGGCTGGGCGTCAAACGTTACTCGGGTGAGAATGTGCTCGCTGGCAATATTCTTGTTCGGCAGCGCGGCACTGCTTTTCATCCGGGCCTTAATGTGGGTATCGGCAAAGACCACACACTTTTTGCACTTGCGGAAGGCAAGGTGGATTTCAGTATCAAAGGTCCGAAAAATCGAAGGACGGTGAGTGTGCTGACCGGTCAGTAGACCCCAGCAGGCATCGTCCGATAAACCCCGCTGGTCCAGCGGGGTTTTTTTTAGCGCATTCCATCGTTATGAAATTCGTAGATGAAGCAACCATCACCGTTCAAGCAGGTAATGGCGGCAATGGTGCGTTGAGTTTCCGGCGCGAGAAGTTCGTTCCCAAAGGTGGCCCGGATGGCGGTGACGGGGGTCGTGGTGGCGATGTCATTCTGGTTGCCAATTCCGGACTCAATACGCTCGCGGATTTTCGGTATACCAGAAAATTTAAAGCCGGCACGGGTCAGCCGGGGGCAGGACGGAACTGCTCCGGCGCTGCCGGGAAGGACTGCATTGTCCGCGTCCCAGTCGGTACTCTTGTGTACTCGGAGGAGACCGGGGAACTTTTGGTTGACCTTCAGCGCGATGAGCAGATTTTCAAGATCGCGGCTGGCGGCCGTGGTGGGGTAGGTAATGCCCGATTCAAGTCCTCGGTTAATCAGACACCGCGACGTACCATCCCGGGTGGGGAGGGTGACCGCCGGGTAATTCGTATGGAAATGCAGGTGCTGGCGGATGTCGGTTTACTTGGTCTTCCGAATGCCGGTAAGTCGACATTTCTTGCCCAGGTCTCTTCTGCGACTCCAAAAATCGCCGACTACCCATTCACCACGCTGCATCCACAGCTCGGCGTGGTTGACGTGGGATCAAGCTCAAGTTTTGTGATCGCGGATATTCCCGGTCTGATTGAGGGGGCTGCCGAGGGTGCAGGATTGGGCATCCAATTTCTCAAGCATTTGCAGCGCACGCGCCTTCTCTTACATATCGTAGATATCAGTGAACTCGCCAGTGCTCCACCGCAGGAGGCGATCGCGTCGGTCGTGAACGAACTGACTTCTTTTGATGCGAGTCTGGCCACCCGACCCCGCTGGCTGGTCTTTAACAAAGCGGATACGCTCTCGCATTCTGATGCTGAGGCGCTTTGTCAGAGGACAATCAGTGCTTTAGGCTGGCAGGATCGTTGGTTTTTGATTTCCGGGGTGAGCGGGCAAGGATGCAAGGGTCTGTGTCAGAAAATCTGGCTCGCTTTGGAGAGCGATGATGACGCGATCCACTGAAAAGCCCCGGCAAAATCAAAGATGGGTTATTAAGCTCGGGAGTGCACTTCTTCGCGGCGCGGATTCTGGTCTCAATACAGCGCTTATCCAGGCCCTCGCACAAATCTGCTCTGAACTGAGAAATCAGGGCATTGAGGTTGTCTTGGTTTCTTCCGGGGCTATTGCTAATGGACTTGCCCGCCTGGGTTGGACCTCTAGGCCTTCTGAACTGCCGCAACTTCAAGTGGCTGCGGCCGTAGGCCAGATGGGTTTAATCCGTGCCTATCAGAGGGCCTTCGAAGAATACGGCGTTGAAACCGCGCAGGTCCTACTCACAAGCGCTGATCTGAATGATCGCGGTCGTTATCTGAATGCGCGGGGCGCATTAAGATCAATGCTCGCGCTTGGCATCGTGCCGGTGGTTAACGAAAACGATACAGTGGCGACCGAGGAGATTCAGTTTGGGGATAACGACACACTTGGCGCGCTTGTTGGTAATTTGATCGAAGCGGATCTTCTCGTGATCCTGACGGATCAGGAAGGCTTGTTTGATGCTGATCCCACAGAGAATCCTAAGGCTCAACTCGTGAGGGATGGGCGTGCCGGGGACCCGGTCCTGGAGGGTTATGCGGGCGGGATAGGGTTAATGGGCCGTGGCGGCATGAAGACCAAGATTCAAGCCGCGGCTAAGGCGGCGCGTTCGGGAGCATCGACCGTGATCTGCTCCGGACGCGAGCTCGATAATCTCCGGAAGATCGCGCTCGGAGAATATCCGGGCACGCTATTAAAAGCATCTTCAGGTCGTATGGTCGCCCGTAAACAATGGCTGGCCGGCCGGATGCGATCGAGCGGACGCCTCGTAATAGACGAAGGGGCGGAGCGGGTCCTTGCAGAGGGGGAAAGAGCCTGTTGCCTGTGGGCGTTGTGGAGGTAACGGGTGAGTTCCGGCGGGGCGATTTGGTCGACTGCGTGTCGAAGGCATCCGGCAGGATTATCGCCCGCGGTCTGGTGAACTATTCTTCTAAGGAGGCCGCGACGATTGCCGGTAAGTCCAGCACTCTTATTGAAACACTACTGGGATATATCGACGAGCCAGAACTCATCCATCGGGACAACCTGGCTTTACTCTGAGCGGCTTTTACAAAGCCTCTATATGACGGCGGCGCGATGACCGCGGCGCGGACCCTTAGGCAGGAGCGGCTTTGGCTTTGAGGCGAGTATTGAGCCGGCTTTTTAGTCTTGCAGCACGATTGGGATGCGCCAGGCCTTTTCGGGCCGCGCGGTCGACCTTTGACGAAAGTTCCCGGTACGCGCTTTGCGCTGCCGGTAGATCGTCACGGTTTAGTGCGCTGATGAAGCGCTTGATTGAGGTCCGCATGCTGGAGCGCTGCGACATGTTGCGCTCTCGGCTGTCGGAAGCCTGGCGGGCGCGTTTGCGAGCCTGTGCTGAGTTGGCCAATTGAGTAATCCCGGGTAAAAACGACGCGCGATTATCGAAAAAATCGCCCCTATTGTCAACGAAACCTCGGGCATTGGGTTTAAATCAGTGGAAATGAAGCCAAATACACATCTGAGAGCGCGGTGAAGGAAAATTAACCCGTGAGCAAGGGAAATTTCTCAATGATCCGCTCTGTGGGGACGGTCGGTAGCATGACCGTCATTTCCCGGGTGACGGGACTGGTGCGCGATATGGTGTTCGCGCAGTTCCTGGGTAGCGGGCCCATCGCCGACGCGTTTTTTGTTGCTTTTCGCATACCCAATTTCTTCCGGCGTATTTTCGGTGAGGGCGCGTTGTCGGTGGCTTTTGTGCCGGTTTACTCGGAGTACGAGACTCGATATCCGCCTTCGGAGGTCTCTGCCTTCTTAAACCTAATGGTCGGCCGGCTAGCGATGATCCTCATCGCTTTCACAGCCAGCGGCGTTATTTTTGCGCCCGAGGTTATTCGGATCATTGCACCGGGCTTCATCGATGATCCGATGAAGTATGAGGCTTCGGTTACAACGCTGCGATTAGCCTTTCCATATCTCTTCTTCATCTCACTGGTAGCGCTGGCGGCGGGAGTACTCAATACGCACGGCCGTTTCGCGGCTGCTGCGATGACGCCGGTTCTTTTAAATCTCTGTCTGATCGGGACGGTCTGGCTTTGGGTACCGATGGGTTCAGACCCTGCAGCGGTTCTCGGTGGCGGCGTACTGTTGGCAGGCCTGATTCAGTTTGGGTTTCAGTTACCGTTTCTAAAGCGCATAGGACGCTTGCCGAGACCCCGTCTTTACGCGAGAGGTGCAAACGGGCGTTTAGCCCGTGAGGGGGTATCGCAGGTTTTCCGGCTGATGCTGCCGGCAATCTTTGGTGTTTCGATTGCGCAGATCAATTTGCTTGTCAACACGATACTTGCCTCTTTTCTAATAACGGGAAGCGTGTCGTGGCTCTACTACTCAGATCGTCTCATGGAGTTTCCGCTGGGTGTGTTCGGTGTTGCGCTCGCGACCGTTATCCTTCCGAGTCTGTCTCGAAATATTGCGGCCGAGGATCACGAGGCTTACGACACGACGCTCAATTGGGCTTTGCGACTCGTGCTGCTGATCTGTGTACCGGCTACGATTGGACTGGTGCTATTGGCCACCCCATTGATATCAACACTCTTTCAATACGGAGTTTTCTCAGCCTATGACGTAGAGATGGCGGCTAAGAGCCTGGTTGCTTTTTCTATCGGTTTGCCGGCGTTTGTGCTGATCAAGGTTTTGGCACCCGGGTTTTATGCCCTCAAGGACACGCGCACCCCCGTTCTCGTGGGCACGATTGCGATGGTCGTGAACGCGGGCATTGCCCTCGCTCTTTTTGAGCCTCTCGCTCATGTTGGGCTGGCCCTCGCGACCAGTATTGCGGGAATCGTTAACGCTGGCCTGCTTTACATTCTTCTCAAGAAGAAAACGCGCTTCTCTCTTGAGGCCGGATGGGTTTCTTTTGTTGGGCGAGTCGCGATTGCCGGAGTGGTGATGGTGCTTGTCATCAAATTGGGCAGTCCTGAGGGTTCCATCTGGACCGAAAAAGAGGCGCTGTGGCGGATCTCGGTCCTTTTCGCTTGGATCATAGCGAGCGCCATTGCTTACTTCGCTGCGCTCTACGGCATGGGGATCTCGGTTCACCGATTGTTCGAGCGGAGGGCATTGTGACCGAGGGATTACCGGCCGAGGTGGTCGCGCTTATTGGGCGACAGGGTCAGACACGACTTTTTTCGCTTACGGAAGCAGAGGAAACTCTGACGCTAATCCGAAAACTAACCACCCACTGCGCCGTAGAACTGACCCCTATTCAACATCGAATGGGGCAATTGCTGGACTGCGATCCTCGGCTGCCGGAAATCGAAATTGATTTTGAGAATACGGTTCGTCGATGGGTGGCGCAGGTGCAACGGCTCGGACTCAAAGTCTCCGGGCTCTGGGAGGTTGGATTTGATACCGGCGACGGCTACTTGTCATGGCGTCATCCGGAGATTCGTCTGGCATACTTTAGATTTTATGGGGATGACTTTCAGCGCCGGCGCCCGTTAAACGATGTGATTGAGGAGTACCAGCCGGAATGGGCCTTCTCGTGATAAAGCTACAGTAGTCAATGAAACTCATTCGAGATCTTCATAATCTGAGGTCGTTACATCGACCAACGGTCGTATCCATTGGTAACTACGATGGCGTTCATTTAGGTCATCGGCGTTTAATCCAGGCTCTAAAAGAGCGTGCGAGCGAACTCGGCGCGCAGACAACGGTGCTGACCTTCGAGCCTCATCCTCACGAGTTTTTCAGCCCAAAAAATGCGCCGCCCCGCCTTATGCGCTGGCGCGATAAGGTGGAAGCGCTTCGCGAGCAGGGTGTCGATCAGGTAATGACTCTGCGATTCAACGAACGGCTCGCACAGACTTCGGCGGAGGATTTTGTTGAGAAGCTCCTAGTGGCGGGCTTGGGTGCTCAGCATGTTGTCATCGGTGATGATTTCAGATTTGGTCGTAAGCGCCTGGGTGATCTCTCGCTCTTGACGAGACTCGGCAGTCAATTGGGGTTTTCTGTAGACACCATTGACACCTGTGTTGTCGAGGGCGAGCGAGTGAGCAGTACCCGGATTCGCGAAGCCTTGCGTCTCAGCAATTTCGAGCTTGCGAGTCGGCTGCTCGGATACTCGTTCTCGATTGCGGGAAGGGTATCTCATGGTGATAAAAGAGGGCGGACCATAGGTTTTCCAACTGCGAATATTGTTCTTCGCCATGACAACCCGCCGGTTTGGGGTGTCTACGCGGTAAAGATGCGTCTATCGAACGGCCGGGAACTGCCCGGAGTAGCGAATATCGGAAAGCGACCAACCGTCGGCGGCCATAAGACACTTCTCGAGGCGCATCTCTTTGATTTCAACGAAGACCTATACGGTCAATGCGTACGGGTCGAGTTTTTCCAGAAGATTCGAGACGAGCAAAAATTTGAGTCGTTTGAGATATTGCGGGAACAGATCGATCGCGACGCAGACGCCGCCCGACAGAGTCTGGATGTACCGCGGCCCGATCCTGACATAAGGCGGCGATGATGTTGCAGAGGCGGCTCGGTTTATTCGGGATATCGATCTCGTGGTTGGCGCTTGATCTCGCTACCAAGCACTACGTGCAGGAATGGCTCGCCAAGGTAGCCGTAGTTAATTGGTTTGAAGGATTTCGCTTTATTCTGGTCTACAACCAGGGCGCCGCATTTGGGTTTCTAGGCTCGGCAGGCGGCTGGCAGCGGTTTTTTTTCATCACACTAGCGATCCTCGTCACACTTTATCTTGCATGGCGGCTCTGGCTCGCACACCCCGGTGAGCAGCGATTCAATATTGGTCTTTCGTTTATCCTAGGCGGCGCTATTGGCAACATGATTGACCGCATAAACCATGGCCATGTCGTAGATTTTATTGATGTGTATGTGGGCCGTTGGCACTGGCCTGCATTTAATGTGGCTGATATTGCAATTGTTCTGGGGGCTGCGATCGTCATTGCCGATAGTTTTGGGATCGGGCGGTCAAGCGGGAAGGCAAAATAAATGATGACCGCTCAACAACGCTGCCTCGAGCCTGGCGATCAGGTGATTCTCACGTATCGCATATCGGACTCCTCGGGAGTCGTACTGGAGGAGTCACAAGACCTGCTCGAGCCATACACGATTGGGACCGGCGAGTTGCCGGAGCTGGTCGAATCTAAGCTCTTAGAAAGCTCGCCAGGAACGCATCTGTGTGTTCATATATCGGCAGAAGACGAGGCTTTTGGAGCCCATGATCCGATGCAGATACAGCGATTGGCTCAAGCGGAGCTGCAGCAAACTTCTGGCGTTAATTTTGATTGCCTTCAGGCCGGCGCCTTGATTGAGTTTTCTCTTCCCGCGGGCGAACTGGTCGCAGGGTATGTGATGGAGATCAATTCAGATGAAGTCGTGCTGGATTTTAATCACCCGCTTATCGGTCGTGACTGTGTGTTTGAAATTGAGATCGTAGATGTGTTGGACTGCCCTAAAGAGGCGAAATCTCCCCTCGGAGATAATCCATGAGTTTGCCGGAGATTCCGGTCACTCTGGCTAATCCAAGAGGATTCTGCGCTGGGGTCGACCGAGCCATCGAGATCGTAGAACGAGCCCTGATTATGCGTGGGGCGCCGATATTTGTGCGGCATGAGGTAGTTCACAACCGATTTGTCGTAGAAGACTTAAAGCGCAAAGGCGCCGTCTTTGTGCAGGAGATCGATGAAGTACCCGATGGTGCGACGGTGATCTTTAGCGCCCATGGGGTCGCCCGCGAAATTCAGGAAGCAGCGCAAGAACGCGGCCTTAAGGTTCTGGATGCGACGTGCCCGCTGGTCACGAAAGTTCATTCAGAGATGATTCGGTACGGTCGGGAAGGTAAAACGGTTGTACTGGTCGGGCATGCGGGTCATCCGGAAGTAGAGGGGACAATGGGTCAAGCGAGCGGCCCCGTTCTGTTGGTAGAGGATGAGGAAGATGTCGCCGAGCTTGAAATTGGGCCGGATACCGCGTTGGCGTACGTGACGCAGACGACGCTCTCGGTCGATGATACGGCGCGGATTCTTAAAGCGCTGAGGGAGCGTTTCCCGCAAATCGAAGGGCCAAGAAAAGATGACATCTGTTACGCCACACAGAATCGGCAGGATGCGATTCGCGAACTGGCAAAAGCCTGTGATGTGGTTCTCGTTGTCGGTTCGGCCAACAGTTCCAATTCCAATCGTCTTCGAGAGCTGGCGGAACAAACGGGAGCCCGGGCATATTTGATCGACGGCGCCGAATTTATCAGACCGCATTGGTTAGAGGGTGCCAATCGAGTCGGCATTAGTGCCGGGGCATCTGCCCCGGAGGTTCTCGTTGAGGAGGTTCTTGAGCATCTTCAAGGTTTGGGCTGCAAGTTGGAGGCGGGGCTTTTTCGTGAGGACGAGGGTATTTCCTTTTCACTTCCATTAGAGCTTCGGAGCGCGCTCGAAAAGTCATGATTGATGATGAGGTGCGTAAGCTGAAGGAGAGGATCCGAAGTAAGCAGCTAATACCCCGACTTTTCCCTCAATTTTTTCCGTTCGACAAGCGCGGAATCATTCGGATAAGCACTTGCGTGATCGGGCTGGTCTCATGGTGGTGGTTTATCGGCTTTACGGACCTTCAACGCTGCGTTGTCTTCGAATCCGTCTCCCAGGAGCGTTTAGGGAATGCGTCTTACTCGAGGGCGTTATCCCGGGACGACTGCCGCCGATTTGTTCAGGAGGAGGGGCGCGTCTATACGATTGCAAAGGTGCTCGATAACTATTTGCTCTGACAGGTGATTGGATTGATGCAGAACTCTATAATCGGGCCTGCACATGCCACCACTCTCATATTTGCCGGTGTAGCTCAGTTGGTAGAGCAGCGCATTCGTAATGCGAAGGTCGTAGGTTCGAATCCTATCTCCGGCACCACGCCTTCAATCTGGTAATCCACTCATGACGTTGCGAACAAACAAGCGGGTACTCATTACTGGAGGAGCTGGTTTTTTGGGCTCTCACCTGTGCGATCGATTGGTCAACAGGGGCGACGATGTAATTTGCCTGGATAATTTTTTTACTGGCGACAAGCGCAATATCGCCCATCTGCTGGGTCGCTCGAACTTTGAGTTGATGAGGCACGACGTAACGTTTCCGCTTTATGTAGAAGTGGATGAGATCTATAACCTCGCGTGTCCGGCCTCGCCGATTCATTATCAGCATGACCCCGTCCAGACCACCAAGACCAGCGTTCATGGTGCTATCAACATGCTGGGTCTTGCCAAGAGAACGGGTGCAAAAATATTGCAAGCTTCAACGAGTGAGGTCTATGGAGACCCGGAGGTGCATCCGCAGCCGGAGGCTTACTGGGGCAGGGTGAATCCCATAGGGATCCGCTCGTGCTACGACGAGGGGAAGCGCTGCGCTGAAACGCTATTCTTCGACTACCATCGTCAGCACGGCTTGCGGATAAAAGTGGCTCGAATTTTTAATACCTATGGGCCAAGAATGCATCCTGAAGACGGCCGGGTAGTGTCAAATTTCATCGTACAGGCCTTGCGCGGCGAGCCCATCACCATATACGGAGAGGGCACCCAGACCCGCTCATTTTGTTATGTTGACGACCTCGTAGACGGCTTGATCCGGTTGATGGACTCTTCGGACGAGGTAACGGGGCCGATCAACCTCGGTAATCCCGGCGAATTTACGATCGCGGAACTGGCGCAAATCATTCTCGAAGCCGTGGGATCAAGCGCGCAGATTGTCCATCGGCCGCTACCACAGGACGACCCCACGCAGCGCAGACCCGATATTTCTACGGCAAAAGATGTCTTGGGCTGGTCTCCGACCGTCGATCTGACGGCCGGGTTGAGCAAGACAATCGATTACTTCAGGGAATTATTGAAGTAAATTGTTTTTTGGCGGCTGAGGCTCATCCTCTGAGCCTGCTGCGGTTCAAACTGGCTCCTCATATTAATAGGAGGAGCTTCTGATGAGAAACCTGATTGATTTTTTTGGCTGGCTTTCAAGCACACTTTTCGTAGCGTTTTTGCTATCGAGGGGCTTTAACTTTCTTCAAATTTCATTGGAGGGGTCGGTCCTGCTGGGGGTACAACTCTGTATGAGTCTCGCCGGAGGCAGTTTGGCCTATCTTGCCTTTGTGCGCGTGACGGCGCGAAACGGAGCTGACTCGACTGGTTCCGGTCGTGAGACAAATATTGCGTGCGGGCGGCCTCGGTGGCTTCCTACAGGTAAAGGCTTTGGGAGCCCGGCGGTCGAGTTTTAAAACGCTTGTGAACCCAAAAGTACTGATCGGGCATCTCACGAACGCAGTGTTCGATGACTTCATTCATTTTTTCAGCATCTCCAAATTTGTCGCCGGTTGGGAAGGGATTGAGGGGTTCCCCCAGCACAATCTCAAATCGGTTGCCATTTTCAGTGAGATACGTTGCGCAGGGTAAAACTGCCGCACGACTCAGCTCGGCGAGTTTTCCCAATACCGGCCAGGTGGCTGTTGGAATTCCAAAGAAGGGAGCGAATACCGCCCGTTTTGGACCCGGGTCCTGGTCCGGTAGGTAGTAGCACACCCGGCCGGCACGGATGGCTTTTATCAGGCCCCGGAAATTATTTTTTCGCTCGAAGAGTGTCGCGCCAAAACGAGATCGAGCCTTCAGCATGGCCCGGTCAAATACTGGATTGCGATTGTATTGATAAACGCTCACGCCCTCGAAATCTAGCGAGAGAAAAATACCTCCCAGTTCGAGAGCGACAAAGTGGGGAGCCAGCAGAATTACCCCACGACCGGTATCAAGAATTTCTTTTAGACGCTCAGAATGTCGGACCGTGACGCGTGAGCGAAGTCGAGCCTCAGAGGCCCACCAAAAAAACCCCGTAAAAAGTCCCAGACGCGCTGTATTTCTGAAGTTTTCCTTCGTTAGCGCATCAAGCTCTGAGTCGGACTTCTCGGGAAAACATAGCGCAAGATTTCGTCGAGCTATTTTTTTTCTCGAGGGTATAAGAAAGCGAAGCGCGTCGCCAAGACCGGAACCCAGGTAATAAAGTACACGCAGCGGCAGGAAGCTCAGCAGTCGCATGAGCCCAAGCAGTAGCCAGCTCAATAGATAGCGAACTCGATAGGGATTGGTCTCTCGTTTGGACATTACGATAAGGTTCCAGATTCCTGACAAGGGTCCAGATCACTAAAGCGGATATCGGGCCCAGCGTTCAGAAAGACCAACCGGAGCGTATAAGAGGTGCATACGTCACGATAAATTTTTTGGATGAGACCGCGCCTTAGAGGCAAGACCGGCTGTGCTATATTTTTTCGCGTGCAAGTTGTGGTCACGCCGCGATTGCTCAGGCTCTCCCACCCTCATTCTCTGGAGGTCTATTGACCGAGACTATTGTACTCACCGCAGAAATGATCGCGGTGATGGCGATCTTGGGCCTCACCATTTGCCTCTTCGCCTTTGAGATCGTCCGTGTGGACGTGGCAGCGCTTTTTATCATGGTGCTTTTGGGGCTTACTTCCATGTGGCCGGGATATAGCGGCTTAGTACCCATCGCCAATTTGTTCGATGGTTTCGCCAGTAATGCGGTGATCTCAATCGTCGCGGTCATGATTATCGGCGCGGGTCTCGACAAGACCGGATTGATGAGTCAGGTGGCCGGTAAGATTTTGAAGTACGGCGGTCGGACCGAGAGTCGCATTATTTCAATTATTTCGGCTACCGTTGGCGTCATTTCAAGTTTTATGCAGAACATCGGGGCGGCGGCGCTTTTTCTCCCCGTTGTGACGCGGATCGCTCGGCGCGGAAATTTGCCGATCTCGCGCCTTTTGATGCCGATGGGGTTTTGCGCCATTTTGGGCGGCACCATGACTATGGTGGGTTCAAGTCCGCTGATCTTATTGAACGATCTAATCGAAACATCCAACAGAGCGTTACCCGCCTCCGTTGAGAAGATGGATACCTTCTCGCTCTTTTCCGTGATGCCCATAGGCATTGTCATGTTGATCAGCGGAATCTTGTACTTCGTTTTGTTAGGTCGCTTTGTGCTTCCGGTCGTGAAGGATAAACCGCAGGAATCGGGAAGTACGCTTAAGTATTTCTCGGAGGTGTACGGTATATCAGGAGAAGTCTTTGAGGCTCGGGTGACCGCTGAGAGCCCGCTCGCCGGCGGATCGATCTCTGAGATCGGAAGCGCTGGACGAGGGGGATGGATCGTCGCCGTACGAAGTGGTGATGACTTAACCGTTGCGCCATCTGGAGACACGCCGCTTTGGGAGGGCTCCGACCTTGCGATTATGGGTCCCATTGATTCCGTTACCGAATTCTGCGAAGAGAATGCACTGGCGCTAAGTAAGGAGATGGATGTTTTCTCGGAGATCCTAAGCCCGACAGCCGCCGGCATCGTCGAGGTTGTCATCCGGCCTGATTCGGCGGTGATCGGCAATACAATCAAGGAGATCGCGCTGAGGCAGCGTTACGGGGCAACGGTGCTGGCAATCTTCCGAATCGACGAGGTCATCGACCGCGATCTTCCCGACTTAAAAGTGCAGGCCGGGGATACGCTTGTGCTTCATGCGCGCTGGAGGAATATCGCACCCATCGCTGAAAACAGTGATTTTGCGGTCGTCACGGACTTTCCGCGGGATGATACGCGCCCAAACAAATTGCCTCATGCCGCCATTTTTTTTGCAATCGCGCTTGGATTAATTCTTTTTACCGATTTGCGGCTTTCCGTGGCCTTAATGACAGGGGCGGTGGGGATGATTATCTCTGGCGTGCTGCGCATCGATGAAGCATATCAATCGATTGGATGGCAGAGCGTTTTTTTGCTGGCGAGCCTTATCCCGCTCGGTCTTGCTGTCGAGACCACCGGAACCGCCGCATGGATCGCTCAGCAAACGCTGATTTTTCTCGGCGACGTTCCGGCCTGGATCCTTCAGCTCAGTATTGCCGTGCTGGCCACGGCTTTTACTCTTTTGATGTCGAACGTTGGCGCCACAGTTCTACTCGTTCCGCTTGCGGTTAATATCGCGGTCGGAGCGGGCGCAAGCCCCGCGGTTTTTGCTCTAACCGTTGCGCTTGCCACTTCAAACTCGTTCCTCATCCCGACGCATCAGGTTAATGCGTTGATAATGGGCCCGGGCGGTTATCGCGTGGTTGACTTTATGAAGGCGGGGGGCGTTATGACCCTTCTGTTTCTGATCATCATGATGGTTATGTTGAATCTGTTGTTCTAGTTCACTTATGGCCTAGGGCTGGGGGCGCTTGCAACGGCCTCCCACTCAAGAATGATGGCCTTGCGCTCCGCGCCCCACCGGTACTGACCGAAGTGCCCCCCGGCGCGAATGACCCGATGGCAGGGGATCAAAAAAGAGATCGCGTTCTGTCCTACTGCAGTACCCAGCGCTCTCATTGCGTTCGGTTTGTCGATTGCTGCGGCGAGCTCCCCGTAGGAGGTGACACTTCCGAGAGGGATCTGCAGTAGGGCTCGCCAAACACGCAGCTGGAACTCGGAGCCTTTTACCAATACGTGAATCGGCTCCTTTGGGAGTTTTCCGTTGCCCGGGAAAATAGATCGCGCCACGCGTTCAACCGCCCGCGAGTTGTGTACAAACTCGGCGCCCGGCCAGGTTATCCGCAGCTCTGGTAGCTCTCTGGACAGACGGTCTGAGCCGAACGAGAGCCAACACACCCCGCGATCGGTAATTCCTAGAAGACAATGGCCGAAAGGGCTTGGCACGATTCCATAGTTGATGCGCAGGCTCCGACCTAAGGCCTGATATTCCCCTGGAGTCATTCCGTGAAAGGTGACAAAAAGATCATGTAGACGACCCGTTCCGGATAGACCGCTCTTTAGGGCTGCGCTCAGTAGGCTTGAGCCCCGTTTCAACTCATTCTGCGCTCTGTTAAGGGTCAAGGATTGCAGGTATTTTTTTGGGCTGATTCCAACCCAGCGCTTAAATATGCGTTGAAAATGCTCCGGACTGAGTCCAGCTGCAGCGGCCACCTGTGTGAGATCGGGTTGCTGCTCGACATGCGCTTCCAGGAAATCTATTACCCTGGAAACCCGCTCGTAATCCAGCGCGATATCGGCTTGTGGCCTGCTCATAAGGGCAAAGCCTATGAGTTAAGTCCCCGAAGAGCAACCCGATAGTTGCGATTGTTCTTGACCGAGCGAGATTGGTGTTTCTACACTCAAGTGCGTGGTCCGAGTAGGCTGATTGTCAATAAAACAGAAGGTCGTCGAGAGACGATCGAGCGGAGAGTTATGTTGCAGGAGTGTCCGGAACAGGCGCGGGTAGTCATCATCGGGGGCGGGGTAATAGGGTGCAGCGTGGCGTATCACCTCGCAGAGTTGGGGTGGACGGATGTTGTGCTACTTGAGCGAAAGTCGCTTACAAGCGGCACCACCTGGCATGCCGCAGGCTTAGTCGGGCAGCTTCGCGCAACGCAGAATCTAACGCGCTTGGCACAGTACACGACTTCCCTGTATGAGAATCTCGAGGAGATAACGGGCCAGGCCACGGGATTTCGACAAACCGGATCGCTTAGCCTGGCGACGGACGCTGAACGGTTTGAGGAGTTGAAACGAGGCGCTTCTATGGCGAGTTGTTTTGGACTCGATGTCGAGGTAATCACTCCGCGCGAAGCGCTTGATCTCTATCCGATTATGTCGATTAAGGACTTGGTCGGAGCGGTGTATCTTCCGCGGGACGGACAGACGAATCCTACAGACACGACGCAGGCCCTGGCCCGGGGTGCTCGCGACAAGGGCGTGCGGATCCTGGAAAACACGCCCGTTTTATCCCTGGAAAAGAAGGCCGGTCGCATTGCGGCAGTCATAACGGGCAAAGGGAGAATTGCGTGCGAAGTGGTGGTGAACTGCGCGGGAATGTGGGGTCGTGACGTAGGAGAAATGGCGGGCGTGTCGGTCCCGCTTCATGCAGCGGAGCATTTTTATGTGGTGACGGAGCCGATCCCTGATCTGCCACGTAACCTCCCCGTGGTCCGCGAGCCTTCGGTGTGCAATTACTACAAAGAAGATGCCGGAAAACTTATGGTGGGCATGTTTGAGCCCGTCGCGAAGCCCTGGGGAATGAAGGGTATTCCCGAAGATTTCGAGTTTGGAACGCTGCCGGAAGACGTTGATCAGATTGAAACGCCGTTGGCACACGCGGTGGAGCGTATCCCTGTTCTGGGAGAAACCGGCATCAAGATCTTCTTCAATGGACCAGAGAGTTTTACGCCGGACAACCGATACCTTCTTGGACCGGCACCGGAGGTTCCAAATTTTTTCGTGGCGGCAGGTTTTAATTCCATAGGAATTCAGTCGGCTGGGGGCGCCGGCAAGGTCTTGGCGGAGTGGATTGTCAACGGTCAGCAGCCCATGGATTTATGGGATGTCGACATCCGGAGAATGATGCCCTTTCAAAGGAACCGGAGCTACCTGCATGATCGCACGGTTGAAGCGCTGGGACTCCTTTACGCCATGCACTGGCCTTTTCGGCAGCCGGAGAGTGCGAGAGGCGCAAGAAAATCACCATTTCACAGCCGACTGGAAGAACGCGGCGCATGTTTTGGAGAGACCGCCGGTTGGGAACGGGCGAACTGGTTCGCGCCGGTGGGTGTAACGCCGAAGTACGAGTATTCCTACGGCAAGCAGAATTGGTTTGAGCACTCTGGGTCCGAACATCGCGCGGTCAGGGAGTCTGTTGGTGTTTTCGATATGAGTTCGTTCGGTAAGTTCCTTTTACAGGGGGCGGACGCCATGCAAGTGCTCAACAGGGTGAGCGCGAATCAGGTGGATGTGGAACCGGGTCGTGTCGTGTACACGCAGTGGCTAAATGAACAGGGCGGCATTGAAGCGGATCTCACCGTGACCCGTCTGGCGGAGGATGAATATCTAATCGTTACTGCCGGGGCCTCTCAGACTCGGGATTTCCATTGGCTCCGTTCCAGCATAAGAGAGACCGAGCGGGCCTGGGCAACCGACGTAACAGCAGGGTATGGTGTCCTAAGTGTCATGGGTCCTCGATCCCGAGATTTACTGCAGAGTCTTACCCCGGCCGATTTGAGCAATGCGGCTTTCCCGTTCGGTTGCTCGCAAGAGATCGAACTGGGTTACGCAATAGTGAGAGCGAGTCGGATTTCTTATGTGGGTGAGTTGGGGTGGGAGCTTTATATCCAAAGTGATTTTGCCCTTGGTGTTTTCGATCGACTCTCCGAGGCGGGCGAGTCTTTTGGATTATCGCCCGCGGGTTTGCACGCGCTTAACAGTCTGCGTATTGAAAAAGCCTATCGGCACTGGGGCCACGATATCGGTCCTGAGGATGACCCTCTGCAGGCCGGGTTAGGGTTTGCGGTGAACTGGGATAAGGCTGGTGGATTTCGAGGGCGGGACGCGCTGCTCGCAGCAACAGCCAAGCCTCTGAATCGGCGAATGACCCAGTTTCTCCTCGAGGATCCGGAGAAGATGCTCTACCACGAGGAGCCGATCTGGCGGGATGGAATCCGCGTGGGGCGAACCACCTCGGGTATGTATGGGCATACCTTGGGAGGCTGCGTGGGACTGGGTTACGTCGAACACCCCGAGGGCGTTAACCGGGACTTTATAAACGAGGGACTTTGGGAAATCGAGATTGCTGGGGAGCGAATCCCGGCGAGGGCGAGCCTGTCCCCACTTTATGACCCAAAATCCGAGCGCATTAAAGCCTGAGACACCAGCGATGAGTTTCCCTGAGACTATGCCCATCACTAGGAAGCTTTATCAGGAGGATGGTTATCTTGTCGAATGCGAGGCAACGATAACGGCTTTACACGAGAAAGGCGTAATCCTTGATCAGAGCGTTTTTTATTGTCAGGGAGGAGGGCAGCCCGGCGACGTCGGGTGGTTGGTCGGAGACAACGGACATACGGTCGATGTGGTGGATACTGTTTCGGACCCGGTATCAGGCGACCAGATTCATGTCATCGCTGATATTCCCCAAGGTCTCGCGGTCGGTCAACGCGTGACCGCTAGAATCGATTGGGATCGACGCTATCGCTTGATGCGAATGCACTCCTGTATGCATATGTTGTGTGCCGTGATTGACGCACCTGTGACGGGAGGGTCAGTCAGCGACGGTCGGGCGAGGCTGGATTTCGATATGCCAACACCCCCGGATAAAGAATCGTTGAATACTCAATTGAATGAGATGATTTTGAGAGATCGACCGATGGCGATACGCTGGATCACCGATGAAGAGCTTGAGAGTCAGCCGGAGCTGGTGCGGACGATGTCTGTTAATCCGCCCACCGGCCAGGGACGCGTGCGGTTGATCGATTTTGACGGAATTGATCTTCAGCCCTGCGGCGGCACGCATGTTGCTCGCTCAGGGGAGATCGGCGCGGTCCGTATCTCGAAGATAGAAAAAAAGGGCAAACAGAATCGCCGCGTGATTGTGGAATTCGATTGACCAGTCTCCTGCTCGACCGAGGCTATCGGCCCTAGACGTTCGAATCCGGTACGGCGCTCTTCTTCTCGGCGATAAATGCCTCTAAGGCCTCTTTGATCGCCTCATCCATGGCGGGCGCTTCGTAATCCTGCAGCATCCGCTTCCATGTGCGATTGGCGCGTTGGGCGGCGTCTAAAGATCCCTCAGACTGCCATTGCTCAAAACTGTTGTTATCCGCGGTGGTCGAACGATAGAACGCCGTTTCGAAATTGGCCTGAGTATGAGCGCAACCGAGGAAGTGATTACCCGGCCCCACTGTGGCAAGCGCATCCATCGCCTGACCGTTTTCGGAGTCATCGACACCCGCGAGAAGTACTTCAATCATTCCGGCCTGATCCGCATCCAGAATGAATTTCTCATAGCCCATCGAAAGGCCGCCCTCTAGCCATCCGGCGGTGTGTAGCATGAAGTTCACGCCCGCCAGTGCCGCGCTCTGCAGGGTATTCGCAGACTCGTACGCTGCTTGGGCATCTGGGAGTTTCGACGCGCAAAGGCCGCCTCCGCTACGAAACGGCACACCAAGGCGGCGCGAGAGCGCGGCGCAGATGTAGATCACCATGGACGGCTCTGGCGTGCCGAATGTGGGCGCTCCCGATTGCATAGATACTGCGCTTGAGAATGTGCCAAAAATCACGGGAGCCCCAGGTCGGGTAAGCTGTGTAAACGCGATGCCCGCCATCGCTTCGGCAAGAATTTGTGTGCAGGTGCCCACGATCGTCACCGGAGACATAGCTCCCGCCAGAATAAATGGTGAAATTACGGTCGCCTGGTTGTTCTCGGCGTAGACGCGTGCAGCACCCAACATAGTCGCGTCAAAGGTCATCGGAGAATTGGCGTTAATCAGGCTTGTGATGACACAGTTACCGTCAACAAATTCATCACCAAAAACGATTTTCGCCATATCAACCGTATCTTGCGCTCTTGTTGGATGGGTCACCGATCCCATGAAGGGCTTATCGGACCAGCGGAGGTGGCTGAAGATCATATCCAGGTGACGTTTGTTCACCGGAATGTCGACGGGCTCGCACAGTGTTCCTCCGGAGTGATGCAGCGCCGGCGCCATGTATGCAAGTCGGGTGAAATTCTCAAAATCAGCTAGGGTGGCATAGCGACGACCTTGGTCGAGGTCGTGCACAAAAGGCGAGCCATAGGCGGGCACGAGCACAGTGTGGTTTCCGCCAATAATGACGTTTCGATCGGGATTACGAGCGTGCTGGGTGAACTGTGTCGGCGCCGAGCGCTGGATAATCTCTCGACACATGCCCTTAGGGAACCGCACCCGTTCACCATCGATACTGGCGCCTGCCTGTTTGAACAGTGCTAGGGCATCGGGATCATCACGAAAATCGATGCCGGTCTGTTCTAACAGGATCTCCGCATTGGTTTCGATGAGTGCTAAAAGTTCCTCGCTCGCAAGCTCAAAAACTGGAATGCGTCGCGTGATGTACGGGATCGCAGGCTTAGATGGACGCTCGCGCTTTGCACGTCGTTCCGCGCGAGCGCTACCTCGTTGGCGACGGTTGGCTTCACTCATGAGATATCACCCGTATAGAAAGTAATGAATTATTGCCTCGAAAGAGCAGCAAGAATCCCCGCGTCGCGACATCCGTATAGCCAGCACCGACAAAATTTCTTTGTTCGTCAAGGCAGGACAGAAAAAACAAAAATTCATGGGCTCAGTGCGCAAAAATCAGCCGGGAATTGTAGACGAAGTGTTCTCCGGAAAATACAATAGCGCGCTTGAAATTTCGATAAAAAGTGGCCCGAAGCTCGGGCCCAAATCCAATCCACGAGGTTAAGTGATGAAGGTACTTGTTCCCATCAAACGTGTTATCGACGCGAATATCAAGGTCCGGGTTAAGACGGATCAAAGCGGCGTTGAACTGAACAACGTAAAGATGGCGATGAATCCCTTTTGTGAGATTGCCGTCGAAGAGGCGATTCGTCTTCGGGAAGGGGGGCAGGCAGAGGAGGTCATCGCAGTTGCCGTTGGCCCATCACAAAGTCAGGAAACACTTCGGACCGCGCTCGCCATGGGGGCCGATCGCGCCATTCTCGTCGAGGCAGATCCGTCGCCAGAGCCGCTGGCGGTCGCCAAGCTTCTCAAGGGGGTGACTGACAGAGAGAGCCCAGGACTTGTGATACTGGGCAAGCAGGCCATAGACGGCGACAACAACCAGACGGGTCAGATGCTCGCTGCTCTATTGAATTGGTCGATAGGCACCTTTGTGTCGCGTTTGAAAGTTGACGGCTCGTCGGTGCAGGTGACTCGTGAAGTGGACGGGGGCTCGAAAACATTGAACTCGTATCTCCCTGTGTGATCACGGTTGATCTGCGACTGAATGAGCCCCGGTATGCTTCGCTTCCGAACATTATGAAGGCGAAGAAAAAACCGCTCGATGTTCTCTCGCCGTCGGATCTTGGTGTCGATATGAGCCCGCGGCTTGAGGTCATTCGGGTCGTCGAGCCTCCGGCGCGCGCAGCAGGGGTCAAGGTCTCGAGTGCAGAGGAGCTTGTCGATAAACTTAAGAACGAAGCGAAGGTGATCTGATGGCGATATTAGTAATTGGAGAGCATGACAACAAGACACTGCGTCCATCGACGCTTAATGTCGTAACGGCCGCTGCTCAACTCGGGACGGACGTCGATATTCTAATTGCGGGCGCCGGTTGTGACGCGGCAGCCCAGGAGGCGGCGGCGATATCGGGTGTCAACCGAGTACGGGTTGCAGATGACCCAGCTTTTGCCGATGGACTTGCAGAAAACATCGCGCCGCTGATACACGGCATCGCGTCGGAATACACCCATGTGTTGGCACCCGCGACAACGTACGGTAAGAGTATCTTGCCGAGGGCGTCGGCTCTGCTAGATGTCCAGCAGATTTCGGATATCAGCGGCATCGAAGGATCAGATACCTTCGTTCGGCCCATTTATGCCGGGAACGCCATGGCGACAGTCAAGTCGAACGACGCCCTTAAACTGATTACGGTTCGGACGACAGCATTTGATGCTGCTGAGCAGAGCGGTAGTGCATCAGTCGAAACGGTGAGCGGTGGAGGCGACGCTGGCTTGTCTAAGTTCCTCGGCGAGGAACTCACACGATCCGAGAGGCCGGAGCTTACAACCGCTGACATCATTGTTTCGGGTGGCCGCGGAATGCAGAGCTCGGAGAACTTCGCAATGCTGGAAAAACTCGCGGATAAGATGGGTGCTGCGGTGGGGGCTTCCCGAGCCGCGGTCGATGCCGGCTATGTGCCAAACGACTATCAAGTCGGACAGACGGGAAAGGTCGTTGCGCCCAACGTGTACATCGCGGTGGGAATCTCCGGGGCAATCCAGCATCTCGCTGGAATGAAAGATTCCAAGGTCATCGTGGCGATTAATAAAGATGAGGAGGCGCCGATTTTTCAGGTGTCTGATTACGGATGGGTTGCGGACCTATTCGAGGCTGTGCCGCAGCTGGATGCAGCGATCGAGCCGAGTTAGGCCCTCGTCCTGTAGCTTACGAGAAAAGCGTAAAAAAACGCCCCGGGTCTTCCCGGGGCGTTTTGCTTCTGGGCTTCATTTGCAAATCTGAGCCACATCCTTGTGTGAAATGCGAAAGGAAGCTTGATTGGGATTATGTTTTTTTGTTGTTGTCGGCTCAGTGATCTGGTTCACATCAGGCGCACCAAATCAATAAGGGGTCGTTCCGCTTATGGATTCACCGCTAAGGCCACAAGAATTTCTGTCGGACTTTCGATAATGAAATCCGCGCCCCAAGTGTTAATTTCCTCGGGCTGGCCGTATCCCCAGGTGACGGCCATAGTTTTCATTCCGGCGGCCCGACCCGCGGTCATATCGCGTCGATCATCGCCGATGTAGACGCAATCCGATGGGTATACGCCCATCTTTTCGCAGGCCAGAAGAAGCGGTCGAGGGTCGGGCTTAGAGACAGGAAGCGTGTCGCCACTAATTATGGTCGCCGCGCGAGTCTCGAGTTGCAGAGCGCTGATTAATGCCTCGGTGTAGGCCGTAGGCTTGTTGGTGACGATCCCCCAAGGCGTAGCGCTGTCGTCTAAGGTGTCGAGGACTTCTGCAATCCCAGGAAAAAGCGTCGTCAATTCGCAAATGTGACTGCCGTAGTGATCCAGAAGATCGTTTCGGGCGGGATGCTGTTTTGCTTCGACATCTGAAACGCTAAAGCCCTCGGCAATCAGACGAACACTACCTCCGGCAACCCACCAGCGACCGATGTCCAAGGGGATTGGCGGCCGTTTCGTTTCCCCGAGTACGGCATTGAGTGCTGCGACAAGATCAGGCGCAGTATCGGCGAGGGTGCCGTCGAGGTCGAACAGAACTGCAGGATGGGGCACGAAGGCGAGCGCAAAAAGCCTAGTTGAGACCGGGCTTTGAATAATGGGTCAAGTAGTTAACGGCGACGCCGTCTCCGAGGCGGTAACGCTTTGAGATTGGGTTGTAGTGCATCCCGGTGATTTCCTCGAGTTGCAGATTTTCGTGCCTTGCCCACTGGTCTAATTCGGAGGGTTTTATCAGCTTTCGATAGTCGTGAGTGCCTTTAGGCAGAAGAGAAAGCACATATTCGGCTCCCACAATCGCAAAAAGAAATGACTTGAGATTACGATTGATGGTCGAAAAAAAAATGTCGCCCCCGGGTTTTAAAAGCCGGGCGCAGGCGGCAATAGTGATTGCTGGACTGGGTACGTGCTCCAGCATCTCGAGACAGCAGATGATGTCGTAGGGCGGCTCACCCTGGTCTACTAACTGCTCCACCGTAGCGTGTCGGTAATCAATTGGGTGGTCGTTAAGTTTGGCGTGAAGGCGAGCAACGCTGATGGGCGCAAGCCCGGCATCAAGGCCTGTGACCACCGCACCAAGACCGCTCAACGACTCGCTTAAGATTCCGCCTCCGCAACCCACATCTAAAACGCGAGCTCCCGCAAGATTCGTGCGCTCGTTTATGAACCCCACCCGCAGGGGATTTATCTGATGGAGTGGAGCAAATTCGCTCTGGGGATCCCACCAGCGGGACGCCAAGGTCTCAAATTTCGCAAGTTCGACCGGATCTGTGTTTTCCATCGGAGTTGTTATTTCCTCAGAGCGCGGGGCGCATGATTGCATAAACACCCCGACAGCGGGGTGAAAAGGTGTGCTTTATCAGACCGCTTACGGGTAATTTTTTCAATTTTTTCAATACGTTTCTTGTTTCAATGCACAACAAGCGTTAGAATCGCCGCTCGCGATTGCGGGGTGGAGCAGTCTGGCAGCTCGTCGGGCTCATAACCCGAAGGTCGTAGGTTCGAATCCTACCCCCGCTACCAATTGAATGTTGTTTATGGGGCCCCGCAGTTGCGGGGTTTGTTTTTGGAGCCGGACGTAATGGCTCTAATAGCGGGCGTGAGAGTCATGGGGCAAAGGATATGAGCCTTGGCGGAATTCGTGATTTGATCGAGCCCGTTATTGAAGATATGGGTTATGAGCTGGTGTTGGTTGAGATGACCGGCGATAGCTCCGGTGGCCAGATCCTCCGAGCTTATATCGATGCGCCGGGTGGGATATTGCTCGAGGATTGTGAGCAGGTGAGTAAGCAAATCAGTGCGATGCTCGATGTTGAAGACCCCATAAGAGGGGAGTACTCGCTCGAGGTGTCGTCGCCTGGACTAGAACGGCCTCTGGTGAAGCCGGAGCATTTCATTCGATTTCGGGGTAGTCGGGTAAAGGTTTTGACCCGCACCGCGCACCTCGGGCGCCGACGTTTTACGGGATTGCTGACCGAGGCCGGCGAACAGACTTTTTGCGTAGATGTGGATGGCGAAGATTACGAGTTGCCGTATTCGGATATCGATAAGGCGAATCTAGTGGCTTTTGATACGGCGGTTCCCAAGCGGCGAGCCTCGTAGTTCAAGTTCTGCGGAGAACGGACGATGACAAAAGATGATGTGCTGATGATGGCCGACGTGCTGTCGAAAGAAAAAGATATTGACCGAGGGATCGTGTTCGAAGCGATCGAGGCGGCGCTCGCGACCGCGACGCGCAAGCGGAATCGAGAGGATATCGAGGTCCGGGTGGAGATCGACCGTAAGACGGGTGATTACAAAGCGTTTCGCCAGTGGGAAATCATGGAAGACGATGCCGCGGTAGAGAGCCCGGCCCGTCAGACCACCCTGGCGGCGGCTGAGATTACGCATCCCGAGAGCGCCCACGAGATAGGTGGGGTCGTGGAGGAACCGCTAGAGACTGTGGCCACGTTTGGACGTATTGAGGCGCAGGCTGCAAAGCAGGTGATCAGCCAGAAAGTTCGCGAGGCCGAACGTGCTCGGATCTATGAGGACTTTAAGGATCGCGTGGGTCAAATGGTCCAGGGGGTTGTGAAGCGCGTTGGGAACCGGGAGGCAATTATTGATCTTGAAGGTGTCGAGGCATCACTGCCCAGATCAAACTGGATTGATCGGGAGGTGCTGCGCAGTGGTGATCGCGTCAAGTCAATCCTTTCCGAGGTGCGCTCCGAACCCAGAGGACCACAGTTGATTCTTGATCGACGGTGCCCAGAGCTTGTCATCAAGCTGTTCCAACTGGAAGTCCCGGAAGTGGGTCAAGGCGTGATCGAAATCCTGGGCGCGGCGCGGGACCCAGGATCGCGGGCCAAGATTGCGGTGCGATCTCACGATAGCCGGATTGACCCGGTGGGCGCCTGCGTCGGTATTCGCGGTGCTCGAGTACAGAGTGTTTCGAACGAAATTAACCTTGAGCGGATCGACATCATTACCTGGGCCGATAATCCCGCAGAGTTTGTCATCAAGGCGCTTCAGCCGGCCGAGGTGGAATCGATCATTGTCGACGAAGAGTCGAAATCCATGGATGTGGTGGTGGATGAGAATCAGCAGTCATTGGCGATAGGACGGGGCGGTCAAAACGTGCGACTTGCTTCAGAGCTCAGCGGCTGGGAATTAAACATCATGACCGACGAGGCTGCGGCAGAAAAAGCCGAGCAGGAGGCCCAGTTGGCGGTGGAACGCCTGATGACCCAATTGAATATCGATGCAGAAGTCGCGGGCGTTCTCGTGGAAGAGGGCTTTGTCACTCCGGAAGAGGTAGCGTATGTACCCGTCCAAGAGTTGCTCGACGTCGAAGGGTTCGATCAAGATCTTGTGGAGCAACTCCGAGTTCGGGCGAAGGACTTTCTCGATATTCGAGAAATTGCGGAGCTCGAACGTTCGCGGCCTGAGCCGGATCTGGTTGCAATGGAAGGTATGGATAGCGAGACAGCCAATCTTTTTGCCGCGAAGGGTATTCGGTCTATGGAGGATCTCGCCGAGTGTGCGACTGACGAACTCGTAGAGCTCACGGGGATCGACTTTGAACGCGCCAGTGCATTAATCATGACCGCGCGGGCGCCTTGGTTTGAGGAATCATCCAGCGAGGCCCAATCCGCCTGAAGTCCTCCAGTTATCTAGGAATCAAATATGCCAGCCGTACCTATCAAGAAGCTTGCTGAGCAAATCGGCGTCAGTCCGGAGCAGCTGCTGAAGCAACTGCTCGCGTCCGGCGTTCAAGGTAAGGATGCAGACGGCCTCTTGGATGACGAAGAGCGGAATACGCTGCTCGCTTATCTGCGGGGCGGCAAGGTGACGGCATCTAAGCCCAAGCCGCAGGAGAAAGTGACTCTGAGTCGCCGCACGACGACGGCTGTTAAGCAAAGTTCGCGCACCGGGCCCGCGCGCACCGTTCATGTTGAGGTCAAGAAGCGTCGGACCTATGTGCGACGCGGGGAGTTGCAACGGCAGCAGGAGGAGGCGGAGAAGGAAGCGAAGGCCGCTGAAGAAGCAAAGGCGGCAGCACTTGCCGAGCAGGCTCGACTGGAGGCCGAAGAGCGTGCCCGCGCGGAAGCGGAGGCTGCTGAGGCTGAGCGGAATGCCCAGGCTGAGACAGAGGCCGCAGCTACTCAGACTCCTGAAACACCTGTGGTACCCGCCGAGACGGTAGCTCCTCCACCTTCGGAAGATGCAAAGGGCGGTGGTCGTCGCGATGAGAAGGGTAAGAAACGAAAGTCCAAAGAGCGTGGTGACGCCGGGGGCGAGTTACACCTTTCAGAGGGCAAGCGAGGACGCCGCAAGCCCCGACCCACGATTAAGCCTCGACGCATTACTTCGACAACTGCTGGCCAGCACGCGTTCGAGAAGCCGACCGAGCCCATCACCCGAGAGGTTGCTGTGCCGGAAACGATCACCGTAGCGGAACTTGCTCAGGGAATGTCAGTTAAGGCGGCCGAGGTCATTCGGGTCTTAATGGAGATGGGCTCGATGGTGACCATCAACCAGGTGCTTGATCAAGACACAGCGATCTTGGTCGTTGAGGAGATGGGTCATAAAGCGACCGCCGCTGAGCTCAAGGATCCCGAGGCCCTACTCACTGCAAACGAGGCGGCGGATGATCGGCCCACGGCAGCCCGCGCACCGGTCGTTACGGTAATGGGACATGTTGATCACGGAAAGACCTCTTTGTTGGACTACCTGAGAAAAACCAAGGTCACCGCGGGTGAGGCGGGCGGGATCACCCAGCACATTGGAGCATACCGAGTCCCCACGCCAAAAGGTGTAATTACCTTTCTGGATACACCCGGTCATGAAGCGTTCAGTGCGATGCGTTCTCGCGGGGCAAGCGTCACGGATCTGGTGATTCTGGTGGTGGCGGCGGATGACGGGGTAAAGCCGCAAACCATCGAAGCGATCAATCACGCTCGAAATGCATCGGTGCCGCTCATTGTGGCTATTAACAAAATGGACAAAGAGGATGCCGATCCTGATCGTGTTCGCCAGGAGCTTGCTACTCATGATGTTATTCCGGAGGAATGGGGCGGCGATATCCTCATGAGCGAGGTTTCCGCCTTGACCGGCGATGGCGTTGATGCGCTCCTCGAGTCTGTGCTGCTTCAGTCCGAATTGCTGGATCTCACCGCGCCGGATTCTGGCCCTGCGTCCGGGACGGTCGTTGAGGCAAGACTCGATCGCGGCAAGGGGGTCGTGGCGACCATTCTTGTCCAAAAAGGTTCTCTTAATCGCGGCGACATTGTGGTGGCGGGTCGTGAATTCGGCCGTATCCGCGCAATGACCTCAGACAGTGGAGAGGCGGTGAAGCAGGCCGGCCCATCGATCCCGGTAGAACTGCAGGGTCTCGGCGGCGTTCCTGATTCAGGGGACGAATTCTCTGTGGTCACCGATGAGCGCCGGGCGCGGGAGATTACAAGTTTCCGTCAGGCAAAGTTCAAAGAGCTGAAACTTGCTCGTCAGCAGAAGGCAAAGCTCGAGAGCATGTTCACTGAGATGGGCGAAGATCAAGTCCTTCCACTGAACGTGATTATCAAAGCAGATGTGCAGGGATCCGTAGAGGCCCTTACGGACTCGCTTGAAAAGCTGAGTACCGACAAAGTGAAGGTCGTCGTAGTGCATGGAATGGTTGGCGGAATTAACGAGTCGGACGTGAACCTCGCAACAGCATCAGCGGCGATCATTATTGCGTTTAATGTCCGCGCCGATGCGACGGCTCGAAAATTGATTGAGAGCGAAGGTATTGATGTGCGCTATTACAGCGTCATCTATGATGTTGTTGACGACGTGACTACCGCGTTAACCGGCATGCTCGCTCCAGTGATTCGGGAACAGGCGGTCGGGCTCGCGGAAGTCCGCGATGTCTTCCGCGTCGCGAAACTTGGGGCAGTGGCTGGATGCCGAGTGATCGAAGGCGAGGTTAGGCGCAACCTTCCCGTCCGCGTGCTGCGCGATAATGTGGTCATCTTCGATGGCCATATCGATTCGTTGAAGCGCTTCAAAGATGACGTCTCGGAGGTTAAATCAGGCTTCGAGTGCGGCATTGGCGTCAAAAACTACAACGACATTAAGCCTGGCGATCAGATAGAGATCTACGAGAAGATAGAGCAGGCGGCGACCCTCTAGAACGGAGTATCAAGACATGCAAGGTGTCGATCGTTCGCGGCGCGTGGGGCAGCAGATCCGACGTGAGCTCGCTGAGATCTTGCCTGCGGCCCTGGAGGGAGAGGGTACGGGACTGATATCTATTACCAGCGTGAGTCTCAGCAAGGACCTACGGCACGCCCGCGTATTTGTTACAGCGCTGGCGTCGAAGCGGGACTCAAAAGATGTGATTCGCGTTCTCAACGAAAACGCTTCAGCGCTTCGCTTTGAACTGGGTCAGCGAGCGAAGTTGCGTCGAACGCCCGACCTTATTTTTGAATATGATGAAAGCATTGAGTACGGTGCCAAGATGTCGCGTCTTTTGGACTCTCTAGATCTCAACGAAGCGGATCCAAAAAATTAATCTCAGGAAAGGAATGATCCTTGGGTCGTCGTAAAAAAAAGCCGATGGGAGATCCCGTGGACGGGATACTGCTCCTGGACAAGCACCCGGGAGTGACGTCCAATCAGGCGCTTCAGTTGGTGCGCAGACTTTTAAATGCCCAAAAAGCGGGACATACCGGCAGCCTGGATCCAATTGCTACAGGATTACTTCCCATCTGTCTGGGGACTTCGACAAAATGGTCTGGTTATTTTTTGGGCGCCAAGAAGCGCTACGAGACCACCGTTCGCCTCGGCGAAACGACGGAGACCGGCGACAGCGAAGGGGCCGTGGTGCGATCCAGTACAGAGAGGGTCTCGCAGCAGGATATCGAACATGCTCTAGATCAGTTCAGGGGAAGCTTTTTGCAAATGCCCCCTATGTATTCAGCGATTAAGTTGAATGGTCAGCCGCTCTACAAGCTTGCCAGAGAGGGTATCGAAGTCGAACGAGAGAGTCGTGAGGTTGAAGTTACGGACCTGCGGTTAATTCGTTTCGACGGGCGAGATGTCGTTCTTGCTTTGGAGTGCAGCTCTGGCTTCTATGTCCGGTCTCTGGCCAACGATCTCGGTGACGCGCTTGGCGTGGGCGGTCATGTCATTGGACTGAGAAGACTCGGAGTCGCTGACCTCAGCATCGACGATGCCGTCACGGTATCGGAGCTCGAGGCTCTTGATTCACCGACTGAGAGGCGACGGTTTGTAGGCGATGTGGGTGAAGCCCTTATGCACCTCCCAAAGGTAGATCTTTCGGTCGATGCGGCCTTTTACGTATGCCGGGGGCAGGCGGTCAAGAGTGCAAACCTCCCCGAAAGCGGGAAAGTGCGGCTTTATTCCGCCGCCGCCGGATTTCTGGGGGTTGGGACAGTGAAAGAAGCGAACCTTGTCGTTCCAGAGCGTCTGATGTCGGCCTAGGCTCGACCCGTCGGCAATTTCTTGAGGAAAATCAGTCATAACGTTAGAATACGCCCGCCTTTGAGCCCCCTCCTGTGGAACCCGGCATTTCGAAAGATTTTTATCCGCCTGAGTCTTTAGCGAGTCGCATTCGCGTTCGCCTAACCCAGCAATCGATCGTGGGACCCAAGACGTCAGGCAGGAAAACGCATTAAACCGAACTTCAGAAATCAGGCAAAGAATACCGAGGATTAATATGTCATTAGTAGCAGCCGATAAAGCGAAAGTCGTCAGTGATTACGCCACCGCGCCCGGGGACACAGGCTCTCCGGAGGTTCAGGTGGCTCTTTTAACTGCTCGAATCACTGATTTGACGGATCATTTCAAGACGCATATCCATGACCACCACTCCCGCCAGGGGTTGCTGCGGATGGTCAACCGTCGTCGCAAACTTTTAGATTATCTGAAAAGTCGGGACGTCGAGCGCTATCGATCGTTGATTGGTCGCCTTGGTCTGAGACGCTAGAACCTTTTTTTACTTTTACGCGGAGTTAGTGGATTGAATAAGATTGTCCAAACGTTCCAATACGGCGATCAAGAGATGCGCCTTGAGACCGGGCAGATAGCCCGACAGGCGAGCGGCGCTGTGCTGGCCAGTTTGGGAGAGACGGTTGTTCTCGTCACGGTTGTCGCGGCTCGAGAATCGAGTGGACGGGATTTCTTTCCATTGACGGTTGATTACGAAGAACGCACCTACGCCGCGGGCCGCATACCCGGCGGATTTTTCAAGCGCGAGGGGCGCCCGGCCGAAAAAGCAATTCTCACGGCGAGACTGATCGATCGCCCCATCCGACCCCTGTTCCCGGACGGGTTTAATAACGAAATTCAGGTGATCGCGACGGTAATGTCCGTTGATCCGGAGATTGATCCCGATGTCGTCGCCATGGTGGGCGCGTCGGCAGCGCTAAGTATCTCGGGCGTGCCTTTTAACGGACCGATCGGCGCTGCGCGCGTTGGGTTTGTTGACGGACAATACGTCCTGAATCCAACAGCCACCCAACTGGCTCAGTCGCAGCTGGATTTAGTCGTGGCCGGAACCGAGTCCGCTGTCTTAATGGTCGAGTCTGAAGCTCAGCAGCTCACCGAGGAGCAAATGCTCGGTGCCGTTGTCTTCGGTCATGAGGGAGGCAAAGCGGCGATCAATGCAATTAAAGCGCTGACCGCTCAGGTGGGGACGACTTCTTGGGATTGGCAGGCTGAAGATAAGGACGACGGGTTGTTGGAGCAGGTCCACGCCACGGTCGGCTCCGATATCGCCTCCGCCTACCAGATTCCTGATAAAGCGGCCCGACAGGCTGCGATGTCAGCCGCTCGAGAAAAAGCATTATCGGCGCTGTTGTCAGAAACCTCAGAAGAGTCGGACTCTGAGCGCGTTAAGGGAGCGATAAAGACCCTCGAGAAAAAGACTGTTCGAGGTCGTATCCTCGCTAACGAGCCTCGGATTGATGGTCGGGATAAGGAAACCGTCCGACCCATCGCGATCGAAACGGGGATACTCCCTCGAACCCATGGGTCTGCTCTTTTCACGCGGGGCGAGACGCAGGCGATCGTGACTTGTACTCTCGGCACCGAGCGCGACGCGCAGATTATTGATGCACTCGAAGGGGAGCGGCGCGATCCGTTCATGCTGCACTACAACTTTCCGCCGTTTTGCGTAGGCGAGACGGGTCGGGTCGGATCGCCCAAACGCCGGGAGATCGGCCATGGCCGGTTGGCGAAGCGGGCAATTCTTGCCGTGCTGCCCTCGCAGGAGGAGTTTCCTTATGTGATTCGGTCGGTATCAGAAATCACCGAGTCCAACGGTTCGAGCTCAATGGCTACCGTCTGCGGTACCAGCCTTGCTCTCATGGATGCTGGGGTAACCATTAAAGCCCCGGTAGCGGGCGTGGCGATGGGCCTGATCAAAGAGGGCGATGATTTTGCCGTGCTGACCGACATACTCGGCGATGAAGATCATCTCGGCGATATGGATTTCAAAGTGGCGGGCACGACGGAAGGCGTCACCGCGCTGCAGATGGATATAAAGATCGACGGGATTACCCGAGAGATTATGGAGCAGGCGCTTGCGCAGGCGAAGCGGGGTCGGCTGCATATATTGGGGGAGATGGCTAAGGCCATCAGTTCACCCCGCCAGGAGATGTCGCGTTACGCGCCACGAATCACTACTATGTCGATCCCGACCGACAAGATTCGCGACGTGATCGGTAAGGGCGGTGTGACGATTCGCGCAATTTCTGAGGCCACCGGCGCTGCAATCGATATCGATGACGACGGGACCATCAAGATCGCGACGTCTGATCTCTCGGCAGCCGAAGATGCCCGTAGAAGAATCGAGCAGATTACCGCTGAGGTCGAGGCGGGAACGATCTACGAGGGGAAGGTCGTACGCCTGATGGATTTCGGTGCGTTCGTAAATATCCTACCGGGGAAAGACGGTCTTGTGCATATCTCCCAAATTTCTGATGAGCGTGTGGCAAACGTAAGCGACAAGCTGGCTGAGGGAGATCTCGTCAAAGTGAAAGTGCTCGAGGTCGATAAGCAAGGCCGGATTCGCCTGAGCATGAAGGCGGTTGGCAAAGACGACTAGCCCCCCGCGCTGCAATCGGAACGATTGCCGTTGACTCAAAGCACCTCCCACCTGGTCTGGTTAGACCTAGAGATGACCGGCCTCAATCCGGATACTGACCGGATCATTGAGATCGCTACCGTCGTGACGGACGCCGATCTCGAGATCCTCGGCGAGGGACCGGTGCTGGCCATTCATCAGACGAAGGAAACAATGGCGGCGATGGATGAGTGGAACCAGAAAACCCACTCAGCCACCGGCCTTATAGATCGGGTCGCCGAGTCCACGGTTTCCGAGGCCGAGGCCGAGGAGCAGACCTTAGAATTTCTCTCCCGATTTGTTCGATCCGGAACGTCTCCCTTATGTGGGAACAGCATCTGCCAGGATCGACGCTTTCTTTTTCGTCACATGCCGCGACTGGAAGGGTTTTTTCACTACCGCAATCTCGATGTCAGCAGCATCAAAGAATTGGCGAGCCGCTGGCAGCCTGACCTGTTGGCGGGATATACAAAGAATGGCGGCCATCGCGCGCTAAATGATGTTTTGGATTCGATAAACGAGCTGAAGTTTTATCGAAGCCACTTCTTTAAGAATCAGTAAGCGCCCTGGCGGTGGCATCTCAGAGGGCGTGATCTTCCGCGCTGAGGCCGGCGCGTTGTTTCTCGATGGCCCACACGATGTGCTCATCGACCATATCGGATATGGCGCCGAGTCGCTGCGACAATGCTTCGATCTTGTTTGTACTTGGCTTGCTGTTCCCCAATGCGACCGCGACATTACGCATCCAGCGCTCGTAACCGAGCCGTCGGATAGCGCTCCCTTGGGTGTAATAGTCAAATTCCTTGTCCGTCCAGGCAAAGAGCGCGGTTAGGAGCGGCGCATCTAAGCCATGGCGAGGGTCGAATAAGTCCTCGCCATGTGGGGCATCTCGATTATGGGGGCAGACGAGTTGGCAATCGTCGCACCCAAATACTCGGTTTCCTACCGCCTCTCGCAATTCCTCGGGAATAGCGGATTTGTGTTCAATGGTGAGGTACGCGATACATTTTCGGGCATCAAGCTGATACGGCGTATCAAGGGCGCCGGTCGGACAGGCGATCGCACAGCGTTGGCAGGTCCCGCAATGATCATGACCCGGCGGGCTTATGGGTAACGGAAGATCGGTATACAACTCTCCGAGAAAGAACCAAGAGCCATGGACAGGATCAATTAAGTTCGTGTGCTTGCCTATCCATCCGAGCCCGGCGGATTGTGCGAGTGGCTTCTCCATCACTGGAGCACTGTCTACGAATGCGCGGTATCGAAACGCCCCCACCTGTTCGGTGATGCGATCAGCGAGTATCTGAAGTCGCCTGCGCATCGTGCGGTGGTAGTCTCGCCCCAGGGCGTATCGGGCGATGTAGCCTGTTTCGCGGTCGGCAAGAACAGTTTCGGCCGGCGCCGCGTTCTGCGGCCAATAGTCCATTCGAACGCTAATGACGCGCTTAACGCCCGAAAATAGCGCGCTCGGCTGTCTCCTGAGCTCGGCGTGACGGGACATGAATTCCATATCCCCGTGCCATCCCTTAAGGAGCCACTCCTGGAGGAAAGGGGCGGACTCCGAGAGGTTAGCATCGGAAACCCCAAGCGCCGAAAAACCAAGTTCCTCCGCCCAAATTCGTATTTGGGTGTCGAGGTTAGGGGAAACGTCCAGGGACTCGATTGCCATCACGGTATCATATCCTCATGAGCGAAGCCGAGAATTTTGTCTACAGCGTTGAGCAGGTACGCCTCACAGAAACGAACTTTCTTTTAGACCGCCCGGGATCGGAATCCCTGATGAAAAAAGCCGGACGGGCTGCGCTCAGACGGATTCGGCAGTGCTGGCCCAACGCCCGCACAATCACGATCTTCTGTGGTTCGGGTAACAACGGCGGCGATGGCTATGCACTGGCCGAAGAGCTCCTTCGGGCAGATTATCGAGTTCGTGTGATCGCGGTATCCCCGCCGAAGACGGCTGACGCACAGGCACATTACCAGGCGTACCTGTCGCGCTCTGGAGAAGTATCGGCCGATATCAACGCCGTTCTTGAGGACTCTGATCTCTTGGTTGATGCGCTACTGGGGATCGGTTTTCGGGATGAATTGCGAAAACCCTACGATAACGCCATCGAGGTCCTAAACCGCAGCTCCGTGCCGGTACTAGCCTTGGATACGCCATCAGGTATCTGTGCAGACACAGGCAAGGTCGGTGCGGTCGCTGTCAGGGCCCAGGTAACCCTCAGTTTTCTCGGATTAAAGCGAGGCCTGGTGACGGGTCCCGCTCTGGACTACGTAGGGCAGGTGTTGACTGATGACCTTGATACTGACCCGCAGAGTCCTTGGGGAGAGATGATAACCCCTGCTATGGTCCGTCAGCTCCAGACAGATCGACCGCCCAGTTTTCATAAGGGGCAGGCTGGACATGTGGGTATCGTTGGAGGCGGAGAAGGCATGGCAGGGGCGGCTGCGTTGTGCGCGGAGGCAACTTTGCGAAGCGGCGCGGGAAAGGTCAGCGTCGCGTGCCATGAGTCTGCCCAAGAGGCTGTAGCCAGCCACTGTCCTGAAATCATGGTCGATGTGATCACCGACCCCGGTGACCTTGATCGATTTTTAGGACGTATCGACGTTCTGGTGGTGGGGCCCGGCATGGGTCAAAGTGCATGGAGCAAAATGGTATTCGCGCGATGCCTCGAATCATCACTACCTAAAGTAATTGATGCTGATGGGTTAAACCTGCTCGCTATGGGTACGGATCGCCCACATGATGCTGTCCTCACTCCTCATCCCGGCGAAGCCGCTCGTTTGCTGGGCGTGAGCGCCCGAGAGATTGAGGCCGACCGGCCCGCGGCGGTCGGGGAGCTGGTCTCGCGGTACCAATCGACCACGATATTGAAGGGGGCCGGCACGCTGATTGGAGGGCCAGCGCTGGCTACCAGAGTCTGTGATCGAGGTAATCCAGGCATGGCAAGTCCAGGGATGGGCGATACCCTTACAGGTGTCGTTGCCGGGTTGCGCGGTCAGGGATGGTCGGCTTTTGATTCGTCGACCCTCGCGGTGTGGTGTCATGCCACTGCAGGCGACTTGGCCGCCCGCGATGTTGGGTCGGTGGGCCTAGTTGCCAGTGACGTCATTCAGCGACTTGCTAAGGTGCGCAAGAACCTTGATTGATTCCGATCCAGAAGTGTTTCCTCTTGTTGACGAGGAGCGTACTCTCGCAATGGGACGCGCTTTCGCTGATGTGCTCACGGCACCTCGGTTGATCTTTCTTAAGGGAGACCTCGGGGCAGGGAAGACTACGTTTGTGCGAGGAGTGATTCAGGGTTTGGGAAACATGGAATCGGTTGTCAGTCCGACCTACACGCTCGTCGAAGAGTACATCACGCCTGAATTTCTCGTGCATCATTTGGATCTTTATCGGTTGAGCGACCCGCAGGAGCTTGAGGGATTAGGCTTTCGGGATCGAGTCGGGGGCAAAAACGTACTGTTTATCGAGTGGCCAGAGCGCGCGATAGAGTACCTGCCGGATCCTGACCATCTGATTGAGCTACGCTACAACGGGACCGGAAGAACGTTGTCCCTGTATTCCTCACGCGAGGACCGTCCAACCCTGCGCGTCGAATGATTCGGTGCCGGATCGCCCTCATCGGGCTGTTGTTGCTGATCAATGGGTCCGCTCTGGCGTCTGGGCTGGTTGCAGGCTTCAGGATGTGGCACGGCCCTGATCGGACCCGGATTGTTTTTGATCTCACGCACGAAGTGACTTTCAAAGTCGCGACGGCGGGATCGCCGAAGCGTCTGACAGTGGAGCTGCCGAACCTCACCTTGATGACTTCAATCACGACAGAGGCAGGCTCGGGTCCGGTTTTGGGAATTTCCACGGAGCGCTCTGTCTCCGGTGATCTTAAAGTCGTTTTTGATCTTGCTCGAGAGTTAGAGGCTCATGCGTTTATGCTCGCGCCACGCGATCCCTACCCGTATCGCCTGGTTATCGACCTTACGCCTCACGACGCCTCAGTCAGCACTCAACCGCTCCCCGAGGCTGGAACGAAAGAGGGGTATCTGATCGTTATCGATCCAGGTCATGGCGGGGATGATCCTGGCGCGATTGGCGCGAGTGGCGAGTATGAGAAGAAAGTGGCGTTACAGATCAGCAACCGACTGGCTAGCTTAATCAATGCGCAGCAGCCGATCCGCGCTGAACTTACGCGCGCGAGCGACTTTTATATCAGCCTGCGGGATCGAGTCCAATTAGCGTTGTCTAGGCGTGCTGACGTCTTCGTCTCCATTCATGCGGACGCTGCCAAACGAGCGTCGGCCTCCGGGGCATCAGTTTTTGTTCTCTCTGAGAAGGGCGCGGGTAGCGAGCTTGGTAAATGGCTGGCCGAGCGTGAAAATGCGTCTGATCTCGCTGGCGGTGTGGACATCGGCAGGCGTGAACCCGTGGTCCGGGAAGCATTGCTGGATATGGGGATTGACTGGAAGGTTAAAGAGAGCAGGAAGCTGGCACGCGAACTGCTGAATGAGCTTGGTCAGGTGGGTGATCTTCATAGCGAGCGTGTGGAGAGCGCAGCGTTTGTTGTACTAAAGGCCATTGATATCCCGGCGGTATTGGTGGAAGCCGGGTTCATGACCAACCGGTCTGAAGAGAGAGCGCTGAAGGATCGTATGTACCAGGAGCGCCTGGCAGGTGCTCTGTATCGAGCGCTGTTAGGCTACTGCAAAATTGATACGCGATGTCCCCATGGGGATTTGAGACTGGGGGAGTACATCGTGAGGTCAGGCGACACGCTGTCTGTGATTGCGGCCCGGATGAATGTTCCGGTGGCAGCGTTACGTGACGCAAATGGTCTTGCATCGGATAAGCTGACGGTGGGCCAGACTTTAACCCTCCCTGGATCATGATCACCAGCCCCTTGCGTGATCGCGTCGTATGTATCACTGGCCCCACCGCGTCCGGGAAGACGGCGCTTGCTTTGCATTTAGCCCGTACGCTGGACGTGGACCTGATCAGCGTAGATTCCAGTCAGGTGTATTGCGGCATGAACGTCGGGAGCGCTAAACCTACCCAGGACGTGCTTGAAGAGTTTCCGCATGCACTTGTGAACGTACGAGCCATCGACGAACCCTACTCAGCCGCGGACTTCGCCCAGGATGCGCGAGAGCTTGTGCTCCAGAGTTTGCGGGCGGGACGAATTCCGGTGCTGGTAGGCGGAACGATGTTCTACCTTAACGCGCTGCTGGAAGGCCTGCCGGAGTTACCGCCGGCAGATCCGGATCTTCGGGACTCGCTCAGCGACACCGTGCGGGTTAAGGGCCTGAGTTCGCTTTATACCCAGCTGAGTCAGATCGACCCAATGGCTGCGCAGCGGATTAATGCGAACGATGCGCAGCGGATAATGCGCGCGATCGAGATCAATATGCTCACCGGGAAACCTGTAGCGGATCAAAAGACTGTGAACGGTCTGCTGGCTGACGGCATAAGCGCCTTGAAGATTGCGGTCAATGTTCCCTCACGGGCTTTATTGCATCGGCGCATCGAAACCCGGCTTACGGACATGTTGAATTTAGGTTTTGTTGACGAGGTTCGCGACCTGAGAAGCCAATACCCAGATGCTCGGGAAAGCCCTGCGATGCGAAGCGTTGGTTATCAACAAATTTGGGCATATCTAGAAAACGAGGTCGAGTTCGCACAGATGCGAGAGGATGTCCTGACCAGTACACGTCGTCTGGCCAAGCGACAGCTCACCTGGTTACGGAACGAAAGGGGAGTCCTCTGGGTTGATGGGACCAACCCATCAACTGCTGATCATGTTCTGCACTATGTGACGACTTGGGCAAGAGCGAACACGCGCTCCCATACATTGGCATAAATCGGTATAAAAGCTGGGCTTGAAATCTTAAAAAACGGGACTTAAATTTACTGTGTCGGCCAATTAAATTATTACAACTAAAAAATTGATCTCCTGAACAGGTCTGAGCTTGTAATCCTCTTAATCTTACGGGTTGCATTTGCTCTGGGCTGACAGAGCGAAGGGCTACAGGCAGCATGCCTCCGTTAGAGGGGCAGCCAATTCAGGACAAGGAGGAACAGCTATGAACCAACAGCGCGCAGCGGCGCTTCAGGATCCTTTCCTAAATATTCTTCGCAGAGAGCGTATTCCAGTAGCGATCTATCTGGTGAATGGAATTAAGTTGCAGGGTCAGGTCGAATCCTTTGATCCATTCGTCGTACTTCTTCGAAATAGCGTTAGTCAATTAATTTATAAGCATGCGATCTCTACGATCGTCCCAACCCGACCGGTTCGCGTACCGTATGGCAGCGACGAGGCCGAGACGCAGATTGACGACGCATCGGACTCCTCACGCGCCGACGAATCGGAAACGCGCCCGCATGAAAGGTGTTTGCTGGACACCTTTGAAAACCTTTCAAATTTAGCGGGAGTCATAACTTGTGCGGGGTCTCTTTTGAAAGATAAGTGCATTCAAAGCGCGGAGCGCATTGACTGAGTCGCTGTCTACGGCCCGCACGGTCGAGCGTGCACTTCTCGTGCATCAGAGGGCTCGCGGCAGAGTAGTCGACTCGGACGTCGAAGAGCTTCACGGCCTCGCCGTATCGGCAGGAGCCGAGGTGGTCGGCTGGATCGGCGCGACACGTGGGTATCCCGATGCGGGACGATACGTTGGAGCCGGTAAGGCCGCTGAAATCGCCGAGCGGGTCAAAAGCGAAAACGTTGACCTGGTTATTTTTAATCAGTCGATTTCCCCGATTCAGGAGCGTAATCTAGAAAGCATCGTGAAATGCCGCGTGATTGATCGTACGCGGTTAATCCTGGATATTTTTGCGCTTCGAGCGCGGACCAGCGAGGGAAAGTTGCAGGTGGAACTCGCGCAGTTGAAGCATCTATCCACGCGGCTTGTCCGAGGCTGGTCTCACTTGGAGCGCCAGCGCGGTGGAATTGGCCTACGGGGCCCTGGGGAAACGCAACTTGAGACGGATCGACGACTCCTGGGTATTCGACTCCGCCATCTACAGCGCCGGCTTGAGAAAGTAAGATCACAGCGCACCGTGCGACGGCAGCGGAGGACCCGGGCACGAGTGCCTACCGTAGCGATTGTGGGCTATACCAACGCTGGAAAATCCTCACTGTTTAACCAGCTCGCGGGAGAGGCGGTCTTTGCGGCCGACCAGTTATTCGCGACCCTAGATCCGACAATGCGTCGACTGGAGGTGCCGGGCTTCGGGCCGGTGATCCTATCGGACACCGTCGGCTTTATTAGCGGATTGCCTCACTCGCTGGTCGAGGCATTTATGTCAACCCTGGAGGAAGTGTCGGAAGCCGACTTGTTGCTACGGGTCTCGGACGACAATGATCCTGACGTCCGCGAGCGGGAGACACACGTGGATTCAGTACTCACCGAGATCAATGCCGGGGACATTCCCTGTCTTTTTGTTCGGAACAAAGTGGATCTCAGTGGAAGGCCTTTTGGCCTGGTCCGGGATGCTATAGGCGGTGAGCGAACGGTTCGAGTCTCCGCCGTTACCGGAGACGGGGTTTCGGCGCTCCTCCGAGAGCTGTCGCTCGTACTGACGCAGACAAGCCGAGAGGTCACCATTTTCTTACCCGCAATGCTCGGTCGACTTCGCGCGTTTATCTTCAGTGTTTGCCATGTGCTCGATGAGGCGTCGGGGTTAAATGATGTGCTGGTTATACGATGCCGTGCCGACGGAGCGACTATTGGTCGAATCGAGCAGCATCCGGACTTTGAGCCCCGTTTCTGGGCTGCCGATGAAATCGGTGGAAGTCATTTGGGAGACCGTGAAGGAAGCTTAAACAAGAAGAACCCGGTGGACGTGATAAAATCCGAGGCAGATAAAGGAGATTTCGAAGAAGTTTCCTTAGTTGCTGTGAATTCAATGGAGAGGTAAGTACTCAATGCCGTGGAATCAGCCCGGTTCAGATGACAAGGACCCGTGGGGCCAGGGAAATGGCCAGAATCAACCCCCTGACTTAGATGAAGTCCTGAAGGATATTCAGAAGAAATTCAGCGGCCTGTTTGGCGGTCGCGGCTCTGGCGGACGACGTGGCGGCGGCAAGATGCCCAGTCTGAGTTCGAAGGCCGTGGGTCCGATCGTCGTGATTTTGATCGGGTTATGGTTCGCTACGGGGTTTTATGTCGTAGAACAGGGTCAGCAGGCAGTCGAGCTGCGTTTTGGCGCTTATAAAGCGGTAAAAGAAGCCGGCCTTCGTTGGCACATGCCGTATCCGATCGAATCGGTGGATGTGGTGAACGTACAGCAAATCCGGACCGTAGAGGTCGGATACCGGACGAACGCCAGGTCAAGTCAGGTGGCAGGGGTGCCGCGAGAAGCCCTGATGTTAACGGCTGACGAGAACATCATCGACATCCACTTTGCCGTGCAGTACGACATCAAGGACCCCCGCGAGCTTCTGTTCAACGTGGCCGAGGCCAATGATTCTGTTGTTCGAGGCGCGACCGAGAGCGCGGTGCGTGAAATCGTTGGGCGAAATACGATGGATTTTGCAATCACCGGCGGACGTGCCGAGATCGCGCAAGAGACAAAAACCTTGCTGCAGGATATATTGGATCGCTATGACACCGGCATCAACATCAAGGCTGTAGAGATGCAGAACGCGCAGCCTCCTGCGGAAGTGAAAGCGGCGTTTGATGATGCAGTTAAGGCGCGAGAGGATGAGGAGCGTTTCAAGAACGAGGCGCAGGCTTATCAGAATGACATTATCCCGCGTGCGAGGGGCGCTGCCGCGCGATTAGAGCAAGAGGCGGCGGCTTATCAGGCTAGCGTGGTCGCAGCGGCCCGCGGTGAAGCCTCACGTTTTTTACAGGTGTTGGACGAATACGCCAAAGCCCCTGAGGTTACTCGGGATCGCCTGTATCTCGATGCGCTCGAATCGGTGTACGGCAATTCGACCAAGCTGATGATCGACCAAAGCGGTAACAGCAATAACGTCATGTACCTCCCACTCGATCAGCTCATTAAAAATCGCGGAAATTCAGCGGGCAGCGCGAGGATTCCCGGCAGTGAGAACGACCTCTCGAGCGTAGAGGTTCTGAATGAATCAGGATCAGGGTCGCGCGAAGAACGCTCCAGTCGACTAAGGAGTTTGACCCAATGAGCGGTAAAGCATTGATTTCTATTGTCGTCTTGGTTATTGCCGTGACGCTTGGCTTGTCTTCTGTGTACCTCGTAGATCAGCGCGAGAAGGCGATCATCTTCCAGTTCGGTGAAATCGTCAGATCGAACGATAGTCCCGGCCTGCATTTTAAGGCGCCCTTGATTAATAACGTCCGGTATTTTGACGCTCGCGTGCAGACCATGGATTCCGATCCCGAGTTATACCTGACGCGTGAGAAAAAGAATCTCGTGGTGGATTCTTTCGTCAAGTGGCGAATTACCGACGCGGCACGTTACTACACACGACTGGGGGGTCTGGCAGCTAATGCGCGAAACCGACTCGCTCAGCGTGTGAACGATGCACTGCGTAGTGAATTCGGTAATCGCTCGGTGCAGCAGGTGATATCAGGGGACCGCGTTGAAATTATGGACGTGGTGCGCGAGGCTATGAATACTGAAGTCGCCTCGCTCGGAATTGAAGTGCTCGACGTCCGGTTAAAGCGGGTGGATCTCGATCCCGGTATTAGCGAGCGGGTCTACCAGAGAATGGAGGCGGAGCGATCCCGCGTCGCGAAAGACCTCCGCGCCCGTGGTGCTGAGGCAGCCGAGATAATTCGGGCGGATGCTGATCGTCAACGGGCCATTATCCTCGCTGAGGCTAGGGAGAAGGCGCAGCAGGTCAAGGGTCAAGGCGATGCCGAGGCAACAGGGATTTATGCAGATGCGTTTGATCGTGACCGTGAGTTCTATCGGATGTACCGCAGTTTGAACGCCTACCGCGCCACCTTTGCAAGCCCGGACAACCTTCTCGTTATTGAGCCCGATTCGGAGTTCTTCCGTTACTTTAAGCAGGCATCCCCAGCCCCAGTCGATTAAAATCGATCGGTGGATTGGCAGGACCTTTTCGCCGCGCTGGCCCTAGTGCTGGTCATCGAAGGGATTATTCCTTTCGTCAGCCCAGGGCGTTTCCGGCGACTGGTCGCCGCCCTCACGTTTTTTGATGATCGGCAGTTAAGGATCGCGGGGGTGGCCGCAGTGGTGATCGGCCTCGCGCTTCTAACCATAGTTCGGTCGTGACGCTCTAGTAAGGGTGGACACTCGCGGTTCTGAGTTCCTCTAAAGCTAGCGTCACCCACTTATTTGCTGAGAGAGAGCGAAAGAAAGCCTATGTCCAGGAATGTCGTTGTGCTTGGTATCCAATGGGGGGATGAGGGTAAAGGAAAAATCGTCGACCTTCTCACCGCACAATGTCGGGCGGTTGTACGTTTCCAAGGGGGGCATAACGCTGGCCATACGCTGGTCATCGACGGCAAGAAAACGGTTCTTCATCTTGTGCCGTCGGGGATCCTCCGCCCCGGCGTTCAATGCCTGATCGGGAACGGCGTCGTGGTTGCGCCGGACGCGTTGATTGCTGAGTTAGAGACTTTAAGCGAAGCCGGGATTGATGCGCGGCAACGATTGACCATCAGCCCAGCCTGCCCGCTCATTCTGCCGAGCCATGTCGAACTGGATCAGGCGCGAGAGCGCGCTCGGGGGAACAACGCGATAGGTACCACGGGCAGAGGAATTGGCCCTGCGTACGAAGACAAAGTCGCGAGACGAGGCGTCCGTGTTGGCGATCTCCTTAACCGGAGCAGTTGTATGGAGAAGGTTTCAGCCCTATTGGAGTACCATAACTTTCTGCTGACTGAGCGTTTTGGGGCTAAAGCGCTGGATCTGGATTCGGTCGCGGTGATGGTGGAGCGATGGGCCTCTGAATTGGCCCCGATGATTGGCGATGTCTCGCAGGCTTTATCGCAGTTTGTCGGCGAGAACATTCTTTTTGAGGGCGCCCAGGGAACGTTGTTGGATATTGATCAAGGAACGTATCCCTTTGTAACCTCTTCAAATACCACCGCGGGAGCGGCAGCGTGCGGCAGTGGTGCCGGCCCGCTCATGTTTGATACCGTGATGGGTATCGTCAAGGCCTATACAACCCGTGTGGGTTCCGGACCATTCCCAACCGAACTGTTTGATCAAAGCGGCGCACATTTGGCAGAAAAAGGGCACGAGTTTGGGGCTACCACGGGACGCCCTCGGCGTTGCGGCTGGTTTGACGCGGTGCTGGCCCGCAGGGCGTGCTGGCTGAATAGCGTCAACTCCCTGTGTGTCACAAAGCTCGATGTGCTCGACGGGCTTCCCGAAGTCAAAATCTGCACCGGGTATTCCCTGAATGGGGACATCATAGACAGCCCGCCTTGGGATTCTGAGAGTCTTGCGGCCTGTGAGCCGGTTTACGAAACGATGGACGGTTGGTCGGAGAGCACTCGTGCCAGTCGCTCTCTCGACGATCTTCCCGCTGCGGCTCGAAAATATGTAGAACGGCTTGAAGCTCTGCTGGATGTCCCTGTGGATATCCTCTCGACCGGTGCAGATCGGGAGGAAACCCTCGTTCTGAGGGACCCCTTCGGCTCGGCGTAACCTGTATCCAATGGCCGTCGGCTGATAAAGATTCTGCGCAAAAAGATTATCTGATCCCCATCGACGGGCGCACAATTCGGCCTTTCGATGCGGGTTTGTCATTTTAAGATTCGTCCGAGCATCACTTATTGCGGTTCGGCATGCCTCGCTGTTGGCCTAGGGTTTACCCGGAGATGACTCCCGCCCTACTCGTGGTAGCCTATCGTCGTGACTGGCCAGCTTTCGACCTTTAGAACTGCTCGCGCAGCTCTGGTTCTCGCCGCCCTTTATTTTCTAGCCGCAAAGTGGGCAGCGCCCCTAACGGTACCCCCCGGGTACGCTGCCGCGGTTTCGCCTGGGGCCGGGATCGCACTTGCGGGTCTTATGCTATTTAGTTATCGGCTATGGCCCGGGGTTTTTATTGGCGCCTTCGCCGCCAGCCTGTGGCTGCCGAAAGCCGGTGCAGTCGGCGCCTTTGATCTTTCCCACTTATTGCTTCCCGCGACCATAGCGGCTGGGGCCTCCCTTCAGGCCCTATTGGGGCGGTTTGCCTTGGTCAAGTTAGACGGGTTGCCGTTTGAGCTCACAACACCCCTCAGCATCGTTCGTTTTGTCTTGGTTGCGGGATTCCTGGTCTCCACGGTGGGGGCTAGTGTTGGCGTTACTGGTCTTTTTGCCGCGAACGCCATTACCGCGGAGGAGATTGGTTTTCATTGGCTTAACTGGTGGGTCGGAAACAGCATTGGGGTGATCGTATTTGTACCGGTGTTGTTTGCGCTAAGGGGGTCTCCAGTCGAAAGCTGGGGCTGGAGGCGATGGCGCATTACGCCGCCTTTGGTAGGCGCATTAATTGCGGTGACGACCATTTTTTTTTGGGCCGAAAGTCAAGAGGAGCAAGACCTTGAAGAGTCGTTCCATGCTCGCGTGCAAATCATTGCAGAGTCGCTTGATAAGCAATGGGCGACATACATGGAAAACCTCTACGGCATCAGAGGATTTATTGGCACGACCGCACTATGGGGCGGCCCAGGGGAGATAACTTCAAGTCAATTCAGGCAGTTTGTGTCCCAGAATCTATCAAGACTTTCCGGTGTTCAAGCGTTGTCTTTTAACCCCGTGGTCACGGCAGACCAGCGAGGCGTTATGGAGGAGGCTATGCGCGCGAGGGGTTACCCGAACTTCTCCTTTCGCGAGCGGTCAAACACCGGAGAGCTTGTGCAGGCAGGGCCTCGAGACAAGTATGTCGTTGTGCAATTTATCGAGCCTTATGAAACGAACAAGGCGGCGCTCGGGTTTGACGTTTATTCGAATCCGGCCAGACGAATGGCCATGGACGAGGCTCGTGACGGAGGTCGCCCGGTGGCGACCGCACCCATAACGCTCGTTCAGGAAACGGAGTCGCAGGCGGGGATTCTTGTCTTTCTACCCGTATATCAGACCCAGGTCATTCCGGAATCCATCGAGCAGCGTCAAACGCAACTCACAGGTTTCGCGGTCGGTGTCTTTCGGATCGGTGACTTAATCCGCTCAGCCCAACAGGGGCTCGAAATCAAAAACACGATTAGTTATCTCTATGATGTCTCAGACGAAGGCCAGGTCCATCCTCTTGCCGCCCTCCGTGTCGATGACCGGGGTCAGGGCGCCGCTGTTGCAGCATTTCGCCAGCCAGCGCCCGCCGCGACGCTTATCTCATCCCAACGGCTGGATATCGGTGGCCGAGTTTGGCGTTTGGAAATCTGGCCCGAGGCGGGGTTTTTCTCCGGGGAGCGGTCCCTCATCCCGTGGATCGTTTTGCAGGGGGGATTGCTGCTGCTCGCCGTATTTTGCGCATTTATGCTGACATTGACCGGAAGAACAATAGCCGAAACCCGCCAGTCCAAAACCCTCGCTGATCTGAACCAGAATTTGGCGCGAGAAGTAAGGGAGCGAGAGAAAGCGCAGCGAGAACTGGAGCGTTTGGCTACGCATGACCCGCTCACGGGGCTAAAGAATAGGCGTGTTTTTGATCAAACGCTCGATGACTGGATCGCGCTATTTCAACGCCAAAAGAGTCCTTTTGTTGCCTGCATTATTGATCTTGATCACTTCAAACAAATTAATGATGTCTACGGTCACCTAGCGGGCGATGCGGTACTGGCGGAGATCGGACGCTGCCTCAGTAAATCCGTTCGTGATACCGATGTGATAGCGCGTTACGGCGGTGAAGAGTTTGCGTTGTTATTGAGGGATACCAACGCCCGGGACAGCGCAACCTTCCTGGAGCGGTTGCGGCGCGCTGTCGAGAGCTTATCGGTGCAGGTGGCGGATCACTCCTTGGCGGTGACCGCGAGTTTTGGGGCTGCTGAATACTCGGACGGTGCGACCGATGCAGTAACGCTCATGCGTATTGCGGACGAGGGGCTTTATGAGGCTAAAGCACGTGGCCGAAACCAGATTGTGTTGAAGTCCGGAAATGGTACCGAGGAGAGGACTTGAACCTCCACGGGGTTACCCCCACTAGCACCTGAAGCTAGCGCGTCTACCAGTTCCGCCACCTCGGCAAAGGATTGTCCGCACCAACGATTTGGTGCGCGTGTCACTGGGCAGTTTGAGGTCGCGAACATTACCCACTGGGGTCCGTGTTGTCAATCAATTAGAGCCTCAATGGTCGGGTATGATCCATTGGTGACCTCACGCAATCTTTCCATTCTCCCCGAGTCGGCGCAGCGAGAGGCCCGCATTATCACCGCGCTCATGAACGCCGGTACGCTCTCTCGCGAGACGCTCTGGCGCTCTATCGGTATTAAAGAAAAGACAGCCTCCGACTGGCTGAGTGGTTTATCGCACCTCGTGAAGTCGGGAATCGTTCTCGAACTAAGCGCGGACCATTACTCAATTGATGAAAATTCCACATTGCGCGTGGGAGTCATTTCGCGAGCGGAGAGAGGAAAGCTGGTGATGAAGGCAGATTCCCATGAGGAGTACGTTCTGGCTTCGCGTCAGGTGCGTCGCATCCTCCCCGGAGATCGCGTGTTGTGTACATTGCGCCGCGGGCGAGGGCGCGCTAACTCCGGAATCGTCGTGTTGGCCGTGTTGGTGCCGTCGGAAGAGCAGGTCCTTGGGCGTTTTGAGGGAAGCACGGGAGGTGGATGGGTACGGCCTGAAGAGCGGTATGAGTCGGGGGATCTCTTCATCGATCAAAAAGACACGCTTGGCGCCAGGCCGAACGAAATGGTCTTGGTGAAACGACTGTCGCACCCCTTTTACGACCAACAAATGCTTGGGCGGATCACCCGGCGCCTGCAGGATGCCGGAGCGGTGACACTCCTGATCGAGCGTCTCGCTCAGCAGCAGGGGCTGTCAACCGTCCCTTACGTCCTCGATCCTGTGCGGGTCGACGCGCTCGAGCGGAAACTTAGCCAAGGACAAGGAACACATCGACTGGATATGACGGGGACACCGTTCGTCACGATTGATGGGGAAACAGCGAAGGATTTTGACGACGCGCTTTATTGCGAATTCAAGAATGACCGGTTCCGTCTCGATGTGGCAATTGCAGACGTTTCATATTGGGTTGAGGCGGAAAGCGCGCTAGACCTCGACGCGAGAGATCGGGGAAATTCCTTCTATCTCGCGAATAGTGTGTTTCCGATGCTTCCAGAGCGTCTATCTAATGATCTTTGCTCCCTGCGCCCGAACGAAGATCGATTGGCCTTTGTCTGTCGGATGGAAATCAGCTCCATGGGCGATATTCTTTCGAGCGAGTTTGTCGAGGCGACAATCTGCTCAGCCGCCCGACTGACCTACCCGCAAGTGACTCGGTTTCTTTCAGGGGATCATGAGGGAACCGAAGACGGCCCGCCAGAGGTTCTGACAAATCTTGAGGCCCTGGCTCAGGTTGCCGAGCTACTTTTTGCAAAACGACAACGTGAGGGCAGCGTGGATTTTGAGTTCCCGGAGGCCAAGATCCGCTATCGGGAAGACGGATGGATTGATAACTGCTGGAGCGAACCCAGGGGGCGTTCTACACAGATCGTAGAGGAAGCAATGCTCGCGGCTAATGTATGCGCAGCCGAGTTATTAGGCAGCGAGCCCGAGGCTCCGGGGATCTACCGCGTTCACGACGCTCCGGATGCGCAAGATATCGCCGGACTTCGCCGAATTCTCAGTCTTTTCGGCGTGCCTCTTGGCGGTGGGAAGTCGCCAGCGGGCGCTGATCTATCGGCATGCCTTCGGGCGCTGCGCAAAAAAGGGGATGGGTACCAGGGGGTCGAGATGCTGATTCTGCGCTGTATGTCGCAAGCGCGCTACACCGCCCAACCGCACGGTCATTTTGCTCTTGGCTTTGCCGTTTATACGCATTTCACGTCGCCCATCCGGCGATACCCAGATCTGGTGGTGCACCGTTTGCTGAAATCCCGTCTAGGACTGAGCGGAGGAGAGTCGTTTGCGCCCGACGCGGCAGTGCTCGAAGGCATTGCTGCCCATTGTTCAAAAACGGAACGCATGGCCGAAGAGATGGAGCGCGCGATCATGGCCAGCCTGAAAGCAGAATTTATCCATCATCGCCTGGGTGAGAGTTTTGAAGGTGTTATCTCAAGCGTTACGCCTTTTGGCGTCTTTGTTACATTGAAGGGTATGCCCATCGACGGATTAGTGCATGTCTCTAACCTAGGGGATGACTACTATGAATTCAATCAAGAGCTTCTTACACTTTCGGGCCGTCACACGGGAGAATCGATACGCCTTGGCGATCGGATCGTCGTGACGGTGGCCGCTGCGGATATTGAGCTGGGCCGCGTGGACTTTATGCGCCAAGGACAGTCGAGGCGTTCAAAAAAGGGTCGGTCACGCCGACCCTTACGTTCGAACAAGGGCTAAATCTATGTCGAAGTCGCGTTCCGATACTCCGGCGGTCTTATGTGGAATCCATGCGGTAGAGGGGGCACTTAAAAGTGGTCATCGAGGGATAGCGGAGATTGTCCACGAAAGATCTGGAGGAAACCCGCGACTCAACGCCGTACTCTCGCGCGCAAGTAACGCAGGCGTTCGACTGCACCAAGCGAGCAAAGATGTTTTGGATCAACTCGCCGGCGGGGTGCGTCATCAGGGCATTGTGGGCTTGCTGACGAGAGCGCCAACGCTCGGCCTTGCAGAGTTCAAGGATTGGCTTGGAGATTGCTCTCCTAATGCCACCATGATGATTCTGGATGGGCTTGAAGATCCTCGAAATCTCGGTTCCTGCTTGCGCTCAGCGGCGCCGCTTCCGTAGATGCCGTCGTGTTGCCGGCGCATGAGGGTGCAGGGCTAACACCTGCTGCGCTCAGAGTAGCGGCTGGCGGGATCCATCATCTTAATATCTTTGAGTTGGGGAATTGGTCCCAGACACTGGGGCAGATTAAGGCCGCCGGATTTTGGCTCATGGGGGCCTCCGAACGGGCGGAACGGAGCATCTTTGAGTTTGACTTGCGTGGGCGCACGGCATGGGTATTTGGGTCAGAGGGAGGGGGTGTTCGCCCTCTCACCGCCCGCCACTGCGACGCGTTACTTAAGATTCCGACTATCGAGAAGTTTCCCAGTCTTAACGTGGCCGTTGCAGCGGGCGTGGCGCTCTTCGAAACACTACGACAGAAGCGAAGTATTTCAACTTAAGACTTGTGCGCATAGCTACAGAGGTCAGAGACGATGCAGTCCTGGCAGAGTGGTTTTCGCGCCTTACAAACGTAACGGCCGTGCAGGATGAGAAGGTGATGCGCGCGTGCCCGATAAAGTCCTGGCGTGTTTTTTAACAACTTTTTCTCCACTGCCAGCATAGTCTTAGCTCGGGCGAGACCGGTGCGATTTGAGACCCGAAAAATGTGGGTGTCGACCGCAATGGTCTCAGCGCCAAAAGCGGTATTGAGAACGACATTAGCGGTTTTCCGTCCAACCCCGGGCAACGCCTCGAGAGCAGCCCGGGTGCTCGGAACCCGACCGTTGTGTTCGTCTTCAATCTTCTGAGAGGTTTCGAGAATATGAGTCGCCTTACTGTTGAAAAGGCCGATGTGCCGTATATGCTGCTTCAGGTCGTCAAGGCCAAGATCAAGCATTCTTTGCGGCGTGGGCGCGACACGAAAAAGCGTACGCGTCGCTTTGTTAACTGAGATATCGGTTGCTTGAGCGGACAAAATGACAGCAATCAGCAGCTGAAATCGGGTCCGATACTTAAGCTCGGTTTGGGGGTTAGGGTTTTGCTCCGCTAGGCGTGAGAAAAAAACAGCCCGAGTTTCTGGGGTCATCTTATATTCGCGCTATCCCGAGTTTTGTCGCCTTGCCCGCACGCGGGCGACGCTCGCTTGAATGTCTTCCTGCAAACTCGACTGACTATTTTTAGCGAATCCTGTGCTTGAGTTATCGAGGGATACTCGACCCTCTCGGCGCAGCCAATGCTGTCTGAACGTGGGCCCGGAACTCTGCATTAAGGCCTGCCAGGCCGGGGAGTCGGGGGGTAGCTGCTCAACGGGGGTTATGCAGTCGACGGGGCAGACGGGGCGACACAGTTCGCAACCGGTACATGCGGCCTCGATAACCGTGTGCATAAGTTTGCCTGAACCGACGATCGCATCAACAGGACAAGCTTTTATACAAAGCGCGCAACCGATACAGATAGTTTCATCGATGATGACCTTGGTCGGAAGTTCTGGGTGGTCGTAGGCGGGATCAATTTTGTCGTGATCGCTGCCGAGCGCCGCATTTAGCGCTGCACGCACACGGAAGCCGCCTGGTGCACAGCGATCCCCAGGGATGCCCTTGTGCTGCATTGCTTGTGCGTACGCATCGCAGGACACAAAACCGCATCGCTGGCACTGCAGTTGAGGGAGTAATGAGGAAAGGCTTGTCACTTCATTAATTGCTGTTTATTGGGTTAGAGGCTTAGCCGGCTTAACTCAACGAACAGTTTCCGAATATCGGCGTTATTGTTGTAGAGGTGTGGTGTCACGCGCAATGCGTCCCCGCGTAGGCTGACGAAGACGCCGCGCTCGGCCAGGCGACTTGCCAGATCGTCGGGTAGCCCGCTTCGCGACCGAAGGCCAATAAAATGAGGAGCACGATTTTCCTTTCGCGCTAGGACATAGCCCGCGTCTTGGGCGAGCTCGGCAATCTGATCCGTAAGACACGATAAACTGTTCGCGATCTGTTCCACTCCCCACGCGTTGATCTGTCGCAGGCTGCTTAATAATGCCGGGAGTAGGCCGAAATTAGCCATTTCGCCAACGTCGAAACGTCTCGCCCCGGGTTCGAAATCCTCTCGATAGTCGACAAGATTCCTGAAGTCGACAGCGTTCTTCCTGGGGTATGCGTGTTCCTCAAGAGGTGTCCCTTCATGATGTCTCGGATCAACATAGAGCAGCCCGGTTGAGTAGGGGCCCAGCAGCCACTTATAGGCGGCCGCTACCGCAAAGTCTGGGCGTACCCCCGACAGATCCAGATGCATTGCGCCTAAGCTTTGCGTCAGATCAAGGACAAGGCCTGCGCCAACCGCGTCGAGGGCATCCCGGACTGTGGTCAGTTCAATCACCGAGCCATCGGTCCAATGGCACTGGGGCAGCGCGGCGAAAGCAGTCCGCTGATTTATTTCGTTTAAGATGCCCGGAGTCCAATTTCCGTCTTCCGGGCGAGCAATAGTTCGGATTGTTGCACCGGTGTCGGCTGCCAGCCTCCGCCACGCGTATATGTTTGAGGGGTACTGCTCAGCCAAGACAATGATCGTTTGGCCTTTTTGAGCGCGCATGTTTTTAGCAGCGACCGCGATACCGTAACTTGCAGATGGGACCAGAGCGATATGGTTCGCTGTCGAGCCGAGGAGGCGCCCCGCCTCCGTTCGGACCGCTTCGCATGTCGAAAAAAAATCCGGAGCCGTGATATGCCAAGGGCGACTCTTCTTTGATAGGCCATCAATGCCTGCCTGCAAGGACGCCCGGGGCAGAGGCGACATATAGGCGCAATTCAGGTAACTGACGTCGTCTGGAATGTCGAAGAGCGATCGCTGACAGGGGAGCGCGCTTGAGGGTCCCACGGTTTTACAGCGAGTTATCGGACGCGCATGCCGGGCTGGGCGCCATCGTCCGGCGAGAGGACGAATACCCCACCTTTATCGTCTTTACCCGAGGCGGCCAGCACCATTCCGTTGGAGACCCCGAAGCGCATCTTCCGGGGGGCCAGGTTCGCGACCATGACCACGTGGCGGCCGATCAGCTGAGTGGGGTCATATGCTTTTTTGATACCGGCGAACACCTCCCGGGTCTCCTCGCCTAAATCCAGCGTCAACTTGATAAGCTTATCGGCGCCGTCGACATGCTCCGCATTGCTCACACGCGCTATGCGAAGGTCAATCTTTGAGAAGTCCTCGATAGAGATCTGCTCATCAATGGGCTCATCCGTGAGATGACCGGACGTTGTCGTATCGGGTTCATTCTGCATGTTTTTAGCAGTCTCCAGCATGGCATTTGCCTGTTGTGGATCTACGCGGTCGAGCAATCGCGTAAAGCTTCCAATTTGATGATCGAGAAGTGGCTGTGACAGTTCGCGAAGGGTAGCCCCGTTCTCTATGGCGCAGCGCAGGAACTTCGCACTACGCTGCGCCAGACCGGGTACCACCGGTGCGAGCCAGATCATAAGGATGCGGAATAGATTCAGCGCCTGCGTGCAGATGGCCTGTAACTCTTCGCTCCTATTCTCATCGCGGGCGACCACCCAGGGCTGCTCCCGGTTAACGTACTGGTTTGCCACATCCGCAAGAGCCATGATCTCGCGAATCGCTCGGGAGAATTCACGACTTTCGAAAGCGGCGCAGACCACTTCGTTTTGGGAAACAAACTGCTCGAACAAGTCCGCATCCGGCAACGATGAGGAAAGCCGACCACCGAAACGTTTTTCGATGAAGCCGGCGCAGCGACTGGCGATATTAACGACCTTGCCCACGAGATCGGCATTCACGCGACTCACGAAGTCCTCGATATTGAAATCAAGGTCCTCGACTTTATTGTTCAGCTTTGCTGCGAAGTAATAGCGCAGATAGTCTGGATCCAGATGCGTGAGGTAGTCTCGGGCGGTGATGAAAGTGCCGCGCGACTTAGACATTTTTTGACCGTTTATGGTTAGAAAGCCGTGCGTGAAAACCGCGGTAGGCGTCCTAAAGCCGGCGCCATGCAGTAAGGCCGGCCAGAAGAGGGTGTGGAAATAAAGTATGTCTTTTCCTACGAAGTGATAGAGCTCAGCCTCGGAATCAGGCGCCCAGTAGCTGTCGAAATCGATCGACTCTCGGGTACAGAAGTTTTTGAAACTTGCCATGTAGCCGATTGGTGCATCCAGCCATACATAAAAATATTTTCCGGGGGCATCCGGGATTTCAAATCCGAAATAGGGCGCGTCGCGCGATATATCCCAGTCTTGGAGCCCAGCATCAAACCATTCGTTCAGCTTATTGCGAACCTCGGATTGCAGGCGGCCTGAGCCGGTCCAATCCCTAAGCATGTGCTCAAAGTCGGATAGTCGAACAAAGTAATGATCGGACTCTTTTTCAACTGGACTGGCGCCGGAAATTACGGAGATCGGGTTGGTTAAATCTGTTGGAGAGTAGGTTGCCCCGCACACTTCACAGTTGTCGCCGTTCTGCTCGGGTGCCGCACAACGGGGACATTGCCCTCGGATGAAGCGGTCGGGCAGGAACATGTTCTCAATAGGGTCATATGCTTGAGTAATCGTCCGTTTTTCGATGTGGCCTTTGCGCAGAAGTTCGGAGTAAATGAACTCGGAGAAGTAACGATTTTCGTCTGAGTGCGTCGAGTAGTAATTATCAAAGTTGATATGAAAGTCGTCGAAGTCCGCTTTGTGCTCCAGAGCGATCCGCGAAATCAACGCCTCGGGCGAAATGCCCTCGCTACGCGCTTTCAGCATAATGGGTGTTCCGTGGGTGTCTTCCGCACACACAAAATACGCCTTATGGCCATTTAAGCGCTGAAATCGTATCCAGATATCCGTCTGGATGTATTCGACGAGGTGTCCGAGGTGAATCGGGCCGTTCGCGTAGGGTAGGGCGCTGGTCGCGAGGATGTTGCGAGAAGACCGGTTCATGAGAGAGGCTCGGAGTCGTTTTCGATTGCGACCAGGGGAACGCGTCTATTCCTCATCCGCGGCGGGTAGAAATGGATCAGCGATGCACGGAATTATAGCTTATGCACCAAATATTCATGGTCTGGTGTGGTAGCATCTGCGCCCGCTTGACGTATCGAAAATAGCGTTCGCGTTCTCACCAGCCATCTTTGCATCAATATGAATCAATCCGTGTTGACCAATCTGACAAACACCATCGGCCAAATCTCTGACCCGCATACAAAGTCTACGCTTGCCGAGGCTAAAGCGGTCAGTATCAACTCATCGGAAGATGGGTCGTTGTCCGTAGAAATCACCCTTGGGTATCCGGCGCTAGGATGGGAGTCAGAGTTGGAAACGGCCATCCGCTCGGCGGTCACGAGCGAGGCCGGCAGTGATTCGACTTTAAGCATCAGCTTTAAGACAAAGGTGGTGGCCCATGAGGTTCAGAAGGGCGTTACTCCGATAAAAGGAGTAAAAAACATCATAGCGGTCGCCTCGGGGAAAGGCGGCGTGGGTAAGTCGACCGTGTCATCGAATTTGGCTCTGGCGCTCGCTGCCGAAGGGGGCCGAGTCGGCATCTTGGATGCGGATATCTACGGCCCGAGTCAGCCCCGAATGTTAGGCATCAGTGGTCGCCCGCAATCGTCAGACGGCAAGAGCATTGAGCCGATGATCAGCTATCAACTGCAGGCCATGTCCATCGGATTTCTGATTGATGAGGACACCCCCATGATTTGGCGAGGTCCTATGGTGACGCAGGCGTTGGAGCAGTTGCTCAACGACACCCGTTGGAAGGATCTCGATTATTTGATTATCGACCTGCCACCGGGGACCGGTGATACGCAGCTTACCTTGGCGCAGAAGGTGCCTGTTTCGGGTGCAGTCATTGTGACGACGCCGCAGGATATCGCCTTACTTGACGCTCGAAAAGCGTTGAAGATGTTTGAGAAGGTGGAGATACCGGTGTTGGGGGTAGTTGAAAATATGAGCACGCATGTGTGCTCACAGTGCGGTCATGAAGAGGCGATCTTTGGCCAGGGCGGCGGACGTCGGATGGCAGAGGAATACAGCGTAGACGTGTTAGGGGGCATTCCCCTCGATATGCGGATTCGTGAGGACGCCGATAGTGGTCGGCCGACGGTAGTTGCCGACCCGGACGGCAAGGTCAGCGCAAATTACAGAGAGATTGCGCGACATGTTGCCGGTAGATTGGCGGCAAGAAAGAGGAACTATGCGGACGTCTTTCCATCGATCGTGGTGCAGAATACCTAGCTGCGGGTCAAGCTGCGGGTCAAAACGTCTCTCGGAGAACCATTCTCACCGAATCCCCATAAGCGACGCGAGATAAAGGGAAGAAGCACGTGGCAATTAAGTCAGATCGGTGGATCCGTCGAATGGCAGCCGAGGGCATGATTGAGCCCTTCGAGGCTGAGCAGGTGTCCTCCGTGGATGGGCAACGGGTTATCTCGTACGGCACCTCCAGCTACGGATACGATATCCGCTGCTCGGATGAATTTAAGATTTTCACAAACATCAATTCTGCGATTGTGGACCCGAAGTCATTTGACGAAAGCAGTTTTGTAGACTTTCGCGGCGACTGCTGCATTATTCCCCCAAATTCATTCGCACTCGCAAGGACGGTCGAGTACTTCCGGATTCCCCGGAACGTACTGACCATCTGTCTTGGCAAATCAACATATGCGCGCTGCGGTATCATCGTTAATGTCACCCCGTTTGAGCCGGAATGGGAGGGATACGTGACGTTAGAATTTTCCAATACCACACCGCTGCCTGCGAGAATCTACGCGAACGAGGGGGTGGCACAGGTGGTATTTTTTGAAGGGAGACGAAAGTTGTGACGTCTCCTATAAAGATCGTAAAGGGAAGTATCAGGGTCAAAGCGGGGTCACTCTGCCGCGTGCGTAGTGGCTCCTGATCGAGGCTAGGGAGCGCTCATGGCGGGTAGTATTTTTGGAAGTGTGTTTCGAGTGAGCACCTTTGGCGAGAGCCATGGGCCATCACTCGGCTGCATCATTGACGGGTGCCCTCCGGGGCTTGCATTGTCAGAGGCTGATATCCAGATCGATCTTGATCGGCGGCGACCAGGCCAGTCGAAGTACACCACGCAACGCCGCGAACCCGATCGGGTAACGATCCTGTCTGGGGTGTTTGAGGGTCAAACCACAGGAGCGCCTATCGCCCTTGTGGTGGATAACGAAGATCAGCGTTCGCGCGATTACGACAAAATTAAGGCGCAGTTTCGACCTGGCCACGCCGACTACACCTACCTCAAAAAATACGGACTTCGGGACTATCGTGGAAGCGGTCGGGCTTCTGCGAGAGAGACTGTGGCGCGAGTCGCTGCTGGCGCAGTGGCGCGGAAATATCTTGCGGCCGCGTCGGGTATTTCTATTCGGGGCTGCATGGATCAGATAGGTCATATCCAGGCGGATCGCATCGACTGGGACCAGGTTGCGAACAATCCATTCTTTTTTCCCGACGATACAAAACTCGATGAGATTGCCCAATTTATCGACACCCTCCGTCGAGAAGGCGATTCGATCGGTGCGCGGCTCAGGGTTTGCGCCGAGGGGATTCCGCCAGGCTTGGGCGAACCGGTTTTTGATCGACTGGATGCGGATATTGCGGGAGCAATGATGTCCATCAACGCCGTAAAGGGGGTGTCTTTGGGCTCTGGGTTCGATTGCATCGAGCAGCGTGGAAGTCAGCATCGAGACGAGATGAGCCCGCAAGGATTTTTAAGCAACCACGCCGGAGGCGTGTTGGGCGGTATCTCGACAGGCCAGCCTCTGGTCATCTCGGTGGCGCTGAAGCCGACCTCGAGCATTCCCACGCCGGGGAAAACCGTCAATGTGGAAGGAGAGCCCGAGGACGTGATTACCACCGGTCGACACGATCCTTGTGTCGGAATTCGAGCGGTTCCTATCGCGGAGGCTATGCTCGCCCTGGTACTTGCCGATCATTTGATGCGGCACCGTGCTCTGGGTGTAGGGGATACGCCGGGCCCACTGATTCCGGGATCCGTTTAGCAATTAACGAATGCAAGTGCGTCACGAATCTATAGCATCTAGGTGCAGCAACTACACATAGCAACTACCTATAGCAGCTAACAGCAATTAAATGGAGATTGAAGCGGCTCATGACCCCGAACCGAGGCGAGCCGGAGCTGCTAATAGTCAGTTGCGTCCAAACATCTCTAAGGGGCCGGTAGAAGCTAGGCCCGGCGAGGCGTTCAAATCTTTGTCGCTGAAGTAGTCGAGCGTAGCGCGCCCGAGCGCCTCTAAAAACTCATCACTCACCACATCGAGTTTTCCAAGACGTCTCGATTCAGCTTTTAGACGCCCTAAGGCGTCAAGAGTGGGGAAAAGCGCTACCGAATCGTCGAGTTGACGGCAGCCATTCGCTTCAAAAATCCCAAGCGCTGCCCGTCGTGCGAGGTCGAGACAGACCGCTTGGGTCGAGACTAGCGCTGCGGGCTCGCGGGCAGTGGAATCGAGCGGCAGTAAGACGCGACCGACGTGGTATTCGAAGTTCCCGAAAAGGTCTCGAAAGCTTGAGTGCAATGGTCTTTCCATGATTTGCTGGTCCGGAGAATATCACTGAATCTGCGATCGGTATGTCCTTTAAGCACCCAAAATCGTGGAGCGGACCAGTCGGATAGGCCCACACCCTATGATAGAATCGCGCGCCCTCAAGGAGCAGAACATGACTGGAAAAACCCTTTACGACAAGCTTTGGGAAGACCATCTGGTGCGTGAAGCTGACGATGGAACAGCACTAATTTACATTGACCGACAGTTGCTGCACGAGGTGACCTCAGCCCAGGCTTTCGCTGGACTGAGAGACGCGCAGCGGAAACCAAGACGTCTGGTAACCAACCTTGCGGTCGCGGACCACAACGTTCCTACAACAGATCGAAGCGCGGGTATCGATGATCCGGTGTCGCGCTTGCAGGTAGAAACCCTGGATCGGAACTGTGCAGAGTTCGGTATCACTGAATTTGATATGGCGGATCCACGTCAGGGTATTGTGCATGTCGTGGGCCCGGAGCAGGGAGCAACGTTGCCGGGCATGACCATTGTGTGCGGTGATTCACACACTGCAACGCACGGGGCTTTAGGAGCGCTAGCTTTTGGGATCGGGACGTCCGAAGTGGAGCACGTGTTAGCGACGCAATGCCTTGTCGCCCGAAAGATGAAGAATATGCGGGTTACGCTGGACGGCACGCTGTCTGAAGGCATGGCCTCAAAGGACATGATTCTTGCTGTGATCGGGCACATTGGGACTTCGGGAGGCACCGGGTTCGCAATCGAGTTTGCCGGGTCCGCGGTGCGCGAGGCATCGATGGAAGCGCGAATGACCTTGTGCAACATGGCGATCGAGGCTGGAGCGCGAGCAGGGATCGTAGCCGTCGACGAAAAGACGATCGAGTATGTAAAAGGTAGGCCGTTCTCCCCTGCCGGAGAGTTGTTCGACACTGCAGCACAGGCCTGGAGGCTGTTGGTCTCGGATGCCGATGCGGTGTTCGACGTAGAGCATCGCATTGATGTCAGCACTCTCCGACCGCAGGTGACCTGGGGCACCTCCCCCGAGATGGTCGCTAACGTGGACGATGTAATCCCGAATCCAAAGGATGCACCGGATGAAGGTAAACGGGAAGGTTGGTCCCGAGCGCTTGAGTATATGGACCTGCGGCCCGGAACAAAGATCAGTTCAATCGCTATCGATAAGGTCTTTATTGGTGCATGCACCAACGGTCGCATTGAGGATCTGAGAGCCGCTGCATCCGTGGCAAAAGGGCGTCATGTGGCGGGCAACGTAAAGCAGGCGTTGGTGGTTCCGGGCTCGGGTCTTGTTAAAAAGCAAGCGGAGGAAGAGGGTCTCGATAAGGTATTCATTGAGGCCGGCTTCGAATGGCGCGAGCCTGGGTGCTCTATGTGCCTTGCGATGAACGCGGATCGCTTGGAGCCCGGCGAGCGGTGCGCCGCAACCTCGAACCGCAACTTTGAGGGACGACAGGGCTACGGAGGGCGAACGCATCTCGTGTCCCCCGCAATGGCCGCAGCCGCTGCCGTGGCCGGTCATTTTGTAGACCCGAATCAGCTCTAACAGGATTAAACATGGAAAAATTTGTTCGATATTCCGGAGTGGTGATCCCGATCAACCGTAACAACATTGATACGGATGCGATTATTCCCAAGCAGTTTCTGAAGTCTGTGGAGAAGTCGGGTTTTGGCGATAACCTGTTCGATGCGTGGCGGTACCTCGATCAGGGGGAGCCTGGGGAAGATTGCAGCAACCGCCCTGTGAACAAAGACTTCGTCTTGAATCAGAAGCCCTACCGCGCCGGGACGTTCTTGCTTGCTCGTGAAAATTTTGCCTGCGGCTCTTCGCGAGAACATGCGGTTTGGGCCCTGCGGGACTTTGGCATTCGAACGGTGATCGCGGCGAGCTTCGCTGATATTTTCTATAACAATTGCTTCAAGAATGGCGTGTTGCCGATAGCGTTGCCTTTGGCCGATGTGGACTGGTTGTTCGCTCGGGATGCAGAGAAAGGGCCGTTTACTATGGACATTGACCTCGAGGCGCAGACGCTGACCTCGGAAGATGGAAACGTATACCGGTTTGAGATCGACCAGTTCAAGAAGATGTGTCTTCTGGAAGGATTGGACGACATCTCGCTCACCTTGCAACACGAGAGCGACATCACAGCGTACGAAAACAGGCGCGCTAAAGAAGCACCCTGGCTCTATCCCGATTTCGGCGCGTGACAGGCTACAGCTAGGTTTATTGTCGGAGTGAAGATGATGAAGGGCGGAACCGCGATCAATGTGGCAGTCGTCGGCGCGACGGGCGCGGTGGGCGAGACCATGATCAAAATCCTCGAGCAGCGGGATTTCCCGGTCGCTCAGCTTTTCCCCTTAGCGAGCGAGCGCTCGGTGGGCAAAGTGGTTATGTTTCGCGGCAAAGCTGTGCGCGTGCAGGACCTGGCGACTTTTGATTTCGCGCAAACTCCCGTCGGTTTTTTCTCTGCCGGAGGGAGTGTGTCCGCGGAGTTTGCACCGAAGGCTGTTGCATCAGGGTGTGTGGTAATCGATAACACCTCACACTTTAGGAACGATCCTGACATACCGCTGGTGGTTCCCGAGGTTAATGCGCACGCTCTCGACGCTCACGAAGGGCTTATTGCTAACCCTAACTGCTCCACGATCCAGTTGGTCGTGGCCTTAAAGCCGATTTATGATGCGGTAGGGATCAAGCGCATAAACGTTGCAACCTATCAGGCGGTGTCTGGTGCGGGACGACGCGCGATAGAGGAGTTAGCGGGGCAGACTGCAGCACTTCTTAACGCGAAACCAATCAATCCCGCCGTGATGCCCAAGCAGATCGCCTTTAATGTCATCCCACATATCGATAGTTTTCAAGAAAACGGCTACACGCGGGAAGAGATGAAGATGGTTTGGGAAACGCGCAAGATTCTTGAAGATGAAAATATTGCGGTGAATCCGACGACGGTTCGTGTGCCTGTGTTTTATGGTCATTCTGAGGCTGTCCATATTGAAACCGTGGACAAAATTTCTGCAGAGCAAGCGAGAGACCTTCTGGAAAAAGCGCCAGGGGTAAAGGTCATCGACGAGCGTGTCGCGGGCGGATACCCAACCCCAGTATCGGATGCGGCCGATGCGGACCCGGTTTACGTGGGCAGGATCCGCGAGGATATCTCCTGTGAGAAGGGCCTTTGTATGTGGGTAGTCTCTGACAATATCCGGAAGGGCGCCGCTCTGAACAGTGTCCAGATCGCGGAGATTCTGCCGGCCCGCTAGCGACCCTTCAATCGTTGCCGAGATACCAGGTCATGGTGGGTTATCCACGGGCCCGCGTATAATGGCATCATGACACCGGTCAGACTCTCAGCGTCATGATTTTTAGCGCTTTCCTCAAGCGTAAACGGCGAAAAACAGTTGGTTTCTTTATAACGAGCGTCTGCGCTCTCCTCTCGGCTGTCGCGAACGCCGTGGAGTTGGGAGACATTCGCGTGATGTCCCCCTTAAATCAGCCGCTGCAGGCTGAGATTTTCATAGAAACAGAAAACGAGGCTTTGGATGTCGCGGTGACAGTCGGGCTAGCCTCTCGGCAAGCGCATCGGGATGCCGGCGTCGTTTTTAGTCCTGAACTAGCAAATATCGAATTTCAGTTGGACCTAGCTTCCCCCAGTCCTCGGATTGCGCTGACAACCCAAGGCCCGGTGACCTCTCCATTTTTGCGGTTTCTCGTCGATTTTCAATATCAAAATCAACGCCTATTCCGGGATTACACCGTGATGCTGGATCCCGTTGATTTTTCTGCACCAAAAGCACCTGCGATCGAGGGCGCTAGCCCCTCAGGGACGGCTGAAGCGGGGTCGGCTTCTATCTACCCTGGAGACCGTTATGGACCTATCAATTATGGCGACACGTTGATGGGAATAGCTCGCTCGGTGCAGGTCGGTGAGGGTATTTCCGTTAAGCAGCGAATGGTTGCGTTGTTCGAGGATAACCCGGAGGCATTTATTGATGCGAATATGAATCTTCTGAGGGCGGGAGAATTTCTACATATCCCTTCTGAGCGGTTCATGAAGACAACGGACGCGGAAAGTTCCGCCGCCGTGTACGAGAGTCATCTCGTAAGTTGGTTGCATCGACAGGCCAATCCCGAGGGGGTGACCAGCGCAGCGCGCTGGACCTCGGTCGAGGCGCCCGGGGAGGATCAGAGCGTCGCCGACGCGCCGGGAATGGATTACGTGCTTAGGATTGTGTCACCCGCAAGTGCATTGCAAGCGGAAGCGTCTTTGGGATCCGTCGCAGATGTCAACTTGGCCCTCTCCGAAAATGCCCCTAAGAATTCAGAGGGTGCAGGTAACGAACCGGTCGAGGTCTCAAACGCGGGAGCAGAACGCGAGGCGATTGAAGCCTTAAGCAATCGACTTGTATTAATAGAAGAGGCGCTTGGCGCGAAAGAAGTAGAGAACGAGACGCTTAACCAGCAAATCGTTTTATTGCAGGAGCAACTTGAGCAAACCGTAAACCTTATTGAGCTGCAGGAGACGCAACTGGCGAGGGCTCAGCAGCAGTTGGAGCAGATGCTCACTGCGCAGGAAGCAATGCTTGATGCGCAGGCGAAAGTTGCCCGGAGTGTGGCTGTGCCGCCGGAGGTCAATACTGGTGTCAGCGCGAAGGCATCTGATGTAGCGACCGCGCCCTCGATGAACCAGGGAACCGCGTCGACTAGTGCCTCAAAAGCTGTGGATGCCGCAAAATCGGAGCCGGTAATTCCGCCGCCGTGGCAAGAGCCCGGGCGCACCCTCGAGTGGCTTAGCCACAATGCGGCGGCGGTGTTTGCGGGGGGTGTTGCACTCCTCAATGGTTGGCTTACGCAACCGGGAGGGTCAACGGGTTTGTTCGGGCTGGATGTTAGCCTCTTGGTTGGCGCTGGTGTATTACTTCTTTTGGTCTGGATACTGTTACGTTTGCGGCGTCGAAGCACCGCACGCTCTTCCCGTGGCCGAAAGGCGGATCGAGGCGGCAGCGAGAATAGGCGCTCTCTCTTCGCCCACCGGCCAAGTGTTGAGGAGCAGATGCCAACGGTATCACCGGCTCCGGCTCCAGCGGACAGCGTCGGCGCCGGCTTCGTTACCGAGATCGAAACCCAGCGGGGAGTTGCTGTCAACAGCGATGATGTTGATCCGCTGACAGAGGCCGAAATATTCCTAGCGTATGGTCGAGGAATCCAGGCAGAGGAAACATTGCGCCATGCAATCTCTCGGTCACCGGATCGCGCAGATCTTAAATTAAAGCTTTTAGAGGTTTACCAGTCTCTTGGAAAATCCGCGGAATTTGCAAAACTCGCTGGTGAACTGAAGACAAGCGTCGAGGAGGGTTCACCGGAATCGGCGCATCTTGAGAGCCTATACGCTAAAACATCGGTAGGGGATAAAGCAGCAGCGTTGGCGGACAAATTCGAGCCTGAGGAGGCGGTGCCTGACGGAATGGCAGGTACGGCCGGTTCGGAACAAGAAGGAGTCGCCTCAACGGCTGAGCGTGAGCGTGCGGCGATTGACATGGATGATCTCGCCTTTGATGTGGGTGTAGGATCTGCGGATACCGCTCTCGCTCCGGACATGAAAGAAGATAAGTCTTCGGTTGCCACGGGAGATAACCGCGTAACGTCGGAATTTGATGATGGCATCGATTTTGAGCTGGACGCGCTGGATTTACCCAATCGCTCAGGGAATATCCCCGCAGAGTCGCCGCAGGCCGAGATGGCCGATACCAATACAGAAATCGACGCAGAATCTGCAGCGTATGATTTAGACATTTCCCGTCCAGAGAGCGGTGAAATGCTTGTCAATGAAGATGACGATCCTGCAGCGCGACTCGATCTAGCGGAGGCTTACCTGCAGATAGGCGACCTCGAGGCCGCACGCGAAATCCTTGACGACCTGCGCGATCATGAGGACGGAAGCATTGCCTCGCGATGCAAGACGCTTCTGGAGCGGCTGTAACTTAGGCTGTACTTAGGATGTAACTTAGCGTGCAGTTCCCTTAGAGAGATCGCTTACAAGGGAGAGAACCTCGCGGGTCACCTGAGAGGAATCGCTATTCGGAGCTTCGAGATTTCTTTCTATTGTGTCCACGATAGCGGAACCTACAACTACCGCATCAGCGACGGCCGCGATTTCACGGACCTGCTCAGGGGTGCGGATTCCGAAGCCCACCCCTACAGGAAGTGCGGTAGCATTCCTGATACGTTTGACGGCGTCGGCCACGGAGCCCGCTGTAGCGGATTGGGTGCCTGTGATGCCGGCAATGGAGACGTAATACACAAAGCCGCTGCTATTTCTAAGGACCGTCGCAAGACGACTTGGATGGGTCGTGGGGGTAACCAGTCGGATCCAATGTAACCCTGCGATGCGTGCGGGATCGCACAGTTCATCATCTTCTTCAGGCGGAAGGTCAACCAGAATCAGACCATCAACACCTGCGGAAGCGGCGTCGGTGACGAAGCGCGAAGATCCATACTGATAGATCGGGTTGAAGTAACCCATGAGGATGACCGGGGTCTCGTCATTTTGCTTTCGGAAAGCCCGCACCATCTCGAGTGTTCGAGCAAGCGAAGCACCGGCGGCTAACGCGCGCAGACTTGCGGCTTGAATAGCCGGACCGTCTGCCATGGGATCCGAGAAGGGCATCCCAAGTTCAATAATGTCGGCGCCCGCCGCGGGGAGTCCGTTAAATATTTCCTGGCTAATGTCCGGACTAGGATCCCCGCAGTAATGAAGGTAACGAGCCCGGCCCGGCCAGAAGCCTTAAGGCCCGCAAAGGTCGCGCCCAAGCGGTCCGTCGCTGAAGCCGCCGTCATAAATTAACTCCCAGCGCATCAGCGACTGTAAAGATGTCCTTATCTCCGCGGCCGCATAAGTTCATGACGAGGATTTCCTCCGCGCTCATGGTGGGCGCAAGTTTGGCGACGTGGGCAAGGGCATGTGCGGGTTCAAGCGCCGGGATGATGCCTTCCGTCTCACAGCAAAGCTTAAAAGCGTCGAGCGCTTCCGCGTCGGTCACAGAGACATATTCGACTCGCTGCTGGTCGAACAACCAGGCGTGCTCCGGCCCGATCCCGGGGTAATCAAGACCGGCCGAGATGGAATGCGCATCCTGTATTTGCCCATCCGCGTCTTGCAGCAGGTAGGTACGGTTTCCATGCAGCACGCCTGGATTTCCGCCGGTCAGAGACGCGGCGTGCTTTCCGGTGTCAACGCCAAGTCCGCCGGCCTCAACACCTACGATACGGACGGGATCATCGAGGAAGGGATGGAAGAGGCCCATCGCGTTGGAGCCGCCTCCGATACACGCCACCAGTGCGTCCGGCAGTCGCCCCTCGGCTGCAAGAATCTGTTCTTTCGTCTCGTTCCCGATGACGCTCTGAAAGTCGCGCACCATCATGGGGTAGGGATGTGGACCCGCTACGGTACCAATGATGTAGAAAGTATTTTCCACATTCGCTACCCAGTCCCGAAGCGCATCGTTCATCGCGTCTTTTAGTGTTCCGGTGCCGCTGGTAACGGGCACGACTTCCGCACCTAACAGTTTCATGCGAAAAACATTAGGCGCCTGACGCTCTATATCTGTGGCCCCCATATAAACGACGCAAGGCAGGTCAAACAGAGCGCACACGGTTGCAGTGGCCACCCCATGTTGCCCAGCGCCTGTCTCCGCAATGATGCGGGATTTGCCCATACGTTTTGCTAGAAGGATCTGCCCTAAGGTGTTGTTTATCTTATGAGCGCCAGTATGGTTTAACTCGTCGCGCTTGAAATAGATTTTTGCACCGCCGAGGCGATCGGTTAGGCTCTTGGCAAAGTACAGCGGACTGGGTCGACCAATGTAGTGGGTGGCGTAGTAATCAAAGTCTTTTTGAAAGTCGGGGGATCGTTTTGCTTCATCGTAGGCCTGTTCTAAATCCAAGATTAAAGGCATTAACGTTTCGGCAACGAAGCGCCCCCCAAACATACCGAAGTGACCGCGCTCATCCGGCCCGCTTCGATAGGACTCAAGGGGAGCCGTGGGAGAGTGATGTGATGCCATAGACTTGCCTTGCCGTAACCTGGATATGGTGAGTAACAATTTCGAATCCGATCGTTGTCGCCGGGCGCCACGGTAAAATCGGATGTAAGCAGGGCAATTCTACCTCACCGTGTGGAAGACATTTCGAAGGTTCCTCGAGCGAGACTGAGCGATGACGCGCTACGCCTTGGGTATTGAATATGATGGAAGCCAGTTCTGCGGCTGGCAGGTGCAGTCCGGCGTCGAGACGGTACAGGAAGCAATCGAGCGGGCGCTTGGGGCAGTAGCCAACCACTCCACTCGCGTGGTGACAGCCGGGCGAACGGATACCGGCGTGCATGCGACCGGGCAAGTGATTCATTTTGACAGCGCGTCGAGGCGAACGCTTAACAGTTGGATACGCGGGGTGAACTCGAATCTTCCCGCTGGCGTTGTCGTGACCTGGGCCAAGGAAGTTTCTTCAAGCTTTCATGCGCGTTTTTGCGCTCGCGCACGCAGCTATCGATATATTATTTTGTCGCGACCCGTTCGCCCGACAATTCTGGCGCGGAGGGTGACCTGGACGCACCAGTTGCTTAATGTCCAGGCGATGCGATCAGCCGCCGAAGATTTGCTTGGCGAACATGATTTTTCAGCTTACCGATCAGTTCATTGCCAATCCCGCCAGCCTATACGTTCCATACACCACTTCGCAGTCGGTCAAAGTGGGCCCTGGACCTGGTTTGATATTCAAGCGGATGGGTTTCTGCATCACATGGTACGAAATATCGCCGGCGTCTTAATGCCGATCGGAGCGGAGGAGAAAGCGCCTTCTTGGGCCCGAGAGGTATTGATGAGTCGTGAGCGTAGCCACGCAGGGGTTACGGCGCCAGCGGGCGGATTGTATTTATCGCGAGTCGATTATCCAGAGCACTTCGATATCCCGAGTCCAACTGATCCGATTTCCTTTTGGTGATCAAGGCGGAAGGGTGGGCGCGGTAAAATAACGACGTGCGCACACGAATCAAAATATGCGGTATCAAATCCCCTGAGGATGCTGTCGTCGCAATCGAATCCGGCGCTGACGCTATCGGACTCGTGTTTTATGAACCGAGCGCTCGTCATGTGGATCTGGAAACCGCCGGTCGTGTGAGCGCGCGACTGCCGGCGCTTGTGCACTCGGTAGGTGTATTCGTTGATCCCTCAGAGTCCTATGTTCGGGAGGTGTTGGCTCAGGTGAGCCTCTCTGTCTTGCAGTTTCACGGGTCGGAGAGCCGGGACTTCTGCGAGCAGTTTGAGCTGCCCTACATCAAGGCAATTCCAATGTCTGAGTCTGTGGATCTCAAAGCGCTTACCGGCCTTCACCCCCAAGCCAGCGCTTTCCTTCTGGACACGTACAGTACGGCGCAGGCTGGCGGGAGCGGAAAAGCTTTCGATTGGCAGCGAGCAAAGGTGAGACTTCCCGCTCCGGTGCTGCTCGCGGGAGGTCTTTCGCCATCAAACGTTCATAGGGCGTTAACCGACGCGCTGCCCTGGGGGGTCGACGTGAGTTCTGGCGTCGAGTCGTCGCCGGGCGTGAAGAATCAAAGTAAGATAAAGGCGTTCTGTCACGCCGTGCAACTATGGGATCAGACCGTGCGTGACACGCAGCAAGACTCTGCATAGAGGGGACCATTATTCGTGAGTTGGTTTGATAGGTTAATTCCACCTAAGATCAAGGACGCGGCATCCGCAGCGACACGGCGCGGCGTCCCACAAGGGCTATGGCGAAAGTGCGTCGACTGTAGCGCGGTGTTGTATGGCGCCGATCTTGATCGCTCACTGCAGGTATGTCCGAAGTGCGATCACCACATGCGTCTGGGTGCGCGCGCTCGCCTGGCCTCGTTTTTTGATGATGGAAGATTCGAGGAGATTGGATCTGGGTTGAGGGCCGTGGACGTACTGGGTTTTCGGGACTCCAAGCGTTATCGGGAAAGGCTTTCGGAGGCAGGAAAGCAGAGCCAGGAAAGCGAGGCGCTTCTAGCGGGCAGGGGAACGGTGTATGGCATCCCCATGACGGCAGCAGCGTTCGAATTTCAGTTTATGGGTGGTTCCATGGGATCCGTCGTCGGAGAGAAGTTTACCCAGGCGGCGGACGACGCTCGATCCCACCGACACCCGTTTGTGTGCTTCTCGGCCAGTGGTGGGGCACGGATGCAGGAGGGTCTGTTTTCTCTGATGCAGATGGCAAAGACCACAGCTGCCTTAAACAAACTTTCAGAGCAAGGATTGCCGTACATATCAGTGTTAACGGATCCGACCATGGGTGGCGTATCCGCCAGTCTCGCGATGCTGGGCGATCTAATATTTGCCGAGCCTCACGCTCTGATTGGATTTGCCGGCCCCCGGGTGATAGAGCAGACCGTCCGGGAGAAACTGCCGGAGGGTTTCCAGCAATCGGAGTTTCTCCTTGAGCACGGCGCAATTGATCAAGTGGTGCAGCGAGGCCAGTTGAGAGAGATCATCGCGCAGGCGGTCGAGACATTAGGTTTCGATCCTGTTACTCAGGCCGACATCGATTTGGTCTTTCCGGACCCGATCCGTTAGGCCGATCCCTCACCGGCAGCCGCCTGATGCGACCGAACGCTGGGTCGACGCTAGAGGCTTGGACCGAATACATCCAGTCGATTCATTTCCGCTCGATCGATCTCAGCCTGGACAGGCCTCGACGAGTGCTGCACAGGCTGGGGCTGCAACAGCCTAATACAGTCATTACTGTCGGCGGAACGAACGGTAAAGGGACAACGGTTCGGTTATTGGAGACGGCCTATCGCTCAGCCGGGTATTCCGTCGGCTGTTATACGTCGCCCCACCTCATCAGCTACTGCGAACGTTTGGCCATTAACGGGGTACATGTCGAATCTCAGAAGTTGTGTAATGCGTTCGCGGCAGTAGATGCCGCAAGATGCGACATTCCCTTAACGTATTTCGAGTTCGGCACCTTGGCGGCCTTTGTGGTTCTGGCCGAGGAAAAAATTCAGGTGGCGATTCTCGAAGTGGGTATGGGTGGCCGTCTTGACGCGGTTAACTTGCTGAATGCCGATCTCGCGGTCATCACCTCCGTCGATCTCGACCACCAGGCGTGGCTCGGCACGACGAGAGAACGTATCGGTAAAGAGAAGGCGGGCATATTTCGATATCGCTCGCTTGCGGTGGTAGCCGACCCCTTGCCACCGCATTCGGTATTGGAGCATTTGCAGCGTTTGAAGTGTGATGCACTCGTTTGCGGTCGGGATTACGTCCTGAGCTCTGAGAAAAACGGTCAGTGGACATGGGCGCTTACGGCTCAAGGGGCGAGAATCACGACAGCGAGCGGTTCCCGAACGCTACCGGAAACCTGGTCGCTCGGGGTTTGCAGCGCAGTGCGCGCTGCAAACGTGGGTGGGGCGCTGGCATGCGTCTACCAGCTGATCCACCGCCTTCCGATCTCAAAGGGCGATGTCCGACGCATGTTTTCCACGGCTTTATCGGGAAGGCGGGAACGACGTCCTGGGCCCGTCCCCGTTTGGCTTGACGTTGCGCATAACCCGCATGCGGTGCGGGCGCTATCTGAGGAGTTACGGTCGGAGTCTGTTTCCGGCACTTCAAGAGCAGTGTTCGCCATGCTAGGAGATAAGGACATAGAAAGTTGTGTTTCGCTCATGAGTGAAGTGATCGATGAATGGCACCTCTGTGAGCTGGTTGATGAGCGTGCATTGACGATCTCTGCCTTGCGTCGGCGAATTGCAGCCGATTGTCGGATCGTGGATTCGGGTCTCGTATCGGCCACAGATGTTTTTTATAAAGTCGTGTCCGAAAGTGCCCCGGGGGATCGGGTGGTTGTGTTCGGGTCGTTTTACCTGGTGGGTGATATACTGAAATCCCTTGAGCACGGAGCACTGAGTTAGGTGGAGTCGACCCCTCAGCATCCGGTGAATCTTAAACACCGCCTGACCGGAGCCGCAGCGCTTGTGTTGATCGCGGTGATCGTGATCCCCTGGTTTTTAGGGGGCTCTAACTCCCCTCCCAGATCCAGGACCGTAACTCCCCCGGTTGTGCAGCCTGATAGTGAGTTTGTGGCAACGCTCGGGCAGTCGAACACAACTTCTGAAGAATCGGCGTCGTCTATCGAACCGACGGCGGCTCAAGGCGAAGTGCCCTCGCAGAGCGCGACACCGGCGATGACGTCCCAAGAAGCATCGCCCGAGCCCAAGGGTACGGATAGTGCCATCTCCGAGCGGGTAGTCAGGCCGGAGTGGGGGGTACGGCTAGGTCCATACCAAACATCGGACGATGCAGAGAAGCTAGAGCTGCAGCTTCGAGAGAATGGTGTCTTCGCCAAGCGGGAACTGTTCTCGCTAAACGGAGCTTCCGCTTGGCGGATCGTTCTCGGACCTTTTCAGAGCGAGGAACAAGCCGAAGGTGAGCGGGTTAAGGCCGTGCTTTCGACGGGCGCACCCGCAGAGGTTTACATGATCGACTCGGACTTATAGACCGCGTACTTTGCATGGATTCGCAAGTTCTCAATAGCCTGGCGATTGTCGATCTTTTCATTGGACTCGTCGTTTTGGTCTCCATGATCATCGGGATTTTTCGCGGGCTCGTGAGGGAGGCACTTTCACTCCTTGCATGGGTGGCAGCGTTCTGGGTGGCGTATCGCTATAGCGGATCGGTTGCGGCCTGGGTGGATACGGTGCTTAACAATCCGGCATTATCTTCAGCGGTTAGCTCCATTGGCGTCTTCATCGGCACCTTGCTGGGATTAGGTCTGGTGGGCAGGTTGTTGACAGGCCTTTTTAAGCGCGCCGGGCTGAACGGGACAGATCGCGCACTCGGTGCAGTTTTTGGAATGGTCCGTGGCGTCGCCATTACCCTTGTGCTGGTGATGGTCGCGCGGCTCACTCCGGTTACTGAACAGCCTTGGTACAATGCGTCGGTCGCGATTCCCTACCTTAACCCGATCGTCGATAAACTTGCGCTTGGGATCGGTGGGTCGTTTATGGAAGAGTTTGAGTCGACCGTCACCAAGGCGCAGGAAACTGTTACTGTGACACCTTCGGATTAGACTTCTCAGACTGCGTAAGATCTGAATAGAAAAGCTGAATAGAAGAGCTGAAACAGGAGACTGACTTATGTGCGGAGTCGTAGGCATCGTCGGGCATGGGCCGGTAAATCAGGACATCTACGACGCCTTGACGGTCGTACAGCATCGCGGCCAGGACGCGGCGGGCATCATGACCTGTAGTGGCTCACGCGTACACTTGAGAAAGGATAGCGGACTTGTGCGCGATGTTTTCGCCGAGCGGCATATGGTGCAGCTCAAGGGGAATATGGGGCTGGGACACGCCCGATATCCCACAGCTGGGGGCGAGAATCGTGCGGAAGCGCAACCTTTTTTTGTTAATTCACCGTTTGGCGTCGCGCTCGCGCATAACGGCAACCTGGTGAATGCGCGAGAACTCAGTCACGAGTTGTTCCAGTCTGATCTGCGCCAACTCAACACCGGCTCAGATTCAGAGGTTCTTCTTAACGTGTTTGCGCATGAGCTGATGGTTTCCGTGCGCAACAAGGGGGGCACCCTTCAGAGTAGCGATGTATTCGACGCAGTCTCGCGTCTTCATCAGCGTTGCAATGGGGCGTATGCGGTGGTCGCCATGATTGTGGGGTACGGTCTGGTAGCGTTTCGAGACCCCTGTGGTATCCGACCCCTTGTCGTTGGGACGCGGCAGGACGATGGGCAACAGTCGGTGATGGTCGCCTCCGAGAGTGTTGCCATGGACCTTCTCAACTTCGAGCTGCTCGGTGATGTGGCACCTGGGGAAGCAGTTTTTGTTTCCACGAGCGGAGAGATCGAGCGCCGCATCTGCGCTCCTCGAACGCAACTGGCGCCGTGTCTCTTTGAGTATGTTTACCTTGCCCGTCCCGATTCCATTATCGACGGGGTTGCCGTCTTTAAGAGTCGACTCCGTATGGGTGAGAAGCTTGGCGAACTGATCATGCGTGAGTGGCCGGATCACGATATTGACGTGGTTATTCCGATTCCCGATACCAGTCGAACTTCAGCCTTGCAACTCGCGAATCTTCTCGGACTAAAGTATCGCGAGGGCTTTATTAAGAATCGCTACATAGGTCGAACCTTTATCATGCCGGGACAGGCAGAGCGCCGAAAGTCTGTTCGTCAGAAGTTAAATGCGATTGATCTTGAGTTTCGTGGCAAAAACGTGCTGCTCGTTGACGACTCAATCGTCCGGGGCACGACTTCGAGGCAGATCATCCAGATGGCTCGCGAGGCGGGCGCCAAAAAGGTGTACTTTGCCTCGGCGGCGCCCCCGGTACGGTATGCAAACGTCTACGGCATCGACATGCCCGCACCGACCGAGTTGATCGCCAATGGGCGCTCGGAACTAGAAATTGCCGAATTTATTGGGGCAGATCGGCTGATTTTCCAGAAATTGGATGATTTGATCGACGCCGTCCGAGAGGGTAATCCGCGCATCAAAACCGTTGATGCCTCTTGTTTTGACGGTCGCTATGTCACGGGTGATGTAACGGAGGAATTCCTGTCGCAGAACGCCGGCGACCGCAGCGATGAATCAAAAAGTGGAACTACCGAGGCTCTCGACTTCGCAGAGATAAGCGTTTATCACTGAAGAGTAAGAGAGAGTTCTTCATTCCCGAAATACAAGCGGAGTTCATTTTCGGTCAGGGCGATCACGCTTTCTGCGGAGTCCCAATCGCCTAGCACGACGCGATAGCGGGTCGTTTGGTTGTCTCGAAGCTGATGGATGGCGGGCCGATGCGTATGGCCATGGATCAGGAGATCCACGTTATGGCGCTCCATCGCTTCTTTTACGGCTGATTCTGTGACATCCATGATCTCGGCAGTTTTCGTCGCTTTTCCATCGTCGCTGCGATAACGTGCCATTTTTGCGAGGGCATCCCGCTCCTCAATGGTCTTTGCCAGAAACTGGCTTCTGCCAGTCGGACTCAAGAACCATAGATCGAAATTGCTGATGGGCAACATCATCGGTGCATAGGCTGTCGCCATGCATCAGTAGTATGCGACGGTTGCCCACCTCAAGAATGTGTTCAGAATCCAGACGTTTCATTTGGCATGCGTCAAGAAACTCCGAACCGATCAGAAAGTCCCGGTTGCCTGCAAGAAACGCCAAGCTGACGCCTCTGTCTGATAGGGCGGCAAGGTGCCTCTTCGCCCCCGAGTGACTGAGATACTCAGCGGCATCGTCACCCAGCCAGTACTCGAAAAGATCCCCAAGGATGTAAAGCGAATCGCCGTCAGACATACGGCTACAGAAGTTCGCGAAGCGCATATGGAGCGCCTCGTCGCTGGCGGTGAGGTGGAGATCGGAGATTAGATGAATCATTGGGCGTTTTCTAGTGCGCGCTAGCGGATTAATCCTGGCTGAGATTTGGCGTTCGTCAGCGGTTTGAGTAACATTCGCCTCCCGTCCAAGCGGGGAATCCTATGACCCTACACATTTACAACAGCCTGACCCGGAAAAAAGAGCCATTCCAGCCTCTGGTGGAGGGGAAGGTCGGGATGTATGTCTGTGGCATGACGGTTTATGACTACTGCCATCTTGGTCATGCGCGCGTCCTTGTGGTCTTTGATATGGTCGTGCGTGTCCTTCGCAGTCGCGGTCTGAATGTCCGTTACGTACGAAATATAACGGATATTGACGACAAGATTATCGCTCGGGCCGGTGAGTTGGGCGAGTCGATCGACACGCTCACAGCTCGCTTCATCGACGCCATGCATGAAGACGAAGCCGCATTGAACGTGGTACCTCCGGACGAGGAGCCTAGGGCGACAGGCCATGTCGATGCCATCATCCGGATGGTCAAGGTGCTTGAAGAGCGCGGTCTCGCCTATCAGGGAAAAAATGGGGACGTCTACTTCCGCGTCCGAGAATTTCCAGGATATGGGCTGCTGTCAGGGCGCTCGTTGGACGAGCTGTTGGCGGGCGCTCGTGTGGAAACGGATGAGTCAAAAGATGATCCCCTCGACTTTGTATTGTGGAAGGCCGCTAAAGCGAATGAGCCAAGTTGGGTCTCGCCCTGGGGAGACGGCCGACCGGGTTGGCATATCGAATGCTCCGCGATGTCCACCGAATGCCTGGGCAATCACTTCGATATTCATGGCGGGGGAATGGATCTACGGTTTCCCCATCACGAAAATGAGATCGCCCAAAGCGAAGGCGCCACAGGCGAGCATTTCGTTAACACCTGGATGCATAACGGATTTGTTCAGATTGATGAGGAAAAGATGTCGAAGTCACTCGGCAACTTTCTGACTATCCGAAACCTCCTCGCCGAAGATTCCGATCCGAAACGCGCCGGCGAGGTTATCCGCTTTTTGATCCTGCTGAGCCACTATCGAAGCCCGCTTAACTTCTCTGATAGTGTTCTGGCTCAGGCCCGAGCCGGGCTTGATCGACTGTATGGGGCTTTACGATTAACGCCTTTGCCGACCGCCAAAGAGCCGCTGTCGGGTGACCTTCTGTTTCGTGAGCGGTTTCAACAAGCTTTGGATGATGACTTCAATACGCCATCGGCAATCGCCATCCTGTTTGATGTGGCCCGAGAGATGAATAAAGCCGCTGAAGGGAGTGATGTAGAGCGCCTGACGGTACTGGGCGTCACACTCAGAGAACTCGCAGACACGTTAGGCATTTTGTACCAAAGCCCGCAGCGTTTCCTCGGAATCGGTGCCGAGTCTTTACCGGGCGCGGGCAGTTCACTTCAGGGCGCGGAGATTGAACGCCTGCTGGCTGAGCGCCGCGAAGCGCGGGGCAACAGAGACTTCGCCAGAGCGGATGAAATTCGGCAGCAGTTAGAGACGGCAGGAGTTGAGTTGATGGACCGCCCGGATGGTACGACCGAGTGGCGATCTCGTTGAATTTACACTCGGGTCGTTAACTGTTTATACTTGGCCCGCTAGTATCGCGCTGTTTCCCCGATATTTTTCCAGTTTACAGATCTCGAGGTTCGCTAATGGAGCTGACCGGCGCTCAAATCGTCGTTCAAAGTCTCAAGGATGAGGGTGTGGAATTGGTCTTCGGCTATCCCGGAGGCGCGGCTCTGCACATTTACGACGCGTTTTACAGTCAGGAGGACGTGCGTCACATTCTGGTTCGTCATGAGCAGGGCGCAACACACGCGGCTGATGGCTATGCCCGGGCGACCGGCAAAACCGGCGTGGTTCTGGTGACGTCCGGCCCAGGCGTCACAAATACGATTACCGGCATCGCAACGGCTTACATGGATTCTATTCCGATGGTGGTGCTTTCAGGTCAGGTGCCTACTCATCTCATCGGCGACGACGCCTTTCAGGAGGTGGACACCGTCGGTATTACCCGACCGTGCGTAAAGCACAACTTTCTTGTGCGAGATGTAAAAGATCTCGCGACGACAATCAAGCGGGCTTTTTATATCGCGAACTCTGGGCGTCCTGGCCCGGTCGTCGTTGACATTCCTAAAGATGTGACTGCGCATAAGGTGGAGTACGCCTATCCAGAAGAGGTCCGTATTCGCTCTTACGCGCCGGTGACCAAAGGACACTCAAAGCAGATCAACCGCGCCGCAGAGTTGTTGCTGAATGCGCGACGCCCGGTGATTTATACCGGCGGTGGGGTTGTTCTTGCGGACGCGGCGAAACAATTAACAGCGCTTGTCGATAAGCTTGGATATCCCTGTACGAATACCTTAATGGGGTTGGGAGGATTGCCTTCGGATCATCCGCATTTCTTGGGCATGCTCGGTATGCATGGCACCTACGAAGCGAATATGGCGATGTATGAGTGCGATGTGATGCTTTCGGTGGGCGCTCGTTTCGACGATCGAGTGACCGGTGACCTGTCCAAGTTTTCGCCCAACGCAAAAATAATTCATGTGGATATAGACCCCGCTTCGATTGGCAAGAACGTGCGGGTTGAGGTGCCTATCGTAGGCGACGCCGGCGAGGTCCTTGATCAGCTGCTATCGGCGGTAGCGGCGAGCGGGAGCGCACCGAACGCGAGCGACCTGGAGGCCTGGTGGAAAATGATTGCGTCTTGGAGAGGTCGTGAGTCACTCGCCTATGATGAGAGCAACGAGGTCATCAAGCCGCAATATGTGATCCAGAAGCTCCATGAGGTAACCCTTGGAGACGCATTCGTCACGTCCGATGTAGGGCAGCATCAAATGTGGGCTGCTCAGTACTACGGCTTTAACAAGCCACGCCGCTGGATTAACTCGGGAGGACTCGGCACGATGGGGTTCGGCTTGCCTTCCGCGATCGGCGTTCAGCTCGCGCATCCTGAAGCGGCTGTAGCCTGCGTAACCGGCGAGGCCAGTATCATGATGTGTATTCAGGAACTTTCTACGTGTAAGCAGTATGACCTGCCGATTAAGGTCGTGAACCTGAATAACCGGTACATGGGCATGGTCCGACAGTGGCAGGAATTCTTTTACGACCGTCGATATTCGCATTCCTACATGGATTCGCTCCCGGACTTTGTGGATCTTGCAACCAGTTTTGGTCACGAAGGGGTCCGAATTGAGAAACCGGGTGATGTTGAGGGCGCCTTGCGCGATGCCTTTGCCCGGAAAGATAAACTGGTCTTCTTGGACTTTATTACAGACCAGACAGAGAACGTCTATCCCATGATTGCGGCTGGTGCAGGCCATAATGAGATGGTGCTTAAGCCTGCAAAAGACGGCAGCGCGCCCCTCGAAAGAGAGTTAGCGTAGTTTCCTATGCGGCGGATTATCTCTCTATTGGTCGAGAACGAGCCGGGTGCGCTTTCGCGCATAGCGGGTCTTTTTTCGGCTCGGGGCTACAACATCGAGTCGCTCACCGTAGCGCCAACAGACGACGATTCGCTATCGCGAATGACTATCGTCACTCATGGCTCTGAACAAATCATCGAACAGATTACAAAACAGTTAAATAAACTTATCGACGTTGTCCGCCTGCTGGACCTTTCAGAGGGTCGACACATCGAGCGGGAGTTGCTCCTCGTAAAAGTGGTAGCCCAAGGGTCTGATCGCGAAGAGGTCAAGCGCTTGGTCGATATCTTCCGCGGTCGCATTATCGACGTCGATGGCGAAACATACACCATAGAACTCACTGGACCCGGTGACAAATTGAACGCTTTTCTGGACACCATCCCGGCCTCAGGCATTGTGGAAGTGGTGCGCTCAGGCGTATCTGGGATTGCACGCGGCGAGCGCGCCCTCCGACTTTAAAGGCCACGCTTGCGACGCGGGCTCCGTAACAAAAAAGGAACTATGAAATGAAAGTGTTTTACGATCAGGACGCAGACCTGGGAATCATCGCCGGCAAGACGGTTGCGATCATCGGCTACGGATCTCAAGGGCACGCCCATGCGAATAACTTACGCGACAGCGGTGTTAATGTCGTGGTGGGGCTGCGCGAAGATTCAAGTTCGCGACCGAAGGCTGTGAACGCAGGGCTGCAGGTAGATACGGTCGCGGCGGCGGTCGCGGCGGCGGACGTCGTGATGATGCTGGTACCTGACGAGCTCGCGGCGGATCTCTACGCTTCCGAGGTCGCCGGCAACCTGAAGCCTGGGGCCGCGCTTGCTTTCGCTCACGGATTCAATGTGCATTTTGGCTTTATCGAGCCTGGGCCTGAAAACGACGTCATCATGATCGCGCCTAAAGGGCCAGGGCATCTGGTCCGATCAACCTATACAGAAGGGGGCGGTGTGCCGTGTCTCATTGCGGTCGCGCAAGATGCGAGCGGGTCCGCGCGCGATATCGCCCTGTCATATGCCAGTGCGGTCGGCGGCGGTCGGGCCGGCATTATTGAGACCACGTATAAGGAAGAGACGGAAACTGACTTGTTCGGAGAACAGTCTGTGCTCTGCGGTGGCCTGACGTCGCTGATACAGGCTGGGTTTGAAACCCTCGTCGAGGCCGGTTACGCCCCGGAGATGGCTTACTTTGAGTGTCTGCATGAAACCAAACTGATTGTCGACCTAATCTACGAGGGCGGCATCGCTAATATGCGTTATTCCATCTCCAATACTGCCGAGTATGGTGACGTCACTCGGGGACCGCGCGTAGTAACCCCAGCGGTTAAAGCCGAGATGAAAAAAATCCTTGGGGAGATTCAGTCCGGAGAGTTTGCACGCGAATGGATGGAGGAGAGTCGATCGGGCGGTGCCAACTTCCAATCCCTTCGCAAGGCGGGTCGGGATCATGAGATCGAGGCCGTGGGTGAGCGGCTTAGAGCAATGATGCCGTGGATCCAAAAGGGCAAATTGGTCGACAAAGAAAAGAACTAACTTCTGGAGCTAACTTGGACGGAAGCCATGAGTCCGAGTGTTGACCATACGCCACTGATTGCGCGAGAAGGGTGGAGCCGGATCGCCCTCGCTTTCGGTATCGCGGTTGTTGTCCATTGGCAGGCAGGTGTCTGGTGGGCCTTGCCTATATGGATCGTGGCCCTACTCATTCTGCAGTTCTTCAGAGACCCGCCTCGCCAAATTCCCCAGGGCGACGGCGTTGTGGTGTCGCCGGCCCACGGGAAGGTAGTGAGTATTCAGCCGGATACAGATCCGATCACGGATCAGCCGGCTGTACGCGTAAGTATTTTCATGAATATCTTCTCCGTGCACTCCAACCGGATCCCGCTCTCCGGGGTCATCAAAGATAAGCAACACATACGAGGCCGCTTCTTGAACGCGGCACTTGACAAGGCATCGATTGAGAATGAGCGTTGCGCTGTGCGAATCGAGAGTCCTGAGGGGGTATCGATCACCAGCATGCAGGTCGCCGGCTGGGTGGCCCGTCGAATCCTGACCTACGTGCAACCCGGTGACAGGGTCACGGCCGGGCAACGCTACGGCTTTATACGTTTCGGGTCGAGAGTTGACGTATTTCTTCCTCCCGATGCGGAGGTCACCGCAAAACTCGGCCGGTGGGTGCTGTCCGGCAGTGATATGATCGCTCGCGTGCAAACCGAGGGCTCGTGAGATGGCCAAACTAAGCCATATCTCCGGGGCAGACGGAAGTGACCGTCCCCCCAAAGGCGTTTACATCCTTCCAAATCTTTTCACCACGGCCAGTTTATTCGCGGCGTTTTATTCCATTATTCAAGCGACCGTTGGCAATTTCGAGAACGCTGCCATAGCCATTATCGTCGCGGCTGTGCTTGATACCCTTGATGGTCGGGTAGCGCGCTGGACGAATACCGCGAGCGACTTTGGCAAAGAATATGACTCGCTGGTTGATCTTGTTTCATTCGGATTAGCCCCGGCGTTGATTTTATTCGAGTGGGGGCTAGGGCAAATCGGCAAGAGCGGGTGGCTGGTTGCGTTTCTCTACGTCGCGACGACGGCATTACGTTTAGCTCGGTTTAATACACATTCCTCTCCGAGCAAGCGGTATTTTCAGGGCCTGCCTTGCCCGGCCGCTGCGGTGCTTCTCGCGGCGGGAATTTGGACAGCGCACGCTTACACCCTCTCCGGCGGGATATACAACGGCGCGGCGGTAGCGTTCATGGTGTTGTTATCGTTTGCCATGGTCAGCAGCGTTCCGTATCGAAGTTTTAAGGACCTGGACCTAAAGCACCGAGTTCCTTTTGTTTTCGTTTTGGGATTAGTGATGGTGTTTGTGCTGATCTCGGTCGACCCACCACTTGTGCTGCTTGCTATATTTTTCGGCTATGCGGTGTCCGGGGCGGGGAGCTGGGTACTGTTGCGACGGCAGGGGATTCAGCCGTTTAAGCCGTTGCCTCTGGCGTCGGACGCGCCGGAGTCGGCTTCGGCTAAAGATTAAGGTCTACGGAGAGAGCCTGAATGGATTTGGGTAGGCCGCGTTTCACGGGGTACCCGACAGAGTCGCCGCGGGGTATACTGGCCCCGCAATGAACGCTATGCATCAATCCTCACGAGCAGTCTGCCGCACTCCATGCGCTGCACTTACAACGCTCGCTCTGCTGGTCCTGCTGCGCCCGCTGGCGCACTCTTACCTTTAAAAAAATCAACTCCCCGCAACCGACGCTCTAGGCGCCGGGGCACAAATTAATTCATCGTTTCTTTCTGGAGAAACTTAAATGAAAGACCAGTTATTTATCTTTGACACCACCCTACGGGACGGCGAGCAGAGCCCTGGGGCGTCTATGACCGCCGCCGAAAAAATTCGCATTGCACGCGTGCTTGAAAAACTCAAGGTCGACATCATCGAAGCAGGTTTCCCGGCAGCGAGCGAGGGTGATTTCGAGGCGGTGAAGATGGTGGCGGCCGAGATCAAAGATAGCCGTATCTGCGGATTGGCCCGGGCAAACCCGGGCGATGTCGCGCGGGCAGGTGAGGCCGTGAAGGGGGCGAACGCGCCTCGCATCCACACATTCATTGCGACTTCCCCTATTCATATGAAGGCAAAGCTCCGCATGGAGCCTGATGATGTGCTCGAAAAAGCGGTCGAGGCTGTCAAGCAAGCGCGAAATATCGTGGATGACGTTGAATTTTCCGCCGAGGATGCGGGCAGGTCCGACGAGGATTTTCTGTGCCGTGTGTTTGAAGCCGTCATTAAAGCAGGGGCGCGAACGGTCAATGTTCCGGACACCGTTGGATATACGATGCCCAATCAATTCGGCGCCTTGTTTGAGCGGCTGATTCAGAGAATTCCAAATTCGGATCAGGCCATCTTCTCCGTGCATTGCCACAACGATCTCGGCGTGGCGGTCGCCAATTCCCTGGCGGCGGTACAGGGGGGCGCCCGACAAGTCGAATGCACCATCAATGGATTGGGCGAGCGAGCCGGAAATGCATCGCTTGAGGAGATTGTGATGGCGGTTAGGACACGCCAAGACGTTTTTTCTTGTGATACGAGAATCGATACCACGCATATCCTGCCCGCCAGTCGATTGGTCTCGAGCATTACGGGTTTCCCGGTTCAGCCCAACAAGGCGATTGTGGGTGCGAATGCCTTTGCGCACGAGGCAGGCATTCATCAGGATGGTGTCCTAAAGCAGCGCGACACCTATGAGATCATGCGGGCTGAAGACGTGGGATGGAGCGCGAATCAGATTGTTCTTGGGAAGCATTCTGGCCGTAATGCCTTCAGGGAGCGAATGTTAGCTCTGGGTATTGAGTTCGATAGTGAGGCTGAGTTAAACGCCGCTTTTGGCCGCTTCAAAGAGCTTGCCGATAAGAAGCACGAGATTTTTGATGATGATCTGCAGGTTCTCGCCGGCGAGACCTCGGCCGACAGTGAAACAGAAGCATTACGCTTTATAAGCCTTAAAACCGTTTCTGAGACCGGAGCGGTTCCGCTGGCTGATCTCGTGCTTGAAGTGGCGGGTAAGAGCCAGTCCTGCCAGTCTTCGGGCGATGGATTAGTGGACGCAGCATTCAAGGCGGTAGACAAGCTAGTACCGGGATCGCGCTCGCTGCTGTTGTACTCGGTAAATGCGATTACGGCAGGCTCGGATTCTCAGGGGGAGGTGAGCGTAAGGCTGGAAGAAAATAATCGCATCGTCAACGGACAGGGTGCCGATACCGATATCGTGGTTGCTTCCGTAAAGGCCTACGTGAATGGGCTGAACAAGTTGCACAGTGGTGCGTATCGGGTGAACCCGCAGAGTGGCGCCGCCGTCTGAGTTCATTCAATGCGTAGTCGTGCCGAATACCTGCGTGAAATGGGGATCACGCGCTGGCGTTCGGCTGGCGCCAATGGTTCGACGGGCAGTATTCACCCGGCACTCAATGACATTGATGGGGACGAGACGGAGACGGTAGCGGGAAGCCATGTATCGTTCGAACTGTTGGCCGCTGAGGTGGCACATTGCCAACAGTGTTCCCTTCATCAATCAAGAACGCAGAGTGTCTTCGGATACGGGCCAATTAATGCGGATTGGATGATCGTTGGAGAAGCACCAGGAGCGGAGGAGGATCGACAAGGCATTCCCTTCGTAGGCAGGGCCGGCGGCCTTTTGACAGAGATGTTAAAGAGTGTCGGTCTCGCCCGGGATTCGGTGTACGTTTCTAACGTTCTTAAGTGTAGGCCGCCGAACAACAGGGATCCTCAAGGGCTGGAGGTAGAGCAATGCCTCCCTTACTTACACGCGCAGATTAAGATGATTCAGCCGCGGATCATACTGGCGCTCGGACGGTTTGCAGCGCAAGCGCTGTTGGCTACGAGCGAGCCTCTGGCTAAGCTTCGAGGTCCGGTGCATCAATATGGCGCCGGGCGCGTTCCGCTTATAGTGACCTATCACCCTGCCTATCTGCTGCGGTCTCCGCACGAAAAAGCGAAAGCGTGGGAGGATTTGAAACAAGCCATGTCGTTGTATCGGCAGCAGCGCTCGGAGCCTCTCGACAGATCATTATGAAGCCGGAGTGCATGACGCTCGCTGACGTTCCGCGGGTTGCTTTTATTGAATCCCGGGTATCGTTATCGCCATGGAGCCAGGCGATATTTCGCGATTGTCTCAAGGCGAAATACCATTGTTGGGTATATCGCGCTGATCAAGTGTCGGCTTATTTGGTGCTCTCCTGTGCGGCCGAAGAAGCACATCTCCTGAATATTGCTGTGGACCCCAAGGAGCAGGGCAAGGGGTTAGGTGGAAATTTCCTCGATTTCGCCATAGCGCAAGGTCGAGAAGAGCGCGTGCGGCGTATTTTTTTGGAAGTCAGACCGAGTAACCGGCGCGCCCAGGCGCTGTACCGAAGTCGTGGATTCGCGTTGTTACATGAACGCAAGGACTATTACGGCCCGCCTCATCCGGAGAACGCGCTAGTGTTTTTCCTTGATCTGTAACGGGCCCGTGCGGTTTTGGAGAAAGTAAGTCTGTTTAGTGTATTCTGATGGGTCATCCAAGGCCGAGCTTACGGCGTTTGTTAGGCGCGCGTCATGTTGCGAGACGAAAGCATGCATAAGAGTTTTGACGAGGGCCCTCTAGGTCGACAGCTTTCGACAGTGGTGTCCTCCGCCATGGCAAAACTCGTACCCGACCGATATTTCAAGATCGGGGTGCAAGTTGGGTTACGCGCTGGTTTTTTCTTGCAGCAGGCCGAGCAGGCCTATCTATTGCTCGATAATAATGAGCAATACCTGGAGACCCAGGTAATCCAAATCGCGTCACCTGAGTGCCTGCCTTTTGGGCGCAATGGCGTGGATCTTCTGGTGCTGCCTTTTGTGCTCGAATATTCGCAGTCGCCACATCGGGTTATTCGGGAGGCCTGCGAGGTCTTGGCGCCAGAGGGTTATCTGGCAATCTGCGGCTTCAACCCCTGGGGCGCTTGGGCCGTTCGTCGGTTCTTTCGACGTGAGGAAGGGATGGTCGGGTTTCTCTCGGCCGGCAGGATTCAAGACTGGATAAAATTGCTGGGACTTGAACTAAAAGGAGCGCAGATGCGCTTCTACAGGCCGCCGATCAGCAATGAAAAGGTTCTTGAGAGAATGAAATTTCTGGAACATGCGGGCGATCGTTGGTGGCCAACTCTCGCGGGATGCTACGTGCTGGTCGCAAAAAAGAAATCCTTTATTGGCCTATCGGCATCAGTTCGGCAACTTCCTAAGCGCTCAAATCAAAACCGACCTTTGACAGCGCGCTGGTCTCAATCCTGCGCCCGAAAGCACGACCCTCGCATTCGCCCTCTGGGAGCGAAACCATGATCAGGATATTTACGGACGGAGCTTGCCGGGGAAATCCAGGGCCAGGGGGCTGGGGAGTATTGATTGTTGACCAGGGTACCGAGCGTGAGCTGAAGGGGAGTGAGAGTGAAACCACCAACAACCGGATGGAATTGATGGCCGCAATTGAGGGTTTAAGGCAGGTGGACCCGGGGGCTGTAGCGGAGGTCTACACCGACTCACAATATGTGCGAAACGGGATTCAGAGTTGGATCAAAAATTGGAAAGCCAACGGCTGGCGGACTGCCAGCAAGCAATCCGTGAAAAACAAGGACCTGTGGGTTGTACTTGACACATTAGCGGGCGAGCGGAATGTAGATTGGCACTGGGTGAAAGGGCATAGCGGTCACCCGCAAAACGAACGTGCGGATGCACTAGCGAACCGGGCGATTGATGAGGCGATTGGATGAGGCGATTGAATAAAGAGATAGGAGGCGCATCGTGGACCTAATCGTGCTCGATACCGAAACTACGGGTCTTGATGCAAAAGCCGGCCATCGTGTGATCGAATTAGGCTGTGTCCGAATCCGGAACCGACGCCATACGAGTGAAAACTTCCATTCCTACCTAAACCCGGATCGTGACATCGATGTGGGTGCTCAGGAGGTGCATGGCATCTCGTCTGAGTTTTTGGAGGACAAGCCGCGCTTTGCGGACGTTGTTGACTCATTTATCGAATTCATTGCAGGTAGTGAGCTCGTTATCCATAACGCCGCATTCGATGTGGAGTTTCTTAATCAAGAGCTCGAGTTGCTCGGGGATTCAAGAAGAGTTGACGAATTGTGTCGAGTAACCGATTCGCTGGCTTTAGCCCGGGAGATGCACCCAGGGCAGCGCAATAGTCTTGACGCGCTCTGCAGGCGCTATGGTGTCGACAACAGCGGACGCCAACTGCATGGCGCCTTATTGGATGCGGAAATTCTCGCCGATGTTTATCTGGCGATGACAGGAGGGCAGACCAGTTTAGGTCTTGAGAGTCAAACCACCTCGACGGCCAATCCAATCGGGATGCCAATCACAATGCTCTGGGTGAGGGTCAGTTTCCCGTGATCTATGCAACCTCCGAGGAATGCGCTGAGCACCAGCGGTGGCTCGACCTGTTGGGCGATGATAATCCTTGGCGACATTCCGGATGAGCCTCAAAAACGTGCTGGCGACAGCCTAAGGAACGGCGACACTTCGCCAGTTAAAATTCAGTCAGATACCTTTTTACGTTTAACCTTTCTGAAGGAGCTCAAGAATGAGTGAAGACGTCGTCCATAAAGTGATGCCCGAGTTCGCGAAGCGAGCCCATATAGACGCGGTTGAATATGAGCGGATGTATCGCGAGTCTGTCGAAGACCCCGATGGCTTTTGGGCAAAGCAGGCGGAACGATTTGTCACGTGGTTCACGCCCTGGGATACGGTGAGTCGTTGGAATTACCACACTGCGGATATCCGATGGTTTGAAGGCGCAACCCTTAACGTCGCTTATAACTGCATCGACCGTCACCTTGAGCAACGCGGTGATCAGGTGGCAATTATTTGGGAAGGCGATGATCCTTCAGTCGATCGGAAAATAACCTATCGCGAGCTACACGATGAGGTCTGTCGATTCTCGAATGTGCTCAAAGCTCGCGGGGTTAAGAAGGGAGATCGGGTTTCAATCTATATGCCCATGATCCCAGAGGCTGCGGTGGCCATGTTGGGTTGCGCGCGAATTGGCGCTGTGCATTCGGTGGTCTTTGGCGGCTTCTCGCCGGAGGCTCTGAGAGATCGGATCTTGGACTCCGATTGCCGAGTTGTCGTAACTGCAGATGAAGGTCCTCGTGGGGGGAAAGCCGTACCCCTAAAGGCAAACGTCGAGAAGGCGCTTGCGGGCTGTCCGGATGTTCATACAACTATTGTGGTTCGGCGTACCGGTAATGACGTGCCCTCTGGTGGGGAGCGTGACGTCTGGTATCACGAGGCTATTGCGGAATGCCTCTCCGGAGTGCGCGGCGGAGCCGATGGAGGCCGAGGATCCTCTTTTCATACTGTATACCTCAGGCTCGACCGGAAAACCGAAAGGGGTTATGCATACCAGCGGCGGCTATCAGTTGTATGCCGCGATGACGCATCACTATGTCTTTGACTATCACGACGGTGATATTTATTGGTGCACAGCGGATGTGGGCTGGATTACTGGCCACAGTTATATCTTGTACGGTCCCCTCGCAAACGGGGCGACCACACTCATGTTTGAAGGCGTCCCGACGTATCCCGACGCATCACGTTTCTGGCAGGTGGTTGATAAGCACAAAGTCAATATTTTCTATACCGCGCCGACGGCGATTCGCGCGCTGATGAGTCAGGGCGACGGACCCGTCACCGCAACCGAGCGAAGCAGCCTTCGACTGCTGGGGACCGTCGGCGAACCAATCAATCCAGAAGCTTGGGAGTGGTACCACCGAATTGTGGGAGAGGAGCGATGCCCGATTGTTGACACTTGGTGGCAAACAGAGACGGGCGGGATTTTGATCAGCCCCTTGCCGGGAGCCACAGATCTAAAGCCAGGATCAGCGACCCGCCCGTTCTTTGGAATTGTGCCCGCCTTGTTGGATCCCGAAGGCAAGGAGCTGGACGGTGCGACATCAGGGAATCTCGTGATTACCCGGTCATGGCCCGGCCAGATGCGGACTGTGTTTGGCGATCACGAGCGCTTTATTCAGACGTATTTTTCAACTTATCCCGGGTTTTATATGACCGGTGACGGCGCTCGCCGTGATGAGGATGGCTACTGGTGGATCACCGGGCGGGTCGACGACGTAATCAACGTATCGGGGCACCGTATGGGTACTGCCGAGGTCGAAAGCGCGTTGGTGCTTCATGAGAAAGTAGCGGAGGCAGCCGTGGTTGGGTATCCGCACGATATTAAAGGCCAGGGGATATATGCCTACGTGACCCCTATGGCCGGCGCAGAACCGGATGATGCTTTGCGGTCTGAATTAATCGCCCTGGTGAGATCTGAAATTGGCCCGATTGCCAGCCCTGATTTGATTCAATGGGCTCCAGGCCTGCCAAAGACGCGCTCGGGTAAGATCATGCGGCGAATTCTCAGAAAGATCGCCGCCAATGAGTTGGATAATCTTGGTGACACATCAACCCTTGCCGAGCCCGCGGTGGTCGATGACCTGATTAAAAACAGGGCTAATACATAGTGACGCGCGGCTAAACTTGTCGAAGGGGGGTGTAGGCGGGTAAACTTCGCCCCCCGCGGCGCCGTGCGCCCGCTCCTTGCTGCACCGGATAGTCCGGGTAGCGATAACCCATAAGGAGACGCTTAATGCGACATTACGAGGTCGTTTTTCTTGTTCATCCCGACCAGAGCGAGCAGGTGCCCGCTATGGTCGATAAATACCGAACCCTGATCGAGAGCGGCGGAGGATCCGTTCACCGCTTTGAGGACTGGGGTCGTCGACATCTGGCCTACAACATCGGCAAGGTCCACAAAGCGCATTATGTGCTGATGAACGTGGAGTGTGATCAACCCGCGATTGATGAGATCGCGAGCATGTTCAAGTTTAGCGACGCCGTCCTCCGAAATCTTATTATCCGCCGCGACGAAGCCATTACTGAACCGTCCTTGCTGGCAGAAGCTGCCGATGACGATGACGATGACGGTGACGATGATAGGACCTCAGGCGGTATGAGTAACGACACGTCTGACGATTCGGAGTCTGACAAGGAAGACGCACAGCCGGCCAGTGAGGTTGACGATAAGACGACCGACGATTCCGAGGAGAACAGGGTATGAACCGCGTAAGTAAGCGAAGGAAGTACTGTCGATTTACAGCGTTAGGCGTCAAAGAGATCGACTACAAGGATCTTGAGACGCTCAAGGGCTACATCACAGAAACGGGCAAAATTATGCCGAGTCGAAATACCGGCACGAAGGCGCGGTATCAGCGCCAATTAGCGACAGCCATTAAAAGAGCGCGCTTTCTGGCCCTGCTCCCTTACACAGACCAGCACTGAGGGGCCCGCCATGGAACTTATTCTGTTGGAGCGTATACAGAACCTCGGGGAACTCGGCGATCTGGTTACGGTTAAGCCGGGTTTCGGCAGGAATTACCTTATCCCACAGGGAAAGGCAGTGCCGGCCAGTGCTGAGGCTAAACAAAAAGTGGAAGAGCGACGGCGAGAGCTCGCGAAACTCGATTCCGAGCGTCGTGAGGCCGCACAAGCGAAGGCGGCGCTGCTGCCTGAACGCATCACGGTGAAGCGTTTATCGGGAGAGGAAGGTCGATTGTTTGGGTCCGTCAGTCCGGTCGATATTTCAGAAATACTCCAGGCAGCGGATATCGCGATCCAACGATCCGAAGTGGCCATGCCTAATGGACCCCTGAAGGTTCTGGGCGAGCACGTGGTATCAATCATCCTCCACCCCGAGATCCACGCAAGCCTTACGGTAGTGGTTGAAGCTGAGAACGAGGAAGGTGCTGGATCAGCCCCAGAGGCATCGACGTCCGCTGAGGCACCGCAAGTCGACTGATCCGTTGGAAGACCACCGTCTGGCGCTGTGATTCGCAGGCCAGACGGCGACCCTTTTTCAACTCTTGCCTGTGGCGATATTTGGCTGTGAAAGCGGCCGGCCCTTGTCTAGAATAGGTAATCATCGCCTAATGTCTCCAATAAGAGTCGCTAGACATGTCGCAGCGTTTCTCCAACATCACCGCCGTTCCGCAGACCAGTCGAGTCCCGCCACAGGCTCCCGAAGCCGAGCAGGCGGTTCTCGGTGGACTTCTGGTCGATACACGACGATGGGATGAAGTCGCCGATATCGTTCGCGGCGAGGACTTTTATTTACGACAGCATCGCGAGATTTTTTCTGCTATCCGCGCTCTTCAAGAGGGTGGCCAGCCCGTCGATATCGTTACCACCTCTGAGTGGCTAAAAAACCAGGGAACGCTCGAGCCGGCAGGTGGCCTCGCCTATTTAGGTGAATTAGCAAACCGAACGCCCGGCACCACGAATGTGGTTGCGTACGCAAAGATCGTCCGCGAGAGGTCAGTGCTTCGTGCCTTACTTGACGCCGCTGCGGAAATCTCAGAGAAAGCCTACCAGCCAGAGGGCTTGGATACCGAGGCGCTCATTGACTTCGCGGAGCGGACTGTTTTCGGTATATCCGATAATGATCGACGCGCGCTCTCAGGCTTTCAATCCATCCAGGGCCTGCTCACGCAGGCGGTCGACCGGATCGAGGAGCTTTATCAGTCCGGTGCCGGGATTACGGGCGTCTCAACAGGCTTCAAGGATCTGGATAACCTAACTTCTGGGCTTCAAGATGCCGATCTTGTGGTCATTGCGGGGCGTCCTTCGATGGGTAAAACCTCGCTCGCCATGAATCTCGCTGAGAATGCGGCCGTGGGATCAAAACTGCCTGTTGCGGTGTTTAGTATGGAGATGCCGGGCCAGCAGCTGGCGATGCGCATGCTGTCGTCTTTAGGTCGAATCAATGCCCATCGTGTGCGAACCGGCCAACTGACCCAGGACGACTGGCCGAGATTAACGTCTGCTATGGGATTATTGGATGAGGCACCTATTTTTGTTGACGATACCCCCGCGCTGACCCCGTCTGAATTGCGCAGTCGCGTGCGACGCCTGACGCGTGAGCACGGCAAGTTGGGTCTGGTCATCGTGGACTATCTTCAGTTGATGCAAACCGGCGAAAGCAGTGAAAACCGGGCGGTAGAAGTTGCAAACATTACCCGAGCCCTGAAAGTGATTGCCAAGGAAGCGCGGGTTCCGGTGGCCGTTTTGTCCCAGCTGAATCGTGGCTTAGAGCAGCGCCCGAATAAACGGCCCATCATGTCGGACCTGCGAGAATCCGGAGCGATTGAGCAGGATGCGGATCTGATTCTTTTTATCTATCGAGACGAGGTTTATAACGAAGACAGTCCCGAGAAAGGAACCGCCGAGATAATCGTGGCCAAACAGCGAAATGGGCCTACCGGGACAGTGCGATTGACCTTTCTTGGCGAGTACACCCGATTTGAAAATTACTCGCCTCCGTTTGAGGCCCCAGGGTATTGAATCCCTCTGTAGCGTCGGCCGAGATTGATCTCGGCGCGCTGGTATCGAATGCTCAGGTCGTGCGTCAGTACGCGCCGGAGGCAAAAATCAGCGCAGTGGTGAAAGCCAACGCATACGGCCATGGACTTGAATCGGTTGTGGAGGCGTTATCGCCTCATGTCGATGGGTTTGCGGTGGCTCATTGTGGGGAGGCGCTCCAAGTCCGAAAGGTTGAAACGGGGAAACCCGTCTGGATTTTTTTGGGGTTTCAGAGTGACGCGGAACTTGAACGCTGCATTCGACACCGTCTCACACCGGTATTAACGACCGGTCTTCACCTGAGCCGCCTAAAAACGCTTTGTAGGGAGTCGCTCTCTGTAGTGGCCGAGCTGGATATTGGTATGGGGCGGATGGGCCTCACTCCTGCACAACTGAGGGAATTCGTAGAGTGGCTTCCCGGGCAAGATCTCGTGCATTTGAGCGCAATTCTGGGTCATTTCCCCGCGTCGGAAGACGAGAGCCCTGCTGGAACCCGCCAGCAGCAGAAAAAGTTTTTGCGCAGTATTGACGGGATAGAAGTCGATCGCTCTCTCGCGAACTCGGCGGCTGTTCTCTCCCACCCCAATAGCCATCTCAATTGGGTTCGTCCAGGGCTAATGCTTTACGGTATCTCGCCGATTCCCGGACGCGTTGGATCCGACTTTGGACTCCAGCCAGTCATGAGGGTTTCTGCAAAACTGGGTGGCGTACGGTGGATGGATGAGGGCGATTCAATCGGGTATGGAAGCACGTACGTGTGTTCTAAGCCGATGCGGGTGGGCCTGGTGCTAATTGGTTACGCAGACGGATATCCCAGGCAGTCGCGCTCTTTTGGGCAGGTTGCTCTGCACGGAAAAAGGGTCAGGATTCTTGGTCGAGTGGCTATGGATTCCTTGATTGTCGATTTAACAGAAGCCCCTAATGCCCGCGAGGGAGACGACGTGGAACTCTGGGGCGCTAATCTCCCTGTGGAAGAGGTTGCGAGTCTTAATAACGCCATCCCGCATCAGGTACTGGTGGGACTAGGGTCACGCGTGAAGCGCATTTTTAAGCAATGAATAAGATTTCGTCCAAGAAGGGGGTTGTATTCGTTTGTGACTCCTGCGGAGCGGTTTACGCCAAGTGGGCAGGGCAGTGCGGTGCCTGCGAAGCATGGAACACCCTTAGGGAGCAGGTCCAAACTCGTGCCGCCACGGCTAAGGGCGGACCACTGGGACTTACGGCACACCGGTTGTCTGAAGTGGATGTCGAGCAAAGCCCCAGAATATCGACGGGCCTTCAGGAATTAGATCGTGTACTTGGCGGCGGCCTCGTGCCGGGCTCAGTGATCTTGCTGGGCGGAGAGCCTGGAATCGGCAAAAGCACGCTGGCACTTCAGGCGGTGTCACAGATCTCAAGTAATACGTCGACGCTATATATCAGTGCGGAGGAATCACTTGAGCAGTTGGCGTTACGTTATCGGCGCCTAAGCCTTCCCGATGACGGCTTACAAGCCATTACGACTGGAGAGCTTGAAGTAGCGCTGTCGTTGATCGGTAATAGCGATGCACGCCTCGTGGTTGTCGATTCTATTCAAACCATGCATACCGACCGGGTGGACTCCGCCCCCGGCGGGGTCGGACAGGTACGTGCCTGTGCCGAAATACTCGCTGAGGTGGCTAAGCGTGACCAGGTGGCCATACTGATTATTGGGCATGTGACCAAGGAAGGCGGGCTCGCGGGACCAAAAACGCTCGAGCACCTTGTGGATACGGTGCTGTATTTTGAAGGGGACGCGACGAGTCGCTATCGAATGATCAGAGCCTGGAAGAACCGGTTTGGAGCAGTCAATGAAGTGGGCATCTTTGCCATGACGGAAGCGGGTTTGAAAGAGGTTCGGAATCCTTCGGCAATGTTTCTTTCAGGTTCAAGTGAGGAGAGCGCGGGTCGCTCGGTACTGGTCAGTCAGGATGGATCTCGGCCGATCCTGGTTGAGATCCAGGCCCTTATCGATCAGAGCAGCCTCGGAAGTCCCCGACGATTAAGCGTCGGCTATGAGGGGGCTCGGCTGGCCATGATTCTGGCTGTCTTGCATCGCCACGCGAAGCTAAACGCTCTAGATCAAGACGTCTTCATCAATGTCGCGGGCGGTGTTCGAATTGCCGAAACGGCTGCGGACCTGGCGGTCGCTGCTGCGTTGCTATCCAGCGAATCGGATAGACCGGTTCCGGTTGGAACCGCGTTTTTCGGCGAACTGGGTCTGACGGGAGAGGTAAGGCCTGTGGCTCGCGGCGAAGACAGGATTCGAGAGGCGATAAAGCTTGGATACAAGCGTTTGATTTTGCCTGCGGCGAATATTCCAAAAGCGCAGGAGGAGCGCGATAAGCGCGCCATAAGCATAGAGCTCACCGCTGTCCGACATGTTACGGACTTGCGGGATCTTCTGAGGGGCGGCGCGTGAACTGCAGGATTGAGAGGTTGCGAGGAATTTTCTCTTCTTAAATATCCCGCAATAACTCGTTGATTCCGACCTTGCTACGGGTCTTCTCGTCCACGCGTTTTACGATTACAGCGCAGTAAAGACTATGAGATCCGTCCTCCGAGGGAATCGAACCGGAAACGACAACCGACCCCGCCGGGACCCGACCGTAACTTATTTCACCGGTGGCTCGATCCAGGATTCGGGTGCTTTGCCCAATGTATACGCCCATCGATAGGACCGAGTCACGCTCAATAATGACGCCCTCAACTACTTCGCTGCGAGCGCCGATGAAGCAATTGTCCTCGATAATCGTGGGGGAAGCCTGAAGCGGTTCCAGAACCCCGCCGATCCCCACACCTCCGGAAAGATGGACGTTCTTTCCAATTTGCGCGCATGATCCCACCGTGGCCCAAGTATCCACCATGGTGCCTTCATCAACATACGCGCCAATATTGACGTAGCAGGGCATCAAAACCACTCGCCGTCCGATGAAAACACCCCGTCGAACCATAGCTGGAGGTACCACGCGGTAGCCCCCGGCGACGAACGCCGATTCATCGAGACGGTCAAACTTACCGGCGACCTTGTCGAAGTATCGGGTATCCCCCCCATCAATCACCCGATTGTCCTGAAGGAGGAAGGAGAGCAGTACCGCCTTCTTGGCCCACTCGTTTACCACCCAACCACCGTCCGAGGGCTCAGCAACGCGTAGCGTCCCCGCATCGAGACTTTCGAGTGTTGCCTCGATGGCATCCTGTAAACCCTCTGTTTGCCTCAGGTCGGGTTCCGTGCGGCGCTCAAAAGCAGCTTCGATAATGTTTTTGTGGTCGGTCATATCAGTCCATTTAAATAGCGGTGAGTTTCGAGTCAGGCGTGCAGCGAGGGAAGGCTCGCCTTAATTCGATCGGCGAGCTCTTCCTGAACGGTAGCGTCGTTCAGAGGGTTGCCGTCACGATCGGTGATGTAAAAGATGTCTTCAGCCTTTTCCCCAAACGTGGCAACCTTAGCTGTGACGAGTCGTATTTTGCAAGAAAGCATTGCTTTTGCAACCGCCAAGAGTAATCCGGGCCTATCTTGCGCAATCACTTCCATAACCGTATTGGGGTTCTGTGAAAGGGTAGAAAATTTCACGGTGGTCTCGATGGGGAAATGTTTCAAAGCCCGTCCCGCGGGATGACGTCTCTGAGCTTCACTTTCAGCAGGGTGGAGAATGAGCTTCCGCAATCGCTCAGCAGTTTGCTGCGGCCCGTGATCACTCGATGCTTGAGCTCCTTCGGGCATCACCACAAAAATTAAGATCACAAGATTTGAGCGGAGACGGTGGACCCGGGCATCCACAATATTCAGCCTCAACCGATCAAAGGCGGCAGTCACGTGGCTCAGGAGTTCTTCCGAGTCCGGGCAGCATATGAAAAATTTTGTCGTATGACTCCTTGAGTCCAGTTGGCCATCAACGATCGGGAGCTCTGCAGCGGAATGGTGCAGAAGAAGTGATCCGTGCCAAGCGAGCGCCTCGGCATCGTTCCTTAGAAAGTAGTCGGGATCAAAAAGATGCCACAACCTGGGAATCGCTTGCGCCTGAGCGGACTTGAGAAGGCCTAGTGTCTCTGCTTGGATATCCCGGATTTTCGTCTCAGCATCAATCGGTGCGCCAATTCCACGCCGAAGCGCTCTGGAGGTATGGTGGTAGAGGTCACTCAGGAGTTTGCCTTTCCAATCGTTCCATACCTTTGGGCTCGTGGCCCGCATGTCAGCCACGGTCAATAAATAAAGATTATCTAATCGTTCTTGGTCGCCAACTTCGCTTGCAAATCGCTCGATCACCTCGGGATCGGAAATATCCTCCCGTTGCGCAAACCATGACATTAGGAGGTGGGCGCGAACGAGCCATGCCACGAAGTTAGCGTCATAGTCGCTGAGATCATGACGTTTGCAGAAGCGAATGGCATCTTTTTCGCCGAGCGTAGAGTGATCGCCGCCCCGACCCTTAGCAATGTCGTGAAAGAGCGCGGCGAGGTAGAGTCGATGCTTTTTGAACAGTCGCTGCATGATGCGACTGCACTCCGGTAACTCATCATCGTGCTTCGGAATATCAAGACGTCGAAGGTTTCGGACCACGAATAGGAGATGGGCTTCGACGGTATATACGTGGAACAGGTCGTGTTGCATTTGGCCGGTTACCCGTCCGAACGCGGGAATGTAGGCGGCCAGAACGCCGTAAGCATCCATCCGTCGAAGCACGTGGGTCAGACCGAAGGCGCCTTGAGTATCTCCATAAACAGCGCGCGACATCGAAGATCTTTGCGGAAGTCGGTATTGATACGATGCACGTTTTCTCTGATAAGACGCACGGTGTTTCCTCGAATACCGCGGATATCGGGTTGCTGCGCTAATACGAGGAAGATCTCCAGGAGCGCGAACGGTTGCCGCTCAAAGATGTCGTCATTGGCGGTCTCGAGCATCCCATCCACTGTCCGAAGTCGTCGGTTGATTCTTTGGATTCGCTTCCGTCCTGGGTGAAGAATGGCCTCCTCAAGATGTTGCAAAAGTATGTCGTTCAGTAAGCGCAACTCCTTTACCGTCCGGAAATAACGCTTCATTAATTTCTCGACAGCCAGCTGAGCGGTATCTTTATATTTAAATTCCGACGCAATCTCACGCTGGTAATCGAACAGGAGGCGGTCTTCGCAGCGGCCGGCAAGAAAATGCAGGCTATTACGCACACGCCAGAGGAACTCGCGACCCTTGATTAATGTGCTGACTTCATCTTCGGTGAGGAAGTTCTCGCGGGCCAGCTGATTGAGATCAGTACCGCCAAAATAGCGCGCTCCGACCCACTGGATTGTCTGAATGTCGCGAAGACCGCCAGGTCCCTCTTTAATTTGGGGCTCGAGGTTATAGGCGGTATCTCCGAATCGTGTGTGGCGCTGAATTTGCTCCTGACGTTTTGCCTCGAAAAACTTTCGAGCAGACCACATCTTCGATGGGCTGATCTGACTCTGAAGTTTAGTGAGCAGTCGTCCAGACCCCACAATAAGTCGCGACTCCATCAGATTGGTCACCACGGTGACATCTTCGCGAGCCTGGCTTATACATTCCTTTAAGGTCCGCGTGCTGTGACCGACCTCTAAGCCGATATCCCAGAGAAACCGAACGAACGGCTCAACGACTTCCCCCTGAAACACCCGGTCGCTTCTCTCAAGCAGGATCAGTAAGTCGATATCCGAGAACGGATGTAATTCTTGCCGGCCATATCCACCGGCCGCCACTAACTCCGCGCCCTGTCGGTTGCCATTGAAGTGTGCCCACACCCGAATCAGTAGCGAATCAATAAAGTCAGAATGCTGAGCCAGGAGCTGATGCGCTGCTAATCCCTCGCGGTGCGCCTCAGCCAACCGTGAACGCGTTTCTTTTATAGACGCTTTACAGTCGGAAATCGAGCACTCTCCGTTAAAAGCCAGAGCGCCGTCAGAGGCGGGACTCACTTCGCTCGGCCCCCGCAAATTAATCGCGCGCCGCGCTCAGGGGAGGTCACCCGTAAGAATCTCCACGCGATCATTGGTAACCGCGAGCGTGTGTTCCCATTGGGCACTTAAAGAATGGTCTTTTGTAACCACGGTCCAGCCATCTGAGAGCAGTCGGGTTTGGGCCCGACCGGCATTAATCATCGGCTCAATGGTGAACGTCATACCGGGCATGATTTCCTGCCCTTGGCCTCGAGTCCCGTAATGAAGAATTTGCGGATCTTCATGAAATCCTCTCCCAATGCCGTGCCCGCAATATTCCCGAACAACAGAAAAACCCTCCGACTCAGCATACTCTTGAATGACGGCGCCGATATCCCCAAGATGTCCGCCAGGACGAACGGCAGCGATGCCGCGACGAAGCGATTCCTTGGTCACATCGATCAGGCGCTGACCAAGAACGGAGGGCTCACCGACAGCAAACATCCGACTGGCGTCTCCATGAAAGCCTTCCTTGATTACCGTGACATCAATATTGATGATGTCACCCTTCTTTAACTTTTTATCACCCGGTATGCCGTGGCAAACCACGTGGTTGACGCTGGTGCATATTGATTTGGGAAATCCACGATAATTGAGGGGCGCCGGTATGGCATCCAGATCGTTCACGATGTAGGCATGACATATTCGATCCAGTTCGCCCGTGGTAACGCCCGGTGCGACGTGGTCGCCGATCATGTCGAGCACCCTTCGGGTCAGGTCCCCGGCGACCCGCATCTTCGCCAGGTCTTCAGCAGATTTAAGTTGAATAGCCATTGGTCTCTCGCAGAGGGTCGCCCAATTTTACGGCAAAAATACGCAGAAACCCTTGACGTACGTTTAATGCGGGCCCCGCAGAGGTAGAGGAAAGTACGGTTTCAGGGTAGAATCTGCGCCCCTAAATCCTGGCGCGGTCCCTTCAACGGACATCCGGGTGCCAAACGTTGATCGTTTGGTCGATGTCCTCGGCCGCGCTGAACAACAACCCCAAAGGAGTAAGCGATGACTGACGTTTCTATGCGCCAGATGTTGGAAGCGGGCGTGCATTTCGGGCACCAAACTCGATTTTGGTCTCCTAAAATGGGTCCCTATATTTTCGGAGCCCGCAACAAGATTCATATCATTAATCTTGAGAAGACGTTGCCGATGTATCGCGACGCCGTAAATTTTTTAGGCAGCGTCGCTGCTGCGCGAGGCAAGATTCTCTTTCGTGGGCACGAAGCGCCAAGCCGGGCGAATTGTTCGGGAAGAAGCGATCCGATGTAACAGTCCATATGTTGATCACCGCTGGCTCGGCGGGATGTTAACTAACTTTAAAACAGTAAAAAATTCAATTGCCCGTCTGGTCGAGCTAGACGAAATGAGTGTGGAGGGGGCGACTCGAGGACTGACAAAAAAAGAGTCTCTGATGCTTGAGCGCGAACGGACAAAGTTGGATCGGAGCTTGTCTGGAATTCGCGAAATGAAAGGCCTCCCGGACGCGCTATTTGTTATCGATGTGGATCACGAGCGGATCGCGGTCTCGGAAGCGAAGAAATTGGGTATCCCCGTGGTCGGCGTGTGCGACACAAACAGTTCACCGGACGGTATCGATTATCCGATTCCCGGCAATGACGACGCAATTCGCGCGATACGGCTCTATCTTAAAGGCGCTGCCGATGCCATCCTGGAGGCCCGCGCAGCGTCTGCGACCGTTATCGAGGGGGATGCCGATGATTACGTAGAGGTCACCGAGGATCCGGAAACATTGACCGCAAGCACGGCTGCGGCGGCGCCGACTTCAACAGCTGAGACCTCGGAAGCGGCCACGGCGGATTCCAGCGAGATTGAATCGACCCCTGCAGCAAACGTTTAAACGCCGGCGCCTTTTTACTGCGAATCTGAAATAAGGAAGATATTGTGATTACTGCGAGTCAAGTAAAAGAGTTACGGGAGCGTACCGGGGCCGGAATGATGGACTGCAAGAAGGCTTTAAGTGAAACCGAAGGTGACATGGATGCGGCTATCGATCTTCTGCGGAAGAAAGGTGCGGCCAGTGCAGAAAAGAAGGCCGGCCGAATAGCCGCTGAAGGGGTAGTTCAATTAGCGATCAACGAGGATGCCTCCAAAGGTGTCATGATTGAGGTGAATTGCGAGACTGACTTCGTTGCAAAAGATGATTCTTTCCAACAGTTCGCAGCGGACGTGTCCCGCGTCGTCATGGATCAAGAGCCCGCCAGTCTCGAGGCGCTGAACGAAACGACCTTGCCGAGCGGGCAGGACGTCGAGGCTGCGCGCCAGGCGCTGATTGCAAAGATTGGCGAAAACATCGCTGTGCGCCGATTTGAAGTCGTATCGGGAGCATCCGGGAAGGTCTCTGGATATCTTCATGGAACACGGATTGGGGTTCTGGTCAGCGTCAGTGGCGGGCAAGAATTGGGGCGGGATGTGGCAATGCATGTGGCGGCGACGCGGCCGGTCTGCATTAGTGAAAACGACATGCCCGGGGATGTACTGACACGTGAGCGCGAGATTTACAGTGCCCAGGCAGCTGAAAGTGGTAAGAGCGCGGAGATCATTGAGAAAATGGTCGACGGACGCGTAAAGAAGTTTCTTAAAGAAAATACCTTGCTCGGACAGCCTTTCGTCAAGAATCCCGATATTTCCGTGGGAGAATTGCTGAACGATAACGGCGCGTCTATGAACGCCATGCTTCGGTTTGAAGTGGGCGAAGGCCTCGAAAAGCGCTCGGATGATTTTGTCGCCGAGGTAATGGCTCAGGCAAAGGCCGGGTAACTCATGCCAGCGGGTAGTACAGCGCCCGCGGGTAGTTGCCTGATAAAGATCTCAGGTGAAGCCTTAGGCGGAGACAGCGGGAAGGGCGTCGATCAGGCGGCTTTTCGCAGGATCTCCTCTGAGCTTGCCAAAGCCCGATCAGCTGGAGGCCGCTTCGCTGTGGTCGTAGGCGGTGGAAATTTTTTCCGGGGAGCGAGTGCGCTGTCCTGGGAGGCGAGCCGCGTCGTCTCCGATCAGGTGGGAATGATGGCCACCATGATGAACGGTCTTCTGTTGGGCGATTGCCTGCGCTCCCAAGGAATTCCAACGTCTGTTTCCGGGGCCTTTAGCGTCGATGGGGTGATGCCGGCGTTCTCGGCTAAAACCGTCGTTGAGGAGTTGTCCTCGGGCACTGTGCCTATTCTGGTTGGGGGGACCGGCAACCCATTTTTCACGACCGATACCACCGCCTGCTTGCGAGCCCTGGAGCTGGGGATAAGTACCGTTATCAAAGCGACTCGTGTGAACGGCGTCTTTGACAGTGATCCTGAGCAAAATCCTTCTGCAATTCGGTATGAACAGCTCACTTTTGCAGAGGCGATCGCGAAATCACTTGCGGTCGTCGACATGACCGCCCTGACCCTGTGTCAGGAACAAGGCCTGCACTTGCGGGTTCTTGATCTCGGCATTGAGAATAATCTTGCAAACGCCATGTCCGATATGTCTATTGGGACTCTGATGAAGAGTTAAGGGAGAAGCCTATGATTGAGGAGATTCTTGCCGACGCGGAAAAGCGTATGGGAAAGAGCACGGAGGCGGTTAGTCTGGAATTTGCCCGAATCCGCACGGGGCGCGCGAGCACGGCACTGCTCGACCATTTATCCGTTAATTACTATGGGTCGGAGGTTCCTATTACGCAAGCTGCGACGGTGAGTGTGGGGGATGCGCGAACCTTAGTCATCCAGGCCTGGGAAAAGAATATGACCCCCCTCATTGAAAAAGCAATCATGGAGTCTGATCTCGGCCTTAATCCAGTAACGGCAGGCGAGGTTATTCGAATCCCGCTACCTGCACTGACGGAGGAGCGCCGCAAAGAGATGACTAAGATTGTCCGGCAGGAGGGCGAGAACGGGAAGGTGGCGCTGCGAAATATCAGACGCGATGCGTTAGGGGATATTCGGGAGTTGCTGAAAGATAAGATTATTGGCGAAGACGACCAGAAGCGCGCCGAAACAAAAATGCAGGCGCTAACCGATCAGTTTGTTAGCAAGATCGATACGCTAGTGGCAGCCAAGGAAGCCGAGGTCATGGAGGTATAACCCCTGCTTCTTGTTCTCCTTAGTGGTTAAACCCGATACGCTTAAGGCCAACAATGAGTTCGAGTGCAGACCTCCCTTCACACGTCGCTGTCGTGATGGACGGAAACGGTCGATGGGCACAGGCTCGGGGATTACCGCGTGTCCAAGGGCATCGCAAAGGTGTAGACGCAGCGCAATCGATAACCACTTTCTGTGCAAAAGCCGGCATCCCTTATCTGACGCTGTTCGCGTTCAGTAGTGAGAATTGGCGACGCCCGGAGGATGAGGTCAGTTTCCTAAAAACGCTTCTAATCAACTCCTTAGAAAAACAGTTTGATCAGTTGCACCAAAATAACGTGCGGTTGGATGTTATCGGCGATGTTCGTCCATTTGGCCCCAGTCTAGAGCGGCAGGTCGAGCGGGCGCGGAGTCGCTCGGCTAATAATACCGGGCTTCGATTGACCATCGCGCTCAATTACGGGGCACGCTGGGAAATAACCCAAACCCTGAAATCAATTGTCGAGGACTGTTTGAAAGGTGTCATCGATGCTGAAGCGATCACCGAATCGCTTATCAGCGAACGCCTTACAACCTCGAAGATACCCGATCCGGATCTTTTTATCCGTACCGGCGGGGAGATTCGCCTCAGTAATTTTCTGCTGTGGCAATTGGCCTACACCGAGCTTTTTTTTACCGATGTGCTTTGGCCTGATTTTGATCAAGACGTATTTGACGAGGCCATCAGAGCATATCGGGCGAGGCGTCGTCGTTTTGGAAAGACGCAAGAGCAAGTGAATAGAGTGGCTGATTCGTGAGTGAGACAGCGAGACGAATCATTACCGGGTTGATCTTAGCTGCGGTGGCCATACTGGGGATTTTTTTCGCCAGCGACATCTTCATCATCACGATTACCGCGCTGCTCGCATCCGGCGCCATGTGGGAATGGTGTCAATTGCCTCGATCGGGTCAGTCTTTATTTCGTACCGCGCTCTATTGCGCTGCTGCTTTTCTTCTTACCGCTGGCATGGCGTTTGGCTATCAGAGCTACCCGTTCGCAGTGGTCGTCGTCGCTGCCGGGTGGATAGCAGGACTCACCTGGGTGGGATGGATCTCCTTAACAGGCAAAGGTTTTCAATTGAATCCCATGCCTGCGCTGGGTCTTGTCGTACTGTGTCCGTCTCTCGGGTCGATATCGTTTCTTCGGGAATACAGTCCCGAGGGTGCATTTCTTCTTCTTGCGATGTGTATGTTGGTCTGGGGTAGCGACATCGGCGCCTACTTTGTGGGAAGAAAATGGGGCAGCAGGAAACTGGCGCCGCTCGTGAGCCCAGGAAAGACTTGGGAAGGACTTCTTGGCGGGCTCGTTATCGGTACCGGCGCCTGTTTTCTGATGCTCACGTGGGCAACGCCTTTTCGACATTTTTCTGTGTTGCTTTTTGTCGGCTTAATTCTTTGCGCGATCGTGAGCGTTCTGGGTGACCTGTTTGAGAGCGCACTGAAGCGTTCGGCCGGTCGAAAAGATAGCGGCGCATTGCTTCCCGGACACGGGGGCTTGTTAGACCGCTTAGACAGTCTCTTGGCAGCGTCCCCGGTGTTTAGCGGGCTGATCCTGTTGCTTGACCCGACGCAGGGCGTTTCTTAGTGAACACGATCAACAGACTTGCCGTCTTGGGAGCGACCGGGTCAATCGGCGCAAGTGTTCTCGACGTAGCACGGTTGCACCCAGAGCAGATTAAGCCCGTCGCTCTTGCAGGCTGGCATAACATCGAGCGATTAATCGCACTCGCAGAGGAGTTCTCACCGGATCTGTTGTGCGCAGCGGAAGGCGAGTCTTTGGCTCTCGAAGCGCGCGCATCGAGCGCGGGACTTAACTGTGATATCAGAAATGGGTCTGCGGGACTGCTTGAGATATCAGCCGATGCAGGCATCGATACGGTGGTGGCCGGAATCTCCGGTGCCGTGGGGCTCCCAAGCGCTTTTGCCGCCGTTCAGGCCGGCAAGCGAGTCCTGATTGCGAATAAGGAGCCATTGGTGATGTGTGGGGCTCTGCTGATGGCCGAGGCTCGAAAGTCTGGCGCGATGCTCTTACCCATCGATAGCGAGCACAACGCGATCTTTCAATGCCTGCCGAAATCGCTGCAGAGCGAAGTGAGTGGCGGTGGTATTGAGAACGGCGGGTCGTATGATCGATCAGGGGGTCACTAAGGTAACACTCACTGCCTCGGGCGGCCCCTTTCTCCGCACCTCCAGTCAAGACCTGCAGGCGGTCACGGTTGAGCAGGCGCTAAACCATCCTAATTGGAAAATGGGTCAGAAAATAACGGTCGACTCAGCGACGCTGATGAATAAGGGGCTCGAGTTGATTGAAGCCTCTGTGTTCTTCGGGATCCCCGAGAGCAAGATTGAGGTGGTCATCCATCCACAGAGCGTTGTCCATTCGCTGGTACATTACGCGGATGGCTCGGTCCTTGCTCAATTGGCGTCTCCGGACATGAGGGTGCCACTGGCCCATGCGCTCGGGTTTCCGGATCGAATTCCTTCTGGCGCGTCGGCATTAAATTTAGTGGGCGTCGAGAGATTAGATTTCGAAGCGCCAGACACTGAACGCTTTCCGTGCCTCGGACTAGCTCGTGAAGCGGCACGGATCGGCATGAGCATGCCGGCGATCCTGAATGCGGCCAACGAGGTCGCCGTTTCCGCGTTCCTTTCGGGACGCTTGCCCTTTGTGGGTATCCAGGCTCTGGTTGGGGATGTGATGGAAAAATGCGAGTGTCAGGAAGTCTTAAGCCTGAGCGACGCGTTTCATGCCGACCAGACGGGACGAGCCTTGGCGTCAGAGATCCTTGAGGCTAAGTGGAGCAGCTAGATCGTCTATGGGGTTTGAGTCACTAAACAGCATCGTCTTTTTTCTCGTCGCGATCGCGGTCCTGGTCACTTTTCACGAGTTCGGGCACTTCATTGTGGCGCGCTGGGCCGGCGTTCGGGTCCTTCGATTTTCTGTTGGATTTGGTCGAAGTATCTGGAAACGACAATCGCATCCTGAGGCAACGGAGTACGTCATCGGCCTTATTCCCTTAGGTGGTTACGTGAAGATGCTCGATGAGCGGGAAGGTCCTGTCTCGACGACAGAATTAAATCGCTCGTTTAATCGAAAACCCCTGTCGAGTCGGGCGCTCATTGTCGCAGCGGGCCCTGCGGCGAATCTCCTCCTGGCCGTGCTTCTGTACTGGATCGTTGGCGTATTGGGCAGCCAGGATCTGGATCCTGTAATCGGCAAAGTAGCGCCGACAAGTCACGGCGAAGCCGCCGGCTTTCAGGAGGGTGATCGACTTTTAACCATAGACGGGCGGGCGGTCACCGGTTGGTCGGAACAACGCCTTTATCTCCTGAATCAGATAGGCAGAGTTGAGCCTATCGAGTTCGGTGTGCGGCGCATGAACGGTGACGAGAGGGTGCTGACTGTAGACGTGCACGAGTTTTCTGAAGGAGGTTTTTCCTCGTCGTTTCTTACGGGCCTCTTGGGACTCACACCCAGCCTACCCGATTATCCGGCGACGATCGGGGATGTCGTTGAAGGCGGCCCGGCGGCGCGTGCCGGCATTCTCAAGCAGGATCAGGTGCGAGCGGTAAACGGCAGGCCCATTTCTGATTGGCCTACTCTTGTTCAAGAAATCGCTTCTCGGCCCGGCGAAACCCTGCGGTTGACTATCGACCGGCAGGGGATGATTCTGGATCTTGCCGTTGTCGCTGAGCGAGTGGAGACGAGCGGTGAGGCGATAGGGCGCATCGGGGTATTTGCGCCCGAGCCACCAGCGCTTGATGACTTCCTTGTCGACACACGATACGGCCTGATTGAGGGATTAATTCGCGGCGCAGAAACGACCTGGATTATGAGCGCCGTTACGCTTAAGTTGTTCGGTCAGATGATTTCGGGCAGGGCTTCCACCGAGCATCTTAGTGGACCTATCGCTATTGCCCGATATGCCGGGGAGTCTGCAAGTCTCGGCCTGTCCCAGTTTCTTGCGTTTCTCGCCGTTCTAAGCGTAAGTCTGGGTTTAATCAACCTTTTGCCGATCCCCGTACTTGATGGCGGCCACCTCGTATATTTCCTGATTGAGGCGATAACCCGTCGACCGGTGTCAGAGCGTCTAATGGTATGGGGACAACAGGTCGGAATTTCGTTGATTATCCTGTTAATGGGTCTCGCGTTTTATAATGATCTTTCAAGTTTGTTCTCCTAGAACCCGCAGGATGAAAGCCCTAATGACATCGATGTCTCGCCTCAGAGTTCTGACCGTTTCTCTTTTGCTGTTGATGACCGCGACCCGGTCTTTTGCAGATTTTGTGATTGAGGATATCCGGGTCGAGGGTGCGCAGAATATTGAGATCGGGACGATCTTCAACTATCTACCGTTGAAAGTGGGTGATCGGGCGGACGAGGGGCTGATTAACGATTCGATAAAAGCCCTGTTCGCCACCGGGTTTTTCCGAGATGTGGAGGTCCGACAGGATGGGGACGTCCTGATTGTGCGGGTTTCGGAGCGGCCTGCCATCGCCACCGTCGAGTTCTCCGGTAACAAAGACATAAAGGACGAGAAGATTCAAGAAGCACTGTTGCAGGTCGGCGTCAGTGAAGGACGCGTGTTCCGAGAAGTGCTATTGGATCAGTTAGTGAAATCAATTCAGGAGAATTATTTCAGCAAGGGACGTTATTCTGCAAAAGTGGATACGGTGGTTACTCCTCTTGACCTCAATCGCGTTGCCATCTCGATATCGATCGACGAAGGACGGGTGGCCCGAATCCGCGAGATTAATATCGTCGGCAATGAAATCTTTTCGGACAAGGAGTTGCGGTCGGTGATGTCTCTCGGGGAGGAAAGCTGGCACAGCTTTATCTCTCAAACCGGGCGCTACAGCAAAGAAGAGTTGATCGCTGATCTCGAGTCTGTGCGAAGTTTCTATCTCGATCGCGGCTACATGAACTTCGAATTGGTATCTTCGGATGTCTCCATCAGCCAGAACAAACAGGACATCTTTATCACGATCTCTGTCAGTGAGGGCGGCCTTTTCTCCGTGGGTTCCGTGTCTGTCGAGGGCGGTGGAGGCTTCTCAGCCGATGATCTTGCAGCACTGATCAATATGCCCGAAGGAGAGGCTTTTTCTCAGAAGAGTCTTGTGTCTTCTCGTACGGCGATCGAGGCGAAGTTGGCGGACCGGGGCTACGCTTTTGCTAACGTAAACGCGATTACCAATATTGACGACGAAAAACGAATCGTAGACTTCATTTTTGCGGTCGATCCTGGCCCGCTGGTGTATGTTCGAAAAATCAATATTCGTGGAAATCAATCCACGCTGGATGACACCATTCGACGCGAAATGCGGCAGCTGGAATCTTCCGTGTTTTCAGCAGAGAAGGTTCGGCGGTCGCGTGAGCGAATCACTCGGTTGGGATTTTTTGACAATGTCAGCATCGACCTGAGCCCGGTCGCAGGCGCGACCGATCAGGTTGACTTATCAGTGGTTGTCAAAGAGAGGCCCACTGGCAACTTTATGTTTGGCGCCGGATACGCTGACTCGGATGGATTATTCCTGGTAGCCCAGGTTCAGCGGGGTAATCTGTTCGGGACCGGTCGAGAAATTAAATTTGACGCTGAAGTCTCTAAGATCGACCAGATATTTGATATCGAATACCGCAATCCTTATGTAACCGCCGAAGGGGTTAGCCGTGCAATTTTTGTCAATCGGCAGAAGACGGATACGGCGTCCGCCACGTCAGCAGACTACCTCTCTGAAACTACCGGGGGTGGTCTTCGCTACAGCATTCCTATGTCTGAGTACAATGCGTGGACGCTAAGCGGCGCCCTTGAAGACGTGAAGCTGGAAGGGACCACGAATACCCCTCCGGAATATCAATCGTTCATCGATCGCAATCCGAAGAATCTCGATCTTAATCTCTCCACGTCGTTTTCAAAGGATACGCGGGACAGCATATTTTTCCCGCAGAAGGGCTCTTACCGAAGTGTCTCGGCTGAGATGACGGTTCCCGGTAGCGATTTGGAGTATTACAAGCTATACGCCCGAGGCAGCTTCTTCATAAGTTTAGTGGGTGAGCTGATGCTTAATCTCCGAGGTGACGTGGGCTACGGTTCGGGATACGGGGGACTCCCGGAGCTACCGTTCTACAAGAACTATTACGCCGGCGGTGCTTCCTCAGTTCGCGGTTTCGAATCCAGATCACTGGGACCAATCAGCTCAGGGGCTGATAAGTCACCGTTGGGAGGGTCATTACGCACGGTAGCGAATGCGGAACTGTTTTTTCCAGTCCCGGGGTTTGATGATGGTCGAGATAAGCGTCTCAGCCTATTCTTCGATAGCGGACAGGTCTTCGCTGAGCCCAGCGATTTCGAGCCCGGCGATATCCGTATGAGTGTCGGCGGGGGTTTCCATTGGTTTTCACCGGTCGGGCCTATCTCATTGACATATGCGTGGCCTCTGAATGATGAGCCAGGAGACGATACAAAGAAGTTCCAGTTCACCCTAGGAAGTTTACTCCGCTAACCCATACTCCCAGGTTTTGTCATGAAAAACAGCTTCACCGATATCTCGGCACATTTCACGGCTGCGGTTTCGAGCCTTTTGCTTGTTATCCTTATAAGTTTTTCCAGCGTGGCTGAGGCCCAGCAGGGTGCTCGCATTGGATTTGTGGATCCGGTCCGCCTTATTGAACAGGCTCCTCAGGGCGCACAGGCCCTAAAGAAATTGGAAGACGAGTTTCGCTCAAGAGACGATGGGCTTAAGGATCTGCACAATAAGATCCAAGAAATGGAGGCGGATCTGGAGAAGAACATCTTGGTGATGGACGCCGCTACCGCTCAGACACGTCAGCGTGATATTGAAAATCAGAAACGGCGATTAGCACGCTCTCAACAAGAGGCGCGCGAGGACTACAACCTCCGGCGCAACGAAGAGCTGGCAAAACTACAAACCTTGGTTCGTGAGGTGATCGTGGACCTTGCCAGGGATCGCAATTTCGACTTGGTGGTAGAGCAAGCGGTCTATGTCAGTGACGCGATTGACATCACGGAACAGGTGCTCGAGCGTCTTGCAAAGCTTCCTTAAGGATCAACCCACGCATCAGGAAAAAGGGTAAGGCTTATTGTGCAAAACGAGATAGATATTCACAGAATTCGTGAAATATTACCGCACCGTTACCCATTTCTTCTGATTGACCGGGTGGTTGAGCATACGCCCGGGGAGTCCTTGACGGCCCTAAAAAATGTGACCGTCAATGAGCCATTTTTCGAGGGGCATTTTCCATATCGCCCGGTCTTTCCTGGCGTTTTAATGCTGGAGAGCATTGCCCAGGCGTCCGCGATACTTGTCAGCCTAATCATCGACGCAAAGGCCAGCCAGAAAAACGTCTATTTGTTTGCCGGTGTTGATAAGGCGCGGTTTAAGGCGCCCGTGGAACCCGGGGATCAATTGATGATCACTGTGCGGCTTGAAGCTCAGAAGCGCGCTCTATGGCGCTGTGCTGGACAAATCGAGGTGGACGGTAAGACGGTATGCGCCTCCGATGTTTTGTTTACGCATAGGCCTATCGAGTGATCGATCCGAGCGCAAGGGTCCATCCCGATGCCATTATTGAGGACGACGTATCGATCGGGCCCTTTACTATCGTCGAGGCAGACGTCGCCATTGGATCAGGGACCCGCATTGACTCGCACGTCGTTGTTCGATCGGGAACTCGCGTAGGGAAGAGCAACCGAATTTATTCCTTCGCATCGATTGGCGATGATCCGCAGTTCGCGGGTTACAAGGGTGAAAAGACTTCTCTTGAAATCGGCGATAACAATATCATCCGTGAATACGTCACCTTAAACCGGGGCTCGGCTTCGCCAAGGGGTACGGGGGTGACCCGCCTTGGAGGCGATAATTTCATTATGGCGTACAGCCATATCGCTCACGACAGTGTGCTCGGGGATCACATTATTTTTGCGAACGGGGCGAGCCTTGCCGGCCACGTGGAGGTAGGTGACTACGCGATTCTTGGCGGGTTTACTCTGGTACATCAATTTTGTCGTGTAGGCCAGCACGCGCTCACCGGGATCGGTACCGTCTGCCTGAAGGATGTACCTCCCTATACTGTGGTTGCCGGAAATCCAGCGAGCACGTTTGGCCTAAACGTCAGAGGGCTGCGGCGACGCGGATTTGATGAACAGGCCATTCTCGACCTGAAACGGACGTACAAGAGATTGTTTCGCGCGGGGCCAGCGCAGCCGACAGATGCTCGCGCTTATAGCTGCAGACTCAGAGGATTCCGAAGGTTCTAACGATGAACACTGTAAGGCGTTACGCAAATTCATTGAAACGTCGGAGCGTGGCGTTATCCGGTAGGGCGGCACTTTGACTTCACGTTTGCGTCTGGCTGTCGTCGCCGCTGAACCTTCAGGCGATCGTCTCGGCGCGGGTGTGCTTGCGGCTCTTCGTGATCAATATGGAGCTCTCGAGCTTCGCGGCATCGGCGGGCCGGAGATGGCCCGGCTGGGGTTGGACAGCCGTTGCGATATTCATGACCTATCGGTGATGGGTGTCGAAGATCTCTTCCGCAAATTGCCTCGCGCGCTGAATGTTCGCCGAAGGCTTCTGGCCGATTTGCTGCGTGACCCACCGGATCTTTTCCTGGGGATCGACTCTCCGGATTTTAATCTCACGCTCGAGCGCAAATTGCGCAATGCCGGTATTCCAACCGCCCATCTGGTGAGTCCCACGGTCTGGGCCTGGCGAGGATATCGACTGCGTAAGATAAGAAAATCGGTTGACCATATGCTGGTGCTATTTCCCTTTGAGGAGGTCTTTTATAGGGAGCGCGGCATACCCGCTACCTGCGTCGGTCATCCCGCTGCGCGCGAGACCGCCGAACTCGATCGCGCTATTCTTCGAGAGAAATTCGGATTAGAAAGCGACGAGGTCGTAATTGCCGTTCTGCCGGGCAGTCGGGAGTCTGAGATTAATCGTCTGGGATCGATTTTCGCTCAGGCCATCGATCAGATCGCGAGTCGTCATTCTAAGGCGCGTTTTCTTGTGCCATTGGCAAATCCGCGAGTGCAGCATCTGTTTGAGGGAATATTGGCGCGTTCGCCAATTGGCGGCTCGATTACGCTGCTCAATGGTCAAGCGCGAGAAGCCCTCGCCGCCAGCGACGTCGCGCTGCTGGCTTCTGGAACGGCAGCGCTTGAGGCCGCCTTGGTTGGGACACCGATGGTGGTGGCCTACCGGGTCTCGTGGCTATCCTATTGGCTCGCGCGGTTGCTGGCGACGACGGATAAGGTATCCATGCCGAATCATCTATTGCCCACTCCGCTGATCCCGGAGTTCCTCCAAACCCAGGCATCGCCGCCTGCGCTTGCGAATGCCATCTCCGCTCTACTTGAGGATAAACAGCGACTTGAGGAAACTTCTGAGGCCTTACTTGGGATTAGAGATGCACTAAATCTGGATACCAATGCTCTGATCGCCCAACGTGTTGCTGAGTTGCGAAAAATGCCTCAAGTAGGATGACTTCAAGAGCACTCCTGGCTGGCGTGGATGAGGTGGGCCGCGGACCTCTCGCCGGTCCTGTGGTTGCCGCAGCCGTCATTCTCCCTCCGTTATTCGACTCGGGCAGCATCACGATTGATGATTCCAAACGATTAACGCCGGCAAAGCGAATGAAAGCGGACCAGCTGTTACGACGGGAGGCAGTCTGTTGGGCTATTGGTGTGGCGGGAGTCGAGGAGATTGACCGATTAAACATTCATCACGCTTCTCTACTCGCCATGCGTAGAGCCGTGCTTGGACTTACCCATAAGCCCTCCAGAGTCCTCGTGGACGGGAAGTATCTTCCGGATCTCGATATCCCCGGGGAGGCTATAGTAGGGGGAGATGGAATTCACACTGTGATATCTGCAGCTTCGATAATCGCAAAAGAGTATCGAGACCGGTATATGAGCCGTTTAGACCGAGTTTTTCCAGGGTATGCGCTGGCAAAAAACAAAGGGTATCCTACTCAGGAACACCTTCGGTCCATCAGCGCATTGGGTATCTGCTCTGCCCATAGGAAGACGTTCTCTCCAGTACGTCAAATGCTAGGAGCGGGGCGCTAACGAAAGTATCTTAGATCATGCTCTCTCCCCGATTCGTCCATCTCAATCTGCACACCGAATACTCGCTCAGCGAGGGAATCGTGCGTATCAAAGAGGTTGGACAACGGGTCTTAGAGGGTGGCATGCCGGCGGTTGCAATGACGGACCTTGGAAACCTTTACGCCGCTGTGAAGTTTTACCGCGCCTGCCTGGATGCAAATGTAAAGCCCATATTCGGCGTTGAGATCGGCGCGCGATTAAGCAACTCAGAGGTCGGCGGCTCGCTCACCATTTTGTGTCGAAATAATCTCGGCTTTCGACGGCTTAGTGCGCTGCTGACAGAGTTATATACCTCGCCGCGAGATGGTCAGACGTTGTTCGTCACGCGCGAGCAGCTTCGTGCGCTCGGCGATACGGTGATTGTAATTGCTGGACTGGATAGCGAAATTGGCCGCTTACTGGCTAGCGGGCACTCAGGCGAAGCAGTTGAGACCGCCAAGGCGGCTCTTGAGATGTTCCCAGGCGGATTTTTTTTAGAGATTTCAAGAACCGGTCGAGCCGGCGAGGACGCCTTCGAGCGGGGCGCGCTTGACATCGCCGCGAAGATTGACGCCCCTGTGGTTGCGACCAATGCGGTGCGGTTTATATCTCCGGATGACTTTGAAGCACACGAGATACGGACCTGCATCCATCAGGGTCGCATTCTTGACGATCCGCGGCGACCTCGGTTGTTTACCGCCCAACAATATCTCCGCTCGGCTGATGAGATGGTGGAGCTCTTCGCCGATCTTCCGGGTGCGTTGACTAACTCGGTAGAGATTGCGAAGCGATGCAATGTGTTTCTTGACTTCGATACAACCCATATGCCGCGCTTTCCCCTGGCCGCCAATGAGTCCGGTGATCAGGAGCTAGATCGCCTGTCGCGGGAAGGCTTAATGGCTTATCTGCGGTCGCAGCCGGATCTTTCAGCGGATAACTATATGCAGCGGCTTGATTCCGAAATCGAAACGATTAATCGAATGGGTTTCGCGAGTTATTTCCTGATAGTCGCCGACTTCATTCGCTGGGCGCTTGAGAACGGAGTGCCTGTGGGCCCGGGTCGTGGTTCTGGAGCGGGCTCTCTGGTCGCGTTTGCGTTAGGCATCACTCGTCTCGATCCCATTGATCATGGCCTGCTATTCGAGCGCTTCCTGAATCCGGAAAGGGTATCGCTGCCGGACTTTGATATTGACTTCTGTATGGTCGGACGCGACCGAGTAATCGATTATGTCAGCCAGAAATACGGGGCAGACAAAGTAGCTCAGATCATCACCTACAACACGCTTGCCGCACGAGCCGTGGTGAGAGATGTCGGGCGGGTAATGGGCATGCCGTACGGATTTTGTGATGCGCTGGCTAAGCTGGTGCCTTTCGAAGTGGGGATGACGCTTGAAAAGGCGCTTGCTCAGGACGATGAGCTGCGCCGTCGGTTCAAAGAGGAAGCGGAGGTGACTCAGCTTATTGAGAATGCTCGGCGACTTGAAGGCCTTCCTCGAAACGCAGGTAAGCACGCTGGAGGCCTTGTCATCGCCCCCGAACCCATCTCGGAGTTCTCCCCGCTTTACTGGGAGCAAGGCATGACTCAGGCGGTGACTCAGTTTGATAAAGATGATTTGGAGGCCATAGGGCTCGTAAAGTTCGATTTTCTTGGGCTCCGCACTCTCACCGTCATTGATTGGGCGGTGAAATTAATCAACGAGGAGCGGGAGAAATCGTCCGAGCAGCCTCTGGATATCGATGCGCTTGAACCCAACGATCCTGAGGTTTACCGATTAATCACAACGGGGCGAACGACCGCTTTATTTCAACTGGAATCAAGAGGGATGCAGGAGTTGATTCAGCGACTGCAGCCGGATCGATTTGAGGAATTGGTGGCACTGGTGGCGCTCTTTCGACCCGGTCCACTTCAGTCCGGTATGGTGGACGACTTTATCAACAGGAAACACGGTCGCGAGCCTGTTTCTTACCTGCATGAACGCATTAAGTCTGTTCTCGAGCCTACGTACGGCGTAATTCTGTACCAGGAGCAGGTGATGCAGATTGCCCAACAGCTGGCCGGCTTTTCTCTTGGTTCCGCCGACTTGTTGCGGCGGGCTATGGGAAAAAAGAAGCCCGAAGAGATGGAGCGACAACGTCAAATTTTCATCGACGGCGCTACAGATCGAAGCGTTGAGGCCGATACGGCGAGCCATATTTTTGACCTGATCGAAAAATTTGCTGGATACGGCTTTAACAAATCCCATTCTGCGGCCTATGCGTTGCTGAGTTATCAGACCGCCTGGTTAAAACGGTATTACCCAGCGCAATTCATGTCGGCGGCCTTATCTGCCGATATGGAGCATACGGACAAGGTGGTTGTTTTGGTAAACGAGGCGAAATCGCTCGGCCTGACCGTTGAACCCCCTGACGTTAACCGAGGATCTCTCCAATTTGCCGTTGGCGAAGGAGGCGAGGTTATTTATGGTCTGGGGGCTATCAAGGGGGTCGGCGAAAAAGCGCTCGAGAATATTTTGGCCGAGCGCCTAAGCAATGGTCCGTACAGCGACCTTATGACCTTTTGTCGCCGTGTTGACTCTCAGAAGGTCAATAAAAAGACCATTGAAGCTTTAATTTTTACCGGGGCAATGGATGCCTTTAACCCAGACCGGGCGCAATTGCATGCGCAGCTTCCTCAGGCGATGGAAGCCGCGGGCCAGCATGTTGCCAACCTGGCCTCCGGTCAGAACGATATGTTCGGACTGCCGGTCGCGGAACAGGAGGTCAAACCCCAAGAGGAGTCTCCAGGCTGGAGTCCTCGAAAGCGGCTAGAGATGGAACGGCAGTCACTGGGGTTTTACCTGACGGGTCATCCTCTGGAACATTGCGCAGCGGAGATGAATCAGCTCGTCGGCGGACCGATCGGACAGATCCAACCGATGCCGGAGCGCTCGGTTACTATCGCGGGACTGATACAGGAATTACGAACCTTCCAGAACAGAAGGGGTGAGACCATGGCATTTTTCCAACTGAACGACGGGAAAAATAGTGCCGACGTGAGTGTCTTTCCAGATCTCTATGCCCGGAGTCGCGCGACGCTTAATAGCGGCGGCATTGTTCTTGCTCGAGGAACGACAGGTTTGGATGATAGGTCCGGTCTGCTCTCCCTCAAGGCAGAAAGCCTATGGACCTTAGATACCGCAAGAAAGATGGCGCTGACAGGGCTGGTCCTGGATCTTCCGAATACGCCCCCGCAACCGGGTTTTTCAAAGAAACTGCAAACAGCCCTTAGGGAGTTCATCCCAGGCGACACCTCGCTTGTCATTCGTTACCCGAATCCCGACGGTGACCGCGTCTCGATCGCTCTTGGCGACCAATGGCGCGTGTCGCCGAGCGATTTACTGTTTGAAGCCTTATTTCAACTTTGTGGGGATCACGGGATTGAATTTCAGTACAGAACCCAATTACTGGTGGACGAGCCGGCGCGGCCCGTGGAGGCAAGAGCGGCGTAGCGGTGCCGATCTGTCTCTCACATCCGTTAAGGCGTAGGTCGCGGTAAACTATACGGATATGAACAGCGCCCTTGATTTTGAACAGCCGATAGTTGATCTTGAGGCAAAAATCGAAGAGTTGCGACGCGTAGATGCTGATGGTGGTTTAGATCTACAGAGAGAGATTGATCGCCTCCAGCAGAAGAGTCTCAAGCTTACAAAGGAAGTATTCTCATCGCTCAGCGCCTGGCAAATTACCCAGGTCGCCCGACATCCCCAACGGCCGCACACCCTCGATTACATACCGAGGGTATTTAGCCATTTTCAAGAGTTATCGGGGGATCGTATGTATCGCAATGATCTCGCCGTTGTTGGTGGACTTGCGCGCCTAAACGGTGATGGCGTAATGGTTATCGGTCATCAGAAAGGTAGAGATACAAAAGAAAAGGTTCGCAGAAATTTTGGAATGCCGGGACCGGAGGGGTACCGAAAGGCCCAGCGCTTGATGAAGATGGCAGAGCGATTTCGCCTACCGGTGGTGACTCTGATAGATACCCCGGGCGCTTATCCTGGCATCGGTGCGGAGGAAAGAGGTCAGAGCGAGGCTATTGCCCGGAGCATTTCTGTCATGGCATCCCTGTCTGTCCCAACCATTTCGGTTGTGATTGGCGAGGGAGGGTCTGGCGGCGCCCTTGCGATTGGCGTTTGCGACCGGTTACTCATGCTCGAATTCTCGACGTATTCTGTCATCAGTCCGGAGGGCTGCGCGTCGATCTTATGGAAGAGCGCGGACAAGGCCGAGACTGCCGCCTCTGCAATGAAAATCACATCCAGCGCCCTGCAAAAGAACGGTCTTGTCGACGAAGTGCTTTCCGAGCCTTTGGGGGGAGCACACAGAAACGTCGCGCAGATGGCTGAGGATATTCAAGATACGTTGGTCAGGCATCTTTCTGAGCTGCGCCAGCTTTCACCCGAGGAACTGCAGGCGGCGCGAGACGCGAGACTAAGATCATTTGGAAGATTTCGGGACGCCTGAGCGTTTTCAACGGTCTGCTCTCAGCGGTATCGAGCGCGACGTGTGGGCGCAAATTGCTCCGCACCGGCATTCGCAGTTAAACGTCGCGTATAGCGGCGGGCTGGATTCCTCGGTGTTGTTGGGGATGTGCGCGTCTTTCGCGACCACCTTTGGGTTAAGGGTGCGAGCCCTGCATGTCAATCACGGGTGGTCTCCCGAGGCCGACTGGTGGGAGCAGTCCTGTCGCCGCGAAGCGAAGCGCCTTGCTGTTGATTTTCACAGCGTGCGGCTGAATATGGCGGGCAACGTTAATGCGCAGCGGGAAGAGGAGGCGCGCAAGCGGCGGTACGCATGGTTTCGCGGCCAGATCGCGCCTCCCGGCTTGCTGATAACCGCGCATCATCTTGATGATCAGGCAGAGACCTTTCTTTTTCGGCTCATGCGGGGATCTTCAATTAATGGCCTCGCAGGCATGCGACCTGTCTCCAATATAGGGGGGCTCAACGTTCTTCGACCTTTTCTGCGGTGCACCCGTAAAGCGATCCTCGACTACGCCGAGGAGCACGGCATTCATTATTGTTCTGATCCGACTAATTCCGATACACGCTTTGATCGGAACTTTCTTCGACATCGGGTGCTCCCCGAATTCGAGATGAGATGGCCCTCGGCTAAGACCAGCCTGGTGCGTGCAGCTGAGGGCTTTCATGAGACGCAATCCTTATTAGATGAGGTGGGCGCAGCCGATCTTACTGAATGCGAGCATAGGGATCACGGCTGCCATTTTCTCGTCCTTGGAGCGATCAATCGCACCGCTCTGCTGCGACTCAGCCCAGCCCGCCAGCGCAACCTGCTGCGATATTGGGTTCGACATCAGGGGCAATACTCGATGAGTGAGAAGGCGATGGGTGAGTTCCTGCGTCAGCTGGCACAGGGCGCCGAATCGCCAACGGCGCAGCTTTCGGGCACCGGACTCCGGTTGGTGATCCGAGTGTTCCGTGAGGGTGTATTTCTAGTGCCCGACGCGGATGTGGAGCAAGGACCGCGTAAGTTATCGACGCGCGCTTGGGATGGCTCCAACCTTAGGCTCGCGGGTCCGGACGTAGAGCTGCAATCAAGACCGGCAGTGGGAAAGGGGGTGCGCCGCGAGCTTTTTGAACGCGACGGACTCGAATTGAGATGGGCGTTTGGCAATATCGTAGTACGGCCGTCTGAAGGCTCAGGGCGAACGCGCCGACTTCGAATTCTCTTTCAGGAGTTAGGTATTCCGCCATGGGAGCGCGAGAGGATGCCATTAATCTTCAGCGAAGGACGCTTTGTAGGCATTCCCGGAGTCGTGATCGAACAAGACTATGCCGTGGGGCCGGGTGCGCCCGGCGTGCTACTGGAGATGAAGGATTTACGGCACGGAAACATGATCAGACAATCCTGATTGTCTGCCTACGGGCGATTCTGTTATCCTAACCAGCCGTCGGGTTCTGAGTCCGTCTGCTACCAAGCGAGCAACGCGGAGTTTCACATCCCCGAAAAAAATTAATCATATGCCCGACGGAAAAATCCCCAAATATGCTTTCATTACCGGCGGCGTCGTATCGTCGCTGGGGAAGGGTTTGTCTGCAGCATCCTTGGGAGCGCTTCTTGAGGCGCGCGGCCTCTCCGTGACAATGGTCAAACTGGATCCGTACATTAATGTGGATCCGGGGACCATGAGTCCTTTTCAGCATGGTGAGGTCTTCGTTACGGACGACGGAGCGGAGACCGATCTTGATTTGGGCCACTATGAGCGCTTTGTGCGAACGCGCATGGGTCGAAGCAATAATTTTACGACCGGTCAAATCTACGACACGGTAATTCGTAAGGAACGTCGCGGTGATTTTCTTGGCGGAACGGTCCAAGTAATCCCGCATATCACGAATGAGATTAAGGAATCCGTAGAAGCAGCATCCAAAGGCTTTGATGTGTGCCTCGTCGAGATTGGCGGCACAGTCGGCGATATTGAATCACTTCCTTTTCTCGAGGCGATTCGCCAAATGCGAATCGAATTGGGGCGAGAGAACACTATATTTTTGCATCTTACGCTGGTGCCTGCCCTAGCGGCCGCTGGAGAGCTTAAAACCAAGCCGACCCAGCATTCTGTGAAGGAGCTTCGAAGTATTGGTATCCAGCCCGATATTGTCTTGTGTCGGGCCAAGGATCCACTTCCAGAGGACGCGCGAAGAAAAATATCACTCTTTACAAACGTTGAGCCGACGTCTGTTATTTCCGCTGAGGATGTTTCAAATATCTATTCGATTCCGCGTCGGTATCACGAGCAGAGTCTGGACTCGATAGTGATAAAGCATTTAGGACTCAAGGCCTCCAAGATCGATCTGACCGAGTGGGATGCCGTCGTAGCCGGCATGGACACCCCGGAACAAGAGGTCGTTGTAGGTATGGTGGGTAAGTACGTATCGCTGACCGAATCCTACAAATCACTCTCTGAGGCCTTGGTGCATGCAGGCATCAGTAACGGCGTTCGCGTACGCGTCGAGTATTTCGATGCCGAGACTTTCGAGACCATCAGTGACACGCGCCTGGCCCTTTCTGAGGTGGATGCGGTGTTGGTGCCTGGAGGATTCGGTGAGAGAGGAACCGAGGGTATGATCCGAGCCGTCGAATGTGCCAGGACCGATGCCGTTCCTTATCTTGGGATCTGTCTCGGTATGCAGATTGCCGTTATTGAATATGCCCGAAATGTGGCCCATATGAGTGATGCCCACAGTACGGAGTTCGATCCGGCCACTACGCATCCAGTGGTCGCGCTCGTCACCGAATGGACCGGGGCTGGAGGCGAGACCGTCGCTCGGTCAGATGATGATGACCTTGGGGGAACGATGCGCCTTGGGGCTCAGGAAGCACTTCTTACCCCGAAATCAAAAAGCGCCGAGATCTACGGGGCAACATCTATTTTTGAGCGTCATAGGCATCGGTATGAGGTCAATAATGTCTATCGCGCAGCCCTTGAGCAACAAGGCTTGTGCATCTCCGGACGCTCTCAGGATGATCTTGTGGAGATGATCGAGCTGCCGACGCATCCTTGGTTTGTGGCTTGTCAGTTTCATCCCGAATTCAAATCAACCCCACGCGATGGACACCCGCTGTTTTCGGCATTCATTGGGGCTGCCCGCCACAATAAAGCCTTGAGAAACGACTCAAAAGCAGTAGGGCATTCGTGAAACTGCTTGGAAGGTCCATCGGGCGAGACAAGCCTTTTTTCCTCATTGCGGGTCCCTGCGTTATTGAGAGCCGTGAAACTGCGTTAAGAACGGCGCAACATTTGGCATCCATCGGCGACGCATTGGGGCTCCAGATTATCTATAAGTCTTCGTTCGACAAGGGAAATCGATCGTCGGGCTCATCCTTTCGCGGCCCCGGCGTTGAAGAAGGCCTTCGCATACTCGAAAGCGTGCGGACAGAGACGGGACTACCACTCTTGACTGATGTTCATACTCCAGAGCAGGCCACGCTTTGTGCGGAGGTGGTCGATGTGCTGCAGACGCCGGCTTTTCTTTGCAGGCAAACCGACCTAATTGTTGCCGCCGCCAAAACGGGGCGGCCTGTAAACATCAAAAAGGGTCAATTTATGGCGCCTGGAGAGATGAAGAGTGTTGCGGAGAAAGCCCGAGCGGCCGGTGGGAAAGACATCCTACTCTGCGAGCGTGGAACAAGCTTTGGGTACCATAATCTTGTGGTGGACATGCGCAGTCTGCAGATTATGGATGAGCTCGGATATCCCGTCGTGTTCGATGCTACGCACTCGGTGCAGCTTCCCGGAGCAGGAGGGGACCGCTCGGGCGGTCAACGCGAGTTCGTGCCGGTGCTTGCTCGGGCTGCGATAGGTGCCGGTGTATCTGGACTGTTTATGGAAACACACCCGGACCCTGAGACAGCGCTCAGTGACGGTCCTAATGCCTGGCCCTTGTCGCAACTACAACCGCTTTTGGAGAGCCTCATAGCAATCAACGAGGCTGCACGGCATTCCAAAAGCCTTTGACTTCCTTCAAAGCAATGACCGAATCACGTGGTGACGATCGATGAAGATCAGATCAATTAGCGCCAGAGAGATTTTAGATTCTCGAGGATTTCCAACCGTCGAGGCAGAGGTGCGCCTAGAGAGCGGTGTAACGGGGCGGGCTGCCGTGCCATCGGGTGCATCGACTGGCAGCCGAGAGGCGTTAGAGCTTCGCGATCAGGACGCGGGCCGATACCTTGGCAAGGGCGTGCAAAAGGCAGTCAAGAACGTGAACGGCGAAATTAATAGCAAACTGGTGGGATGTTCTGCAGAGGACCAGTCCGATCTCGATCAACGAATGCTTGACCTCGACGGTACTGATCATAAGGGCCGTCTTGGTGCGAATGCGCTACTGTCCGTGTCGCTCGCTGCGGCACATGCGGCGTCTGCCCAGAAGCAGACTCCGCTGTATAGACATCTGGCAGAGCTCTACGGTAACCCCGACCCATCTCGTCTACCGGTTCCGCAGATGAATATCCTGAACGGCGGTGCCCATGCCGATAATAATGTCGATTTTCAGGAGTTCATGATCCTTCCCACGGGTGCACGCAGTTTCAGTGAAGCGCTACGCATGGGAGTGGAAGTTTTCCACCATTTAAAAAAGGAGCTCACGACGCAGGGGCTTCAAACCGCTGTGGGGGATGAGGGTGGATTCGCGCCTGATCTCTCGAGCAACGAGTCCGCGGTGATGATTATTCTCTCCGCGATTGAAAAGGCCGGGTATCGGTTGCGGGAAGATCTCTATCTGGGCCTTGATCTCGCCAGTTCGGAATTTTTTGAGAATGAGGCATATCGATTGAAATCGAATGGAAAGGCCTATTCGACTCTGGAGTTTATTCAGCTGATTGAAGACTGGGTGTCGCGGTTTCCCATTCTCTCTGTTGAGGATCCCCTGGACGAAGGCGACTGGCAGGGGTGGAGCGAGTTGACGCTTCGGTTGGGTGGCGCGGTGCAGTTAACGGGCGATGATCTTTTTGTGACAAACCCCGCAATTTTGCGCGAGGGCGTCGCGCAAAATGTCGCGAACTCTATTCTCATTAAAGTAAATCAAATCGGCACTCTGAGTGAAACCCTTGAAGCGGTCCGCTTTGCCCAACAGAGCGGATACGGCGTCACCGTCTCTCATCGATCCGGCGAGACTGAGGACACCACGATTGCGGATCTTGCCGTAGCGGTGTCGGCAGAGCAGATAAAGACCGGCTCGCTTTGCCGTTCCGAGCGGGTAGCAAAATACAACAGGCTCCTATGGATCGAGCATAGTCTTGGTGCCGGCGCGCGCTATGCGGGCAGTGAGGCGTTCGCGTTCTTAAACGCACGCCAGGACTAGACGAAAGATCGTATTACCGTGCTGTTGCGTGGATTTATCCTTGGGCTCGTAGGGCTGGTGATTGCGCTTCAGTACGCTCTATGGTTTGGAAAGAGTAATGTCGTCGACCTCGTGCGCCTCAGGCAGACCGTGGATAGCTTAGAGCGTGAGAACATATCGTTGAGAGTGCGCAACGAGCGATTACACGCTGACGTAAATGAGATCAAAAACCGTATGGAGGCGATTGAAGCTCAAGCGCGCGAGCAATTAGGTTTGATTCTGCCTGGGGAGACTTATTTTCAGATCGTTAATCCCCCATCCCAGGGCGACGTTCCCACCAATTAAAGCCTGGGATTGGCTTACTCCTCAAACGGAACTGGGTAAGGCAGGTCTTCAATGACGCAGGGATCATCGCCGATGAAGCGCTGATCATTTTTGAGTCGATCGCCCACATTTATCGAGACACTCGCCAGGATCAGGCTTCTGTCTGCAACGACATCGTGTTCAGTAGCGACGATCTCAGCCGGAAAAGCTTGCCCATCAAGGGTGAGGCTCGTTTTTTCGCCTGCCGATACGTGGCAGGGGTGCTTCGTGCTTATTAAAACCATGCGCTGCTTCGGTTTGCCGCGATAGCGCACACGGGCAACGATCTCCTGTCCGGGATAGCAACCCTTTTGGAAACTCACACCGCCTGCCAGATCAAGGTTGACCGATTGCGGAATGAACTGCTCTGAAACCGATGCGCTCAGCAGCGGCACGCCAGCACGAAGCAGCGCTAGCCCGCTGGCCTGCATGCGTTCTGACTGACGGTTGCCCTGATTGTCCGACGGCTTTATCGAGTCAGAGGTAATGGCGACCCGCAGCGGCAGGTTAGGGTGGGTAAATATGCTGTGGGTGTCCTCTGGCCCTGCGGCAGTTGCGCTAGGGATAAAACAGAAAAAGTCGAGGTCCGAGCTCTGGTACACATCCACTTTGGCCCGCATGCGATACATCAACAGCCGTTTTTCCATGTTCTCAGCCACAGAGGCGTCGAGCACGATAAAAAACCCGTCGTCGCAGGGGCAGAGAATCAAAGTCGCGAGCAGCCTTCCCTTTGGGTTGCAGTATCCCGCCCATGACCAGTTTCGAGCGCCTATCTTAGAGACGTCAATCGTTAACTGGCTTTGGAGAAAGGAAACCGCTTCCGGTCCGTGGGCGTAAAGGATAGAGGGCGTCACGGGCGTTGCGATGGATAGAAATAAAAGGCGTTAAAAGAGTCAGAAATCTTGAACAAAAATTTCACGAAAATGAGAGTAATCTTCTACGCCCAAAGTGTTGAAAAAACCAATATGCCTAGGCAAAATTGACGTTGTTGCGCTGCACAAATCAATGCGAAACGATACCCTGAAATCTAACACACCCGCCGCGCCAGGCGGCGACCCGTCGGAAGGGTCGAAATCGAAGAATAAGGGAGATAATGCTGACTCGACCGCGGAAGTTGGTGGGCCCAGCGGACCTGAGCCGACTCGGTTCGGCGACTGGGAAAGAAACGGCCGATGTGTCGATTTCTAATTTGTCACATGACCAGCGCTGTCCAGTGCCCAGCTTAGCTTTATGACCACGCGTACTCGCCGACCGATCTCGCCGCATCTACAGGTATATCGACCTCAGCTCACGGCGGTTCTTTCAAGCCTTCACCGGCTTTCCGGTCTTGCGTTGACCCTTGGGGCAATCGGAATCGCCGGTTGGGTGATAACACTCGCGCTTGGGGAAAGGGCGTACGCGGCCTTTCAGCATATTTTGACCTCAACATTGGGTCAGGCCCTCCTGGCGTTTTTTGCTGTGGCTTTCTTCTATCACCTCGCTAATGGCGTACGGCATTTGGCGTGGGACATCGGCATTGGCTTTGAACTGCGCTCGGTGTATCGATCCGGATGGCTGGTGATTGCGCTTACGGCAATCGCATCATTGGCGACGCTGGTCCTCTGGTCTTAAATCTAGGGCATGTAGATTCAGTGATGATTACACAGCAGTCAAAGAAGAGTGGGCTAACGCATTGGCGCCTACAGCGCTGGTCTGCGCTACCGATCGCGCCGCTCGGCGTCTGGTTTATCTACCAGGTCTTAAGGATGGATTCCTCAGAATATCAAGTTGTGCTGGAATGGGCGGGGGAGCCGGCACACGGCATCCCACTTGCAGTACTCATCGTAGCGCTGGTCATACATGCCTCTATGGGCCTTCAGACCGTGATCGAGGATTACGTGAGAGGCGTAGGGCGTTCGGTACTGATCGGCGTAAGCCACACGGTGGGCACTGCGCTTGGCCTTGCTGCACTGATTGCGATCTTTTCGCTGTGATAGGCAGGAATCTCCAATGACCGCTTCTTATCAGATCACCCATCATCAGCATGACGTGGTGGTTGTGGGGGCTGGCGGTTCAGGCCTGAGAGCCTGTCTCGGGTTGGCCGAGGCTGGACTAAAAACAGCCTGTGTCACTAAGGTTTTTCCCACGCGATCGCATACGGTGGCCGCCCAAGGCGGTATGAGTGCCGCGCTCGCAAATATGGGCGAAGACGATTGGCGTTGGCATATGTATGACACGGTGAAAGGGTCGGACTGGTTGGGAGATCAGGAAGCGATCAGCTTTATGTGCAAGGAAGCACCCTCCGCGGTCATTGAGCTCGAGCATTATGGTGTTCCGTTTTCGCGAACTGCCGAAGGAAAAATTTATCAGCGGGCATTCGGCGGTATGACAACCCACTTTGGTCAGGGTCAGGCGCAGCGGACCTGTGCTGCCGCCGACCGTACCGGGCACGCGATTCTCCACACGCTTTATCAACAATCCATCCGACAAAACGCGGAGTTCTTTATAGAGTACTTCGCCTTAGATCTGATCATGGAGGACGGGGCGTGCCGCGGTGTACTTGCCTGGTGCCTTGAGACCGGTGAACTTCATGCGTTTTGGGCAAATCAGGTCATTCTCGCCACAGGCGGTTATGGCCGGGCTTATTTCTCCGCGACCTCTGCGCATACCTGCACAGGCGATGGGAACGCCATGGTGCTGAGGGCGGGACTACCACTGCAAGATATGGAGTTTGTCCAGTTCCATCCAACGGGTATCTACGGATCAGGCTGTCTCATTACTGAGGGAGCCAGAGGAGAGGGCGGGTTTCTCACGAATTCGGACGGTGAGCGGTTCATGGAGCGCTACGCGCCAAACGCGCGGGATCTCGCCTCTCGTGACGTGGTGAGTCGATCTATGACGATGGAAATCCGAGCGGGACGCGGCGTTGGCAACGACAGCGACCATATCCATCTCCATCTGGAACATCTCGGTCCAGACGTTCTGGCAGAGCGACTGCCCGGTATCTCTGAAACAGCCCGTATCTTCGCCGGGGTGGATGTGACGAAAGGGCCAATACCGGTCATTCCGACAGTTCACTACAACATGGGCGGTATCCCTACGAACATTCACGGCGAATGCATCGGAAATGCAAGCGGCGATGATTCTGCGATTGTTCCAGGGCTCATGGCGATTGGCGAAGCAGGATGTGTTTCTGTCCATGGCGCCAATCGTCTGGGATCAAACAGTTTGCTGGATCTGATCGTCTTTGGACGAGCTGCGGCACGTCAGGCCGCACACCTTTTGCGAGACAGGAAGCCGCCCGCAGTGGGGGAGTCCAAACTGCTCGACCCATCGGTGTCTAGGTTTGATCATTTGCGCCATGCGAATGGCAGCTCGCATACCGCGTCCGTTCGCCTCAAAATGCAGCGCGCGATGCAGTCGAACTGCGCGGTGTTCCGAAACGAGCACGTCCTAAGTGAAGGCGTTCAGGAGATTGATACGACCCTCGATATGTTTGAGGATCTTCGGGTTTCGGATCGATCGATGATCTGGAATACTGACTTGGTCGAGGCGCTGGAACTTGAGAATTTACTTGCGCAGTCCAAGATTACGGTGCACAGCGCCCTGGCGAGAAAAGAAAGTCGAGGGGCGCATGCACGTGATGATTTTCCTGAGCGCGATGACCAGAACTGGTTAAAGCACACGAATGCGCGCTTGGTGGCGAGCGACGTCAAGCTGTCCTATCGGGCGGTGATGCTTGACACGGGCACCGATGAAGTCGAAAGCATTGCCCCAAAGGCGCGAGTTTATTAACAGGATGGTTTATGGCTGAATTTCGACTTCCCAAGGATTCGCGCGTACGAGTCGGGCATAAGCACAATACGCCCGAGGGCATGAAGTCGCCGCAAAAATTCGAGATCTACCGCTGGAATCCTGACGACGGGGAAACCCCACGGCTCGATGAATTCTTCATTGATCTTGCGACCTGCGGACCCATGGTACTGGACGCGATTATTAAGATAAAAGGGGAAGTGGATTCCTCGCTGACCTTTAGGCGCTCGTGTCGTGAAGGGATATGTGGTTCTTGCGCCATGAACATTAACGGCGTTAACACGCTAGCGTGCACACAGTCGATGGCGGACCTCAGCAAGACGATCCGCATTTATCCACTCCCTCATATGCCGGTGATTAAAGATCTCGTCCCTGATCTCACACATTTTTTTGAGCAGCATCGATCGATCGAGCCCTGGCTGAAAGCGGCTGAGACGGATTCCAGCACCGAGCGGCTGCAGTCTCCGGAAGATCGAGAGAAGCTTGACGGGCTTTATGAGTGCATCCTTTGTGCGTGTTGTTCGACCAGTTGTCCAAGTTATTGGTGGAACTCAGACTCGTACCTGGGGCCGGCAAATCTGCTTCAGGCCTACCGTTGGATTGCGGACAGTCGGGATGAGTCAAGACAAGAGCGCTTGAATCAATTGAACGACAGCTTCGCGCTTTATCGCTGTCATACCATTATGAATTGCACCAATGCCTGTCCAAAAGGACTCAACCCGGGGAAGGCCATTGGCGCTATCAAAGGCCTGATCGCCAAAGGCGAGTCTTGATCGAACAAGTACAGGCGCGACGTAACCGCATGATCTGGCGTGCCCGACGCGGCGCTAGGGAGTTAGATGGCCTGTTGATGCCTTTTGCACAGGAGGTTGCAGCTTCTGGGGACGCCGTGCTGCTGGACGATTTTGAGAAACTCTTAACCTACCCGGACCCATTATTACTGGACTGGGTTTTGGCCGGCGCAAACCGGAAGACCCGGCCATGCTTCGGCTGATTCACTTGATTCTGAAAGCCCCCAACCGCGCGGAATCCTAGATATCTCCCAGAGGGGCTACGGGGTAGGCCGAAGGACGGTATCGTGCCTCTGATGAGGGTCGGACGTCGGGTGGTCCAATGTGTAGTGTAGCCCTCGACTCTCTTTTCGTGCTGCGGCGGAGCGCACGATCAACTCCGATACCAAAACGAGATTTCTCAGCTCGAGAAGATCTTGATTCACCTTAAAGTTACTATAAAAATCCCGGATCTCTTCGCTCAGGACCTTCAATCGATTAGCGGCACGTTGCAGCCGTCGTGAGGTTCTCACGATTCCGACATAGTCCCACATTGACCGTCGGAGTTCATCCCAGTTATGCGCGACTACGACTAATTCGTCGGGGTCCGTTACTCGACTCTCATCCCAAGGGGAGAGTGAAATCTGCTGCGGCGGGAGTTCACCTAAATAGTTCGCAATCTCGCCGCTCGCTCGCTCTGAGAACACAATGCATTCCAAGAGTGAATTGCTAGCCAGTCGGTTTGCGCCATGCAGTCCCGAACAGGCGTTCTCACCCAGCGCAAATAATCCCGGCAGATCCGAGGCCCCGTTTAGGTCAACCGTTATGCCTCCGCAGGTGTAATGTGCCGCCGGCACAACCGGTACCGGGTCACTCGCCATATCGAATCCAAACGCTAAACACCGTTCATATATTGCAGGAAAGTGACGGGTAAGCTCTTCCTTACTCCTGTGGGAGATATCAAGGTAGACAGAATCAAACCCACCTTTTTTCATTTCGTAGTCGATGGCGCGAGCGACGATGTCCCTCGAGGCAAGTTCTCCCCGCGGGTCGTGGCTATCCATGAAACGTTCGCCATTCGGGAGGATTAATTTGCCTCCTTCACCCCGGACCGCCTCGGAAATCAAAAAACTGCCGGCGTGCGGATGAAACAAACAGGTCGGATGAAATTGTACAAACTCCATATTCGATACCGAACATCCCGCGCGCCACGCAATCGCTATGCCATCGCCGGTCGAGGTATCCGGATTACTCGTATAGAGATAGGCTTTTGAGGCACCTCCGGTAGCTAAAACGGCAACATCACAGCGAATTGAAATGACTTCCTGTGTCTCGTTGTTAAGTGCGTACAAGCCGACAACGCGTCTATCTTGGGGATCGGGTTCGTCGCTCTTGATGAGATCCACCGCGACGTGGTTCTCAAGAACGCGAATGAGCGCAGAGCTTAGGACCCTTTTGTCCAGCGTCTGCACAACTGCTCGTCCGGTTGTGTCAGCAACATGGGCGACACGGCGGTGCGAATGCCCGCCCTCCTGCGCGAGGTGTAATTCCGTTGATTTCCCGTCCCGAAGATCAAAATCGACCCCGGCGTGTCTTAACCAGGAGATCGCTGCCGGCGCGTTCTCGACGACTGTTCGAACGGCTTCAACATTGCAAAGGCCAGCGCCAGCATCGAGCGTGTCCTGAACGTGCGCATCGAAACTATCGCTTCCGTCGATGACGGCCGCGATTCCACCCTGGGCCCAGACGCTTGATCCGGAGGCGAGCGAGGACTTGGTCAGAATGATGGAGTGAATTCCTTGATCGGCAAGACGCAGGGCAAGACTAATGCCGGCTAATCCACTACCAACAATGACTACGGATGTTTGCTCGGACATACGTCAAACCTGGATGAAGAGCGGGAGAAGTTGACTTGGATGGGTGGCTAAATGCGTCAAATCACGTGCACGTAACAACGCCGCACGATAAAATTAGGTCGTTCCAGACCAACGATGTGCCTCCGCGTTACCGTCCAACGCAGGTATTCCCGCAAGAGACCCCATAATGGCCGAGGCCGATCAAAACCTGATCCGTAATTTTGCGATTATCGCGCATATCGATCACGGCAAGTCAACTCTGTCGGATAGGCTCATCCAAACCTGCGGCGGACTCTCGGACCGCGAGATGACTGAGCAGGTGCTTGATTCGATGGACCTTGAGCGAGAGCGGGGTATCACGATCAAGGCTCAGAGCGTCTCGCTAGAGTATCACGCGGCCGATGATTCAATTTACCGTCTTAACTTTATCGATACCCCAGGACACGTGGACTTCGCGTACGAGGTATCCCGATCATTGAAGGCCTGCGAGGGCGCTCTTCTCGTGGTTGATGCGTCTCAAGGCGTGGAGGCTCAGACCGTCGCGAATTGTTATACCGCCGCGGACCTTGGTCTCGAGATCATTCCCGTGCTGAACAAGATCGATCTACCCGCCGCTGAGCCTGAGCGCGTTGCCAGAGAAATTGAGGACTTGATTGGTCTTGATTGCAGTGATGCGCTGCAGGTCTCAGCAAAGACGGGCGTCGGAATTAAAGAAATTCTTGAGCGTATCGTGCAGCGTGTACCGGCACCGGTGGGTGATCGGAGCGGGGACCTGCAGGCGCTGATTATTGACTCTTGGTTTGATAACTATCTGGGAACGGTCTCCTTAGCCCGGCTTATGCAAGGAACACTGACCCCCAAGACCAAAGTTCAGATGATGTCGACAGGTAAAAGCTATCAGGTTGAGCAAATTGGTCGATTTACGCCGAAACGTACTCCGATAAAGCAATTGAGCGCGGGGGATGTTGGCTACGTCGTTGCCGGGATCAAAGACATTAAAGCGGCTCGCGTGGGCGACACCATTACCGATGCGTCCCATCCTGCCGCGACATCGCTTGCGGGCTTCAAGACCGCGAAGCCCGCTGTGTTTGCGGGGCTGTATCCGATCAATAATGCCGATTTTGAGGCGTTTCGCGACGCGTTGGAGAAATTAAGCCTGAACGATGCGTCACTGGTCTTTGAGCCTGAGGTATCGCCTGCACTTGGATTTGGGTTCCGGTGTGGCTTTTTAGGCATGCTGCACATGGAGATCATTCAGGAACGCTTGGAGCGCGAATACGATCTGGAGTTGATAACCACGGCCCCCACTGTTGTCTACCGGATTCACCGGACAGATGGGACGGTGGAGTCGATTCATAACCCGTCACAGATGCCAGACTCTGGATTTGTCAGCGAAGTGCACGAACCGTTCATCCTGGCGCATATCCTTTGTCCGTCTGAGTATATTGGTGCTGTCATCGGCTTATGTATCGATAAGCGGGGTGTCCAGCGTGAATTGTCCTATCACGGACGACAGGTCGCGGTCGTTTTTGAACTCCCGCTTGCAGAGGTTGTGCTCGATTTTCACGACAAGCTGAAATCGGTAAGCCGTGGCTTCGCCTCTTTTGATTACGATATGATCGAGGATCGTCTCGCTCAGATGGTTCGGATCGACGTGATGATCAACGGTGATCGGGTAGAGCCGCTCTCCGCTTTGGCTCATCGGGAGCAGGCACCTTATCGAGCCCGGCAGCTTGTTTCACGGATGCGCTCGCTCATCCCACGGCAGATGTTTGATGTCGCCATACAGGCCGCAATCGGGTCAAAGATTATCGCGCGCGAGACCGTGAAGGCGCTTCGGAAAAACGTGACCGCAAAATGCTACGGCGGGGATATCACGCGAAAGAGAAAACTGCTTGAAAAACAGAAAGAGGGGAAAAAGCGGATGAAACAGATAGGATCGGTAGCGATCCCTCAGGAGGCTTTTCTTTCGGTGCTCAAGGTAGGAGACTGACGTGGACTTCGAGATTATTTTATTCGCGGCATTGGTGATTTCAGGTCTGATCGTTTACTTTGATCGGACCTTTAGTGCGCCGCGTCGGGAAGCCGAATCCAGAAAGACGGTGGGGATAGCGCGAGCACGCCTACCGATTCTTGTGGAGTATTCCCGATCGTTTTTTCCAGTACTGCTCGCGGTGTTTCTGCTTCGCGCGTTCGTGGTCGAGCCTTTCCGTATTCCGTCGGGCTCCATGCTCCCGAGCCTTTTCATCGGTGACTTTATTCTTGTCTCTAAATTCAGCTACGGCGTCCGGCTTCCCATTCTGAAGACCCGTGTTGTCCCGCTTGGAGAGCCAGAACGCGGGGACGTCATGGTGTTTCGGTTTCCCAAGGATCCAAAGACCAACTTCATAAAACGAGTCGTGGGTCTACCGGGGGACGTCATCAGCTATCACAACAAGCGTCTCGCTATAAACGGTGTTCCCGTTCCAATTAAAAAGTCGGATCTGATTGACTGGAATGCCGGCGATTCAGGGTCGGACCAGATTAAGGCCTTTTTGGAAGAATTTGACGGCAAAGCGCATTCGATCCTCATCGATCAGATGCGACCCTCCGGGTCGATTCGGGTCACGGTGCCGCCTGGCCAATATTTTGTAATGGGTGATAACCGTGACCACAGTAACGATAGCCGGTACTGGGGATTCGTTCCCGAGCAATTCATCGTAGGAAAAGCCTTTTTCATATGGTTCAGCTGGGATGGGGCCGGGGGTGGTGGTGTTAACTGGCAGCGCATTGGGTCGTTGATTCGGTAACGTTATGAATCCCGTAGAGGCTCTACAGCGAGCGCTGGGTTACGAATTTCGTGATCAAGGCCTTCTGGAGTCCGCGCTTCGCCACCGAAGCCTCGGCGCTCGACACAACGAGCGTCTCGAGTTCCTTGGAGATAGCGTCGTAGGTCTCGTTGTCAGTGACGCGCTATTTAGAGCTCAGCCCGATGCGGCGGAGGGGCGACTCACAAGGCTGCGGGCCCGCTTGGTCAGAAAGACGACCTTGGCCGAGTGCGCTCGGGAGCTGAAGCTCGGTGATGCCTTAATGCTCGGTCCATCGGCTGGACGCTCGGGAGGTAGTGATCGCGATTCGATTCTCGCGGATGCTCTGGAGGCTGTTATTGCCGCGGTTTATCTTGACTCGGATTTTTCAACTGCAGGTCGGGTGATTCAGGGCATTCTCAAAACGCGTTTTGAAAGCGCGCTCGTGGAGGACACGATAAAGGATCCCAAAACATTGCTTCAAGAGAAGCTGCAGTCTCGAGGGCTTAGCCTGCCGGTTTATGCGGTAATAAATATTGAAGGGGAGCCCCATGACCGCAGCTTTACGGTAAGTTGCGAATTATCAAGTCTGGGCTTGAGTACCCGAGGTGTGGGAGCCAGTCGAAAGGCGGCTGAACAACGCGCAGCGGCTGAGGCGTTGGATCAATGGGTGGAGTGAGGCGACCGGATGTCTGAGCTTTCTCGATTCGGAGTCGTCGCACTAGTCGGTCGGGCTAACGTGGGGAAGTCCAGCCTACTCAACCGGCTCGTCGGTCAGAAGCTTTCGATTGTTTCAAGGAGACCCCAGACCACCTGGCGTGGCATCACCGGAATCTGTTCCACCGACGAGGCGCAGATAGTCTTTGTCGATAGTCCCGGGCTGCACAAGCCGCGTCGCCAGGCGCTAAGCAAGCGGGCAAATCAGGCGGCTCGTGGAGCGGACGCAGGCGCGCATGTTATCTGTCAGGTAATCGATGGCCGTTTTTGGACTGATGGGGATCGCGAAGCCTTAAAGCACTTCCAACAGAGCGAAGCCCCGCTGTGGCTGCTCATCAATAAGATTGATCTTCTTCAGTCGCGTGAACACGTCTTGCCATTAATCGAGAGGCTTCAATCTGAGCATGCCTGGGCAGAGGTTGTGCCGATCTCGGCCAAGACCGGTTACAACGTCGACCATTTAACCGGACTGCTGGCTTCGTCGATGCCCGAGGGGATATCCGCCTATGACGACGAGACCTTATCGACGCTGCCCACGCGTTTCCTCGTCGCAGAATTTATTCGCGAGCAAATCTTCCGGCAGATGGGTGATGAGATTCCCTACGTCACCGGCGTCGAGGTTACCCAATATTCAGTGAGCGATGACGAGTGCATCGAGATCGATGCGACTCTATGGTGCGAGACGGCAGGCCAAAAGGCATCATTGATTGGTTCAAAGGGGTCACGCCTCAAGGCCATTGGCACCTCGGCTCGAGGTGAACTCGAGCGTTTCTTGGGTCAACGCGTTCGACTGAATCAGCATGTCAAGGTAAAGAAGAATTGGGCTGAGGATGGCCGACTTGTCTCCCAACTCGGTTACGCAGAATTCTAGGTTGTCCGCAGAATGGCTCAGACAAGAATCAAAGGCGAACCGGGGTTCATCCTTCACCGGCGCCCGTACTCGGAGTCGAGCTTACTGATCGACATCTTTTCCCGGCACCACGGGCGTGTCACTGCTATTGCGAAAGGTGCTCGAGGCTTAAAGTCTAGCTTTCGAGGAATGGTTCGCCCATTCGCGCTGACGACGCTTGGATGGTCCGGAAAAGGGGAGGTGAAGACGCTGACGCAGTGCGAGTGGGCGGGTCCGGATTTTGGCCTCGAAGGGCCTTCGCTGTATTGCGGGTTTTACCTCAATGAACTGCTGCTAAAGTTTATTCAACGATACGATCCGCACGAAGCACTCTTCGATCACTATCTTAAAAGCGTGGTCGCCATGAGTCAGGGGCATTCACCGCAAGTCATTCTTCGGCTTTTCGAAAAAGCGCTCCTGAACGAGACCGGTTACGGACTGCAGCTTGAGCGCGACCACGAGTCGGGAGAACCATTGGATCCACTTCAGCAATATCAGTATCGACCCGGCATGGGAGCCTTTGTAAGAATCAGCAACGAAGCGGGGGGTGTTATGGTCAGCGGCGCGTCGCTTATCGCGCTTAGGGCTGAAAAAAATCTGGATGACATCGCGCTCCGAGAACTAAAATTCTTACATCGCGCGATTTTCCAGCATCTCCTTGACGGCAAGACCCTCGCGTCACGGGCAGTGTTCTCAACGGTATATGCGTCGGAGGCGAGTCGCGTTTCCGCTAGCGAATCTGTCTGATATTCACTTTTCAGGAGCAGGATATGGATTTAGGCGTAAATATTGATCATGTGGCCACCCTGCGCCAGGCGCGGGGTACGACTTATCCTGATCCGGTTGCCGCAGCGCTCGTCTGCGAAGCGAACGGAGCCGATCTGATCACGCTCCACCTGCGCGAGGATCGACGGCACATCAGCGATCATGACGTGTTTCGCATGCGAGAGGCGATCGCAACCCGAATGAACCTGGAAATGGCGGTTACCGAAGAGATGATGCAGATCGCTCTTTCGGTAAAGCCCGACGATATTTGCCTCGTGCCGGAAAAACGCCAGGAGATCACTACCGAAGGGGGTCTGAATGTGGCCGATCAGGTTGAATCCCTCACGCCTTTTATTGATACCCTGCAATCCGCAGGAATTCGCGTTTCTTTATTTATTGACCCGGACGAGTCGCAAATTATTGCCAGCCAGAAAGTGGGAGCAGCGGTTGTAGAACTGCACACGGGCGCCTATGCTGAGGCGCGCTCGGAGACTCAGATAGAAGCTGAGCTATCGAGGATTAAGGCCGCGGTCAAAGTCGCCGAAGGTCTTGGATTTCGTGTAAATGCGGGGCACGGACTCAACTACGAAAATGTCGAACCCATCGTTGAAATCCATGAGATAAAAGAACTCAACATCGGCCACGCCATTATCAGTGAGGCCTTGTTTGCCGGGCTCGCTGGCGCGGTCCGGCGTATGCGGGAGTTAATGGATCGAGCGGGCGGTTAGGCCTTTACTTTTTTCGCGGGGCAAATCCACTCGGCAGATCCCCCAGTTCGCCTTCTTTGAACAAAAACCCAAGCATGTGCTGCTCGAGAAGTTCGACGGCTTGCGGGTCCGCGCTACTTAATTGATTTTCGTTAATGATGAGTACCTGGCGTTCCAGCCATTTCCCCCAGCCTTCTGCAGACACAGACTCGAGGATGCGCTGTCCCAACTGACCCGGGTAGGGGGCTTCTGTGAGAGCCGGGGCTTCGTGCCCGAGTACACTGCAATTGACGGTCTGCATGTTAAACTTTCTCCAGTAAAAAAGGCGGCGACCCGTTTCGCCGTATCGCACCACGAGATTTTATACGACGAGTAAATATCATGAATATCGCGATCGACCAAGCCCAAATTGAAGCGGTAAACGTAACCCCATCCGCAAAGCAAAAGATTGCAGAGCTGCTTTCAGGTGCAGACGAGGCCCAGCAGGCGGTGCGTGTTTTTGTCGCAGGCGGAGGTTGCGGTGGAATGAACTACGGAATGACCTTCGCGGAGGCGGTTACAGACCGCGACCGGATGATGCAGGATGACTCAGGCTTTGCACTCGCAATCGACCCAGTCGCATTTTCCTATCTGCAGGGCGCGGAGATCGATTTTCAGGACGATGGCGTCAGCGCCACCTTCGTGTTCAATAACGTGTTTCAGGCAGTCGGTGGTAGCGGCGCATGCGGCGGTTGTGGTGGCGCCTGCGGCTAAGATCGCCCGCTATTAGGCATTCAGCCTAATACTTGAGACATCTGTTGTCCGGGATCTCGACTCCTGGAATCCTATGACTTGGTCTGCAAGATCCATCGGTTCGCTTCGTGTCTCCCCGTTGGGGTTGGGGTGCATGAATATGTCGAGCGGCTACGGGCCGGGTGACGATAAGGTCTCGGCGCGCCTGTTAAACGAGGCACTCGATTCCGGGTACACATTCCTCGACACCGCCACGCTTTACGGGGGCGGACATAACGAGACATTGATCGGGAATGCGTTGCGCAGTCGCCGAAGCGAGTACGTACTGGCGAGCAAATGTGCTCTTAGCCGCGTTGATGGAAAGAACCATATTGATGGCAGCCCGGCGGCCCTGCGCGCGCAATGTGAGGCAAGTCTGAAGCGGTTAAGGACCGAGGTCATCGATCTTTATTATCTGCATCGTGTTGATCCGGCTGTGCCGGTGGAAGACAGCGTAGGTGCGCTGGGACGGCTGGTTGAGCAAGGCAAGTTGAGAGAGATTGGGCTTTCCGAAGTGGCGGCGGATACCCTGAAGCGAGCCCATAGGGAGTTTCCTATTGCGGCGGTGCAGTCGGAATACTCCCTGTGGACACGAACCCCGGAGTTTGCGGTGTTGAACGCCTGCGAGGAGCTTGGGATTGCCTTCGTTCCGTTTTCACCCCTTGGTCGGCAGTTTCTCACCGGTAAGGCGCAGGACATATCGACGCTTCCGGGCGATGATTTACGCTGCACGATCGCGCGGCCTCGATTTGAGCCGGACGCTTTTGCCCACAACGTAAGATTGCTCAAACCGTTCGGTGAGATAGCCGACCGGGAAAATATGACCATGGCGCAACTTGCGTTGGCCTGGTTGTTAGCCTGGCGGGATAGCGCAGGAAAACAGACATTAATTCCGATTCCGGGGACGAAGCACATCGAGTACATGGAAGAAAATTGGGGAGCGGTCGATGGTGTCATCTCGGACGCCACCTTCGCCGAACTTGATGTGCTGATTAATGAATCGACTGTGCAAGGCAACCGGTACTCTGATGCGCGGATGGCTGACACGGATGCAGAACGAGATCGACCGGAAAAGACCTGGAGTGAGACGCAACACTAATCGCGTCTTTTTGCTTTTAACCCCGGTAGGCTAGCGGGCATACGCGTTGTGGATACTCGTGCAGCCGTCCTTCTGATCGCCCCAGACCGCAGTTACCGCACGGGGGCATACGTTAGCGCCGCGAAGTCGCTCTCGATCCCGCTGGTTATCGCATCCTGGGGCGACTCTGATCTCAGTGTTCCGGGCGCGGGGGTTCGTATCGATTCGAGTTCCGAGGAAGCCGCATTAGCCGGAATCCGAAAGGCCGCCGAACAAAACCGCTTTGCTGCGGTTCTGGCAACGGACGACAGTACCGTGCACCTTTGCCAGAAGGCTTCTCACATGCTGGGGCTTCCGACCAATTCAATAGAGGCGGTATCCGCATCCACGAACAAGCTTAGGTTTCGAGAATACAGCAGGGCGGCAGGATTCCTTACGCCAGAATTCCGAATGATCAGTCTCGCTGGGTCTCGTCATTTGGAGAATGAGACGATCAGATTCCCTTGTGTCGTTAAACCGGTCGGGCTCTCGGCGAGCCGAGGCGTCATTCGGTGTAACAATTCAAGCGAGCTTATCACTGCTCTGGCGCGGGTCGAAGCGCTGCTCGTGGAAGAGGGCGTGGGCGATAGAAAAGAATGTCTTATTGAAGACTTTATTCCAGGGCGCGAATTCGCCATCGAGGCTTTGGTGTCGAACGGGGAGCTTGAGATCCTCGCAATTTTTGATAAGCCTGATCCATTGGACGGGCCCTTCTTTGAGGAAACGCTGTACGTTACGCCCCCAAGAATCGACCCCTCGACCGTCGAGCAGATGACCCGGCAGCTGGAAAAGCTTTGCCGTTCAATCGGGCTTCGTGAAGGTCCGATCCACGCGGAGGTTCGAGTTAACCTCGATGGCATCTGGTTTCTTGAGCTTGCCGGGCGGACAATCGGGGGTCGGTGCGGTCGAATTGTTGAGTATCAAACCGGATTCCCCCTTGAGCAATTGGTACTGCTGAACGCGGTCCGCAGATCACGCCCCACGCCGAGGCGAGAGAGTGCGAGCGGAGTTATGATGTTGCCCATTCGAGAGGGGGGAATTTTGCGCAGGGTTGAAGGCATAAATCGCGCCCGGGCGGTGCCGGGCGTGATCGATGTCGAGATCGATATCCGGGAAGGCCAGTTACTTCGTCCCTGGCCTGAGGGAAGCGCGTATCCCGGGTTTATTTTTGCGTCAGGAGAAACCAGCCAGGATGTTGAGACGGCCCTGCGGCAAGCGGAGGCAGCGCTTCGGTTCGTGATCGCGCCCACATTTAAAGTGAAAACGGATTAGAAACATGGGTTTAGTCAAACTACGCAGATTCTGTCGAGAATAAAGAAGAACCCACCAGCGATAGAATTCTCCCGCGCCTTTTTCTCATCGGTTTAAACCATCGAAGCGCGTGTCGGGGGAACACTTGTATCGCATTATCAGAGACTTATCGGAGATATCTTTTCTAAAGACTCGCCGTGTGTCAGTATTCGATTATCCCGGACCGAGGGCTCAGAAAGCGGTAGGCCAGGGAACATGTTTTGAAACCAACAGGAGGAATCCGATGAGGAAACTATTTGTGGCGCTGATTTCAAGCGCGCTGCTCTCTGCAACTGCTTTTGCAGAGGACGTAAAGATTGGAATTATTCTTGGCTTTACGGGCCCGATCGAGTCGTTAACCCCGGATATGGCGGCGGGTGCCGAGCTCGCCATCGCAGAAGTGAATGCCGGTGGAAAATTCATGAACGGATCGACCGTAACCGGAATTCGTGGCGACTCAACCTGTATCGACTCTGCCGCGGCTCAGGCGACCGCTGAGCGTCTCGTCACTTCAGACAAAGTCAATGCCATTATGGGCGCAGATTGCTCTGGTGTTACCGGCGCAATTCTCGCCAATGTCGCCATGCCGAACGGCGTGGTCATGATCTCGCCTTCAGCCACCTCTCCGGGGCTTTCGACGGCTGAGGACAACGGTTTGTTCTTCCGCACCGCGCCGTCTGACGCGCGTCAGGGCCAGGTCGTTGCTGAGATTCTCAAGGATCGTGGATTCAAAAGTGCCGCCATCACCTATACCAATAACGACTACGGCAAAGGCCTTGCGGACAGCATCGAAAGTAATTTCAAGTCCGTTGGCGGTACCGTGACCATCAATACGTCTCATGAGGACGGAAAGGCCGACTACAGTGCTGAGGTCGCGGCGCTTGCTCAGGCAGGCGGCGACATCCTCGTCGTTGCCGGCTATCTGGATCAAGGCGGCAAGGGGATTATTCAGGGTGCCCTGGATACCGGTGCGTTCGACATTTTCTATCTTCCTGACGGCATGATCGGCGATTCCCTGCCGGCCGCGATTGGCGATGGCCTGAACGGGTCCATTGGCGACGTACCGGGAACCGATAGCCCCGGCGCAACAATGTTCGTAGAGCTGGCCAGTAAAGCCGGCTTCAAAGGTGACGGCCCGTTTGCGCCGGAATCCTACGATGCCGCGGCCTTGATTCTTCTTGCCATGCAGGCAGCAGGATCCACCAACAGCCAGGATTTCAAATCCAAAATCATGGAAGTCGCAAATGCGCCTGGCAAGAAGGTGTATCCTGGCGATCTGTCAGCCGCGCTTGAGTACGTCGCCAAAGGCGGTGATATCGATTATGTCGGCGCGTCTGCTGTTGAGCTGATCGGTCCTGGCGAATCGGCCGGAAGCTATCGCGAGATTCTCGTCGACGGCGGAAAGAACACGACGGTCGGATTCCGTTAAACCATCATCGAACGGCCCGGGTTGCGTATCACCCGGGCCGTTTTTTTTTGAGCCGACATCGCCGTGCTTGAAATTCGCAATCTCTACAAACGATTCGGCGGCATACACGCCGTCGAGGATGTGTCTCTGACGATAGCGCAGGGCAGCATTACCGGCTTGATCGGTCCCAACGGGGCCGGTAAGACAACGCTTTTCAACGTGATCGCAGGCCATTACGCGCCCGATTCAGGCAGTGTTCGTTTTGAAGGACAAGACATCACCGGCAAAAAGCCGCACGAACTTTTCGAGCGTGGAATCCTCCGTACCTTCCAGATAGCGCACGAGTTTTCATCGCTTAGCGTTCGGGAAAATTTGATGGTTGTGCCGGGCCAGCAGTCAGGGGAAAGCCTGGTCGACACCTGGGTTCGCCCGGCACGTGTACGCGCCGAAGAGATCGAGAACCGCGATCGGGCGGAAGAGGTCATTGCGTTTCTGCAGCTTGAGGCCGTGGCTGATGAGCTCGCCGGTAACCTGTCCGGCGGCCAGAAGAAACTACTGGAACTGGGTCGAACGATGATGGCGGAACCCCGGCTGGTGTTTTTGGACGAGGTGGGCGCTGGGGTAAATCGAACGCTGCTGAGAACAATCGGTGACTCTATTCTCAAGTTGAATCAGGAGCGCGGTTATACCTTTTGCATGATTGAGCACGACATGGACTTTATCGGCCGCCTCTGCGACCCGGTTATTGTCATGGCAGAGGGAAGCGTCCTGGCGACGGGTACGCCGGATGCGGTAATGAACAATGATGCCGTGATCGAGGCATATCTTGGTACCGGCCGAAAACATCAGCGAGCGTGATTCGGTGAGTCTCTTACGCGGTGAGGGCATGGTCGGAGGGTACGGTGGTGCGGATATCCTCCAAGGCTGTGAGCTCGAAGTTTCTAAAGGCGAAGTCGTGGTGGTCGTCGGACCGAACGGAGCCGGCAAGTCGACTGCCATGAAGGCGCTCTTTGGAATGCTTAAGTTAAGGTCCGGGCGGGTAACTTTTGAGGGAAAGGACATCAGCGCGTTGCAGCCGCAGGAGCGCGTAAGCCTCGGTATGGGGTTCGTGCCACAGAATGCGAACGTCTTTACATCAATGACGGTTGAAGAAAACCTGGAGATGGGCGCGTTTATCCGAAGCGATGACTTTTCGCAAACGATGGAACAGGTCTACGGGCTGTTTCCGATCCTGAAGGAAAAGCGGCTACAGCCTGCCGGCGAATTGTCAGGCGGCCAGCGACAACAGGTCGCGGTGGGGCGGGCGCTTATGACGGAACCCAGCGTGCTTATGTTGGATGAACCCACGGCCGGGGTATCACCGATCGTGATGGATGAACTGTTTGATCGGATTCTGGAAGTGGCCAAGACCGGTATCGCGGTGATGATGGTTGAGCAAAATGCCCGGCAGGCGCTTGAGATCGCTGATCGTGGCTACGTGCTGGTTCAGGGCGAGAACCGCTATACCGATTCAGGGCAGGCGTTGCTTGAGAATCCAGAAGTGCGTAAAGCCTTTTTAGGTGGCTAATCGATGAGCGATCTGCTCAATGCGCTAGCCCTGCTCGGCAACTTCGTTGTTGTCCCAGCGCTTGCTTACGGAAGCCAGCTCGCGCTCGGTGCGCTCGGCGTGACCATGGTCTATGCGGTGCTGCGCTTTTCAAACTTTGCTCACGGCGAAACCATGTCGTTTGGGGCGATGATCGCCATCCTTATGACCTGGTGGCTGCAGTCCATGGGTATCGGCTTTGGCCCACTGCCGACGGCGCTGCTGGCGTTGCCGATCAGCATATTGGTGACGGTAGGCGTTTGCCTGCTTTTTGACCGATTGGTTTATCGCTACTACCGCAGGGAAAAGGCCGCCCCGGTGACCTATCTTATTGTCTCGGTAGGTGTGTTGTTTGTCCTTAGCGGCGTAATCCGATTCATCATCGGCCCGGCGGAACAAAACTTTTCCGATGGAGAGCGATTTATCCTGAAAGCCCGCGCATTCAAGACAATGACAGGTCTTGATCAGGGGCTTGCGATCAAGACGACGCAAGGCGTGACAGTAGTCACGGCTGTTGTGATTGTTGCGCTTCTTTTCTGGTTTTTGAATCGGACACGAACCGGCAAGTCAATGCGGGCATATTCGGATAACGAAGAGTTGGCTTTGCTCTCGGGTATTAACCCGGCGAAGGTGGTGATGATTACCTGGATCATCACGGGCGCCCTGGCTGCAATTGCAGGAACTCTGTACGGGCTGGATAAAGGCTACAAGCCGTTTACCTATCTGGGATTGGTACTGCCTATTTTTGCCGCTGCAATCGTGGGTGGCGTCGGCAACCCGATTGGAGCTATCGCCGGAGGATTTGTAATCGCGTTCTCCGAGATGTTGCTGACCTTTGCCTACAAACGCGTCATTGCTTATTTATGGCCAGGAGACTGGGTACCGGACGGATTGGTGCAGCTGCTCGCGACCAACTACAAACTGGCCGTTTCGTTTGTCATTCTGGTCATCGTTCTTCTGGTCAAACCTACCGGCATGTTTAGCGGGAAGACGTTATGAGCGGACCGCTGCGAACCGTGGGTTTATTCGCCATCATGGGCGCACTGCTGGTGGCTGTTGCGGTCTTCCAGAGCGCCAATCTGGCGCTCGCCATTTTTAACCTGTGCCTGATCTCGGCGATCATGACCCTCGGTGTAAATATTCAGTGGGGTTACGCGGGGCTATTTAATGCAGGGGTGATGGGTTTCACCGCGCTAGGGGGGCTGGCCGCGGTTCTTGTTTCTTTCCCCCCTGTCACAGAGGCCTGGGATGTTGGCGGACCAAGAGCGATCTATGGCCTTATCTTGGGCGCTCTGTCCATTATTGCCGGTATCATGACCTGGCGGCTGCTCCCTTTGCGGCCAAGGGCCCGTGGGTGGATCACCGCGGTTGTAGTGACGCTCGGGATCGTCGCGATGCGTTGGGTGATTGATCCGGCCGTTGAGGCGATTGAGGCCGTAGAACCGGCAAAAACAGGCTTTCTCGGCGGCCTGGGTCTTCCGATTGTGCTGTCTTGGATCGCGGGAGGCGCGTTAGCCGCGCTTGCGGCTTGGGGTATTGGAAAGATCTCGCTCGGTTTACGGTCGGATTACCTCGCGATTGCGACGCTTGGAATCTCGGAAATCATTATCTATGTTCTTAAGAACGAGGATTGGCTGGCGCGAGGGGTAAAAAACGTAAACGGTTTACCCCGGCCTGTCCCGTACGAGATTGATCTTCAGGCAGCTGCGTGGGTACAGGAGCTCGCAGTGCGGTGGGGGACCAATGTCATCGAGCTGTCATCGATCATCGTCAAGGTCTGCTATGCCGGACTCTTTATTGTGGTGCTGGGTATCATTTTCTGGCTGTCTGAACGAGCGCTGCGCTCGCCATGGGGCCGTATGATGCGCGCCATCCGAGATAACGAAACCGCTGCTGCTGCGATGGGTAAAGATGTTACCGCGCGCCACCTTCAGGTCTTTGTTCTCGGTTCAGCCGTGCTGGGTCTTGCGGGCGCGATGCTGACGACCCTCGATGGGATATTTACTCCGTCCACCTACCAACCGCTGCGCTTCACGTTCTTAATTTGGGTGATGGTTATTGTGGGAGGCTCGGGCAATAATCTCGGATCGATCCTTGGCGGTTTTGTCATCTGGTTCTTTTGGATTGAAGCAGAGCCCTTAGGCCTTGCGCTTATCGAGCTATCAACAGCCGCAATGTCGCCCGATAGTCCCTTACGGGCGCATCTGATCAATAACGCAGCCTATACGCGCTACATCACCATGGGCATCGTGCTGCTCGCCGTGTTACGGTTTTCTCCGAGAGGTCTGATTCCAGAGCGAAACCGGTAAGCCCGTCTCGCGAAGGGCGCTGCCTCAGTTCGACTTGATCGATCCCAGTGTGGTAAAGAGTTCGGCCGTTTCGTCCGGTGTGAGGGGCAAGACGGGCTCACGACAAACGCCCACGTCAAACCCGCGATGATTGGCTGCGGCCTTCACCGAGGAGTTATAAACGTGCGACCAGACAAATAGCTGAGAGCCCAGAACGCTTTTCCAAAGCACAGCCCCTTCAGTGAGGTTGCCCGCCTTCACTGCCTTGAAGAGCGCCACTGCCTCGTCAGGCAAAAAGTTCACTGATCCCCAGACGCAGCCCACGCAGCCTGCTACCAGGGCCTGGTAGGTTATGGGATCGCCGCCATTGAAGATCTTGCCGCCGGTCGCAATCAGTTCCTGTATCCGTATGAAGTCCCCCGTGCTGTCCTTGATGTATTCGATGCCGTCTATCTTTAAGAGTTCACGAAACATCGCGGGCGTTACGTCAAAGCCGGAATGAACCGGGATGTTGTAAACCATAACCGGAGCCGTGCTTACCCGAGCGACGGCTTCGTAATGCGCCATGACACCACGAGCATCCGGGCCCTCGAAATAGGGCGGCAGCACCATCACGGCGTCTGCCCCGTGGTCCACGGCATGGCGGGTTGCCTCCAACGTGTCTTCTAGGAATATCGCCGATGTTTGGGCCACCATTTTTGCCCGACCTTGGACATGCTTTCCGGTAATTTCGATCAGATGACGTTTTTCCTCTGGGCGAAGATAGGCGAATTCTCCGGTTCCACCGCAGGGAAGGATGATGTCGACGCCGGCGTCAAGCATTCGGTCCATATGCGCCAAATAGCGTCCATCATCTATGTGACGCCCGGAATCATCGAAAACCGTGCAGACGGGAACGCAAACGCCAGTCAAATCGCTCATGTTTTTTCCTTTGAAGTCATAAAAGTTAGATGTGATACTAATCCAAGCGATAACCCTTCGCCCAACCCAATTTTAATGACTCACGCCAAGGTCTTTCTATGTCAAATCCACAAGTCGCAATAGTTACCGCCGGGGGCGGTGGAATCGGCGCTGCGGTCAGCAGATGCTTGAGTCAGGCAGGGTATCAGCTTGTCATCATGTCCCGAAGCGAAGCTTGTGAATCCCTTGCTCAGGAGCTGGACGGTCTGGCTGTTCGCGGTTCAGTCACTGAGGCGGAAGATTTAAAGCGGGTAGTCGATGAAACGATGGCTCGGTATGGGCGCATTGATGCGGTCGTCAATCACACAGCCCATCCCCCCAAGGGAGAGCTCCTGGAGATCGACGACGACGCTTGGCACCTTGGTCTCGACATGCTCATCATGAACGTTGTGCGCATGACAAGGCTGGTGACTCCCATCATGCAATCACAGGGTGGCGGGGCGTGGGTCAACATCTCAACGTTCGCGGCGTTTGAGCCCGAGTTGAAGCTCCCCATATCTTGTACCTTGCGCGCCGGCCTGTCGGTCTTTTCCAAGCTTTACGCCGATCGATATGCGGATTCAGGCATCCGAATGAATAACGTGTTGCCGGGGTATATCGACAGCCTGAATCATGCCCCTGAGACCGCAGCGCGAATACCGCTGGGCCGTATCGGAAGCGTCGAAGAGATTGCTGAAACCACGCGCTTTTTGCTCTCGAAAGAAGCGGGCTACATCACGGGCCAGAGCTTAATTGTCGACGGGGGATTAACGCGCCACGTTTGAGAGCAGGCTTGCCTGCTTAGCCGTGGCCGGACTTAAACGATAAGACGGCAACGATAAGATGGCAACGATGGGACGGACACGCTGCCAGAACAAAAAAAATTTGGCTCCCCGGGCAAGACTCGAACTTGCGACATATGGATTAACAGTCCACCGTTCTACCAACTGAACTACCGGGGAAGACAGGGTCGGCAATGCTAATGGCCTGTCTCGCGTTGGTCAAGCCAGAGCCTCAATAGAGCCCTCAAGTTTCTTCACATTGGATCGCTGTATCGCCGGGAGCTCTGCCCGAGATTCTTGTTCGGCCCGCCAGAGTGATGATTAAGGCGGTGCTCTTATCGGAGCGCTGGTCGCATATCCTAAAGTGGCCATTAGGCCAGACTTCACCCATTGCGCTGAAGCGAATCCAGTAGGGGGCTCGCCATCGCACGGTCAAATCTGGCCTTAATACCCCCACGATTAAAAGTTCCTCGTCCTGCTGGTACGCGGCATCTCGATTGCCGTCAATAAATGCGAGCCAGCCCGAAGACCAATCGCTACTGGCTTTGCAGCCGCTCGTGGGTGTTCCCGGGCAGGCCACAACGCTTTGCCCTCGGGCCACCGCTGTCATTCGGGCATGGGCAAGTTGGTTGCGTAAGGTATGCGCAGCGCGTTGCGTTACCTTTTCGCTCCCGATGCGTGGGACCAGCACTCACGGCCATCTGCGCGAGAATGGCTAAAATAATAAGCACAACCATTCCTTCGATAAGCGAGAATCCTTCTGTACCGTTCAGACACGATGTTCTGCGCTGACGGAGAACCCTGGCAGCTCCCGGCGTTTTTTCTGAAAAAACCATGCCTCAACTCTGATGAAGGTCGAGAGCAGTATTCAGTGAAGAATTTACCAACCCAATGAAACGCGCATTTGAGCTTCAGAGTATGTTTTCTCCGGCGGGGGATCAGCCTGCGGCGATTGGTCAGTTATTGGAGGGGCTGAATTCCGGCGAGGCCTACCAGACGCTCCTCGGCGTGACGGGATCGGGCAAGACCTTCACGATGGCGCACGTCATTCAAGAGCTTGGGCAGCCCGCACTGATTCTTGCCCCGAATAAGACCCTTGCCGCCCAGCTCTACTCCGAGATGCGCGAATTCTTCCCCAAGAATGCAGTGGAGTACTTCGTTTCGTATTACGACTATTACCAGCCGGAAGCTTATGTGCCGGCAAGCGACACCTATATCGAGAAAGATGCGTCGATCAACGAGCATATTGATCAGATGCGCTTGTCCGCGACCAAAGCCATTCTCGAGCGGGAGGACGTCATTATTGTCGCTACCGTCTCGGCTATTTATGGGCTCGGTGACCCGGCTGCGTACCACGGCATGATCCTGCATCTGCGCGAAGGGGCTGACCTGCAGCAGCGCGAGGTTCTGAGACGCCTCGCGGAGCTTCAGTACACCCGTAATGAGATTGACCTCAGGCGCGGCAATTTCCGCGTGCGCGGTGACGTGATTGATATTTTCCCTGCAGAGTCCGAGCGGTTTGCCGTTCGTGTGGAACTCTTTGGCGATCAGGTTGAGAAGCTATCTCGATTCGACCCCTTAACCGGGGAGACAAACGAAAATCTCACGCGCTTTACTATTTATCCCAAAAGCCACTATGTGACGCCGCGGGAGAAGATTCTCGAGGCTGTTGATCAAATCGGCGATGAGCTCAAAGACCGGCTCAAGTTTCTTCGAGCCCACGACAAGCTCGTTGAGGCGCAGCGTCTTGAGCAGCGCACGAAATACGATATCGAGATGATGCGCGAGCTTGGCTACTGCGCAGGGATTGAAAACTACTCGAGGTTTCTTTCCGGCCGTAGTGCCGGTGAGCCGCCTCCAACGCTCATCGATTATCTGCCGGCAAACGCGCTGATGATTATCGACGAAAGCCACGTCACCATTCCCCAGCTCGGAGCCATGTTTAAAGGGGACCGTTCGCGCAAAGAAAACCTGGTCGAGTATGGCTTCAGGCTGCCCTCCGCACTGGATAACCGGCCTTTGCGCTTTGATGAGTTTGAGTCCTTGATGCCCCGAACGGTTTTCGTCTCCGCAACGCCGGCGGATTACGAAAAAGACCACAGCTCGAGCATCGTCGAGCAAGTCGTTCGACCGACCGGCCTTGTGGACCCCGAGGTTGAGGTACGTCCAGTGGCAAGTCAGGTCGATGATCTGATGTCCGAGGCCAGAGAGCGCGCGGCCGCCGGTGAACGCGTGCTGGTGACCACGCTAACCAAGCGTATGGCCGAAGACCTCTGTGACTATTTGAATGATCACGATATCCGGGTTCGTTATCTGCACTCGGATATCGATACCGTTGAACGGGTGGAGATCCTCTCTGATCTTCGCAAGGGCACTTTCGACGTTCTGGTGGGGATTAACCTTCTGCGAGAGGGTCTTGATCTGCCGGAGGTTTCTCTGGTGGCCATCTTGGATGCCGATAAAGAAGGCTTTCTGCGCTCTACGCGGTCTCTCATCCAGACGATCGGTCGCGCGGCGCGAAACCTCAGGGGCAAGGCCATACTGTACGCCGATCGGATAACCGACTCGATGCAGCGCGCAATTGATGAGACGGATCGGCGACGCGAAAAGCAACGGGCTTTTAACGAGGCCAATAACATCACCCCACGCTCGGTTGTGAAACCGGTCAATGAGATGATCGATGGAATTATTGCCGATGCCGACGCAAAGCAGCCTAGCCGATCCCGGATCGGGGGAGAGAGGCCTGGCAGTGATGTGGTGGTCGACCTTTCGATGGAGGAGTTCAAACGTCGCGTCAAAGATCTCGAGGAGCAGATGTATCAGTTTGCGAGGGATCTTGAGTTCGAAGAGGCCGCGAGAATTCGCGACCAAATTGCGGCTCTCAAGGAGCATCATTTCGGCACCGGCTCGAAAGCAGCCTGAACGCAGGCCCGTGATTACATAAAATTTCCTGACGCCGAATCTCTTTCTCGCAAAAATATCGTAGAATTCAGTTTATAGGCGCGTAGCTCAGTGGTAGAGCACCACCTTGACATGGTGGTGGTCGGTGGTTCGATCCCACTCGCGCCTACCATCTCCACTTCGAAAAGAGCCTCCCAGCAGGCTCTTTTTTTACGTCTGCAGTCCATCGCGGAAAAATTCAAATCCATTTTGAACTGGGGTAACCCGCTATCCGCATAGCTTAATAATCAACGGGCCTTTTGTCTGAAAACCAAAAGTCGAGGATCTGAAACTAGCAATTCAACCCGATTCGATGCTTTTGACCTAAACTCCCAGAGAAAGCTTTATGTCAGTCGGCTTTCTGTCGGCTAGAGGGCAGATGAATGCGACAAGCGAAAGGCTGTAGGATTGTTTTGAATTATCTTTAGCCCTCTCAGAAGGGCAGACAGCCATACGACGGCTGACCTTCAGAGGATGAACTGCAAACAGTAGCGCGATCGGCGAACCCGTGGCGTGAGGCATATAAATGTATCTTCAACACCAAAGACGTTAACAGAAAAGTAATTGAGGGACATGCGGCATGCCTATCGACACCGGTGCCGCCATCTGGCCGGGGCGAGCATCCTATCGCTCGTCTTAATCACTGAATGAAGGTTATCGCTGTAAGCCTTGCAGCGCTCGTGGGGGTCGCCAAGACTGCACAGGCCCTCCGGAACAGCAATAAAAAAGCCGTTAATCGCACCTCGGGCACCTTAGACACCACGGCCTCTAAGTGCTTTACCGGCTATGTCGATGGCTATACCGGCCTTGCCAATGCCTATCAGGGGGTAGCGGAAAGCCAGGATAAAGCCGAGTGGGGCAAAAACCACTATGAAAGCCACGGCTACAAAGAGGGAAGGGCTTTGCCGGACGGCTGTGTGGCCTACCTTAAGAATACCGATGCGGTCTGGGCGGCCTATGTCGACAGCTATCCGGATCTTAAAGCCGCCTACGAAAAGCAAAAGGCGTCTCTTGCCAAAACGTCCGAACTCGAAAAGAAAGCCCGCTTCGGTGAGAACCACTATAAATCCGCAGGCTACAAGAGCAATCGGTCTTTACCCAAAGGCGCTTCCAGCCTAGGTCTTGGTAATCCCAAACCTAAGGGCAAGAAAAAGAGCGCAGAGCCTGCAGCTGAGAGTGGCGGCGCTGTCGCCGAAACACTCCCCACGGTCTCTCTCGCCTGTGCCACGGCATCCATCTCAGAAGATGGCGGCACTTCCAACTGCACCCTGACCTTATCGAAGACCTACAGCCAGGCCGTCACCGTGACCGTGGCGTACTCCGGTAGCGCTACCGCCGGTACGGATTACTCCGGCAACACCACCAGCCACACCATCAGCGCCGGCAGCACCACGACCAGCTGGACCATCACCGGGATCAACGACAGCGACAACGGCGAAAGCGATGAAACCATCGTGATCGATATCGCCAGCGTCACCAACGGCACAGAACAAAATACCCAAACGGCATCAATCAGTCTGCCGAATGTATGCATCGCGCCGGGTCAAGCAATCAACGATGCCAACTTCTCAGCCGCGATTACCGACTGGTTCGCCTCTCCTTCAGGTGCCAGCGCCACCTACGGAAACATCACTCAGTGGTGTACCGGGGCGGTGACGGATATGTCGGGCGCTCTTGGTGATTATCTGTGCAAGTTCTCTTGGTACTCAGGAGCGAAGTGTTCATTCAACGAAGATATAAGCGGCTGGGATGTAAGTAATGTGACAGATATGTCAGACCTGCTTACAGGTGTGCCCTTCAATCAAGATATAAGCGGCTGGGATGTAGGCAACGTGCGGAACATGTCCGGGTTGTTCAGCGGCAACACTGCTTTCAATCAGAACATCGGTGGCTGGAATACGAGCAACGTGACGAACATGAGTAGCATGTTTGCCGATACCTCCTTCAATCAGAACATCGGTGGCTGGAATACGAGCAACGTTACGAACATGAACTTTATGTTCAACAATTCGCCCTTCAATCAGAATATCGGTAATTGGACCACCAGTTCGCTGATTAGCACATATGGAATGTTCGCCGACACGTCAAGCTTCAATCAGGACATAAGCTCCTGGGATGTCTCTAATGTCACATCAATGGCCTATATGTTCCAAAGGGCGACCTCGTTCAATAAGAACCTGAGTACGTGGGATGTTTCAAAAGTTACCGCTAGTAGCTCTTGCGATAACATGTCATACCTTGCATCCAGTTGGAATGACGCCTATAAACCTGGGCAGACCGCCGGCCATCCCTGCAACGGCGAGTAGGCACCTAAGGAGTGAGCACACGTCTAGGCACTCTTTTTCCGTTGTTATTGTTGCTTGCGGCCTCAGTTGCGAGGGGAGAGATCACCAGCGAGGCCTTTCTCTTTGAGGTGTTTGAAGGGTGCATCGAAGAGCCGATGGAAAACGCGACTCTAGGCGCACAGATGGAATACTGCGCCTGCTTTACCCACAAAATGTCTAAAGGTATGACTCTTGAAGAGGCGGCCATGCTTGGGGTTGATATGCTTGCCGCTGAGAGTGAGGCTGATGGGCAGAAGATGCTTCTGGCTAACGAGAAAGCCAAAAACTATATCGCGCAGTGTGTTGTGCGGCTGTATGAGGAGTAAGCGGGCTCGACTATAATACGGCGGTTTTTCAAGCCAGAGGGCGTCATTTAGGCCCTCCGGAAACCGCCTGGCCTCTGATGAAAGTTACCCTACCTGACTCGAGTATTCGCGAGTATTCAAAGCCCATGACCGTGGGTGAAGTGGCTGCTGATATCGGCCCGGGCCTTGCCAAAGCGACGCTTGCGGGCTCTGTAAACGGCCGCTTGGTGGATGCTTCTTTCGCCATAACCGAAGACGCCGATCTTCGTATCATTACCGGCAAAGACCCCGAAGGCCTTGAGATTATTCGTCACTCCTGCGCGCATCTTTTGGCGCAAGCCGTAAAAGAGCTGTATCCGGATGCGCAGGTCACGATTGGCCCGGTTATTGAAGACGGGTTTTATTACGATTTTGCCTATCCCGCGGGTTTTGCGGAGGCGGACCTCGCGCGCATTGAAGAGCGCATGAGCGAGTTGGCAAGTGCGGGCTCGCCCGTTGAGCGTCTCACCATGGGTCGCGATGAAGCAATCGCGTATTTTCGCGGGCTGGGTGAAGAATACAAGGCGCAGATCATTGAAGATATTCCTGCCGATGAGGAGCTTTCGCTCTACCGCCAGGGTGATTTCACGGATCTTTGTCGTGGCCCTCATGTGGCCAATACGGGTCAGATTAAAGCGTTTAAGTTAACCAAGCTGGCGGGTGCGTATTGGCGTGGTGATTCGAAAAACGAGATGCTTCAGCGCATCTACGGCACCGCCTGGCCCGATAAGAAATCACTTGATGAGCATCTGCATCGGCTGGAAGAAGCCGAAAAGCGTGATCATCGGCGGATCGGTAAAGAGCTTGATCTTTATCACTTTCAGGAAGAAGCGCCGGGCATGGTCTTTTGGCACCGCGACGGCTGGTCCCTGTACACCGCCGTTGAAGCTTATGTGCGAAACCTTCTGACCGAGTACGACTATCAGGAGGTGCACACCCCCCAGATGCTGGATCGCAGTCTTTGGGAGCGCTCAGGGCATTGGGATAAGTTTCGCCAGAATATGTTTACCACCCATGTGGATGATCGCGATTACGCGATCAAACCCATGAACTGCCCGGGCCATATTCAGCTGTTTAATCAGGGGCTCAAGAGCTATCGGGAGCTGCCCATTCGGATTGCGGAATTTGGCATCGTGCACCGCAACGAGCCTTCCGGAACGCTGCATGGTCTGATGCGTGCGCGGCGCTTCACGCAGGACGATGCCCACGTGTTCTGCACCGAGGACCAGCTGCAAAGTGAAGTCTCAACGCTGATTGAGCTCACGTATCGGATGTATAAAGACTTTGGTTTCTCGGATATTGAAGTCGCGCTCTCGACCCGTCCTCAAGAACGCGTTGGTGAGGACGCGCTTTGGGATCGGGCAGAAAAAGCCCTCGCCGATGCCCTGGAGGAGAAGAACATCCCGTACACCGTCCAGCCGGGTGAGGGCGCCTTTTATGGCCCGAAGCATGAATTTGTCCTCAGGGATTCCATTGGACGCCGATGGCAGTGCGGAACGATTCAGGTGGACTTCTCGATGCCCGGACGCCTCGGTGCGAGTTATGTCGCAGAGGACGGGAGCAAGAAGGTTCCCGTGATGATCCACCGGGCCATTTTGGGCTCTTTAGAGCGCTTTATTGGTATTTTGATCGAGGATACTGAGGGCAAGATGCCGTTCTGGCTGGCGCCCGTGCAGACGATTCTTTTGAACATCACAGACAAGCAGGCTGACTTCGTCCGCGAAACCGAAAATCTTCTTAAAAAACAGGGGCTCAGAGTCGAAAGTGACTTGAGAAACGAGAAAATTGGCTATAAAATCCGCCAGTCAACGCTTCGGCGTATTCCGTATTTGCTCGTTGTGGGCGATCGGGAGAAGGCCGAAGGCACGGTAGCCGTGCGCACGCGGGACGGCCAAGACTTAGGCACCATACCGGTGACCGAGCTGCATCAGCGGCTACTTGGTCTCGAAGCAGGCGCGCGGCATTAATTTTTCTGGAGGATCTGGCAATAGCAGGAGCAAAAGAGCAGCGGCTCAACGACGACATTACCCACGAGCAACTACGTCTTGTGGGCGATACCGGTGAGCAGCTCGGCATCGTAAGCGCACAGGAGGCGCGGGCGATCGCTGAGGAACGAGGGATGGATCTGGTAGAGATCGCACCGAATGCGGAACCCCCGGTGTGTCGATTGATGGACTACGGAAAGTTCCTTTACGCCAGTTCCAAGAAGAAACAGGAATCCAAGAAAAAGCAAAAGCAGATCACCGTTAAGGAAATAAAGTTCCGACCCGGAACGGATATTGGGGATTACGACATTAAGGTTCGAAGCCTCAACAAGTTCCTGGATGCGGGGAACAAGGTAAAGGTGACCCTGCGGTTCCGCGGGCGAGAAATGGCCCACCAGGAACTCGGCATGGAAATGCTAAAGCGCGTAGAAGAAGATTTAAAAGAAGTCGGCATTGTTGAGCAGATGCCGAAGATGGAAGGGCGGCAGATGGTCATGGTGATTGCCCCCGCAAAACATTAAGAGCTAAGGACGTCACGTCATGCCAAAGTTAAAAACGAATCGAGGAGCGGCCAAGCGCTTCAAGCGCACTGCGAGCGGGAAATTCAAGCGATCGCAGGCCTATCTCAACCACATCCTGACCAAGAAATCGACCAAGCGTAAGCGTCAGTTGCGTGATGGGGTGATCGTCAACGCTGCCGATCAAGAGTCGCTGCGTCGAATGATGCCCTACGCCTAACGCGCCGAGCAGGACATATTCTCAATACATTCAGATTCGTCTGAATAACGACACGAGTTAGCACCATGCCTAGAGTAAAACGAGGCGTTACCGCCCGAGCCCGCCACAATAAGGTCCTTTCGCGGGCAAAAGGCTATCGCGGGGCGCGCAAGAACGTCTATCGCGTCGCAAAACAAGCCGTGATGAAAGCAGGGCAGTATGCCTACCGCGATCGTCGTCAGCGTAAACGCCAGTTCCGCTCGCTTTGGATTGTGCGTATTAATGCTGCGGCCCGGATTCATGACTTGAGCTATAGCCGACTGATCGACGGCTTAGGCAAGGCAAACATCCTTGTGGACCGCAAGATACTTGCGGACATGGCCGTGCACGACCAAGGTGGGTTTGCGGCACTCGCGGAGCGAGCCAAAGCCGCGCTGGCAGCCTAGCCAACACGATCGCCGCACTCGTGCCCATGAGTGCCGCACAAAAGGGGGAAAGGCAAGAAGCACCTTTTCCCCTTTTTTATTTCTGCCGCCTGAGAATCCATGAGTAGCAACTTCCAAAGTGACCTTTCGACCATCCTGACGCAGGGTTTGTCGGATATCGCTGCCGCCACAACCTCAAGAGCATTGGAGGCCGTTCGCGTCTCTTTATTGGGCAAGCAGGGCGTCGTCACTGCCCAGCTCAAGCGGATCGGCACCCTTCCTGCTGAGGAGCGAAGTGCATTCGGCGCTGCGGTCAACCGCGTTCGAGGCGAGCTTACGGACGCCCTCGAGGCCCGTGCTGTAGCCGTTAAAGAAGAAGAGCAGCGCGCGGCGATTGCGGCACAACGGGTCGATGTCAGTCTGCCTGGCAGGCGCGTTGCCTCTGGCGCGCTTCATCCCATTACGCGCACGCTGAGACGCATTGAGAAGATCTTTTCACGAGCTGGGTTTGATATCGCTCATGGCCCAGAAATCGAAGACGACTTTCACAACTTCGAAGCGCTGAATATTCCTAAGAACCATCCCGCTCGTGCAATGCACGACACCTTCTATGTGTCACCCGACACCGTGCTGCGAACGCATACCTCGCCCGTACAGATTCGATATCTCGAGAGCCACGAACCGCCTGTGCACGTTATCGCACCCGGTCGTGTGTACCGGTGTGATTCCGATGTGACGCATACGCCGATGTTTCATCAGGTGGAGGGGCTCGCGGTCGATAAGGACGTATCCTTTGCTGATCTCAAGGGAATATTGACCTTCTTTCTCCAGGAGTTCTTTGAGCGCGACCTTCCGGTTCGGTTTCGGCCGTCCTTTTTCCCCTTTACCGAGCCCTCGGCTGAAGTGGACATGGGCTGTGTCTTCTGCGAGGGGGCCGGATGCCGTATTTGTGGGCACACCGGTTGGCTTGAGGTGCTCGGCTGCGGCATGGTGCATCCTGCGGTCTTTGAGCAGGTGGGTATCGATAACGAGGCCTATACCGGGTACGCGTTCGGGCTCGGTATTGAACGACTTGCCATGCTTCGCTACGGCGTTAATGATTTAAGAACGTTCTTCGAGAACGAGGTGCGCTTTCTGGAGCAGTTCGCGGGAGGGGTCAGCGGATGATCGTCAGCGAGAATTGGCTCCGCACTCTGGTGAAGTTCTCACAGGGCTTCGACCAACTGCCTGCGCTGTTGACGCAGGCGGGGCTTGAAACGGGTCCCATCCAGTCCATTGATTCGCTCCCTAAGGGTTTCATTACAGCCCAAATTAAGAGCACTTCAGCGCATCCGGATGCCGATACCTTAACGATATGTGAGGTCGAAATCGGCAAAGCTAAAACGGTACAGGTGGTTTGCGGCGCAAGTAACGCGAGAGCCGGCCTTGTTACCGTGTACGCGAGTCCCGGTAGCGAACTCCCCAGCGGCATTCGGATCGAGAAGCAAGCAATCCGTGGGGTCGATTCCCACGGCATGCTCTGCTCGGCGAGTGAGCTCAATCTTGAGGAGCAATCGGGCGGCATTATCGAACTAGACGAAGATGCCGCTCTCGGCAAAAGTGCAAATCATCCGCTTGGGTTGCCCGACCAAATTTTTGAGGTGGAACTCACACCGAACCGGGGCGACTGCCTCAGCATGCTCGGCGTCGCAAGAGAGACCGCGGCCGTGACCGGCGGAACGCTTCTCAGCACCGCGCCTGCGACGATCAAAGCTGGAGATAAAGAAAAGCGAAAAGTCGAACTGGCGGCGCCAATCGGATGTCCGCGTTATGTCGGCCGCGTTATTCGCGGGCTTAAAAAGGATCAAAAAAGTCCTGACTGGTTGCGTGAGCGACTGCGGCGGGCCGGCATTCGCAGCATAGACGCCCTGGTTGATATCACCAACTACGTCATGCTCGAACTCGGCCAACCCATGCATGCGTTCGACAACGAACGCTTGAGAGGCGCGATTCAGGTCCGCATGGCAGAGCCGAAGGAAAAAATTACGCTTCTCGACGGCCAAAAATTGACCCTCGATGACGCGTCATTACTGATTACCGACGACTCCGGCCCGGTGGCACTGGCGGGGATCAAGGGCGGTGCCGGAACAATGATCAGCAGCAATACAGACGCAATCTTTCTTGAGGCTGCGTTCTTCGATCCTGCGACAACTGCCCGCACAGCCAGACGATTTAATCTTAATACCGATGCATCACATCGGTTTGAGCGTGGGGTCGATTTTGAACTACCAAAGCGGGCAATAAACCGGGCCACCGAGCTTGTGCTGGCCATATGCGGCGGATCGGCAGGCCCAATAGTTGACGCAACAGAGAAAAAACATCTCCCAAAGCGCGCTTCGATTCAGCTTCGCAGCGAGCGCCTCAAGCGAATGCTCGGGACCAGTCTGCCCGCAAAATCCGTCGATAGGGTTTTCACCCGCGCCGGGTACGAGTTTTCACGAAAGGGAACTGGTTGGCGCGTCCTTCCGCCGTCGCACCGGTTTGATTTGTCCGAAGAACACGATTTGGTCGAGGAGGTTGCCCGTCTGGTGGGCTACGACGCATTTCCTACGAATTGGCCAAATGTAGCGGCGAGCAGCCAGCTGGCGCCGGAGGCCGTGGTCGCCTTAGACCGGGCCCGTGATCTGCTGGTTGATAGAGGCTATTTTGAGGCGATTACTTACAGCTTCATCGACTCATCCCTGCAAGCCGCATCCTCAGGCGGGCACTCTGGAATTAAGTTGAAGAATCCGATTGCGGCGCATCTTGCGGAAATGCGTCTATCTCTTCTCCCCGGGCTGCTTCTCGCCTTAGGCAATAACCACCGCCGGCAGGTGAGGGATGTACGGCTCTTCGAGACCGGCCATATATTTTCTGGAACAGCTCGAAAACCGAAAGAGCAGCTTAATATCTGCGGCGTGGCTACGGGTTCGGCCACAGGGGCTCGTTGGGATCAGGGTGCGACGGAGATCGATTTTTTTGATGTGAAAGGAGACGTTGAATCACTGCTCGATCTCACATGCCGAGGACGTCAGACCCGCTTTTTGGCCGCTTCGCATCCGGCGTATCAGGACGGCCAATGCGCACAGGTTGTTATTGACGGTAATGCTGCGGGATACATCGGACGGGTAGCGCACGCTCTGCTTAATTCCGTTGACATTGATCGCCCGGTATTTGCCTTTGAACTTGCGTGGGACGCCATTCGCGAGCGGCAGATTCCCCGTCACCACCCGGTCTCCCGTTTCCCGCAAGTGACTCGGGATCTGTCTTTTGAATTTGCAGAATCCGTCGAGGCTTTCGAGGTGCAGTCGTGTATTGAAAAGGTCGGCGGTGAATTGCTACGGGGCACGGAAGTGCTTGATGCCTATAAAGAAAAGGATTCCAAGTCAACCAAAAAATCAATGACTTTCCGCTTGACCTTGCAGTCTGATTATCGCAATCTTACTGACGAGGAGGTTGAGGCGGTTGCTCGCTCGGTTGTTGCGGAAATTGCCGCAAACTTAGGCGGTGAACTGCGAGGCGGATAGTTCCCAGCCAAAACCCAGGGAAGTCAGGCAACCCGTTTTCCCGGGTGAGATTTGACTTGAAAAGATGATCACCTTAGATTGGATCGTGATCAGAGCAACAGATCAGACCAATAAAAGAATTGAAGGGCAGGACCAGACGTTTCTCTCATGAGCAGCACAATCACTAAAGCCGATCTTGCCAACACACTCTTTGACGAGTTGGGTCTAAATAAACGCGAAGCCAAAGAATTCGTCGAGTTATTTTTCGAGAAGATTCGTGAAGCGCTCGAAGTAGGCGAGAGCGTAAAGCTTTCTGGATTTGGCGGATTCACCATTCGCGAGAAGAACAGCCGCCCTGGCCGTAACCCAAAGACTGGTGAGACCGTACCCGTAAGCGCACGGCGAGTCGTAACCTTCCGCGCCAGCCAAAAAGTAAAAGAGGATGTCGGCGCAAATACGCAGTCGATTGCGAGCGTCATGGACGTCGCTGAGAGTCGCGGATGACGATGCTCGATCCAGGCGCGGAGGATCTGCCGCCGATTCCCGGTAAGCGATACTTCACCATTGGCGAGGTGGGGCAGTTATGCGCGGTCAAGCCGCACGTGCTGAGATATTGGGAGCAAGAGTTTCCGCAGCTTCAGCCCGTTAAGCGACGCGGAAATCGACGTTATTACCAGCGCCACGAAGTTGAGCTCATCCGAACGATCAGACGGCTGCTGTACATTGAGGGCTACACGATCAGCGGGGCGTGCAACCAGTTAGCTGCTGAATCAAATTCCGGCAACGGTGAGACGGGTCTCTCCGAGACTGACATCCAGAAGCTTGTTTCAGAACTTGAGCAAATCTCGTCATTACTTGACGCTTAATCCATTATTGATCTTTCGGGGCGTAGCGCAGCCTGGTAGCGCACCGCAATGGGGTTGCGGTGGTCGGAGGTTCAAATCCTCTCGCCCCGACCATTTACAGGCATGACAAGGCTTCGCCTGCGAGGCTCCCACCCATCGTTAAATAAACGAGACGTCAGCCGGCCTCGCGCAAAGCGCTAAACGGCAAGGTCCCCGCGAATGAGTCGTCTGGATAGTATGATCCGCCGCCTGGAAGCCCAACGTGCGTGCATCGATTGGGCTCTTGCAGAAATTCGCCCTCTGAGCGGGGCGATTCTTGAATTAGGGCTCGGCAACGGTCGCACTTACGATCATTTGCGTGCTAATGCTCCCGATCGAGACATCTATGTGTTTGAGCGGGCGCCAGCGGCTCACCCGGACTGTACACCCGAAGCGCAATATCTTATTGAGGGTGACTTTCGCGAAACCCTGCAGCAAAACCTTGACCTCCTTCGCGGCAGGGGTGTCCTCGCCCATTGCGATATCGGAAGCGGGCACCCCGAACAGGATAGAGAGCTTGCGGCCGCAGTTGCGCCCCAGATCAATGAACTCCTCTCGTTAGGTGCACTGGTGCTTTCTGACCAGGTTTTTTCCTTCTCAGGGTGGGAGTCCGTCGAAACCCCGGAAAGCGTCCCTGAAGGCCGGTACTATATTTACCGGAAGAGGGAGCTCAAATGACCAAAACGGTAAACGCGAAAGCGCCCAGCCCGATGTTTGATATCGGCCGCAAGATGAAGTTTCATCTTGAGCTGACGGATAAGTGCAATGCAGCGTGCCCTATGTGCGGACGCACGCAGCAGCTTAACCGATGTCTACCCGATATGACCAAGGTCCGAAATATTGACCTTGATCTGGCGACCATTAAGCGGAATTTCCCTACGGCGCTGTGTCAGAACATCCTGGAGATTGACCTCTGTGGAGGTCTTGGGGACCCAGCCGCTGCTCGAGATTGTTTTGATATCTGCGAGTACTTTATAACCAACGGCATACGTCTGATTTTTTCATCTAACGCTGGACTTCGAAGTGCCAGCTGGTGGGAACGCCTCGGCCGGCTGTTTGTTCAGAATGATTCGCTCGTCGAGTTCCATATTGACGGGCTCGCCGATACCAACCACCTATACCGACTGAATACCCGATTCAACAAGATTATGGAGAACGCAAAGGCGTTCCTCGGTACCGGGGCTAAGGCCGAGTGGCATTTCATTCCTTTCGAGCATAATCAGCACCAGATTGCGGAAGCCCTTGCGTTGAGCCGCGATATGGGTTTCATAGCCTTCAAGGTGATTGACACCATTCGCTTTGGAAAGAATGAAGGATTTGATTACCAGATGCCTGACGGATCTCTTCGTCAGCTGCGCCCAGCGGATCAAAAAGTCGTTGATCGTCAGCTTGGGCGAGGCGATGAAAGCAACGCGCAAGAAGCCCTTGAATCTACCGCTGATCTGACGACGATTCGCTGCAAGTCGCTTGAAGAAAATCGCCCGTACATCGTGGCGACGGGCGCTGTTTCTGCCTGCTGCTGGGTGGAAGGCTCTGACGACGAAAAAAACATGTATCAGCAGGCAGATCGAGACCCCATCGAGCACAACGTCAATCACCGCCTGCTGAGCGACATTCTTATGGAGGAGCCCTACAGGTCAATTTATTCCAAAGCCTGGGATTCCGCAGCGAACCCCGTTTGTATTCGTAAGTGCGGAAAAATGCGCCGCAGTACTCGGGAGGCGTTTTAAGTGATGTACCGTAAGTTTTTCTTCGCGCTCGTTTATGCAGTTGTATCTTCTGCAGCTTCCGCTGAGCTTTTAGTGGGCGGCAAGCCTGCGGAACTGCGCCTGGAGGGCGAGTCGGGTGGACTGCTTGATGGGTCGGCCTGGTCCAGCGCTTCACTCATCGGACGGGTTCATCTCTTAATGTACGTCGATCCGGATGAGTCAAAACTGAATGCCCGGGTTGAAGAGATGCTGGCGGCACAAAAATACGATCCGACCCAAGTGGGGTCCGTTGGCGTCGTGAACATGGCGGCGACCTGGAAGCCCGGCTTCGCCATCGATATGATTCTTAAATCCAAGCAGGAAAAGTTCCCTAATACGATCTACCTACGAGACAAGGCGAAGGTCTTCGTGAAGCAGTGGGGGCTCACCGACGACAGCTATCATGTCGTGGCGCTGGGTCGCGAAGGACAAGTTCTTTTTTCTGCTGGCGGGAAATTATCCGATTCCCAAATTACGACGCTCATTGAGGCGATCGATGGGGAGATCGGTCGTTAGACAGGGCTCGCGTTCAGTTTTTATGGATATAAAAGTAACAACCACGAACCACAGTACGCTCGACCGCCTTGATCGGGAACCCCTTGCCTTTGGGAATATTTTCTCCGATCACATGCTGATTCGACGATGGCACGAGGGCCAGTGGGGCGCTGCCGAGATCAGACCCCGTCAGCCCATACCCATGGATCCGACCACGTTGGCGCTGCACTACGGCCAGACGGTTTTTGAAGGCATGAAAGCTTATCGAGGGGTGTCGGATGGACGTCTGCGACTCTTTCGGCCGGAGCAAAATGCAAAGCGTCTCGCAAACTCATGCGAACGCCTTGCGATACCGGCGGTTACAACGGATGACTTTGTGGAGTGCGTTAAAGCGATTGTCCGCACCGAACAGGCCTGGGTGCCTCGGGCTCGCGGGGAGTCGCTTTATATTCGCCCATTGATCTTCGCCACCGAGGAACACATCGCCGTTCGAGCCGCTCTCGACTACCTTTTTGTGATTGTGACAGCCCCGGTTGCGCCTTATTTTTCCGCAGAGGCCAAGGCGCTCAGATTGAAAGCTGAACCGCGCTACACCCGCGCCGTTCCCGGGGGCACGGGCTTTGCGAAAACGGCCGGGAACTATGCGGCTACCCTGAAACCCATGGCCGCGGCCGCTGCCGAAGGGTTCGATCAAATTCTCTGGCTGGATGCTAATGAACACAATTACGCCGAAGAGGCGGGCCAAATGAATATATTTTTCCGGATCGGTGATGAGGTCGTCACACCAGAGCTCTCAGGGACAATCCTCCCCGGGGTGACACGTGACAGTGTTATTCAGCTGCTCAAGGACTGGGACATACCGGTCTCGGAACGCAAAGTCTCGATCGCAGAACTCCAACAAGCGGCAGACGAGGGAGAGCTCAAGGAGATGTTCGGGGCCGGCACCGCTGCGGTGGTTGCGCCGATTCAATCCGTAGAGCACCTCGGAAGGGAGATCCGCGTGACACCTGACCCAAACGGTTCGTTAACACAGCGCCTGCTTGATACTATCCTGGGTATACAGTTCGGCGAAGTTGAAGATCACCACGGCTGGGCCCTTGAGGTCGGTCAATAAAAGTAGACGCGTGTAGACAGTGAAGCAGGTCTTATATTTCTTGGGTTGCGCTCTTTGGGCTTCTGGCGTCTTGGCGGACCCTGTCAAAGAGGGGTTGGACCTGTCGATCAAGTACTGCTCGCGATGCCATGTCATCGGCGATTACAACCGTCTTGGAGGTATTGGAAATACCCCATCGTTTAACTGGATGGTAAAAAGTGATGATTGGCGCGAACGGTTTACCACCTTTTATACCCGTCGACCCCATCCTGTTTTCGCACGGGTCCCGGGATATCCTCTCTGGTCTGAGTCAGATCCTTACTACCCTCCCTTCGAAATCACGATAGAAGAGATAAACGCGATCGCCGAATATGCAGGCAGTCTGGTTGATGCAAACTGAGCATGTTCTTGCTTTTTCGAGCGGCGCTTAACTCAACCATCCTCTCCTGTTAGGAATCGAGTCCCCTCAAATTTAAGCTATGGGTGAAGTTGTCCTTCTTCTTGGGTTGTTATTGCTATCTGCCTTTTTCTCGGGCGCGGAGACGGCGCTTGTGTCGCTCTCACGGGCGCGAGCTGACGCCTTGGTTGACGACAGCCGTCCCGGCGCTCGCGCGCTGCAACGACTCAAAGCCGAGCCCTCTAAGATGCTGGTGGCGATTCTCATCGGAAACAATGTGGTAAATATCAGCGCATCCGCGCTCGCCACAGTCATCGCAACAAGAGAATTCGGAAGCATAGGACCCGGCATAGCGGTGGGTCTTTTGACGATCGTTATCCTGATCTTTGGCGAGATTACGCCGAAGAGTCTGGCAACGCGATACTCCGAGCGGATCTCCCTCGCGGTAGCACCCCCAATCCTTTTGCTGACGTACATCACGCAGCCGGTGAATCGCATTTTCGATGCATTCGGATTGGGCGCAGCCCAGCGAGCCGGTAGTGGCAACGACGATCCGATAGTGACCGAAACAGAACTCCTGCATATGGCGAGTTACGGCGAGGAGGAGGGAACCATTGATGAGAACGAAAAAGAGCTGATTGAACGCGCCTTCGTCTTTGGTGACCTGTCCGTTGCGGACGTCATGTCGCCGAGGCACAAGGTATTCAGTTTGCCGGAGGGCCTTTCGGTATCGGAGGTCATGGATGCCTTGGTCGATAGTCCCTACAGTCGGATTCCATTGCATGGCGATGATCCCGATGAGATTACCGGGGTTTTTCATGTCAGGGATCTCTTAAAGGCGATCGCCGCAAATCAGACCAATCTGCCGGTCAGCGAGCTTTCACGACCGCCTTACTTTGTTCCGGAAAACCAGTCCCTCACGGATACGATTGCGGCGCTTCGTCGGGAGCGCCACCATTTGGCGGTAGTCGTGGACGAGCACGGTGTTATGGAGGGGATAGTGACTCTCGAGGACCTCATGGAAGAGTTGGTGGGGGAAATCTACGATGAGAGTGATATCGCTCCGCAGGACATCATTGCCCATGGCTCCGATAGCGTCACGATCGAAGGCGCCTCCGAGATTCGCGTTCTCGAGGAATTTTTCGACAGGGAGTTATCAAACAAACCCACAGACTCGGTGAGCAAGTGGATCCTCGAGCATACGCAACGCATTCCGCAAAACGGCGAGGAATTTACGCTTGATGGGCTTTTCCTGCGTGTCTTACGCGCAAATCCTCGTCGAATTAACGCGGTATTGGTGAAGCGAATTGCTGATCCGCAAGCGGAGCTCGATCTACGATAGCCCGCTTAAGATCCTCAAGTCTGTCTTATCGGGGATTTCCGGACCACAGTATTTCGACTTGATCGATCTGTGTTTCAGCCGAAATAGCATCAACAAGGGTCGAGATTTGACCCACATCAATAGGCGTGTCATTCGGCTGTGGCAGTACCAGCTCGCCAAATAGACGCCCATTCAAATAGTGAAGCGTTAGCTTCATCCCGCAGGTGGCCCAGTTCACATTGGGCAGATCCAAGTCACGTTGCAGTATTTCGCGAAGCCTTGATTCCAGGACGGTTCGCTCTTGAAGGGCAATTATGGGGAGCCCATCGTGATCATCCTCGGGGTCGATGTGAACCACAATATCCGTTAACGCTTCGAATTCCGATTTGAGTCGCTGCATGACTTCATCAGCGATCCGATGACCTTCCGAGACACTGATTTTCGGCGCGACGCGAACATGCATGTCGGCGAAAACGTCAGACCCCATGCGCCGGGTACGCATCTCATGAACATCGATGACCCCAGGAACGTTCTTTGCGACCTGCCGGATGCTCTTCTGGGTCTCAGGATCTACTGCGGTATCAATCAGTTCTTCTACCGACGGGCGACCGATTTTATACGCCGCATAGAAGATGATCGCTGACACGCCTACCGCACCTGCGGCGTCCGCCCAAGGAAATCCGAGCATGACGCCCCCGACTCCGGCGATCACCAGAAATGAAGACAGCGCATCCGATCGGCTGTGCCAGGCGTTCGCTTGTAGAAGCGCCGATCGATGGCGCCGCGCCGCGCTCATGGTGTATTGATAAATGATCTCTTTCGCAACGACCGAAATAGCGGCGATCACAAGCGCTGGCCATCCCGGCGACGTGGTGGTTTCCCCGCGGAAAATCGAGTCAAGGGCGTCCCAGGCAATGCCTGCCGCGATTAATCCAAGGCTGATGGCGAGGACTGCAGTCGCTATGGTTTGAATACGGCCATGACCATAGGGATGCTCTCGATCAGCCTCAAAGCTCGCCTGTCGAGCGGCCACAATCACTAACGCATCCGTCGCCAGGTCACTCAGTGAATGGATGCCATCGGCGATAAGAGCCTGGGATTGAACAAGAACACCACCGACTAACTTCGCGACGGCGAGAATGAGATCGACAACAGCGCCGACGACCGTGACCCATCGGATGTCACGATAGACGCCCACGCGCTGATCAGGGTCGGGCGATATCGGCATGGCTTTTTCGAGGGTGGATAACGCTTGAGATTTTAACAAAGCGCCGTGGCGGGTTTTGTGACCTCAGATGTCTTACCCTGACATGATGGCTCCGTGACTTTTCTGGGATAATTTGCAATTGCAGTGTCACATCAGATAAATATTCTCCCAAAGTCCTATGCGTATTCTTCTCAGCAACGACGACGGATATCTTGCCCCGGGTTTAGAGGCGCTCCAACGCGCTATCTCTACGATTGCAGAAACCATAGTGGTCGCTCCGGACCGTAACCGAAGCGGAGCGAGTAACTCACTGACGCTCACCCGGCCGTTGCGGGTATCAAGCGCGCCAAACGGTTTTATGTTTGTCGACGGGACGCCAACAGACTGCGTTCATATCGGCCTGACGGCCCTTATGGATCCCGAGCCGGATATGGTGATTGCCGGGATTAATCACGGCTCCAATCTCGGCGACGACGTTTTGTACTCGGGGACCGTCGCGGCCGCAATGGAGGGTCGGTATCTCGGCCTGCCGGCAATGGCGATATCACTCACCGGGCACAACCCGACCCACTATGAGACGGCTGCCCAAGTTGCCCTAGATCTCACTCGCCAGTTACAAAATAAACCGTTGCCCAACGATGTGATCATTAATGTCAATGTGCCTGATCGCCCCCTTGGCGATATCAATGGATTTCAAGTAGCGCGACTCGGTAATCGGCATAAATCGGAGCCCGTCGTTCGAGCACGGGATCCATCGGGGCGGGAGATCTTTTGGGTCGGGCCGGCGGGTGAGGAGCAGGATGGCGGACCCGGCACGGACTTTTACGCCATTGGGCAGGGCTATGTTGCGGTTACGCCCTTGCAGGTCGACCTGACCCGACATGAGCAGTTGAATGTGCTCCGAGACTGGCTCTCTGATCTGAGTTGTTAATGCCTGATGCAGAACTGAAATTCGGGGGCTTTGTGTCTCAGCGCCCCCGCGAACGAATGGTGAATCGTCTTCGAGAGCAGGGGATCATCAACGAGGAGGTTTTGCGCGCAATTCGTGAGGTTCCTCGTCATCACTTTGTCGAAGAGGCGCTTAAAGGGCGGGCCTATGAAAATACTGCTCTTCCTATTGGCTTTCGACAGACTATTTCCCAGCCATACCTCGTCGCTCTGATGACAGAACGTCTACTGGGGAAGAAGTCCCGATTGTCGACGGTTCTTGAAATTGGAACGGGATCCGGTTACCAGACCGCAATTCTTTCCAAATTAGCGAGCCGGGTATTCACAATCGAGCGGATCCCGCAGCTGAGTGCTCGAGCAGCGGACGTCCTGGCCAAGCTCAACATCCCGAATGTGAAGTTCCGTATTGGGGATGGCCATCAAGGCTGGAGATCGCAGCGACCCTTTGATGGGATAATTATGACCGCCGCGGTACTGACCCTACCCATGGATCTTCTTTCGCAACTTGCAGAGGGCGGCGTCCTGGTTGCCCCTGAGGGTCCTGAGAAGCAGCAAACGCTCTCAACGTGGACGCGTCAGGGTGCTGAATTTAAGCGAATGGACCTCACCCAAGTTACTTTTGTGCCGATGGTGACCGGAGTTGCGCAATGAGAATTTTTTCAAAGCTATATGATGCGGTGCTCGGTTGGGCCCGACACCCCAAGGCTGCGCGTTACTTAGGAGCGCTCTCGTTTGCTGAATCGTCATTTTTCCCGATTCCGCCGGATGTTATGTTGGCTCCCATGGTGCTCGCGCGCAGAGATCGTGCCTGGTGGTTCGCTCTCATTACGACCGTGTGGTCCGTCCTCGGTGGAATCTTTGGGTACGTCATCGGAATGTTTTTGTTTGATTTGATTGCTCAGCCCCTGATTGACCTCTATGACGCAGCTGACGCCTTTGCGACCGCTCAGGCCAGATTTCAAGACCTACGGCGTATGGATCGTCTTTGTCGCCGGTTTCACGCCTATTCCATATAAGATTTTTACCGTCACGGCGGGTTTGACGTCGATGGCGTTTTTTCCCTTCGTGGTAGCCTCGTTGATTGGTCGAGGCGCTCGGTTTTTCCTCGTATCGGGCCTTATCTACTTCGGGGGTGATCGCTTTGAAACCGGATTGCGTCGCTCTGTTGACCTAATCGGCTGGCTTGTTATTGGAGCAGTCGTCGCTGGTCTTGGCATTTATTATTTAACGAAATGAGACTGCCGATATGAAGCTGTCTACTGGTCTTGCGGTGTTGCTATTGCTGTCCGGGTGCGGTGGAGCCCCCGTAGTACCGGTGAGCGATTTGACGGCGACCCGTTCCGTTTACGCAGCCCGCGTGGTTCGCGAGGGAGACACGCTTTACACAATCGCCTGGGAGGCAGGTCTCGATTACAGGGATGTGGCACGTTGGAACGATCTTGAAGCGCCTTATGTGCTGAGTATCGGACAGCGTATTGCGCTCGGCGGGCCATCCGCGCCGAAGCCGACTGTCACCCAGACCTCAGAAACGGCGCCGGCAACGGTGCAAGCCCAAGAGGTGGTTCCGTCGGCATCATCCACGCCCCCGACGCCGACGCCGACACCGACACAGGCACCGGAACCTGACCCGGTCGCAAGCGCGCCGGTGCAAACGGGCCACGGATGGATTTGGCCAGCGTCAGGAGTTCTTATGGCTCGATTTGATGAGGCCGCAAACAGTAACGGGATCGATATCTCAGGTTCCGATGGAGAGCCCATTCGGGCGGCGGCAGCCGGTAAGGTGGTCTATGCCGGAACTGGTCTACGCGGTTACGGTCTCCTCCTCATCATCAAACACGATGAAACCTTTCTTAGCGCTTATGCGCATAACCGTGCAGTCACCGTCAAAGAGGGTGATGCCGTCAGTAAAGGCCAAATCATTGCAGAAATGGGTCAAACCGGAACGGACTCTGTGCGATTGCATTTCGAGATTCGCCGCGATGGAAAACCGGTAGATCCGTTGTTATACCTACCGCCGAAGTAGAGCTCGGTCTTTTTCTAGATCGGGAGGATTACTGCAGCCGCTACGGCACGATCATCCATCGCCAGCACGTTGTACGTCGAACACGCGACGCGAGACGTCATAAAGTCGATACTTCGCCCGCCCTCGGCGATTGTTTGAAGAAGGGTCGAGTCCGGCAAGAACATCCTTGATCCCGTCCCTATTAGTAAGACATCCCATTCTTTGCGAAACAATTCCCGCACGGCAGCGGCCGTGAGCTCCTCCGGGCTGGAGATCGCCCAGGGGGTAGGGACAGCGCCCGGCAGCAAAAGAAAGCTCTCCCGGACGAGACTGCCCTGGATGCTCACCACGCCCGAACGGAAGCCATCGATCAACGGATGGCCGGAGCTTTTTTCGATTGTTAGATCCATGATGTCGTGAGGATGAATACTACCGTTGGACTACTCTCGCGTCGATTAACGGACGGCTAAGAGGGAAAGATACGCAGCGATTGCGATAGAATTGACCTCGGGCACTAAGTTCCCAGTAACACCACTTTTGAGAGCGAATTAATTCATGAGACCCGTGCAGGTTGGGGTAATTGGACTCGGTACCGTGGGATCCGGAACCGTCGACGTTCTCGCTCGAAACGGAGCCGAGATTGCCCGTCGCGCCGGTAGAGCCATTCAGGTCACTCGCGCTGCAGTGCGGGATTTAAGTCGAGATCGGGCTTGTGACCTCAGCGGGATCGAGCTCAGCCAGAACCCCGCCGAGTTGATTTCGGACCCCTCGCTCGACGTTGTGATCGAGTTAATGGGAGGTTGTGAAGAAGCGTATTCCCTGGTCATGGGCGCATTGGAAAACGGCAAACATGTGGTCACGGCGAATAAAGCGCTGATCGCAACAAAAGGAAATGAAATTTTCTCGCGGGCCTCTCAAGCCGGCTTGGTCGTCGCCTTCGAGGCTTCGGTAGCCGGGGGAATACCCATCATTAAGGTGCTCCGCGAGGGTTTGGCCGGCAATCGCATTACTAATCTTGAAGGCATTCTTAACGGTACCTGCAACTACATCCTCACACAGATTCGTGAACAGCAACTGAGCTACGACGCGGCGCTGAAGGATGCGCAGGCGCTGGGCTACGCTGAAGCAGACCCGCATTTTGATGTTGCTGGTATTGATGCAGCTCATAAGTTGACCATCCTGGCCTCCATTGCTTACGGGGTTCATCTCGATTTCTCGGCTGTTCAGATAGAGGGAATTGAGCAAATCACACAGGCCGATATCCGGTATGCGGAAGAGCTCGGATATCGAGTGAAGCATCTGGGCCTCGCTCGGCGTTATGACGACGGCCTTGACCTTCGGGTTCATCCTTGCCTTGTCGCTGAGGATCAGCTGCTGGCTAACGTGTCCGGCGTGATGAATGCGGTGTTAGTTGAGGGGGATGCGGTCGGACAGACCCTGTACTACGGCGCCGGTGCGGGAGCCGGGCCTACTGCCTCAGCAGTGGTTGCTGACCTCGTAGATGTTGTGCGAACGCTCACCGCGGACCCTACGAACCGTGTTCCTCATCTGGCTTTTCAACCCAGTGAGCTGGCGGAATCCCAAATGGCATCTCGGTCTGATCTGATGGGGGCAAATTACCTCCGGCTTACGGTCGCGGATCAGCCTGGTGTTTTGGGAGAGGTCACGAAGATTTTAGGAGACCGCGGCGTAAGCATTCGGGCGATTCATCAGAAGGATTCAGGTAGCAAATCGCAACCGGTACCCGTGGTCATCCTGACGCATCAGGCTCGCGAGGCGGATGTTTTAGACGCCGTTCAGACGATTGAGGCGCTTCCGGTTAGCGCAGCTCCCGTGGTGCGTATTCGACTAGAAGGCGAGGGTTGAATAAATGGCGTCGTATCCAACCGGGTTGATCGAGCGGTATCGCTCGTTTTTGCCGATACCGGATGATGCCGAGGCGGTGACGTTGAGCGAGGGCGGCACATCACTCGTGCCACTCCTCACTCTGAGTGATTCTCATAAGGGGATCAACGTTTATGCCAAAGTGGAAGGAGAGAATCCCACGGGCTCTTTTAAAGACCGCGGCATGACCGTCGCGATAACCATGGCTCGGCATGAAGGGAGTAAGGCCGTCATCTGCGCATCCACCGGTAATACGTCAGCCGCGGCGGCGGCGTATGCGGCCCGGGCAGGCATGCAAGCCTTCGTCGTTATTCCGGATGGGAAAATAGCCTTGGGAAAGCTTGCCCAAGCTATGATGCACGGCGCAACCGTGATTCAGATCGCTGGCGACTTCGACGACGGGATGGCGATCGTAAAGCGGATGCCCGATGAGGCGCCTGTCGCCCTAGTTAACTCGGTTAATCCCTATCGATTACACGGGCAGAAAACCGCGGCGTTCGAGATTGTCGATGTCTTGGGCGGAGCACCGGACTATCATTTTCTGCCCGTGGGTAACGCCGGTAACATCAGCGCGTACTGGATGGGGTATTCGGAATACCATCAACACGGTATCAGCACCAATCGACCGGTGATGGTGGGGTGTCAGGCCGCTGGCGCGGCCCCGTTTCTCATGGGCGCCCCGGTGAGTAAGCCGGAAACAATCGCGACCGCTATTCGGATCGGTAATCCGCAGTCATGGGAGCTGGCAAATAGAGCCTCGACGGAGTCCGGAGGCTGGTTCATTGCGAGGGAAGACGCAGATATCCTCGCCGCCCAGAAGTATCTTGCCCAAAAAGAAGGGATTTTCTGCGAACCTGCTTCCGCCGTTTCTGTCGCAGGATTAATGACGGCTCTTGCCGAGAATCGGATCCGCGAAAACAGCACGGTAGTTTGCACGCTTACCGGACATGGACTTAAGGATCCCGATACGGCCATCGCGCAAAGCCCGACACCGCTAAGGGTTGAGCCGAATGTCGCTGCGGTAAGAAGCGCAATTCTGGGTGAGTGACTTCCAGGCGGTCTGAGCCATCGAAAGCAGTCCAGGAAAACGTCATGCTCCCCCAAAGCGTCCTCGTATTTGATATTGAGACCATCCCGGATGTGGCGCTAGGACGGCGTCTGTATGGCTTAGAGGGCCTCGCCGACGATGATGTCGTAAAAGCTATGCGCACGTTGCGCGTCCAAAAAACAGGTACCACCGATTTTCTCAGCCATCCACAGCATCGCATTGTCGCGATATCGGCTGTTCTTCGCAGCGCGGACTCGATCCGCGTATGGTCTCTGGGAGACGAGCAGTCATCGGAGGCAGAGTTGCTGAGACGTTTTTTTGACGGGATCGAAAAATTTCGCCCGACACTGGTGAGCTGGAATGGAAGCGGTTTTGATCTGCCCGTGATTCATTACCGAGCTCTGGCCAATCGTGTGGCGAGCCGGACCTACTGGGAGACTGGAGATCATGATCGCGACTTCAAATTCAACAACTATCTGAATCGCTATCATGCTCGCCATATTGACCTGATGGATGTGTTGTCCGGCTATCAAGCCCGGGCCTTCGCCTCTCTCGAAGACATCTCAATCATGTTGGGCCTGCCCGGTAAGATGGGTATCAGCGGGAGCGACGTCTGGGAGTATGTCAACGCAGGCCAGCTACCCACCGTTCGCGCGTATTGCGAAACTGACGTCCTCAACACATATCTGATCTATCTCCATTACGAGTACCTGCGTGGAGCTTTGGATGATGCACTTCTGATCCGCGAAGAGGAACGACTTGCCGAGCTGCTTGAAGAAAGTGGTGCCGAGCACTTGCAGCAGTTCCTCAAGCATTGGAAACGAAAGATAGGTGGCGAGTAAGGATCGGCCGCCGTTTGAGGCGGACATCGAGGCGTTGAGTCACGATGGAAGAGGCATTGCCCGCGTCGACGGCAAAGTCTGGTTTATCGATGGCGCTTTACCGGGCGAACACGTTATTGCCAGAGGGCTTAAAGGCCGACGCAACTACGGCATCGGGGTTCTTGAGGTTATCGCTCAGCCGTCAGAGCAACGGGAAGAACCAAGGTGCAAGGTCTTTGGAATCTGCGGAGGTTGTGCTCTTCAGCACCTGAACTACAAGGCACAACTCGACTTCAAAGCGCAGGTCATCAAGGACGCCTTCTTCAAGTCGCGGATTACGGAATTACCAGACCTCGAGAGGATCAGCGCCGAGCCCTGGCATTATCGGCGCCGGGCTCGTCTCGGGGTTCGCTATGTCCCGCAAAAAGGCGGGGTGTTGGTCGGATTCCGAGAGAGAAACAAGAGCTATGTCACGCCGCTTACAGAGTGTCCGGTCATCGCCCCTCAGGTCGATCGTCTGCTGCCGCATCTTGCACCGCTTATAGAGGGGCTGAGCATTCGGGACCGCTTGCCCCAAATCGAGATAGCGGTTGGAGAAAATGCCACAGCGCTCGTATTTCGGCACCTGGAACCGCTGAGCTCCGACGATCTTGAGAAGTTGCAGCATTTCTCTGACGCGCATGGGGTTCAGGTGCTTACGCAATCAAAAGGACCTGAGACGATTTTGCCGCTGGCGGGAAGCGCGTACGACTCGCTGAACTATCGACTGCCTGACTTTGATATCCGCATGCAGTTTACGCCGACCAGCTTTATTCAGATTAACGCCGACATCAATGCCGCGCTCGTTTCCAGAGTGATGAACTGGCTCGAGCTTGATGCAGATGACCAGGTTCTTGACCTATTTTGCGGGCTTGGCAACTTCGCTCTAGCGGCTGCGCGACGCGCTGAACGGGTCGTTGGGGTAGAAGGGGAGTCCAATCTGGTGACCCAAGCCGCAGAGAATGCAACCCGCAATGGGCTGGCAAACGCACAGTTCGAGTGCCGGGACCTTTTCGATGATTCGGTGTCGACCTGGAGTCCCGGACTGTTCTCAAAGGTAATTGTTGATCCACCGAGATCTGGCGCCATGGAGGCGCTGAAATCAGTCGCCAGTATGATCAGGCCAAAGATGATCGCGTACGTGTCCTGTAATCCGGCAACCCTGGCAAGAGACGCAGAGTATCTTGTGAACCAGGGGGGTTATCGGATATCACGTATGGCGATGGCTGATATGTTCCCGCATACCGCTCACGTAGAAACCATCGCCCTGTTTGAGCGGATGGCCTGACACGCAGCCACCCGCTCCTGCAGAGGGGAATACTCCCCCCAGCGCTAACCCGCGGTCCCCGTCTTTGACTCTGCGGATCCAGCATCAGACTGAGCGTTTGGCGTCTTCGCTCCTGCGGATGCTTGAGCGTTGGTACGCGGTCCGGATCCTCGATTATTCTGACCCGAGGATCGACCACGCCCGCCTCGCGATCTTCTCTGATTGGATCGAGAAGCGTTGTTGCCCGATGCGCTTGAGACCTTATCCTGTTCATTTTCAGCACTGCTAGCCTGTCTCCCACGAGCGCCGGACTGATTACCGCGATTACCTGAACGGGAAGGATCCCTGCGATTTCGACCACGCCCGCCACGATTGCGGCCTTGGCCACCGCGCGCTGTCCGCTTACCGGAGTCGGCATCGGCTTTTTCTTCTGCATCATCACCGGACAGCTTCTTGAGCAACCGGCTGAAGAAACCTCCCTCAGAAGCAGGGGCTGCGGCGACTGGAGCCGGTGGGGCCGCCGTCACGATCTGGTCCAGACTTACCGCCGCTTTTCTGCTTCGTCGGTTCATCGTGTACTCACCGCGGCGATCCTCATCAGACACGATCTTGATCTTATGACTTGCAAGCGTATTTTCCGCCGAGTCCAGATCTTCACTTCGGAGGCGTTGAACATTAAATTGTGAACCGTGCAGCTCGGGCGACGGAATAAGCACAATGCGGGTCCCCAACTTGTTCTCGATCTGATTGACTTCAAACCGTTTCTCGTTCAACAGAAAGGTTGCAATCTGCACCGGCAACTCTGCAAATACGGCCTCGGTATTTTCTTTGAGTGCTTCCTCTTCCAGGATGCGCAGGAAGCTCAGGGCAGAGGACATGACATGCCGCACCTGACCAGTTCCATCACAAAGTGCGCAGATACCGTAGTTCGAATCGCTGATTGAGCTTCGCATCCGTTGACGAGACATCTCGAGCAGACCGAATCGCGAGATGTGGCCAATCTGAATCCTCGCGCGGTCCGGACGAACCGCATCGGCCAGGCGATTTTCTACGGTTTTCTTGTTCTTCGGGGAAGTCATATCGATAAGATCGATGACCAACAGGCCCCCGAGATCCCGAATGCGCATTTGTCGTGCTAACTCATCAACCGCTTCTAGATTCGTCTGTAAGGCGGTCTCTTCGATGTCCGCGCCTTTGGTTGCTCTTGCGGAGTTAACATCCACCGAGATAAGTGCCTCCGTGTGATCAATCACCAGGGCGCCGCCGGACGGCAGCTTGACGGAGCGCGAGTACGCGCTCTCGATCTGATGTTCAATCTGGAATCGCGAGAACAGCGGCACGTTATCTTCATAGCGCTTTAATTTTGTCGCGTTATGAGGCATCAACTGACTCATGAAGCGGGAAGCGCGCTCGAAAACAGAAGCCTCGTCGATGAGGATCTCCTGTATGTCAGAGCGTAGGTAATCCCTCAGGGTTCGGACAATCAGGTTGCTTTCCTGGTAGACCAGAAAAGGAGGTTCCTGGCTTTGGGCAGCCTGATCGATCACCGTCCAGAGCTGCAGCAGGAAATCGAGATCCCACTGGAGCTCCTCGGGCGACTTTCCAATGCCCGCGGTGCGGGCGATTAGCGAGTGTTCGGGCGGGCAGTTGAGGCCAGACATAGCCTCTCGAAGATCGGTCCGCTCGTCACCGTCTATCCGTCGCGAAATACCGCCTCCCTTGGGATTGTTTGGCATAAGCACGAGATATCGCCCAGCCAGACTGATAAAGGTCGTCAGAGCAGCACCTTTTGTGCCTCGCTCGTCCTTTTCGACCTGAACCAATAATTCCTGTCCTTCCTCGATGACATCTTTGATCTTCACCTGCGCCATTGGTGTTGCGGAGGAGAAATTCCGAAAATGTGCGCGGGAAATTTCCTTTAGCGGCAAAAACCCCTGACGATCTGCGCCGTAGTCGACGAAGGCAGCCTCCAGACTGGGCTCCACCCGCGTTACGCGAGCCTGATAGATATTCCCTTTACGTTGGGCGCTACTGGCCGACTCAATGTCGAGATCAAGCAGTTTCTGGCCGTCCACGATCGCCACCCTGAGTTCTTCAGGATGGGTCGCGTTAAATAACATTCGTTTCATTTGTTTTCCGTGTGAAAGGAATCCGTTGGATTCCAGATGTTCTGTCATGAGCCTCAGAAGCTGGGCAGGGCCATGTCAGCACAGACGGACAACAAACAGTTACGCGAGGCTTTCGCGCGAAGGGCGGTCAAACGGGTATCGGACTAATCCGATACCGCTTACTGCGTGCAGGACTGCCTGCATCCCCACGTGGGGCACTCCCTTCTTTCTACCGATCGAGATCTGTCGATCAAGAGCAGTGGGCTCCTGCCGGTAGGTTAGTACCGGACAGGTGACTCGCATGACATCATGCGAGCGAAATTCTGTTTGTCTCTGCGCCGAGCCTTTGATCTATCCCTTGCTTCAGAGAAGATCCTAAAACCGTGGCTCGAGGCGCAGTCGCCGTGCTGAAGGGGTCCTGTTTGCAACCATGAGCCCAACATTGGGCGGGGATGAGCGCTTGCTAAAATTTGCCTGAAGCGCACAATCCAGGTTGCTCTCGGGCGCCGTCTTAGCCTCTTACACGCGTTCGTTGCGTAGGGCACAGAGGATCGCATCCCGTCAGCTATCTTGGCATCCCCACCACCACTGGCGGGGACAGCGAATAGTAACGATTTGATGGATTTTTTTCAATTAAATAATCAACTTCCGCGCTGAAATGAAAGATTCTGTCAAAGAACCGGCCGCAAAGTATCCGGTCAATCATGACGAGGAGGGCCAGAGGCTCGATAACTACCTCTTTCGGCACTTGAAAGGCGTGCCGAAAGGGTATGTCTATAAGATTATTCGTGACGGTCAGGTTCGTCTGAACGGGGGAAGGGCCAAACCCACCACTCGGATTTCGGCGGGGGATATCGTCCGAGTCCCGCCGCTTCGACGAGGCCATGAGCGAGAGTTGCCTTCAGATCTTGGGGAGAAACTTGCTCATCCGGACATCCTATACGAAGACAATGACCTCCTCCTCGTTGCAAAACCACCGGGACTTGCCGCTCACAGTGGCACCGGGCAACGGGTAGGTCTAATTGAGCTTCTACGTTTAAAACGCTCGGGCTACCTTGAGCTGGCCCATCGACTGGATAAGGAGACTTCGGGGGTAATCGCTTTAGCCAAGAATAGCGTCACGCTTCGAAGCCTGGCTGAGGGCTTCAGGAGCTCAAAATCGCTAGGCCACATAACCAAAACATACCTTGCACTCGTTGTCGGGCGATGGCGGGGCGGGGCGCGAGAGATTAAGCAGTCGCTAGAGACGGTGCGCGCGCCAGGCGCAAGCAAACGCTCTGTCGCGAGCCCCAGCGGTCGACAGGCCTTTAGCGTATTTGCCCCTATCGAGAGATATGCCGATTTCACCCTCATGCAGGTCGAACTTAAGACCGGTCGGCTTCATCAGGTGCGAGCTCACGCCCAAACGATAGGCTACCCCGTGGCCGGTGATCGGGTGTACGGGGACCGGGGCACGAATCGAGCGTTAAGGGCGCTAGGGCTAAAACGACAATTTCTACACGCCTCGAGTCTTTCTCTAGCACACCCCCGATCCGGCGAAATACTCAAGGTCGAGGCGCCACTACCCGATGACCTCGAAGGGGTCCTCAGCCGGCTACGGCAAGAAGACAGCCATGCCTAAGCAAAAAAATTTAATGCGAACGATTTGCCGCTCAGAGGACTTGAGCTCTGGAGGTCTCGGCTTTCGATTCAGTATTCTTGAAAACGGCGTCGATCTTCCTGCATTCGTAATCCGTTATTCCGAGACCGTGTACGGTTTTGTGAATCGATGCGCCCATCGGGATCTTGAGCTTGATTGGTCGCCCGGCGATTTTTTCGACCGAGAAGGGCGCTATCTTATTTGTGCGACTCACGGCGCCCTGTACGAGCCCGAGACGGGCCTTTGCGTAGCGGGTCCATGCAAGGGTCAGTCATTGCGCCGCATCGATGTCACTGAAATCGACGGCGTCATTTACCTCGCGACCTGAATCCAACCTCTTGTCAAATTGAGCCAAATGCAGCCAAATGCGGTTTCTGAATCACACCCCTGGCGCGCGCAGGGTCTGGGCTTTAAGCCAGCGGTAGATATCCCTCCTGCGCCAGCATGTCCGTTAGACGAATCAGGGGCAAGCCAATCAGAGCCGTCGGATCATCGCCGCTCAGCTCCGAGAGCAGGGCGATCCCAAGACCTTCCGACTTGAGGCTGCCGCAACACCCGTACGGCTCCTCGGTGTCAACATAGTGCTCAATCTGGGTCGGTGTGAGCGCACGGTAACGAACCGTATAGCAAACCACATCAGATTGCTCCGCACCATTGACTGCGTTAATCATCGCAAGGCCCGTGAAGAGAGTCATAGTCTTGCCGGAGGCCGACGTCAGCTGTTCGATAGCATCGGCGCGATCCTTAGGTTTTCCATAAATACGTCCGTCTACCGCGCCTACCTGATCCGAACCAATAACGAGTCCCGATTTCACCTGGGAGGCAATCGCTCTTGCCTTACCGAGAGACAATCGCAGGGCTAAAGCCCTCGGGGCCTCGCCAGCTAGAGGACTTTCATCGACATCCGGCGAGATCGCCTCGAAAGGCACCTTGAGGCGCTCTAGAAGTTCCCGCCGGTAGGGAGAGCTGGACGCAAGAAATAGGCTTTTATTCACTGATTTTTTGACATGTTTGCATGCTTTAACTAAAATTCGCGCCCGCTGGGCGGGTTACCCAAGGTTCTCATCTCCGTGATAAGGGCCAGCTCCCCGGCCTTCTATTCTACTCAACGAGAATCCGCACATGGCCGTTCAAAAAAGCCGAAAGACTCCCTCACGACGCGGAATGCGCCGCTCCCACGATGGCTTGAGCAAATCAACCCTATCTACTGATCCCGTATCCGGGGAACTGCATCGGCGGCATCACGTGACCGCAGACGGCTATTACCGCGGTCGAAAACTGATTCGGGAATCGGTCAGCTCCGACTAAACCGGTCGGCTCGCCCGAGTCAGGCTCTTACCTCGGCGCGATGATTCATTCAAATGGCGTCGCGCGCCTTGCCATCGATGTGATGGGGGGCGATCACGGGCCCGAAGCGACAATCCCTGGCGTTCTGCAGGCTCTGGATGAGTACGACGATATCCAGTGTCTTCTCGTAGGAGATCGAGCAACCATTGCGTCGCATTTGCCGAAAACTGTTGATCCGCAGCGCTACCGAATCATAGGGTCCACCGAAGTGGTCGCCATGGACGAGTCACCGGCGGCTGCTCTTCGATTCAAAAAAGACTCCTCGATGCGAGTCGCCATTAATTTATTGGGGTCCGGAGAGGCCGATGCCTGCGTGAGCGCGGGCAACACGGGCGCTTTGATGGCCACCGGTCGATTCGTGTTAAAGATGCTGCCGGGCATTGATCGACCCGCAATCATCGCGCCGCTTCCTCGAGCAAAGGGTCATGTTCACGTGCTCGATTTGGGGGCCAATGTGGGAAGCTCGGCCGTTGTACTCACACAGTTTGCGCTCATGGGGGAGAGCATGCTGCGTGCGCTAGAAGGGCTTTCAGCGCCGAGCGTTGGGTTGCTTAACGTGGGCAGTGAAGAGAATAAAGGCAACGAAACGGTCAGGGCCGCGGCAGACCTGATTAAGTCTTCCGGGATCAACTACGTGGGCTATGTGGAAGGCGACGATATCTTCAACGGGAGCGTTGATCTAATTGTTTGCGATGGATTTGAGGGAAATATTGCACTAAAGACCAGCGAAGGCCTGGCCCAAATGATGTCTAAGGTGATTAAGGAGGAATTCTTCAGGAATCCTTTCCGCAAGATCGCAGGAATGATTGCCTGGCCGGTCCTGCGGTCCTTTAGAACCCGCATGGATCACCGGCAATATAATGGAGCGATGTTGCTCGGTCTCAACGGCGCGCTGGTCAAGAGTCATGGCGGTGCCGACGCCCTAGCATTTAAAAATGCTATTGGGGTGGCTCGTTTGGCTGCCACGAAAGACATGGTCTCCCATATCGGTCGAGCCCTTCAGACACACGTAGCTTTACCGGAACTCGGCGAATGATGCGTCATGCGAGAATTGCAGGAACGGGCAGTTATCTTCCCGAAAATATTGTTACCAATGCCGATCTCGCCAAGCGCATTGACACCACCGATGAATGGATCGTCTCACGCAGTGGGATTCGCCAGCGCCATATCGCCGACGAAAACGAGTTCACCTGCGATCTAGCGGCCCAGGCGGCTCGCCGCGCTCTCGAGGCTGCAGGCCGAAAAGCAGCCGATATTGATCTTGTGATCGTGGCAACAACAACGCCCGATCAGGTCTTTCCCAGCACCGCCTGCCTGTTGCAGGAGCGGCTCGGTATTCACGGAGGTCCCGCCTTTGACGTTCAGGCGGTGTGTGCTGGATTTGTTTACGCGCTCGATGTGGTTTACCGATATATCCAAACCGGTGCGAGCAAATGTGCGCTCGTTGTCGGCGCTGAGACTTTCTCGCGGATTCTGAATTGGGAGGACCGAACGACATGCGTGCTCTTTGGAGATGGAGCAGGCGCCATGGTCATAGAAGCAGCGGATTCACCGGGTATCCTATCCAGTCATCTGCATGCCGACGGGGCATACAAGGACCTTCTTTGTGTGCCCACGGGAGTCTCCACTGCTTATGATCGTATCCTCCAACGCGAAGCGTTTACGACCATGCAGGGGAAAGAGGTGTTCCGCTGGGCTGTGGCGGCGCTGGGCGAAGCGGTGGTCGAAGCACTGCGCGCCAATGACATGACGGAGTCGGATATCGATTGGCTAGTCCCTCATCAGGCGAATATCCGGATTATTCAGGCCATCGCCAAACGAGTGGGCATGAGTATGGATAAGGTTGTTGTCACGATTGAGAGGCACGGGAACACCTCCGCCGCTTCGGTGCCGCTTGCCTTTGACGAGGCAGTCCGCGATGGGCGTATTCGCCCTGGGCAGCGGGTTATCTTTGAAGCATTCGGCGGTGGTTTTGCCTGGGGAAGCATGCTTATCCAGTTTTAACGGACGGAACGAAATGACCGAGAACACAACAGAACAATCGGCGAGCGTCTGTCTTGTGACAGGCGCAAGCCGCGGAATCGGCCGGGCAATTGCTCTTGGGCTCGCCCATGCCGGTCACACGGTAATCGGTACCGCAACAAGTGAAAAGGGCGCAGACGGTATCTCGGAAGCTCTCCGAAGTGGCGGAGCATCAGGGAAAGGCGCGGTACTGGACGTTAATGACCTCGAGCAGGCTGAGGCGCTGGTTGCCGAGGTCACTGAGCAGTTCGGCGGTATCGGAGTCCTCATTAATAATGCCGGAATTACCGAGGATACGCTGCTGCTTCGAATGAAGCCTGAGCAATGGGAGAAGACCATAGGGACTAATCTCAGCTCAATTTTCGCGTTAACAAAAGCCTGTCTTAAGACCATGACCAAGAATCGCTGGGGTCGCATTATCAATATCAGTTCCGTTGTTGCTGCAACGGGTAATCCGGGGCAGACGAACTATGCCGCAAGCAAGGCGGGCATGATTGGCTTCACGAAGTCCTTGGCACAAGAAGTCGCCTCGCGGGGGATAACAGTTAACGCCGTAGCTCCCGGCTTCATCGAAACAGATATGACAAGCGAAATTCCCGAAAAGCACCGCGCCCGACTGATTGAGGCGATACCGCAAGGGCGTCTCGGCACGCCCAATGACATTTTTCACGCCGTCGAATACTTAATCTCCAACGGCGCCGCCTACGTCACAGGGCAGGTTATCCATGTGAACGGCGGGATGTACATGAATTAATGAGAAACGATAACGCTTTAAATACATGTTTTTAAATGGTTTAACGGGTTTAATTTAGACCCGTAAACCTCTCATAAATAAAGCTTACCGTCGGTTTTTTGTTGGACTTGAAGGCTCGTTTGAGGTTTAATCCCGGCTCATTGAGCGGGGGCCATTTTCAGTACCTTATCCGGCCATCTACCGCGGCCTAATTACACACACCAGGAGGCAACAGCACCCATGAGCAGTATCGAAGAGCGCGTCAAAAAAATCGTAGTTGAGCAGCTCGGTGTAAGCGAGGATCAGGTTACCCCCGATGCATCCTTTGTGGATGATTTGGGCGCAGACTCCCTGGACACGGTAGAACTGGTGATGGCACTTGAAGAGGAGTTCGATGCCGAAATACCCGATGACGAGGCCGAAAAAATCACCACGGTCAAGCAGGCGGTAGATTTCATCCAGGCAAATGCCAGCGCCTAATTCTTAAGATTCATTCCTAGATCCTTAAGAGCCGTCTGAAGCGAACGCCTCAGGCGGCTTTGTTTTTTCTGAGCCTTTTATGCTGAACTCTCGAAATGTCGTCGTAACCGGCCTGGGGTGCATTTCACCCGTGGGGCTTGATGTCACGTCTACCTGGGACGGCCTGGTTTCCGGAAAAAATGGCGTTGGCCCGGTCACACACTTTGATGCTTCTGAGATTGCGACTCAGATCGCGGCAGAGGCCAAGGGGTTTGATGCTGAAAGCCGTCTAGCCGCGAAAGAGGCCCGCCGAATGGACCGATTCATTCAGCTGGGTCTGTGCGCTGGATTAGAAGCATTCGAGGACAGCGGCATCGATCTTAATTCTGCTGATCCTAACCAAATAGGCGTCTTAATCGGCGCCGGCATCGGCGGGTTGGGCACAATCGAGGAAACCACTCGACAGATGATGGAAAAGGGTGCTCGGAAAGTCTCGCCGTTTTATATCCCGAGCAGCATTATCAATATGGTGTCGGGAAACCTTTCAATCATGTTGGGCCTGCGGGGGCCAAACCTGGCGGTCGTGACGGCCTGCACGACCGGAACACATGCCATTGGAGAAGCAGCTCGAATGGTCGCTCTCGGCGATGCGGAGGTCATGATCGCAGGCGGGACGGAGGCTGCTATCACGCCGACCTCTATGGCAGGATTTGCCGCGGCCAAGGCGCTTAGCCGACGAAATGATCAACCCGCGCGTGCGAGTCGGCCGTGGGACGTGGAGCGGGACGGATTTGTGATGGGCGAAGGCGCGGGGATTCTTGTCCTAGAGTCTGAGGAACATGCCAAGAGGCGCGGAGCTCGTATCTATGCTGAGTTAGCCGGTTACGGGGTCAGCGGAGACGCGCATCATATGACACAACCGGCACCGGGTGGGGAGGGTGCCGCACGCTGCATGGCAAACGCATTACGAAACGCGCAGATGAATCCTGACGACATCGGATACGTAAACGCGCACGGGACATCGACCCCGTTAGGAGATTTGGCGGAAACGATGGCTTTGAAGGCGGTGTTTGGGCCTCAGGCTAAGTCTCTGATGGTGAGTTCCACCAAGTCTATGATCGGCCACTTGCTCGGAGCAGCAGGCGGCGTGGAAGCTGTTGCGACGGTGAAAACGCTGTTTCATCAGGTCGTACCGCCTACGATAAATCTCGATACACAGGATCCCGAGTGCGATCTTGATTACGTGCCGCACACTGCCCGCGAAAGCGAAGTGCATGCAGCGGTTTCGAACTCTTTTGGTTTCGGCGGCACCAACGGAACACTAGTATTTAGACGCGCCTAGAGTTCATTACACCTCGGGGATCACCCTAGAGCTTCGCGATGAAAGGCCCTTTAGATCTACGCTGGTCTTTACGAGCCTTTATAACCTGCCTCGCGGCTGTTCTGATCAGCTGCAGCGGCATCTCACTTTTGTTTCTTTACCAGGCGGTTCGCAGCCCTATCAAATCCCCAGATCAATTTTTGATGGTCCCTGTTGGTGAGGGCTTAGCGCAGGTCGCTCGGCGTTTTGTGGGCCAAGGCATGATTTCAGAACGCTGGCCCATAATGGCGTGGGGTGTCTTAAGCGGCATATCGCAATCCTTGCAGGCCGGCGAGTATCTGGTCGAAACCGGCATGACGCCTGCCCAAGTCCTGGGAAAAATAAGTCGAGGCGAAATTTTTGAGAGAAAAGTCACCCTCGTCGAGGGTCTAACGTTTCGTCAGATGTTAGGTGTGCTTAAGAAAGCGCAGCGGCTCGACAGCGTTCTGCCAAGCACTTCGGCTGACGCGATTAGAGCGGCCATCGGGCATCCGTTTGGATCGCTCGAAGCATCGTTTTATCCAGACACCTATCACTACGGCGCCGGCGACTCAGATATTGAGCTACTCGCTCGAGCAAGCTCGAGAATGAAAAAAGTGTCGGCAGACGTATGGGCGCGCCGAGCTCCAGATATTGCGATCAGTTCCTCTCATGAGGCTATTATTCTTGCCTCGATCATCCAAAAAGAGGCGATGCGGGCAGAGGAGATGCCTATCATCAGCAGCGTTCTGCATAACCGCCTCAAACTGGGGATGAGGCTGCAGGTCGATCCTACCGTCATATACGGACTAGGACCTGATTTCAAAGGCAAACTGAAGCGCAGGCATCTTCGAAAAGACACCCCGTACAATACCTACACGCGAGACGGACTCCCTCCCGGCCCAATTTCGGCGCCCGGTCAGGACGCTTTGTTGGCCGCTGTGCAACCCCATCAGACCTCCTACCTGTATTTCGTTGCGAAAGGGGATGGGACTCATTATTTTTCAAAAACGTTGCAAGAGCACAATCGCGCGGTGAGGAAATACATCAAATGACCTCCGAAGAATAAAGACAAAGATGAAAGGAATATTCATCACTTTTGAAGGGGGTGACGGGGCCGGAAAGACGACTCAGATCAACCGCTTACACGGCGCACTCGAAGGGGTTGGCATATCTTGTCTGCTTACCCGAGAGCCCGGCGGTACCCAGATTGCGGAGCGGATCCGGGATCTTGTTTTATTAAGCGATGAGCCAAGAACCGCGATCACGGAGCTGTTATTAATTTTTGCGGCCCGTGCCGAACACACTCGCGAGGTCATTTGCCCGGCTCTTGAGTCCGGCCAGTGGGTCCTCTGTGATCGATATACGGATGCATCCTACGCCTACCAGGGCGGTGGAAGGGGGATCCCGGACGAGACCATTGCTCAAGTTGAGGCCGTCGCCACGGGCGGCTTGAAGCCTGACCTTACCATTCTGCTTGACATTGGGATTGACGAAGGCGGACATCGAATCAGCAGTCGGGAGATGGATCGGGACCGCTTTGAGTCAGAGGCGATAGACTTTAAGCGTCGAGTTAGAGACGCATACCTGAGACGCCAGAGGGCTGAGCCAGAGCGCATCCATCTCATTGATGCACTGGCATCAATAGAGTCTATCGGTGACAGAATTCTCAAGTTGGTGCGGGCTTTTATACCCAAGATTGATCAATGAGATCGCAGACCTTGCCGTGGCTCAGCCTCACCCGTTCACGCTTGACGAACGACTGGCGAAACCTTCCTCACGGACTACTTCTCGCCGGACCGGAAGGAGTAGGGAAGGCGCAACTTGCTATCGATCTGGCCGGGCTACTGCTTTGCGCATCACCTTCCGAAGAGCAGGCTTGCGGGCAGTGTTCGAGTTGTCATCTTCTCTCGGAGACTATTCATCCGGATTTTCACGTGCTCACCTCCGAGGCTGATGAACCGTTATTAGACTCGATCCTCTTGAGTCATGCGGAACGCTATTGGCTCGAGCGAAAGGGCGCGTCAACCAAGAAACCCAGTGAACAGATCGGCGTCGATGCGATTCGCGCTCTTAACGAGGCGCTGGCGTCGACCGCGAAGCTTTCAGGTGCGAAGGTCGCGTTCATTCGAAACGCGGATAAATTAAACAGAAACGCCGCAAACGCGTTGCTTAAATTATTGGAAGAACCGACTCCCAGGACCTACCTCATCCTGACGTCTGCCTTTACGCATCGACTTCCTGTAACTGTTCGTAGTCGATGCGCTCGGGTTGCCTGTCCCGTTCCAAGTCTTCAGGAAACGCAGGAGTGGTTGAATGATCGGCACGCAATCGATACCAAGCTCGCGTCAGCGCTCGTCCGAACCGGAATGGGCCCCCTAAGCATCGAAAGAATTATCCAGGCAGGCCAAGACAAGGCGCTGGCTTCGTTAGTGGATCAGGTTAAAACCGACTTAGGGAAGGTGAATCTCAATGCGATGCTTGAATTTTGCGACCAACTTACGCCGAACATCGTGCTCGCAGTACTGCAGAGCATTGTTGAAGAGAAATTTCGGGCGGAGACCGCGCTTGGATGCCGCGCAAACACGACGGAGACGGGGTGGTCTCGCGAGGCGTTGATCCGCAGCTACTATCTTTTAGGCGACGCTCGCGAACGTCTTTCATCCGCGCTCGACACCCAGCTTAGTCTTGAGAGCGTGTTTACCGAGTTCGAGAAGGTCGTGAGCCACTAACTCACGGTGTAGACTCAGGTATTGCGCATAAACATCGAGCAAACAAGATGAGCGAAGAAGGCAAGATTGAACCCACACGGCCGAGAGTGTTGTCGGTTTCAATTAACGATGCGCGAACCCTACGTGCCGCATTCATGCCTTTTTTAAAGAATACCGGACTGTTTGTGCCGACGAATCGCGAATATGCGATGGGCGATGAAGTATTTCTGGTGCTTAAGCTGTTAGGGGACGAACAGTTTGCGCTCGCCGGAACGGTGGTTTGGATCACACCTTCAGGCGCCCAAAGCAGTCGCACAAAGGGGGTCGGCGTTCAATTTAAGGGTCCAGAAGGGGGGCGATTGCGCGATCGGATCATCGAACTCATCGGAACCCAGGATCAACAGCAGGGCGCAACCCATACCCTCTGATTCCTGGATGAGGTTGGTCGGATGCTTATTGACTCTCACTGTCACATCGATTTTCCTGAACTCGCGGAAGATCTCGATGGAGTAGTTGGGCGAGCGGCCGCGGCCGGTATTGGGCATATGCTGTGTGTGAGCGTCAATTTGGGAGATTTCGCCCGAATGTGCGAGCTCACCGAATCTTTAACCCAGGTGTCGCTCAGCGTTGGCGTGCATCCGAACGAGGCGCTGACCGAGGCTGAGGAGCCATCCGCTGAACACCTCGCTGACCTGGCCACGAACCCCCGAGTCGTAGCCATAGGAGAGACGGGGCTGGATTACTACCGATCCGAGGCGAACGCCGGCTGGCAAAAGGATCGTTTTGCGGCTCATGTGCAGGCGGGTAAGTCGGTGGACAAGCCCCTAATCATTCATACCCGTCAGGCGGCAGCGGACACGCTCGATTTAATGCGTGCGGAACAAGCCCGTGAGTGCGGTGGCGTAATGCATTGCTTCGCTGAGGATTGGACCACGGCCAGAGCCAGCCTCGACGAAGGTTTTTATATCTCTTTTTCCGGTATTGTGACTTTCAAGAATGCCGAGGACTTGCGGGAGGTTGCCCGTCGAACACCTATTGACCGAATTCTCGTAGAAACGGACGCACCCTATTTAGCGCCTCATCCGTTTCGGGGAAAAACAAATGAACCCTCGCTTGTGGTGCATACCGCCCGGTGCATTGCGGAACTGAAAGAGATGGATGAGGAAGACTTTGCTGCAGCGACAACAGAGAACTTCAAGCGTCTTTTTCCCTGCGCTAACGTTTGATCTTTAGGGGATGGGGCTTGTGGCCCTGAATGGGCAAATACCGGCGGAGACCGGCCCTAGGTTCGTATAATGTATATTATGTTAAGTTATAGATTGCAGCCGGAATAAGGCCTTTATTGACCTGCGGTATACAGTCGGACAGAATTCCCCCTCTCATCTGGCCCTCACCACGGCTCAGAGTTGTTCTACTACCCGATTAAATAAGGATCCTAAAACGATGACCCAGAAGGAAATTGAGGCTGCGGGCGCCGCAGCAGACGACAGTCCCGCGGCTGCACCGACTCCAAGCGCCCAGAAGGCAGAACCCGCCCGCTCCAACGGACGTAAGCCCGCCACAATTGGGTCATCCATAGTGATTCATGGCGATGTCACCGGGGAGGAAGACCTCGTTGTCGACGGCACGATTGAGGGCACGGTGAACTTCAAAGACAACAATCTGGTCGTTAGCGCAAATGGCCGTGTTACAGCAAATATTAACGCTCGGATCATCCGAGTGGATGGCGAGGTAAAGGGCGAGCTTCATGGCAGCGAGCAGGTGATTATCAGCCCCTCGGGTAAGGTAAACGGCGATATCCGCGCGCCTCGAGTTGTTCTCGAGGACGGCTGCAGCTTTAAGGGCTCGGTCGACATGGACTCAGAAAAAGCAGTTTCTTCCGATCGTGCGGCGACGCCTCGCCTCCGTCCCACCGCCGCCCGCCCGGTTCGCCCTGGGGGTGCAGACGCTGGCGGGCTCAGAAACTAAGAATCTAAGCGATTGCCAAAAAAAACCGCGGCCTTGGCCGCGGTTTTTTTTGGGCACTGCCCTTCTTCCTCATTTTTAACTCATCTTTACACTTAACAACTTCGAAGCACTCTTCGCTCTCTTTGGGATTAACTTCTTAGCGGATCAGCCGCACTTGTAGCCACACTCAGCTAAAGACGCGCCTTTTGCACTCATGCCTCCACTACCGGCCTTGTCGTAGTCCTCGGCAGTAAAGACGACGACGCTTTCCGGATCAAACGCGCAGATAGGACCCTGGATTAACTCCGGGTGCTCGTACATCAGGTCGTCATATAGCGGGACGAAAACTTGGGCTTTCACGGCTCTTTCTCCTGAAGGTGGCGCCCACATACTCGCGGGCGACAGGAAAATATTAGTCTTTCGCAGGGGTCAATCGCCGGCAAACCTGTGGTAAAACAATGGCAATTGTTGTCCCAATCGGCTGCAAAACCCTATTTTTCCAGTGATCCGGCCAAACATTTAACGCGAGGAGCCCGAGCGTGCCCACAGTCATTGCGATCGTTGAAGACGATTCTGATCAGCGGGATAACTACAGCGATGTCCTGACAGCGCACGGCTATGAGGTTCGCGCTTATGAAGATCGTCCCTCTGCTGAGGCAGGATTCGCGCGTGAGCTCCCCGATCTCGCCTTGTTGGACATCATGTTGGGCGAGGACATGGACGGCGGCTTTGACCTGTGTATGCAGCTCCGCAACATGAGCCCCACCCTACCCATTATTTTTCTGACCGCTCGAGACAGCGATGCCGATCGCATCTCCTCTCAAAGAATGACCGCTTGGGATTACATCACCAAGCCCGTCAGCCTTGAGTTTCTCGTGGCCCGAGTACACGCCCTCCTCAAGATCTCTGATCAACTGCAAAGTGCGCCTACGGGCTCCACGACGCTCTCTGTGGGCGCCCTTGAACTCAATGAGGACAGCATGCTTGTTAAATGGAAGGGTCAAGCGGTCAGTCTCACGTTGACGGAGTTCTGGATCATCGAGTCGTTAACTCGAAATCCGGGTCATGTTCGCACCTATGATGCGCTGAGTGATGTCACTCGACAGGGTCTGGTCGAGCGAAACACCATCAATGGATATATTCGTCGCATTCGGAATAAGTTTCGCGACATCGACAACGGTTTTGACCGAATCCAAACCGTTCACGGGACAGGCTACAAGTGGGAACAAGGTAGCGCGTGAACGCTCCTGCAGTCCGGACCGCCGCCCAGCCAAAAAACGAAGCGCTGCCCGCGCGCAAATCCCGACCGGTCCGTCGTGGCCTGAAGATCCGCACCAAGCTTTTACTGCTCGTCTCCTTCCTGTTGGTCATCCCCTGGATGGGATATGAATCGGTGCGCGAGATGGAGAAGTTCCTCCTGGAGGGCCAGGAGCAGGCTCTCGAACTGACGACTCAGGGCATCTCGAGCATTCTCGGAAACCGCAGCGATCTCTTTGATCCTGACATTGGCGTACCTGAGCTTGTTGGCGGCTCCCTTGCAGGGCTTGTAAAGACACTGGATGAGCCTCTGGCCATTGATGCCCCAACCGGGGTCTGGGCGCAGGCGATCGGTGAACTCGTAAGCTTCACCGGAGTCGGGCGTTATGAGTGCGGCCCGGATTACCGCCCTGACCTGCTTGCCGTCCGGCACGCGTTGGCGGTTCATGAAAACATGCTCTTCGCGTACTTTGAGGTGGATGACGATCGCGTCATTCTGCGTGATCCGGAATTGCTGTCGCTCGATACCAACGACCAGATACGCCTAACGGTGCAGCGGGATTCCGGAGAGCTTTCTCGCTATCTGTTGACCTCTCAGGAACCCGGGCGTCTCAGTATCTACCTCATGAAGCCGAATTGGCGTGAGGTGGTAGATGGTGAGGCTCTGCGCGACATCGCCGGAACGCTCGATCCTGTACCTACCGGCTATGCGGTGAAGCTTCGAATCCCACGAGAATTCTTAGGCCCAGGCGCGCGGATTAAGTTTGAAATAGTCGACATTGACGAAACCAAAACCCGGGCCATTCGCCAGATTATCAGCACAGAGCCCGATCCCTTTCGATTTGAATTTGGAAGCGTTCGCCTCACAACGCCCGAGCTGGCTAAATTAATCCAACCGCTTTATGTCTCAGAAGCGAATATCACAGTTTGGGATGCCTTTTTTAGATTGAGGGCTCAGGTAGGGTCCGTGTTTCCGCCCGTACGAGAGGCCTTCGGGCGCGTACCCCAGCAGCAGTCCTGGGCAAGTCGAGTCGAAGAAAGTTTCTTGCGATTTTTTGAGTGGATTCTGCGAAGCCCCGAGCGCGGCCTGCAGGACATGCCGATAGATTCATCCCGTGAGGATCGCCGGCTGATGGGTCGGGTACTGGCGGAGGGAGATTCTATTACGGAGCGACGACGCTACGGGGAGGCCAAGCTCATCGTTACCGCCTCACCCATCTGGGCCGCGGGCAACATCGAAGGCGCCGTACTGGTGAAGCAAAGCGCGAACAAACTCCTGTCACTTCAGTACCGAACACTGCAACGCTTTACGGTCCTCTTCTTGGGCGTATTTATCTTCCTTGCGGTCGCCATTTTGGTGTTTGCCACCCGACTCACGTATCGCGTAGGAAAACTCCAGCGAGAGACCGAGCAGGCTGCGACGTCTGAAGGTCGGCTGCTAAAAGACCGGATTCGGGCGGGGTCGCGATCGAGCGATGAGCTCGGGAGCCTGACGCGCAGTATATCGGCGCTGCTGCAAAACCTCGGGCAATACACCCAGTATCTGGAAAAACTGCCGGATACCCTCGCCCACGAGCTCCACAACCCTCTCAATGTAGTGAATTCCTCACTCGAAAATCTTCAGTACAACCACGCTGAACTTTCCGAGGATAAGCACCTCCAGCGCGCCCGAAACGGCGTCGGAAGACTTCGATCAATCATTACCAGCTTGACGGAAGCGGCAAGCCTTAAAGAGGCTCTCACCCGAGAACAAGCGCAGTCTGAAGTATTTGATCTCGCGCAACTGGTCCGAAACTGCGTCGAAGGCTATCAGGCCTCCCATCCGACGTATCGCATCGTCGCAAATTTTGCAGATACGCCGATATTTATCCTAGGAGTACCTGATCGTATCGCTCAGATGCTGGATAAGCTAATCGACAACGCCATTCAGTTTGGATCAGAAAACGGACTGATCATCGTTAACCTGCGTCGGGATGAGGAATCTATCGATTTGTCTGTTCTAAACGACGGCCCCACCTTGCCAGATGATATTGTCGATCGCCTGTTTGATCCCATGGTGTCGAGCGCAAAAGACGCGCGTAAGACGCACCTCGGCCTTGGGCTTTATATAGTGCGACTCGTTGCGGAATCGCATCGCGGCCAGGTGCGCGCGGAAAACCGGAGGGGGTCTCGAGGTGTCGAAGTGACCGTGTCACTCCCTTTTGAGACCCGCCGGCGAAACTAAGGCGCTTGGCCCTAGGGAGCTGGCGGATAATATCGGCTATCTCCGGCTTACCCTCAAGGATTTCCTCTTTAGATAGCCCTTGCAGCTCATGGGGAAACACCAGCCATTGATCTGTCTGATGAATATAAAAATCAGGCACGCGGCCTGTTTTGCTTTTACTGGGTTTATACCAGCACGTCGCTACCCGAATATCCGACGGCAAATTCTTGCGACAACGCGAATTCAACTCGGCAATGACCGCTTCAATGCTCTTGCCTGAATCAAGTACATCATCCACGATAAGAAGGCGATCTTCCGAATTTAATTTTCGAATCAGGTAACCCAGTCCATGCACCTGAACCGTATCGTCCGTGGTTTCAATGCCACGATAATACGAAGTGCGGATAGCCACATGGTCTGTCGCTATACCCGCGTACTCGAGCATCTCCTGGACCGCGATTCCTACCGGAGTTCCGCCCCGCCAAATTCCAACAATAAAGTCAGGCCGAAAATCACTTTCAATAATCTCCTTCGCCAGAAGAAAGGAGTCGCGCAAAAGCTCACTTGCCGAAATGAAGGTTTTTTCAATCATCGCCTGTGTACTTTACTTGTCTTTCATATTGGGATCGACAATCGGTTCTAAGGTTTCAGACGGCCCGCTTACGGACGTCTCAGACACTGATTCTACGGTCGGTTCGGGGTTAGCATTTGAGTCTTCAGGCTCCTGCGAAGTGCTTGCTTCAGGCTGAGGCTCTTCGGATGATTCGACTTCTTCCCCCTCGAGAATAATGATCGCGGTACCGTCGCCCGAGCTAACGCCAGACTCCCGAGAGGGGCTGTCGGCACCCTCCTCCGGCGCGCTGGACTCGGGCGACGGGGGTTCAGTTGCCTCGACTTCTGGAGCCGACTCCTGTCCTGCGCTAGGTTTGCGCATTCTCCTCCGGAACCTCCGGAAGTGCTGACTTCCTCCGGGGGCGTTACCTCGATGACGGGCAAGGCAATGGGAATCCAGCCAGGATCTTTAGCGGCCGTCTCTACAGGCGTAAAGAAGACCGTCTGGGTGGGCAACGGCTTCGCAGGATAACGCTTTCTGAACTTATCAATTTCTACCCGCGAGAGTCCGTAACTGAAAAACATATCGCATCGGGTACAGGTCGGACCCTTGAAGTCCACCCTCGCATCGCCATTCACCCAGAGCTTAAACTCGCCGGCTTTGCGACTCCAGCGCACCTGCAGCACGATTTCAATCCACTCCCCTTTTAGCAACTCGGCGTCAACCAGCGAGAAATATTCTTCGTCATCGTCAAGACGACGCCCCAGCCAAAGAACCCCGGTGCTTCCTATCTCGAGAACCCAAGGAGTCTCCTGACCCCTATGATCGTTAAATTCACCCAGTCGGTTTTTGGCAGGATACGTGCTCTCAAAATCTTCGGGGATGTACATCTGCCAGCGCAGCCACTGAATAACACCGGATCGCGATTGAGGCGAGATCGGCTCAGCGAGAGATGCACGCTCCGTGTTTGCCTTGCAATCATCATAGGGAGGCTTGGCACTGCAATCACCGGAACGAAGCTGAAACTTTTGCACGAGGGGCGTCGGCGCAAGACCCGTAGGATCATCAACCGTCGAGATTGCCCATTCGCGATCGGAAAGAAAGGGCTCAAAAATCGGTTCGCTTTGCGCAAGCGTGGTCTGCGAACCCACCACCCAAAGTACCGCCCATGCGATCCATGGGCTGAACGCTGATCGACAAGTCCTGAAAGTCGCTTGCAAGGCAATTACGCTAAGGTCTGGTGCCCGGGGCCGGACTCGAACCGGCACGGCCGCAAGGCCGAGGGATTTTAAGTCCCTTGCGTCTACCAGTTTCGCCACCCGGGCGTCATTAGGTCGCTTCAATTTAACTCGGAAACTGGAACGCAAAGTCTAACTATTTTCGAGATCACTGAGACGGAAACTCGCACGCTAATCGTGGATAGGCTTTCGGATAATTGTCAGCCGACGTTAATTAGGGTTAAGCCGGAGTTATCCGGACGACTAATTTCCCGAAATTCTCCCCCTTCAAAAGACCGATAAATGCCTGAGGCGCATTTTCGAGGCCGTCAACGACGTGCTCTTTGAATTTGAGCTTGCCTCTCTTATCCACGTCGCCAGTGCACCCAGCGCTTCAGGCCCTTGATCCGCGAAGTCAAAAACCAAAAATCCCTTAATGGTGAGACGCTTAACGAGAGCGCTCCGTAAAATCAATGAAGTGAGGTCCTGCCCTTCAGGAAGCGCGGTGTCGTTATACGATGAAATCACACCACACACGGGTATCCGAGCAAATTCATTCAGTAACGGCAGGACGGCTTTAAAAGCAGCACCGCCCACGTTCTCAAAATAAACATCAATACCATTCGGACAAGCCGCTTTCAGTTCCTGGGCAAAATTCACATCTCGATGATTGATGCAGGCGTCGAAACCGAGCTCATCGACGACGTATCGGCATTTCTCATCGCTACCGGCAATACCAACCGCTTTGGCGCCGTGGATTTTGGCAATCTGACCCACAACTGATCCAACAGCGCCTGACGCGGCAGCGACAACCAACGTCTCCCCCGGCTGCGGCCTGCCGATATTCGCCAGGCCAACATAAGCGGTGACGCCGGGCATGCCCAAGACTCCAAGCGAGGTTGAAACCGGGGCCAAGTCGGGGTCCACTTTGCGCAGGGCTTTTTCATCCAACGTGAAATATTCCTGCCACCCTCCGTAGCCCATGACGATATCCCCAGCTCGAAATAACTCAGATCGGGATTCCAGCACCTCGCCAACAACACCACCCTCCATAACGGCACCAAGTTCAACCGGCGATGCATAAGACTTCGCGGCGTTCATTCGTCCCCGCATGTATGGATCAAGCGAGAGATAAAGGGAGCGACAAAGAACCTCCTGCGCCGCAGGAGCCGTTACAACTCCTTCGACCAGATCAAAATCGCTGAGCTTGGGCTCGCCGGCTGGCCGAGCCCGGAGAATAACTTGCCTGTTGATCCTGCTCATTTGAGTATGGCCCCAGGGACTGTAGAAGAACAGAAGGATGGAGGCTTGGGTCGGAATCGAACCGGCGTCCACGGCTTTGCAGGCCGCTGCATAACCACTCTGCCACCAAGCCGTGACATACAAAACGTGCGCGCCAAAACTCTTGGCGAACGCAAATTATAGGCGATTAAGAGCCGAATCTATAGTCCGCAGCCACGCTTTAGAAGGTCTTATCGGACGCGCTCGATAACGCCCTCAAGGTAACTCAACACCGCCGCTTTCGCATGGCGATGCAGGGTGTCGCTGATCTTGCCCGTCTCGAGGAATGATTTTCGCCAGACCGTGTCGGCAAGTTCTGACGCAATCTCGCACCCGCGGCGGAGCTTGGCCGACGCGGGTAAACCCAAGCTTGCACACAAGAGAGCGCTCAACGCCTCTCCGTAATCTCGATGGATCCTGTTTAAAAGCTTAAAAGACAAAGGAGAGAGCGCCAGAATCTGGGTCACCGGATTGCGCTCATAGTGAGAGCGTGTCTCGTCCAGGATCGTGTCGATGAGTTTCTGCCACGGGATGCCGCTATCGAAAGGCGTCTCCGAAAGCTCGTTGGTCATCTGCACCAACGCCTCGGAGTACAGGGTTTCCAGCAGGGCTTCCACGGAGGGAAAGAAGTAATACAAGGAGACTCTCGGTACGCCGGCTCGCTTGGCGATTGTCTGCAAAGTCAGGCCTTCAAGGGAGCGATCCTCCAAGATCATCTCCTTAGCTGTCGCCAACAAAAGCTCGCGGCGCGCCCGTCCTCTTTCGCGGGAAGGCTCTCGGGTGGCTTTCTTTGATTCCGCCATAGGTCGGATTTAACTCGACAAAGGTTGTGTAGTTAAAAGATACCACACAACCGCCCTCACTCTCATCAAGAGAGCATTGGCTGAATAACTTGAGGGTCTACAACCGACCGACTTACTTTTCGATCACGGTAGCCAGGTAGCCGATTACCGCACTCTGCGCCTCTGACTGATACGCAGGTGTAATCGAGCCTTTTTCGATAAAAGACTTTCTGAAGATAGTGGTGCCGAGTTCCGCGGCGATCTCGCAGCCCTGGTTCAACTTAGCGGACCGCTTCAGCCCGCAAAGACCCACAAGCAGCTCGGCGAGACCCTGGCCATAAACCTGATGTGCCTGATTAACCATCGTCAGCGAACTAGGCATCAGCGCAAGCACGATCGTAAGGCGATTACGGCTGTAGTGCTTCACCGCGCTATCAAAGACTTTTTTGATTACCTGACGCCAGTCAGCAGTAGGCTTAATCTCCGCCGTTGCCAGCTCATTCATCAGGCGCGTAAGCACTCGTTGGTAGAGGGCTTCAATCAGCGCATCAACAGAGGGGAAAAAATAATAAAGAGAGACGCGCGGCACCCCTGCTTTCTTTGCTACGCCCTGGAGCGTGAGTTCATCAAGCGAGGTCCCTGCGGTTATAAGCGCTTCTGCCGCACTTAACACCTCCTCAAAGCGATGAATCCCATGCCGACGACTGGGCTCCTTAGGTGGGCCTTTCTTTTTTGCCATGCTTTCAATTCACTGGCTGCACCTTGAGCAGCCGCTTCAGTTGGTCTCCCGCCCCGCATTGTAGCAAAGTCAACACTGTGTCAAGGGAAACCAAAGGGCATCAGTGCGATGCCAACTCCAGCTCCGATAAAAGCACAACGCATCACAAATTGTTTACTTGAAACAAGGCCCATCGAGACCAGCCAGAGTCCAAGGCCCACCCGAATCACAGCAAAAAGCGCCTCTAAAGGAGTCGTTCCAATCGAAATTAGGCTCGAGTCGGCTGCGAGCGCCAGCGGGATGACATAAAGTCCGACGCCCAACGACATGGCGGTTACCGCCACTTGGAGCCAGTTCGCCCCAATCATCCCAGATGCAATAAACACGGCCCCGCACACGGGTGGAGTAATAGTGGATATAAGCGCAAACCAAAAAATAAATAAATGCGCCTGAAGGGGCGCCATCCCGAGGTCAATGAGCGCAGGTCCCGCCACCGATACGCAGATCACATAGGCCGCGGTCGTTGGCACCTCCATGCCTAAAATCAGGCACGCAATCGCTGTGAGCAACAGCGCAGGCCATAGGAGCCCAGAACTGCCAGACATGATCAGGGATGTCACTTTAACCCCGAGTCCGGTTATACCTAAGACACCAATAATGATTGATGCGCACAGGATAATGGACGCGATCATAGCGATTTGCGATGCACCGGCGACAAGTGCATTCTCGGCGCGCTGAAAAAAGGGCCGTGCCGCTATGGTCAAATCAGAATCAAAGAGAAGGAGTGCCGCAGCAAAAATTATCGCGACAACCGCGGAATACTGAGGCGTATACCCTACCCCAAGCATCAGCCATAACAACACACCGAAGGGAACGAGGAAAAACCCCGAGGTTATTGCAACGGCCCGCGCCGAGGGCTGTTGATCAACTGGGATGGGCTTTAGATCGTATCGCGCCGCATACCCGTTAATCCCAAACCAGACAGCCGCAAAGTAAAGTACCGCCGGGAGCAATGCAGCCGCCATGACGCCAGAATACGGCGTCCCCGTTAGCTCCACCATCACAAATGCACCTGCCCCCATCAGAGGCGGCATGATCTGCCCTCCGGAGGATGCGACCGCCTCTACGGCTGCCGTAAGACGGGGCGGGTAACCCAGTTTTAACATCGCGGGCATGGTTATGGCCCCGGTCGATGCGACGTTAGCCGACGCCGAACCTGAGATCGAGCCAAATAAGGCAGAAGAGATAATCGAAACCTTCGCTGCACCCCCTTTCAGGCGACCTGCTGCCGCCGACGCAAGGTTCATAAACCCCTGCCCTGCTGCACCCGCGTTTAACACGGCTCCTAGGATTACAAAGATCGAAACAATACCCACCGAGATTCCCGCAAGGCTGCCCCAGAGACCGCCTTCAGCAATGGTAAGGGTGCCAAGAAAGCTTCTGATAGGGGTACCGGAGTGGCCAAATTCTCCCGGGATGTGCTGACCCAGCAGCCCGTATCCTAGCGCCGCTAGCGCGACCAGAGGCAAAGGCCAGCCAATCGAGCGTCGTGCTCCTTCGAGGACGGCAAGTATCAAGACCCCTGCAATCCACAGCTGCAGCTTACCCTCAAGAAATCCGTACTGATCGCCAAGCTGCGAGTGATTAAAGGCGATCCAAACGCATGCGCTTACGCCGGCCGCACAAAGTACCGCGCCGGAAAGCTTTAGCCCTAGCGTGCGCTGACCGGCCAATAGCACCCAGGGAAGCGCAAATGCCAGATGGATGGGTCGTGCAACTAGATTTGGCACAAGGCCCGAAAAAACAAGGCCGAGATGAAAGAAAAAAGCCGCCCCCGCTAGAACGAGCCAAAAAGCCCGCGATAGTGAGGCGGCCATTAATCGAAGAAAATGCTGCGTATTATCGCTGCGCTTCGGTCAGGGCAAAGCCGATCTCGTCGTAATACTTAGCGGCTCCCGGGTGAATTTTTCCTGAGATGTTAGCCATTAAGCCCTCGTCCACACCGTTCCACCACGCGGCTCCCGTGCCCATCGCTTTTTTCTGCTCCCAATACGTCTTGGTAAGCGCATAGGCAGTCGCATCGTCCATAGCAGTTGTGGTGTATGCGACCACAGGCAGTGAGGTCGTGTTGATATCTGCCTGCTGCCCCGCATACGTCCCTGCGGGAATAACCAACTTGGTTCTTTTGGTCTGAGCGATCTGCTCATCCGATAGAGAGAGAACGGTTACACCCATAGAGGCAGCCGCCTCGATGACGTTGGGCGCTGGATACGAGCCGGCGGTTACAAAACCATCGATCTGCCCGTTCTTAAGGGCAGAAACGGCGTTAGAGAGCTCAACGTCAGCAAGGTTCACTTTACCCTCAAGACCAAAGAGCTTTATGTACTTCTCGCCCTCTCGCGCACCGAACGAGCCCTTACCCAAAAGCACGGTTTTTCCCTCCATGCCGGCGAAGTCGGTGACGCCGCTCTTATTGCCCATAACAAAATGCATGGTGAGAGAAGGTATGGGAAAGAGCGCCCGAATCTCATCAAATTTTGGGTCGCCCTTATCCTTGAACATGGCTTTGCCGCCTTGCGCAAGCTTGACCAGCACCGGTGGGGTAGTAAAGACGTAATCCCCGCCTCGAGCCTTAACCTCCATGACGTTTTGAACAGAGCCCTGGCTCTCTTCCACCGTGACAATAATCTCGCCCCCGGACCCCGCCTTCATGGCCTCAGAAATCTGAACCGCCATTTGGTAGTAAGAAGAAGTCGACTTTGCAGACTTATAGGTGACGCGCGTCTCGGCAAGCGCTGCGCCTGAAAAAGTAATGGCTAAAGCCGAAAAAACGCCAAGACATCTCGAAAATACACGAAGCATATGATCCCCCACGATCACTAATTAGAGAAGACGGGAAGTTAACAAAACTACTGAAGCTACGACAACCCTTACGGATCGAAACGCGCCTAAGATCTCTAGATCTAAACCCTGCTTTAAGCTTGTCAGCTCTCTGAATTCAAGGCAGCCGTTTCTGCCTCACACGCCTTTTGGATCGGCATCCCCGCCCAGGTTTTGTGCAATCTCTTGGCGGGCCACAGCCATCGTCGCCTGAAATAACGCATCGTTTTGCAAACGAGCAAAGGCGGCCGCACCCACTGCCATGCCCGCCTCGGTATCACTCATCCAGTGCACGTTGCAGATGATTCGACTCTGCGCATAAGCCCGACCACGAGCGAGGATTTTCTCGGCTCGCTCTGGGGCGAGCTGCGACAACGTCAGCGCCCAGCCCCAGCCGACTGCACTGTGGCCGCTCGGGTAAGAGCCGTCCTTTTTCAAAGCTTCCAAATCATCGGGCGTACAGATCGGCTCTTTGTTACCCAGGAAAGGGCGTGCTCTCTGATATGCCTTTTTCGCCGGATAGGTGGCCAAGCCAAAATCCGTTAAGGAGCGCTGCATTAACCGATATAGCGCTGGCGTTTTGGATTCCGAGATATTCATCCCGAGCGCGCATTGAAATATCCCCGCGGCTTCCGGGAATATAAGCCCCGCGTCTTGCGCTGCAAGATCCCATCGCGGCGAGCCCCTAAAGACCATCGTGCTCTGTGATATCGCGTCATCGGCTGCCTGACGGGGGGAATCCGCCTCTGGCGGCGCCGGAACAAATCCAGCACTGTTTAGCGGCTGCTGACCATGCAGGTAACCCTGCACGAGTCCGTGCCCTATCTCAGGCGCTGGCGCGGTCACGTCCACCTCAGCTGCACTAGGCGTCCCAAATCCAACAGCCCAGACGGCGACTACAGAAATCCAATATTTTTTCATTGTCCTCATCCCCAGATCACGTTTACCTCCAATGATACCTAACATCTGTCGCCTTTGTGAAAGGGACGATTGCGAACCCATCAAAAAGGCAAGGAACCGTAAGAAAAGCCCCGAAGTACGGGGCTTTTCTTTTTGGCGCATGACCAGCCTGCAACTTTCTATCGAAGCATCAATTACCGCATCCTGCAGCGATTAACGATGCCGACAGCGGTGGGTTCTTATTCGTGATAGCGCCGCCATAAGCCGCTAACCATGCGGTTGCGCCGGTAGCAAAACCCGTACAAGAGGTCGGGCTTGCCGTCCAACCGCTGATGTTCTGGTTGAAGGCGGTATTAGCGCTTGAAGAGCATACTCGTCTTAATCAGCCGCTAAAGTCGCTGGTTGAAGGCGTCGGCGCTGTGGAACATCAAGTTCATATTCGTCACACTGCTGCGTTCCAGCCGCTTTATCCTGGTTGAAGGCGGTGGCGGCGTTTTGGAACATGTAACTCATATTCGTCACGTTGCTCGTATCCCAGCCGCTGATATCCTGGTTGAAGGCGCTGGTGCCTCCACCCGCGACATAGTAAGCGAACATCCCTTGCATATTCGTCACACTGCTCGTATCCCAACCGCTGATGTTCTGATTGAAGGCGGAGGTATGGAACACTCCTTGCATATTCGTCACGTTGCTCGTATCCCAGCTGCCAATGTTTTGGTTGAAAGTGTCGCTCTGAAAAGGTAATCCATATTTGTCACCCGCTAACCAGGTGTTGATCTGCCAATGTTTGCGGTGGCGGTAGCGCCAGGATCCAAGTAGCGATATCATGCTCGATCAATTGCTCGTATCAGTGAACACAATGCCGCTTTTGGTCGATGAAGTTGCCGGCGTCTCGAACATGTAACTCATCCGAGCTCTTCGCCACCAATTGCTAACGTTCCAGCTGCCAATGTCCTGGTTGAAGGCGGTGGCGTTGTTGAACATGCTAATCTTGCTCGTCCACGTTGCTCGTAAGAGCCACCAATGTTTTGAAGTGAGCATCTCGGCGTCGGTGTATGTAATTCAGATTCGTCCTTATCTTTGCAGGCGGTGGGGTGTATCGATCCCAGCCTGATAATGCCCGGTATCCGCTGCCGCTGGTGCCATTTGGCTCACCAAGCGATTTATCCTGACCGGAGGCCCTTAAAGGCATATTCGATCAGATCACTGATCGTATCCACATAGCTCGCTAGCAGGTGCTGAGATTGAAGGCCTGGCCCTTAGGCAGTGCCCTGCCTTCATTAGCACCCATTCCTTCGTAATGGGCTTTACCGTATTCCGATTGTGAGGCGATGCCGGAAGAGATTTGAGCCTTATAGGCTTTTTTAATATCCCCGTGCAGATCGACGTATTCGGTGTAGCACTGGCTTAGCTCTTTGCTTAAGGCAGAGCCTGTGGTGCTTTGGCCGGAGGAACAGCCGGCGATGATTAAGACGAGCGATAAGACGCTCGCCCCGGCCAGATGGCGGGAACTTCCGATAGGGCACGACCCTTTCCTCCTCTTATGTTGGCATACCCCAGCCTCACACATGGGTCAGCATTAAAAGTCGCCTGCTCCTCCTTCAAAGGAGTTTAGGAAAAAACGGGGGAATGGCGAATCAGAATATGGACGTTACCGGTAACGTCCGTTTTTTATGCCTGATTGATTTTGTACATTCACCACACAACTGGGAGTCTGCATCAGCAAGCACTAATACAGATCAGAGGTAAGTGATTGAATTTATGGAGCGGGAAACGAGACTCGAACTCGCGACCCCAACCTTGGCAAGGTTTAGCCTGACTCTACTATTACAGTGTTTTTTGCGACTTGTCCTGCGTGATGATTGTCCCGGGCGGCACCATACAAATCGCGGTGCAGCCGTTCTTGGTTTCCCCACCCCCGCCACCACCCGCTTCTTCTTCAGGCATACTCATAACTGCATCCCCACACTTGGAAGTCAAGAAAAAGGACAAGTTTTCCGTGGTTTTCGAATGTGTCTTACCCCAGAGTGATTTCGGCTGACCGGAAAGCTGCCAGGCCTCGATAAGATCGGGATAGGTGTCGACGTAGCTCTCATAGCAGGTGCTGGAGACCTGAAGATGTTCCCCGCAGCCCTGCGGCAGTGCCCTGCCCTTGCTGGCGCCGATGCCTTCGTAATGGGCTTTACCGTATTCCGATTGTGAGGCGATGCCGGAAGAGATTTGAGCCTTATAGGCCTTTTTAATATCCCCGTGCAGATCGACGTATTCAGAGTAACAGGCCGTGGCTCTTTGCTTAAGAGACACCGGAGGCGGTGCCTTTGCTATGGCCGAACAGCCGGCAATGATTAAGACGAGCGATAACGCATGCTCGCCCCGGCCAGATGGCGTAAACAGTTAAATAGGGCATGGCCCTTTCCTCTCTTTCGGCAGGACCCTATGCCTCACACACGGGTCAGCCAATCTACTCTCACGCGCGGCTAAAGCCGCTCGCTCCTCTCTTGAACGAGTTTAGGAAAAAACGGGTGGAATGGCGAATTGGGGTGTATATGGACGTTACGTCGGTAACGTAACGTTTTTTTGTGCCTGATTGATTTTGGACACAACTTTGGACACAACTGGGGTCTAGATCAGGAACCGCTAATACAGATCAGACATAAGTAATTGATTTAATGGAGCGGGAAACGAGACTCGAACTCGCGACCCCAACCTTGGCAAGGTTGTGCTCTACCAACTGAGCTATTCCCGCGCGAAGAACGTGAATTCTATAGGGGTTCAACACCCTGTCAAGTAATTGCTAGCGCTCGGTTAGCGCGGGCCAGGCGCCTTTTAGGTACAGAACCATCGACCACAGGGTAAGCGCTCCTGCTATGTACAACAGAAGTTCCCCGAGGATTAAAACCGGCTGCTGCATTCCTGCCTGAGCAAAGAGCAGAATCGTGATCGACACAAATTGCAGCGTCGTTTTGACTTTGCCCATCCATCCGACCGCGACGATGCCGCGCTGCCCCAGTTCCGCCATCCACTCGCGTAACGCCGAGATGGTGATTTCTCTGCCGATAATGATGGCGACCGTAATGGTGAAAAGGACCGGGCTTAGAAGAGGCTCTGTAATTTCACGATCGGCCACCAACAGAACAAGCACTGCGCAAACCATCAGCTTGTCCGCGACGGGATCCAAGAACGCACCAAAGGCGAGAGTTCGTTTCGTTTTCGGGCCAGGTAGCCGTCTGCCCAATCGGTAATGCCCGCCAGAAGAAAGAGACCTGCCGTAAGGTAGCCCGAGCCGCCGATAAGATAGATGGCGACCACAATAGGAATCAACGCGACGCGGACCAGCGTCAGGATATTAGAGATCGTCCAGGGCATGGCTCAGGCGGTTCGAAAATGTTCCACGAGACGTTGGGCGAGATTTACGCTGATTCCCTCCACTTTTACAAGTTCTTCAGGCGACGCCTGACGCAGCATCTTGATGCCGCCAAAGTGACGAAGAAGCGCCTGACGCTTTTTTGCGCCGATACCCGGAATATCTTCGATCTGAGATCGGTTTCGCGAGGCTGCGCGCTTTTTTCGGTGGCCCGTAATGGCAAAACGATGTGCCTCGTCGCGAATCTGCCGAAGCAGAAGATGTGCGGGCGATTGCGGGTCTAAAAAAAGCGGGTTTGACTGGCCCGGCAGATAAAGCGACTCGCGACCGGACTTTCTCCCCTGCCCTTTGGCAATCCCGAGCACTACGATATCGCTCGCGAGATGCTCAGCGAGCGCTTCGCTCGCCTTTTTGACCTGCCCCTTACCGCCGTCTATCAGCAGAACGTCGGGGCGAACACCTTCACCCTCGGCCACTCTCGCCATTCGCCGGCCGACGACCTGCTCCATCGCGCCAAAATCGTCACCGGGCGTAACCCCTCTTATATTGAATCTTCGGTATTCAGACGACACCGCACCGCTTCTATCAAACACCACGCACGACGCCACCGGCTGCTCCCCACTGCTATGACTGGTATCAAAGCATTCAATGCGCTCAATGGGCTCCTCGCGGTTAAGCAGCTTAGCCAGATCATCCATACGCTCGATGTGGTCGGCATCTGCCGCTACCTGACGGCGAAGGAAATCATTCGCATTAAGGAGGCCCATTTCCAGCCATTGTGAACGGTTACCTCTCACTCGAGTTTTGAGCTTCACCTGCCGCCCTGCAAGTTCCGTGAGCCCGGCTTGAAGAAGATCGAGATCGCTAACCGCAGGTGTCAGAATGATTTCACCGGGGATAGATTGCGACTGATAGTGCTGGACCAGGAGTTTCTGCATCACCTCGCCAAGTGCCAAGCCGAGCGGGTTCTTCTCTGAGAAATGCCTGCTGCCAAGATTATGGCCGCCGCGAATCTTCATGACGGAAAACAAGAGCATGCCGGCCTTATCCAGCAACGTCACCACATCAACATTGTGCTGACCGTCTGAGATGTACTGACGTTCTTGCAATCGTCTCAATGCGAGCACCCGGTCCCGAAATACCGCCGCCGCCTCAAAGTCGAGTCGCTCCGAGGCCTTGTCCATTTCGGATGCAAAGTGCTCGAGATCTCGTTTTCCTTGCCGTCCAGAACCTGAATCAATCGTTTCACGTCTTCATCGTAGTCAGACTTAGAAATAACATTCACACAGGGCGCTGAACACCTCTTTATTTGATACTGAAGACAGGGGCGGCTTCGATTCTTAAAGGTGTTGTTATCGCACTGACGAACCGGAACAATCTTCTGCAGCTGCGCCAGCATGACCCGGACCGATCCAGCACTCGCGTAAGGACCAAACAGTCGATCCTTGATGTTGGTGCGACCTCGGTACAAAGACAGCCTTGGGTATTCCTCAGTCAGCGAAAGCTTGAGATAGGGATAACTCTTATCGTCTCTCAGCAGAATATTGAACTTGGGTCTTAGAGTCTTGATGAGATTGCTTTCGAGAAGAAGCGCCTCTGTCTCTGTGCGTGTTCGATGAATCTCAATCTCGTCCACATCCGCCATCATGATCTGGATGCGCGAACTCTCATGAGGCACCTTAAAGTAGCTGCCCACTCGACTGCGTAGACTGCGAGCCTTTCCTACGTACAAGACCCGTCTTTCTTGGTCACGCATCACGTAGACACCCGGCGTGCGGGCCAGTCCGGCGATGAACGGTTTTGGGTCTATCGGCATTACAGCGCAACCAGTTCTGATGCTCGCTTAAAAACGGCGTTAAACATTTTGGCTGTTAACCGACCGGTTTGCGTGTTGTATCGGCTGCAGTGGTAACTGGAGAGCAGCGTTCTTTCTCCCGGCAGAGAATATTCGCCGAGATGACGAAAAGGCATGCTCGACACCGGTATACCTAAAGCGCGCAAAACGCTGTCGTGTGAAATTTTCCCCAACGTGAGGATCACCCCGCCCCGCTTGATTGTATTCAGCTCTGAGACAAGATACTGCCGACACCGATTGACCTCCTCAGCGACGGGTTTATTCTGAGGAGGAAGGCATTTAACGGCATTCGTGATCCGACAGGCTTTTAAGGTGAGTCCGTCGCCCGGCGCGGATTGTGCCTGGGAGGAAAACCCGAATCGATGCAGCGTTTCGAACAGCATGATTCCGGCGTGATCGCCGGTAAAGGGTCGACCCGTCGCATTTGCGCCATGAAGACCGGGCGCAAGACCCACGATCAACAATCGCGCCTTCGGATCTCCAAAGGGCTCAACGGGCTCACAGGCGTAACTCGGATACTTTGCCTTGACCTCATCGAGAAAAGCCGAAAGCCGAGCGCATTGACGGCAATTCCGATCGTATAAGACGGCGTTAGAGGAGGAACTTTGAGAAGTCACGATTTATCTGATGAGGCTGTCGGTTGTTGGGCTCGCCACAAATCTTTAGAATTCGCTGCGGTTTAGATTGATTCCCGTTTATTTTATGAAAATCTCAGCATCTGACGTGCGCATTGGCAATCTTGTGGAATATCAGGGCAAGCTTTGGCGCGTGCTCAAAAAATCGCACGTGAAACCCGGTAAAGGCGGCGCCTTTGCACAGCTTGAGATGAAGGCGATTGCCGACAACACGAAGGTCAACGAGCGCTTTCGATCAGAAGATAAGCTCGAAAAGGCCCATGTGGAACCCCGACAGATGCAGTACCTTTACCCCGAAGGCGCAGACTTTGTGTTTATGGATCTTGAATCTTTTGAGCAGATTCAGATCACGGCCGAGGATCTTGGTGGTCAGGAAAGCTACCTTCTGCCTAACGAGGAAGTCCAGATCAATTTCTACAACGAGCAGCCGATCGGCGTGGAGCTCCCCGCAAGCGTGGTGATGCAGGTTCAGGATACGGAAACCGTTGTAAAGGGCCAGACTGCCGCGGGCTCAGGAAAACCTGCAATAGTGGAAACCGGTCTTCGCGTTATCGTTCCGCCGTTCGTGAACATCGGGGATAAGATCCGAATCAACACCGATACCGGCGAATACATGGAGCGGGCAGACTAGCTAAGCGCTCCCAGTCGAGCCCGAGCGGCTTCTGCTGCTTCATTGCTCGCAGGGCGAGCCACTCGCCTCATAGCCTGCAGCCGCTTGAGGCTCGCTGCAGAAAGCGCTGGAAGACCGCCGCCGGCGAGAACGCTATCTGCTGCCGCGTCGTCATTACAAAGCAGAATCAAATCACACCCGGCATCTCTGGCCGTTCTCACTCGGTCGATGGGCTCGCCATACTGACTCAGCGCTCCCATCATCACGTCATCGGAGACCACGAGCCCGCCATAGCCAAGCCGACCTCGCAGCTCCTCCTTGATCCAGCGTGAGGAAAAGCTTGCGGGCAGAGAATCCACCGCCGGGAACACCACATGGCAGGTCATCACGGCCTTTATGCCCGCGTCTTCCAGCGATTCGTATACCCGAATATCTGCAGACTGGAGCTCCGACAAAGAACGATGATCGGTAGGAAGGTCGAAGTGCGGGTCCTCGATGACCCCGCTATGACCCGGAAAATGCTTCGCAACAGCCTGCATGCCATTGTCCGAAAGCCCCTTACCGAGCGCACTCGACAAAACTCGGACAACCGCAGGATCGGCATGAAACGCTCTGTTTGCAATCGCCCGATTATCCGAGAGCAGATCAACGACAGGTGTGAAGCTGAAGTCGATTCCCAGTGCGCCCAGTTCAGCGGCAAGGACAACGCCCACGTCCTCGGCATGCTGGCAGGCACGTTCAGGGTCAACCTCATAAATCTCGCCAATCGACGCCATCGGCGGCAGCAGCGTGAAGCCTTTTTTAAATCGCTGAACCAGCCCCCCTTCTTGGTCAACCGAAACCAACAGAGGTTCGTTGCGAAGGTTTTTGATTTCATACACAAGCTGCCGAAGTTGGTCCATCTCGGCATGGTTTCGAGAGAACAAAATGACGCCGCCCACATCGGGATGCAACAGCCGTTCTTTGGTTGGAGCATCCAGGGATAAACCCTCAACGCTAATCATCAACTGGCCGAGTGACTGCGGATTCATTTTGATATAAGAACTACAGTACGGTTATGCCTGCTCATCACGACAAATCGCAGCGAGTAGATGCTGGCAAGCCTCCTCGACCTGATCAAGAACGAGCGTGAATCCGTTCTCGCCACCAAAGTAAGGGTCAGGTACCGACCGCCCTTTTACCCCAGGCAAAAAGTCCAGGAGCAGAGTTATCTGCGCCGTACTCTCTTTTGCATTCAACGTCGAAAGCTCCTGAAGATGCGAGAGATTGCCATTATCCATCGCCAGTACATAATCAAACCGCAGCAGATCGTCAGAAGTGACTTGTCGGGCCCTCAGTCCAGAGAGATCAATACCGCGCGCGTTCGCGGCGAGCACGGCTCGCGCGTCAGGAGGATGACCCACGTGATAGTCGTGCGTGCCCGCAGAATCAATTGCCAGCCTGTCGGCAAGGCCTGCCTGCTCCACCAAACTCCGAAAGACCCCTTCTGCCGTGGGAGACCGACAGATATTGCCCATGCACACAAAGAGAACGGACTGCTTTTGTTCTTTTTTTCGCATTGATTAGCGCTGCGAAAATCTTTTGATCGCATCTTCAAGATCGGAGACCGTATCAACGCCCGGCGAAGGCGCTTCGCTCGCTTGCGCGACGATGATCCTGTCGCCTCGCGAGAGCGCTCGCAGCTGCTCAAGTTTCTCGCTCTCTTCGAGAGCACTCGGATCCGCCTGACTGAATTCCTTTAGATACCCCACCTTATAGGCATATATCCCGATATGGCGCCTAGCCAACTGCCAGGGGACGCGCTCGCCTTTGTCCGCTTCCTCAGATCGGGCATGGGGAATCGGCGCCCGTGAAAAATAGAGCGCAAAATCGTTGTCATCACAAACGACCTTTACAACAGAGGGATCGCTGTACTGAGCGGGATTATCCAGAGCGCAGGCCGCCGTTGCGAGCTGCGCCTGCGGGTTGTTTGAAAGCACATCGACCACTTGATTAATAAGAATAGCGGGCATGTCGGGCTCATCACCCTGAACATTCACCACAATCATTTGATCATCAAGATCCAGCCTCTCTGCGGCCTGCGCAACCCGATCAGTGCCGCTCTTCAGGTGATTGTCGGTCATGCATACCTGGCCGCCGAATCCTGCAACAGCCTCTGCAATCCCTTGGTCATCGGTCGCCACAGCAACCAGACCTGCCCGTGAGCCCGACACAGACTCAAAGGTCCGCTGGATGAGCGGTTTACCCGCGACATCACGAAGGGGTTTGCCGGGCAGGCGTTGGGATCCGAACCGCGCCGGAATGATGACTGCAAACTCTGTCAATGAATGCTCTTAGCTTTTAGGGCCCGCTGTAGGTCAGTGATAAACCGCTCCGGCAGCTCGCATCCGTATTCCACCGCCCACCAGTGGTCCTGTGCAAACCCCTGACACTTTATCGCGTCCTTCTCTGTCATCAAAATCACAGGCGCATGAGGTATATCATCGGGTGAGAAGCGATGGTGATCGGGAAACTCGACTTCTTTGGGCTGGATATTCACCTTCCCTAAAGCATCAAAAAAGCGCCGAGGATGAGCAATCCCCGCAACCGCAGTAACTTCTTGGTCTGCAAATGCCTGCAGGGCGCGCTTTTCGCCGGTTACCAAGTTTCTGGCAAGACCGATCTTGGCGTGAAACAGATAACTCTTGGGCGAAGACTGCTCAGAGGTGCTCAAAATAAAGTCCACGGTCTCTAATCGGCGACGGGACTCCCGAAGAGGTCCGGCGGGCAATAAGAGGCCGTTCCCGAAGTCTCCTAAAAGCGCAATTTCGACCGTCCGAAACAGACCCAGATGCTGCAGTCCGTCATCCGAAAGCACAATGTCGACACTTTGTCCCTCGAGGAGTTTTACCGCCGCGGAGCGTTTTCGATACACCGCGACGGGGCTCTCGGTCTGTTGTGCAAGCAACATGCTCTCGTCGCCCACTTCACTGGGATCTGCGTCTGCGGTGACCAGCACCGGCTTTGACGCATTCCCCTTGTAGCCTCTACTCACGATTCCGGGTCGCCAGCCCTGCCGCTTCAGGGCCTTCGCCAGCGCAATGACAACCGGCGTCTTTCCCGTTCCACCCACCGTGAGGTTTCCCACCACCACAACGGGTAGTTTTGATTGATAGACAGAAAAGACTCTAACCCGATACGCCCATCGACGAATTTCCGTTATCAAGGCGTAGACCAGCGACAGGGGCAACAGCAGAACCGTAATGACGCTGACGCGCTGCCAGTGAGAAGTGAGGGCCGTGTAAAAACTCAACCATTCACCTCAGGATGAATACCGGACTCGTTCGATTGATCAATCTCTTGCGTTGCCCACATTGCGGCGTAGCTTCCCCCACGCTGCAGAAGAGATTGGTGCGTGCCGGACTCAATAATTTTTCCCTGCGAGAAAACATGAATCATGTCCGCGTGAGAGATAAAACTCAGTCGGTGCGCAATGAGAAGGACACTGCGATCCGAGCTTCTAGCCATGATGGCGTTCTTGATCGCCTGCTCGGCCAGCATATCAAGCGCAGACGTGGCCTCGTCCATAATCAAAATGGGACTTTGCTTGAGTAACGCTCGCGCAAGCGCTACGCGTTGGCGTTGGCCGCCTGAAAGTCGGCCGCCCAACTCACCGACATGCTCCTCGGGTTTAGCCGGGAATTGATCGATACCGACCTCTTGATAAAGTTGCGCGAGCTCCGCCTGAGAGGCATCTCGCCGCCCGTATCGCACATTATCCTCAATGCTGCCATCAAACAGGACGGGTTCCTGCGAGACCCAGGATATCTCAGAGCGAAGCGCTGATAATGAAAAGTCTTCGATCGGGCGGTTATCGATCAGTATGTTCCCCGAATCTGCTCTATAGAAACCAAGCAACAATGAAGCCACTGTTGACTTGCCGCTGCCCGACTCGCCGACCAAAGCGACGGTCTCGCCGGGATTAATCACCAGGGATACACCATCAAGGGCCGCCTCGTCACGCTCACCGTAGCGAAAGATCACGTTCTGCAGTTCAACGCGACCGCTCGATATTGTGGCGCCTGAGCGGCCGTGATCGTTTTCCGTTTCACTCCGCTGATCAAAGAGACCAAAGACCGTGTCGGCAGCGGCAATACCGGCCTGGATATATTCATTCACGCGCGCGAGGCGCTTAATGGGACTCATGAGCAACAAGATTGTTCCCATGTAGGAGACAAACGTCCCTGGGGTCACGAACGCTCCTACCGTATCGCTTAAGGCGAGGTAAATGATGAAGGAAACCCCAGCACCCGCGATAAGCAGTAAGAGCGGGACGCTGATGGCCGCAACCGCCACTCGCCGTAAGGATTGGCGCCGATTCGTTTGGTTCGCGACTTCAAAAGCTGCTTCCTCCTCCTGATACCCCGAGAAGGCTTTGACGACTCGATGGCCTTGCAACGCCTCTTTGGCGATATGCGTGATACCGGCCATGGATCCTTGAATTTTTGCACTCGAACGACGAAAACGTTTTGATGCCTTACGCACCACGAGCGCAACCAAAGGCGTAATCAACAAAAATAGAAGTGTCAGCTGCCAACTTAAGATAAACATCCAAACAATCAACCCGAGCGCCAGAAGCGAATCTTTCACACTCACCCGCACGGCAATCGTGCAGGCCTCTGCAACTTGCTCAAGGTCGTATATCAACCGGGAGATCAAGGTCGAGGTCGGGTGGCTGTCAAAATAATGCGCAGGCAATCGCAGGGTCTTCGCAAACAACTGACCCCGAAGATCGAAGATAACGCGCCGCCCAACCCAGGCAATGCAATACTCGTCAGCCACAGAGCCTATGGCTCTCGCGATAAACACACCCATAAGCAAGAACGGCGTCATTTGAATGATGGCTCTGTCTCGCTCGACAAACCCGCCATCCATAATCGGCTTGAGTAGGGCCGCGAAAGAGACTTCTGCAGCTGCAACAACAGCCATACCCAACAGACTGATCAAAAAAATGTGCTTATAAGGCCAAACGTAGCGCAGGAGCCTCTTGTAGATCAGAACACCTGTTGTTTGAGAATCGCTCATGACTACGGGTTCGCGACCTGAGCGGCGAACATCACTCGCTCGATGCCTACCTTACGCGCAGCGTCCAGCGCTAAGACTACGGCTTGATGCGTAGTTTTTGCATCGGCCTTGAGAACTAAGATCACCTTGGGGTTTTTATCAAACGCAGCGCGAAAAAAGCTCTGCAAATCCTGTGGCTCCAGCTTCTGACCTTCAGATGCCTCACCGGCAGACTGTATCGCAAGCTCATATTCGTCCTTCGCTGTAATGGCAAGGATTAGACGACTCGCGGGCATCTCAGACGCCGGCGCACTGCTTGCCTCCGGTAGCGCAATCTCGAGCTTGGTTTCTTTATCGAACGTAGTCGAGACCATGAAAAAAATCAGCAGCAGAAAAACGATATCAATCAACGGCGTGAGGTTGATGGATACCTCTTCTTCAGCGCTTGCTGCAAACTTCACGCGGGCATCCTCTTTCGGAGGATTTCTAACAGGCGAAGTGCATGACGCTCAATTTCATGCGTCAGCTCGCTGATGCGGCCCCGGAAATACCGATGGAACATGAGACTTGGAATACCGACCGACAGTCCGGCCGCCGTCGTAATAAGAGCCTCATAAATTCCGCCGGCGAGCACCTGCGGATCCCCGACCCCGCTCGACGTAATTGCAGCAAAAACTTTAATCATCCCGATCACGGTCCCGAGCAAGCCAAGTAAAGGCGTGGTCGCGGCAATCGTCCCAAGCGCATTTAGGTATCGCTCAAATCCATGAACCACATGGCGCCCCGCCTCCTCCAAGGCTTCCTCGATTCGCGCTGGATCACTAGGGGCCTGTGCGAGACCAGCAGCCAACACGCGACCCAGGGGAGACCCTCTTCGAACTAGGGCGATTCGATCGGCGTCCATACGACCCTGTGAAAGGATCCGATCAATATCGGCAACCAGTCCCTTCGGCAGCACTCGACCGGAGCGTAATGCCACAAAGCGCTCGAGGATGATTGCAAGCGAAATGACAGAACAGGCCAATATGGGCAGCATCAACCAGCCACCACTCTTAAGGAATTCAATCAAGGTCGACAGGTCTCAATGGAAGAAGCGTCGTAAGAAAACTCGGATATCCGTGATTTTAACCGCGGAGACTCTTTTAGGCGTTCGCCTATTTAGGGTATCGAGTGATAAAAGCGCTGAGAGGTTTCTGCGAAATGTTCTACCTCCCAGCCCGATAGCCTGCTTATCAGGTTAATTCGCCCAACCCGCGCGGTGTCGAACACTAGAGTCTCAAGCGCCGCGTAACGACTCAGCACATCCTCGTGGGGATGCCCGAACCGGTTCTTGGCGCCACGGCTTAAAAGCCCGATCTGTGGGCGGGTCGCCGCTAGGAAATCTCGTGCAGAGGACGTCTTAGAGCCGTGATGAGGAATCTGTAAAACATCAACCTCAAGCAACGCGCCAGATCGCCTCAAAAGTCGGTACTCCATTTGCCTCTCGATATCTCCAGTGAATAACGCAGTTCCGTACGGCCCGGAGACCAAAAGCACGCATGAGCGATTGTTGGCCGAAACCCGGTCACCCACCTCCGGCTGAATAAACAAGAAAGAAACGCGGTCAAATGTCCAATTCAAATCGGGGGCGCAATGCTTGCCTCCCGTTTGTTGCGGCTCGCCGCTAAAGAATGTCCGCGGCTTGAACTCTTTCATCACACGAACTCCTGCTCCAAAGTGATCTTGTGCCGCGTGGCTTGCAATAAGCACATCAAGCGAATTTTTACCCCGAGTCCGCATGGAATACCGTAATGGTTCGACGACAGGAGCAAAATCTGAGAACTGTGGGCCGGTATCGTACAAAACATCATGACCCGACGTTTGGATCAGGACGGCGAGACCTTGCCCCACGTCAAAAGTCGTTATTGAGAATTCGCCCGAATCAAGCGTCGATTTCCCAGTCTCTGACAAACTAAACCACACGATACTAATGAGAGCCAATACTAGGGTGAGTTTTTTATCCCGAAGGTACAACAGCGCCCACAGTGCAACTCCAACGAGTGACATACAGGCCAAAAACATGGACGGCGCAATCAACGCGCCTTCGAAGTTAGAAACCCAGCGCGCGGCTCCCAAAACCACTTCGATCAGAAAGTCAGTCCCTTCGAGAACTAGACGGATGCCGTGGTCTCCGATAAGTGATCCTCCAAAAACGGCTAGAAAAATGAGCGGAATAATTAACAGTGTGAATATCGGGACGGCAGCCAAATTGACTAGGGGTGCCGCTATCGGGATGGAAAAGCCATAAAACGCAAGAATCGGAATGAGGCCCAAAAAAAGGAACAACTGCACGCGAATCAGGTCGATAAAACCCACATGAACTTTCTTTAAAAGCCTAAAAGAACGATGTTGTGGAAAAGTTGAATCCCCTTCATCGGCTTTTGCCGATATTGCAATGCCTGACTGATGAGACACACCGCAGACACCGATAACCAGAAACCGGGAAGCGAAACCACCAGGGGATCAAGAATCACCATTAAAACCATGCAAGCCGCCAGAATGGTTTCCAGACGTATGCGCCGCAAGAGCGCCATGGCCGTTAAGGCCGCCGCCGCCATCAGGTAGGCCCTGAGTGCGGATACGGGGAATCCAGCCTCATCTGCGTAGGTGTAAGCAACTCCAACGCCGACGAGTGCGGCGATAAGAATACGGGGGATTACAGTCGTGAATTGAGGCAAAGCACGAAGCGCTAACGCAGCCGGTGCCGACATCCAGAGGGCGGCAAGCCCTATGTGCAAACCAGAAATCGCCACCAGATGACTCAAGCCAACGCGTCGCAGCAGGGACCACTGTGCAGTTGATATCTCTGAGCGATCCCCGATGCCAAGTGCCCGAATCATTGATCCATGACCCAGCACCCCGGAGTGCTCGTCCAACACAGAAATAAAAGGCCGAAAAATCTGACGACCACCAGGAGTAAGCGCACTTTCAGATTCGAGCCTCTGCCCTTTTAAAACATATCCTTTTGCCGTTATCTGTTTTGCAAAGAGATAACGCTCATAATCGAAGCTGGTCTTGTTACGATAACCACGCGGCCGCTTGAGTCTTACGACAAGGCGCCATCGCTCACCGATAGCCATTTTCGGATTGTCCCCATACCAACTCAGACGGACTTTTTCTCGCTGATCTCCCGATAGATCTCCGACGGACTTTCTTCAAGATTGCATCGAAAACAGCCCCGGTTTGCTATCGTTTTACAAGATCATGAACGATGACCGAAAGTGTTAGATCCTGCCCAAGGAAACTCTCAGGAACACGGTTATCAACAACCGAATGCGCCTGCCATCCAGCCCAACAGAAACCGAGCAGAAAAAAACCTAGAGGTCGAAGAGCGTTTTTAAAGCAAAAAGGGGTGGAAAAAATGCCCAGCACTATTAAGGCTTCGCGACCCGGTAGCTCGCGGGCCATCATGATCGCGCAGGCACCAAGGCATAAGCAAAACGCTAAAAAAAGTCGACAGGACATCGCGGTTCCGAGGTAATAACTACCTCGGAAAACCTAGCGCGCAGGAGACGTAACTTTCAGTTAAAAAGTTACCATGACAAGCGGGTTCGATACCCGCATAGAGCTTCTAATTAAGACCGTTAAGCTGGCCGCCGGCGAGTTCAAAGCGTCGTGAGAAACGCGAGGCGAAATCAAGATCGTGAGTGGCGACAAACAAAGAAAGCTTGGCGCTCGCAACCAGACTAAGCATCAGATCTTGAACTTCTCGAGCGGTTTTTGTGTCGAGATTTCCGGTCGGCTCATCAGCGAGAACAAGGGCTGGGCGGGTTACAAGCGCTCTAGCGACAGCGGCGCGCTGGCGCTCACCCCCTGACAATTCACCCGGCTTATGAGTCAATCGATGGGATAGCCCAACCTGCTCCAGAAAATCACCAGATCTTTCAAGCGCTATAGATCGTGCCTCTCCCCGGATCAGGAGCGGCATAGCCACGTTTTCTAGCGCAGAGAACTCAGGAAGTAAGTGGTGAAATTGGTACACAAATCCAAGGTTCTGGTTGCGAAGGTTGCCCAGCTGCCTGGGTGAAAGATCAGCAAGGATTACACCGCCTAAGGATATTGTCCCGGCCGATGCCTTCATTAACCCGCCAAGCGTCTGCAGTAAGGTGCTCTTTCCACTACCAGAGGCACCGGTGACCACGACGGACTCGCCAGACGCAATTGTTATATCGATGCCTCTTAGCACCTCAACGGAGGTCGCCGCCTCGGTGTAACTAACGGACAGGCCGCGGCATTCCAGCACATTAACAGGCGCATCGCTCTTACTCATAGCGCAGGGCCTCGGCCGGATCAGCCCGCGATGCCCGCCATGCGGGGTAAAGGGTTGCCAAAAGACAAATGACAAACGATACAACCGAAATAGTCATTACATCAGGCCACCGTAGCTCGGCCGGAAAATCACTAATCACATACACACTGGCGGGGAAAAATTCTATTCCCAAAAGATTCTCAATCCACGGTACCAGCGTCTCGATATTGATCGCCGTAAGAACGCCAGCTACGCCGCCAACAATGGTTCCGCCAAAACCAATCACCACGCCTTGCACAATAAAAATGCCCATCACGCCTAAGGGCGCGAGACCGAGCGTTCGCAAAATGGCCACATCAGCGCGCTTGTCCGTCACGACCATGACCAACGTTGACACGATATTAAATGCGGCCACGGTGATGATCAAAAGCAGGATAACAAACATGACTCGACGCTCAATTTTCAACGCGGAGAAGAAATTCGCGTGCTCGATCGTCCAATTGCTGACACGCACGCTATTGCCAAGGCGTTGTTGAAGTCCGACGCTAATAAGCGGCGCGGCGTAAACATCGTCAACCACAAGGCGCAGTCCGCTTACCCCGCCCTGGGTTTCTAAAACTCTCGCTGCATCGTCTAGATGAATGAGGGCGAGACTGGAGTCGTACTCATACATATCCATCTCAAAAATACCGCTGACGGTGAAGCGTTTCATGCGAGGCAGCAGTCCCGCGGGGGTAATCTTTCCCTTCGGTGCGACGAGGGTTACTCGATCCCCAACTCGCGCACCAAGACTCCTTGCAAGCTGGGAGCCAAGAACAATATTCCAACCTCCACTTCTCAAGTCAGCCGCGTTTCCGGCTATAAGCCTCGAGAGGACTTCCGATACACCCGATTCCAACTCCGGTTCAATCCCGCGAAAAAGTACACCGGACACGGCATTGCCGCGGGTCACAAGTCCCTGCCCCAGGACGTATGGCGCAGCGTCAAGCACTCCAGGTTCCAGGCGAACTGCCCTATCGAGCACTTTCCAATCCAGCAACCAATCCTGCCGAGCGCTGACGGTGACATGCGACGCGACACTCAGGATTCGACCTCGCAATTCCCGCTCAAACCCGTTCATCACAGAAAGCACTGTGATCAGCGCCCAAACGCCAACGGTTATCCCTAATATTGAGATAGCGGAAATAAACGAGACAAAATGGTTACGTCGTCGGGCTCGCGTATAGCGCAATCCAACAAAGAATGGGACGGGGAGATTCATCTCATTCTGGCGGGTTTAGTCCCTACTCCGATGTCTCTGGGCGCATGTGGGGAAACAGAAGCACATCGCGGATCGAGGGGCTGTCGGTAAGGATCATCACAAACCGGTCCACGCCGAGGCCGCCCCCTGCGTTCGGTGGTAAACCGTATTCCAGTGCCTGGATGTAGTCCGCATCATAGAACATGGCCTCTTCATCGCCCTTTGCTTTGGCCTGTGCCTGCTCCTTGAAGCGATCGGATTGATCCTCTGGATCATTGAGCTCCGAGAAGCCGTTGGCGAGCTCCCGCCCGGCCACGAATAATTCGAAGCGATCGGTCAGCTCCGGATTGTTATTCTGCCGACGAGACAGCGGCGACACTTCCGCAGGGTAGCCTGTTATGAATGTAGGCTGGATGAGATTACTCTCCACAGTCTCTTCAAAGAGCGTCAAAAGCATTTCCCCGGGGGAACTCTCAGGGTTCATCTCTAAGTGCTTGCTGGCCGCACACGCCATGAGGGGTTCTTTATTGGCGCAGGCCTCGCGGGACAGTTCGGGATTGTTGGCACACACTGCATCCGCCATAGAGATCCGTTTAAAGGGAGAGGCAAAATCAATTTCATGCCCCTGATATGAAACGACAGCACTGCCTGTGACATCGATGGCCACCTGTCTGAGCATTTCCTCAGTAAGGTCCATGTAATCGTTAAAGTCCTTGTATGCCTCGTTGTACTCGAGCATGGTGAACTCAGGGTTGTGTCGGGTACTCAGTCCTTCATTTCGAAAGTTTCGATTGAGCTCATAAACGCGCTCAAACCCCCCGACCAGACAACGCTTAATCGCCAACTCTTGGGCAACCCGCAAGTAAAGATCCACGCCTAAGGCGTGATGGTGCGTCACAAACGGTCGCGCATTTGCCCCTCCCGGGATCATCTGCATGATGGGAGACTCAATTTCGAGATAGCCACGAGAATCCAGGAAATGACGCAGGCCAGAAACAATCCGGGCGCGCTTTCTGAATACCTCTCGCGAATCCTGGTTTGCAAGTAAATCGACGTAGCGCTGCCGGTACCGGGCCTCAACATCCGTTAGACCATGATATTTTTCCGGAAGTGGCCGAAGGGACTTCACCAGCAAGCGAAACTGCTCCACCGACACGGTAAGCTCGCCGGTACGGGTACGGAACATTGACCCCTCGACGCCGATGATGTCTCCTATGTCGAGCTTTTTAAACACCTCGTTGTATACACCCTCAGGTAGGGCATCGCGTTGTGCGTAAATCTGTATATCTCCAGATTCATCCCGCAAATGGGCGAACGCGGCTTTACCCATAACGCGTTTCGTCATCAAGCGGCCTGCTAACTTCACGCGAATCGACTGTTCGCCCAGAGACTCGGCGTCTACATCATCATATGCAGCGAGTAGGTCAGCCGCGTGGGCATCGCGGCGAAAGTCATTAGGGAATGCCTCACCCGACGCCCTAAGCTGATCGAGCTTTTCTCGACGTTGGGCGACCTGTTCGTTGTCGTCGTTGCGGTTCATAGATGTCCCTGCTTCGTTTAAAGACCAGCTTTAAGGCTCGCCTCGATAAAAAGATTTAGGCCGCCATCCAGCACAGCTTGTGTGTTACCTGTTTCGACGCCCGTGCGAAGATCTTTGATGCGCGACTGATCAAGCACGTACGAGCGAATCTGGCTCCCCCAGCCAATATCTGCCTTGGAATCTTCAAGCGCTTGCTGCTTCTCCCGCTGAGCCCTCATTTCGGCATCATATAAGCGGGCTCTCAGCATATTCATCGCCTCCGCCCGATTACGGTGCTGCGATCGATCATTCTGACATTGCACCACAATACCTGAGGGCATATGCGTAATACGAACGGCGGAGTCCGTTCGGTTGACGTGCTGGCCTCCCGCGCCGCTCGCTCGGTAGGTATCGATTCGCAGATCGGCCGGGTTGATTTCCACCTCGATACTTTCATCGATCTCAGGGTAAGCAAAAACGGATGCAAATGAGGTGTGCCGACGATTGCCGGAATCGAACGGCGATTTTCGAACCAATCGATGAACACCTGATTCTGTTCGCAACTTACCGTAAGCATAGTCGCCCTTTACGGCGATCGTCGCACTCTTAATACCGGCAACCTCTCCCTCAGAACGGTCGATCAATTCGGTGGAAAGGCCTTCATCTTCACACCAGCGCATGTACATGCGGAGGAGCATCTCCGCCCAGTCTTGAGCTTCGGTTCCGCCCGAGCCGGCCTGGATATCGATAAACGCGTTCGCGCCATCCATCTCTCCTGAGAACATGCGCAGGAACTCAAGCTTCTCCACCTCGAGCCGAATATTGTCGACATCAACACTTAACTCCTGTATCGATGCCTCGTCCGATTCTGCCCGCGCGATTTCGAGAAGATCGGCGGCATCCGAAATTTGACTGCTAAGAGAGTCGATGGAGATCACAGTTGCCTCAAGACCCGCGCGCTCGCGGCCCAAGGCCTGCGCCTCTTTTGGATCGCTCCAGATGCCGGGGTCTTCAAGCCGCATCAAAACCTCATCCAAACGCTCCTTTTGACTGGCGTAGTCAAAGATACCCCCTTAGCGATTGCACCCGCTGCGAGAGATCGTCAATCGTGTTAGAAAGTTCGTTAGTCTCAATCATTTTTTAACCAGATCGGCACGCGCCTTCTCCTTAAGGCCTCTTTTTACCCTGAAGGATAGGGGGTGATATCCCTCTTGAGAGAGACAACCAGGGGCGTAACCCTTGCCCCGTTTTGGTCATTAATGGACAATTCGGTCCTACCCTTCTGCCTCTCGTATAACCCCTTCAAATTCCTATGATTATTGGCATCCCTCGAGAGCGAACACCCGGTGAAAAACGGGTTGCGCTGGCGCCTAACGCAATTGCCGCTGCGCAGAAATTAGGCTTCAGTCTTCAGGTCGAAACCGGTGCCGGTGCCGCGGCGGGATTTTCAGACGCTGATTATATTAATAGCGGCGCACAAATTGTGGATTCCCGCGAGACGCTTTGGGCATCCAGCGATATTGTCATCAAAATTCGCGCTCCTATTTTTGAAGCCGAAAATCCGGAAAGCGAAGCTGCTCTATTGCGCGCAGGCCAGACCCTTATCTGTCTAATCGCTCCCGGACAAAACCCGGAAATGCTTCAGGCCTTTTCCAATCACGGGTTAACGGCCATGGCTATGGATGCTGTGCCAAGAATTTCGCGAGCCCAAAAACTTGACACCCTAAGCTCGATGGCGAACGTCGCGGGGTATCGCGCCGTGGTCGAGGCCGCCAACCATTTTGGTCGCTTCTTTACCGGCCAGGTCACCGCCGCCGGCAAGGTGCCGCCTGCAAAAGTGCTTGTTATTGGTGCAGGCGTTGCCGGGCTTGCAGCCATTGGAGCCGCGGCGGCCATGGGTGCGTTCGTTCGATCGTTCGACACCCGTCCGGAGGTCAAAGAGCAGGTTGAGAGCATGGGTGCCGAATTCCTCATGCTTGAGTTCGAGGAAGAAGGCTCTGGTGAAGGCGGCTATGCGAAGGTCATGAGTGAAGAGTTCATCGCGGCTGAAATGGCCCTTTTTGCTGAGCAAGCCCGAGACGTCGATATTATTATCACCACCGCGTTGATTCCGGGCCGCCCTGCTCCAAAACTAATTACCGCAGAGACCGCTCGACTCATGAAAGCGGGGAGCGTCATCGTTGACCTCGCGGCTGAGCAAGGTGGAAATTGCGAACTGACCAAGCCGGGCGAGGCGATCGTCGACAACGGCGTTACGGTCATTGGATTTACAGATCTCGCGAGCCGCATGGCGGCACAATCAAGCACCCTATTCGGGAACAACGTGGTGCATCTGTTGTCGGATCTCTCGCCGGAAAAGAACGGTGAGATCATCGTCGACATGGAGGACGAGGTGATCCGCGGTCTGACCGTGGTTCATGAAAAGGAGATCACCTGGCCGCCGCCCGCCCCCACATTAACGGCTGCGCCTCCAGCCTCGGCCGCGGCTTCGGCGCCTGTATCGGTACCCGCTTCTGAGGAGGTCGAGAAGTCGACGACAGGGACTTTCATTGGGCTTGGAATTGTGGTGGCAGCTATCTTGGGGGTTGGTGCTGTTGCCCCGGATTCGTTCATGGGCCACTTTACGGTGTTTGTACTTGCAATATTTGTGGGCTGGCAGGTCATTTGGAACGTGACCCCTGCACTTCATACCCCTTTGATGAGCGTAACGAATGCAATAAGCGGGATTATCGTCGTTGGCGCCCTTTTGCAGATGAGTTCCACCTCGACGACCGTTACGGTCCTGGCCGCAATCGCCCTATTCGTCGCGAGCATTAATATCTTTGGGGGATTTTGGGTCACTCAGAGGATGCTCCGAATGTTCAGAAAGGATTTGTGATGAGCTACCAAATGGTTTCAGCCGCCTATATCGCTGCGTCGATTTTGTTCATTCTGAGCCTGGGTGGCCTGAGTCACCAGGAAAGTGCGAGAAGAGGCAACCTCTTCGGCATCGCCGGCATGGTTTTAGCGATCGGCGCGACGTTAATGGCCTACACCCCTGTGAGCCTTGGTCTGGTTTTGGGCGTCATGGCGATTGGGGGCGCTGCCGGGAGTGCGTTAGCCAGCCGTGTGCAAATGACGGCCATGCCGCAGCTCGTGGCAATACTTCACAGCTTTGTCGGCCTTGCGGCGGTGCTCGTAGGTTTCGGATCCTATCTGGAGACCAGTACGGATTTATCGGGCGCCGAGAAGGTTGTTCATGAAATCGAAATATATCTGGGCGTGCTGATCGGGGCGGTGACATTCACGGGATCGGTTGCTGCTTTCGGCAAGCTTCAGGAACTGCTCAGCAGCAAGCCACTGACCCTGCCGGGTCGCCATCTAATCAATCTTGCGATCGGTCTTGTTTGTGTGTGGCTCGGTGCAGAGTTCATCACCGCGCCCACCGTCCAGGATGGCATGACGCCGCTTCTGATCATGACCGCGCTTGCCCTGATTTTTGGCCTGCATATGGTTCTGGCGATCGGCGGTGCCGATATGCCGGTGGTCATATCCATGTTAAACAGCTATTCCGGCTGGGCCGCGGCGGCAACGGGCTTCATGCTCGCTAATGACCTTCTGATTGTGACGGGGGCGTTGGTGGGCTCCAGTGGAGCGATCCTCAGCTACATTATGTGCCGCGCGATGAACCGAAAATTTCTCTCCGTTATTCTTGGCGGCTTCGGATCCGCCGGTGGCTCGTCGTCGATGCCAGAGATTGAAGGCGAGGCGGTCGCCGTCTCCGCCGATGAAACTGCGCAATTGTTAGCGGACGCCCGAAAAGTTGTTATCGTACCGGGCTACGGCATGGCGGTCGCGCATGCTCAGCATCCGGTTTCGGAACTGATTAAGAAACTTAAAAGTCTTGGCGTAGACGCGCGTTTTGCTATTCATCCGGTCGCTGGACGGATGCCCGGGCACATGAACGTGCTGTTGGCCGAGGCCCGCGTGCCCTACGATATCGTTCTGGAAATGGATGAAATCAACGAGGATTTTCCGGAGACTGATGTGGTACTTGTCATCGGCGCTAACGATATCGTCAACCCCGCGGCACAAGAGGTCCCAGAGAGTCCGATAGCAGGTATGCCTGTCTTAGAGGTTTGGAAGGCAAAGACCACCGTCGTACTCAAACGCAGCATGGCGACAGGCTACGCAGGTGTTGATAACCCACTCTTCTACAAGGAGAACACCCGCATGCTCTTTGGTGACGCCAAGAGCAGCATTACGGAGGTATTGGCAGGGCTCTAACGAGCGCCCCGCGGGCTCCCTGATGACGCCTCAGGTGAGACCCATCGCGCTGCGAAGTGTGATTCCTATTTCGGCAGGATTGGACGTCACGGAGACGCCGGCCGCTTCCAGCGCTTTGATTTTATCTTCCGCGGTGCCGCGGCCGCCGGCGATAATTGCGCCGGCATGACCCATCCGCTTCCCAGGAGGCGCGGTGACACCGGCAATAAACGCCGCCACCGGTTTGGTCATGTTCTGACTGATCCACTCAGCACACTCTTCTTCGTCAGAGCCCCCGATCTCGCCACACATAACAACCGCATCGGTCTCCGGGTCATCATTGAAAAGCTGCATCACGTCCTTATGCTTCAGGCCGTTTACGGGGTCACCGCCGATCCCCACGCAAGTCGATTGACCCATTCCAAGCTTGGTAAGCTGATCCACGACCTCGTAGGTCAACGTGCCAGAACGCGAAACCACGCCAATCCGTCCTGGATTGTGAATATAGCCGGGCATGATTCCGATCTTAATTTGCCCCGGCGTAATCACTCCAGGGCAGTTGGGACCGACAAGGGTCGCGCCTGAGTTCTTCATGCGGTCGCGCGTCAGGATCATGTCCTTCACGGGAACGCCTTCGGTAATGCAGATGATGGTCTCGATACCCGCTTCTACTGCCTCATCAATGGCCGCGGCAGCGAACGGCGGAGGCACGTAGATCACAGACACATTTGCACCCGTCTCCGCTTTTGCTTGGGCAACCGAGTCAAAGATAGGGATTCCCTCAAAGTCCTGCCCGCCCTTACCCGGCGTCACGCCGGCAACGAAGGCGGCCTTGCCGTTTTCGTATGCAACACAGTTACGGGTATGGAATTGGCCCGTTTTCCCGGTGATACCCTGGGTCAGCACCCGGCTGTTTCCATCAATAATTATTGCCATAACGTTATCCCCTCGCGGCACCGACAACTTTCTCGGCGGCTTCGGCCATTGTGGTTGCGGTCAGCATGTCCAGGTTAGCGCTCTCGAGGATTTCTCGTCCGCGCTCCACATTTGTGCCCTCGAGCCTGACTACCAGAGGTATGTTCAGCTTAACCACTTTGGCGGCTTCCACTAACCCCTCGGCAACCACGTCGCAGCGCATGATGCCGCCAAAAATGTTCACCAAAATTGCCTTCAGATCCGGGTTCCGCAACATAATCTTGAACGCTTCCGTCACTTGCTCTGTCGTTGCGCCTCCACCCACGTCAAGAAAGTTCGCGGGCTCACCACCATAAAGCTTGATGATGTCCATAGTCGCCATCGCGAGCCCAGCGCCGTTCACCAAGCAGCCGATATTTCCATCCAGCGAAATGTAATTTAGGCCCACGGCAGACGCTTCAAGCTCCGCCGGGTCCTCCTCATCGGTATCTCTCAAAGCGACGACATCCGGATGGCGAAATAAAGCGTTGTCATCAAAATTAAACTTCGCGTCCAGCGCGATAACGCCGCCTTCTGAGGTGATGACTAAGGGGTTAATTTCTGCAAGCGAAGCGTCGGTATCCCAGAAGGCTTGGTACAGCGCCTGCAGGAACCTTCCCGCTTCGGCAAGTTGCGCGCCTACCAGATCCAATTTCGCCATCAGGTTTTCGGCCTCGACGGATGTCAGGCCCTGAACCGGGTTCACAAACACCTTGTGAATCTTATCCGGCATTTTGGCGGCCACTTCTTCAATTTCGGTCCCGCCCTCGGAACTTGCCATCACCGCAACTTTTTGAGTCGCTCTATCAATGACCATTCCAACATATAACTCGCGAGCAATACCAACCCCCTGTTCCACCAGAAGGCGTTTGACCTCCTGCCCTTCTGGACCTGTCTGATGCGTTATTAGCATCATGCCTAAGAGATCGTTCGCGGCTGCCCGCACCTCATCAATAGAACTCACCACTTTCACGCCGCCGCCTTTGCCTCGGCCGCCCGCATGGATCTGCGCCTTGACCACCCAGCGTTCACCACCCAGGGCCTCAGCTGCTCCCACGGCATCATCAACCGAAAAGCAGGCCCTACCCTGCGGGACGGGAACACCTCGGGAGCGAAGGATTTCCTTCGCCTGATACTCATGCACTTTCATTAATAGGTCACCTGAACGTTTAATTTTTTCACGGGAGCCTAACCCTGGTTCAGCTCGACGTCTCGATCGGGCGGGAAGGATCGGCGATCCATTCACTCCAAGATCCCGGATAAAGGCGGGAACCGCTCAACCCGGCGTACTCCATGGCAAACAGGTTATGACAAGCGGTTACCCCGGAGCCGCAACTATGCACCACGTCCGCGACATCGCGCTCATGAAGGATTGAGCCAAACTCCGCACGAAGAAGATCCTTCGATTTAAAGCACCCATCTGCAAGGTTAAGCCCCAGGAAACGATTGATAGCGCCGGGGATGTGTCCTGCTTTCTTATCAAGGGGTTCTTCTTGGCCCGAAAATCGCTTTGGTTCTCGGGCATCCAGTATCATGTACTGCTTAGAACCCAGCGCTCTTTCTAAATCATTGGCGCTAACTCGAAGCCCAGGAACCTCTTTTAGGTCCGATAGCTCGGAATTATCTTGGTGCTCGTTGGGCGCCATATGCTCTCCAGCGCTCACCGAAAGCCCCAGTTTCTCCCAACGCGTAAACCCGCCGTCAAGAATCGAAACGTTATGCACTCCGATCCACCCGAGCATCCACCACAGTCGAGCCGCAAACACACCCGGCCCATGGTCATAGGCCACGATGTGGCGGCCATCATTTAATCCGAGCTTTTGAATGGTTTCGATCCAGATGGAAACGTCTGGCAAAGGGTGGCGGCCCGTTTCCGGCGTTATTGGCCCCGACATGTCCGCCTCCAAATCGACATAACGCGCACCGGGAATAGAGCGCCCTTCAAACGCCGCACGGCCTGCGTCTGGATCCGTCAAAGAAAACCGGCAATCACAAATGATTAGACCAGCATCGTCAAGCTGGTCAGCCAGGCTCTCGGGTTGAATCAATGACGCTTTCAAGACCGGTATCCTCTGATTAGACCGAGGGCATATTATGTTTGCGCCAATCTACGAGCGCAATAATTCAGGCTCCAACTACGCGACTTCAACCGAAGTACCGCTAGGCGAGGGGCCCTTTTGAGTTTCCATTACCGAGGAGAAGCAGAGTCTAGTCAGTGCGCCGAGACCATCCGTGACCTTATCGCTCTTTTGGAATTTCGAGCCGAGTGAACTTCCTACCATAGGGAAGATCATGCTGTGGACTGATGTTCTGCACGGTAGCGGGACGTCTTAAGACCGGCTCAGGCAAAAGATTTTTTGAACACAGCATTTGACGTTTTCTTGATGGCTACCAACTACTACGACAGGGTTATTGCTCTAGCCCCTCGCTTTAAACTGAACGACGCTACGGCGAGCCACGCAAGAGCGTTTGATACTGCGAGGGATGAACTTGGCGGAGAGGGAGGGATTCGAACCCCCGGAACCTTTCAGTTCAACGGTTTTCAAGACCGCCGCATTCGACCACTCTGCCACCTCTCCGTTAACCCGACTCAAAATCCGGTTTTAAAAGTAGGGAAAACTGACGCAGGTTACCCAAAGGTCACCTTCCCAAAAAAATCTATCGCTTGAATTCTGGCATAATCAACGCCATCTTCAAAAGACCCAAGTTGTAATCCACCGACATCGGTAATAGGAGAAGACTCTCACCATGATCACACGTCAGACGTTGAGCGCCGCCCGCCCCGCCGTAACCGGGGTCGAATTTAACAAGGTCCTTAAAAACACCTACGCGCTGTTGTCAGCGACACTGCTTTTCAGCGCTCTCACCGCGGGATTGTCCATGATGATGGGCTGGCCCCACCCGGGTTTAGTGGTCACTCTGGTAGGCTATTTCGGCTTGTTATTCTTAGCCGGCAAATTTCGAAATTCAGCGCTCGGACTGGTGTTTGTCTTCGGTCTGACGGGGTTCATGGGCCTTACGCTCGGACCGATCATCAGCTTTTATGTGAACGCGATTCCCAACGGCGATCAGTTGGTCATGACGGCTCTGGGAGGCACGGGACTGATCTTTCTCGGACTATCCGCCTATGCGCTTAAGTCACAAAAGGATTTCAGCTTCCTTGGCGGCATGCTGTTCGCTGGTATTCTTGTGGCGTTTCTCGCGGGAATCGGGGCCGCGGTGTTCAGCATCCCAGCACTCTCGCTTGCAGTCTCTGCGATGTTTGTCATCCTGATGAGTGCGATGATCCTTTATCAGACCAGCGCGATCATTCATGGCGGTGAAACGAACTACATCATGGCAACCATCACGCTGTATGTATCGATTTACAACCTCTTCCTGAGCTTGCTCCAACTGCTAGGCGCATTCAGCGGGGATGACTAGTTAAGGCCTGATCAAGGCACCCTCAACCCCGGCTCAGGCCGGGGTTTTTTATGGCGAGATTTTCTCTTGCCCGTTCATATAGGGCCTCAAGACAGCGGGCACGACGATAGAGCCGCTGTCATCCTGATAGTTCTCCATGATGGCGACGAGGGTCCTGCCGACCGCCAGCCCCGATCCATTCAAGGTGTGCAGAAGCTCGGGCTTGTCCCCTGCGCTCCTGCGGAATCGAGCCTGCATGCGACGCGCCTGAAATGCCTCGAAGTTGCTGCATGAGGAGATCTCCCGGTATTTTTCCTGTCCAGGTAACCAGACCTCAAGATCATAGGTCTTCGCGGAGGAAAACCCGAGATCGCCCCCGCACAAAGCGACTACCCGGTAGGGAAGCTCGAGACGCTGAAGAATTGACTCTGCGTGCCCGGTAAGCTCCTCAAGCGCCGACCAAGATCGATCCGGCTCGACCAACTGCACCAATTCCACCTTTTCGAACTGATGCTGACGGATCATGCCGCGGGTATCCTTTCCGTACGATCCCGCCTCACTCCGAAAACACGGGGTGTGGCAAACCCGCTTAATGGGGAGATCGTTCAGGTCAACGACAGACTGGGCATACAGATTGGTTACAGGAACCTCTGCAGTGGGGATCAAGTAGTATGGCGGCTCCGTCGCCGTCATGAACTGGTCTTCCGCGAACTTTGGAAGCTGGCCGGTACCAAACAATGCTTCACTGTTAACCAGATAAGGAACATAGGTTTCTTCATATCCGTGCTCCGCGGTATGTACGTCCAGCATAAATTGAATAAGCGCGCGATGCATCCGAGCCAGCATGCTCGACATCACGACAAACCGGCTACCCGTAATCTTCGCCGCGGTCTCAAAATCCATCATTCCGAGTCCGGATCCCAGCGCGACATGATCCAGCACCGAGAAGTCAAACTGCTTCGGCTCTCCCCAGACTCTGATCTCCACATTAGCGCTTTCGTCTTTTCCCGACGGCACCGAGGCATGAGGAGTGTTGGGAATGCCCGACAAGATCGCGTCGAGTTCACTTCGAACGGCCTCAAGTGCTCCATCCAGAGTACTTAGCCTGTCGCCAATACCGGCTGTTTGGCTTATTAATTCAGATGCATCTCCCCCAGCAGCTTTGATCTTGCCGACCTCTTTTGCCGTGCTGTTTCGTTTAGCCTGAAGTTCCTGCTGCTCGGTCTGCAATTGTTTCCTTCGGGACTCCAGAGATTGCAGCATCTCAATGTCAAGATGAAAACCTTTAACCTTAAGTCGTTCTGCGACTTCTGCCACTTGGCTTCTGATTAATTGCGGATCCAACATACCTGATTTCTTCCTTAAACTAAGAGATCTGACGCGCTGCGGTCATGCCTGCAGCCGCGGCGACTATACACAAAAGCACGCTAGCCGAGATGTAGACCATTGCCTTAAACCACTGTTGTGACTCGAGCAGGTGCAAGGTATCGGCGGAAAACGCTGAAAAGGTCGTGAAGCCGCCTAAAACGCCAACCATGAGCCCGAGTCGTACATAGTGTGGTGAACTCGTTTTCACTTCCAGCGCCACAGCGAGCAACCCAATCAAAAAAGAGCCCAACACATTGACGGTCACCGTGCCCCAAGGAAACTCGGTTCCCATGAGCCCGGCAATACGCAGGCTCAACACATAGCGCAGCATGGCGCCAATAGCCCCACCAATACCGACGATAGCAAGCTCAATCATCGAGACTAAAGATCCTCTCGGATAACATCCACCTCGGGGGGCAAATGCACTTCAAATGTGGACAAGTCGACCGCTTCATTAACCCGAATATTTTCAAAACGTACTCGAGTGACCTGATTCATATGATCGAGCATCTGGACAAGACGAAGAACATTCTGCTCAAACCCGAGCTGAATTTGAGAGAAAGGGCTGTCCTCTGACTTAGGAAAAAGGGATACCCAATCGACCCCCGTCTGCTCACCAAGCCTTTCAATAAAATAGTTCGCGGATGGGTCCTCGGTATTGGCAAGCAGTCCAGCCGGGGTGTCTCCGAGCCCTTTCCCCTGCCAACGAACAATTGCCTGATCCAAGCCCGGATCATAGATCCATAACCTCCTACCGTCCGCCACGATACTCTGCGCTATGGGTTCTCCGTAAGCCCATAAGAACCGACCGGGTCGGGACAGAACGAACATCCCCGAACTGCGTTCAAGGACATTCATCTCCTCGTCGAGCACCGTCTGAATAAATTCCGCGCGATATGTCCGCGTTTGGCTAAAAAAGTCGGTGAACGGCTCAGCCTTCGCAAAGCCTGTGAATAACAGAACGACAAGGAATACCCCTGCCCGGCTGAACCTCCCGGCGAGAAACCCCACATCAAGACTCGCAACAAGGAATTTCTCCTTATTCGCTACCTGGTGGCGCTAATATCTCGCGCTTACCATTCTCTAATGGTCCGACGGCTCCGGCTGCTTCCATCGACTCAATCATCCTGGCTGCCCGGTTATACCCAACCCTCAAATGGCGCTGGACTGAAGATATCGAAGCCCGCCGAGTCTCAATAACGAAAGCGAGCGCTTTGTCGTAAAGCGGATCATCCTCGCCCCCACCGGCGTCCTCGCCGTCCTCACCCGGCACGGCAGCCGCCAACGCAGAGCTATCGACGACGGCCTCCAAATACTCAGGCTGCCCCCCCTTTCGCAGCTCCTCTGCAACGCGGTGCACCTCTTGATCGGAGACGAACGAGCCGTGCACACGCACGGGAAACCCAGTTCCGGGTGGCATAAAGAGCATATCGCCGTGCCCAAGCAGTTGCTCCGCGCCCATCTGATCCAGGACGGTCCGCGAATCCGCCCGCGATGAAACCTGAAATGCGATGCGAGTCGGTATATTCGCCTTGATCAAGCCCGTGACCACATCCACCGAAGGGCGTTGCGTAGCCAACACCAGATGAATCCCTGCAGCCCTCGCGCGTTGCGCAATTCGCGTTATCAGCTCTTCTATTTTTTTTCCAACGACCATCAAGAGATCCGCGAACTCATCCACGATCACGACGACGTAGGGAATTTTTCCTAATTTTGGTGGATCGGTTTCATCGCCGGGTAAGGGCGAAAATAAAGGATCCTCGATAGGCTTACCCGAGGATATCGCGGCTTCGACCTTACGGTTATAGCCGACTATATTTCGCACGCCGAGTGCGGCCATGAGCCGAAACCGACGGTCCATTTCAACGATACACCAGCGCAGCGCATTTGCGGCTTTTTGCATATCTGTGACCACGGGTGTCAACAGATGAGGGATGCCGTCATAAGCGGAAAGCTCCAGCATCTTGGGATCAACCAAGATCATTCGCACATCCTCCGGTGTCGATTTATAAAGAATGCTGAGAATTACAGCGTTCACGCAAACCGATTTACCCGATCCTGTCGTGCCAGCGATCAACACATGAGGCATCTTGCAAAGATCTGAGACCACCGGCTCTCCAGCGATATCTTTCCCAAGGATCAAAGTAAGCGGACTTTTGCTTGCCTCGTACACCTCGGACGCAAGCCCCTCAAGAAGGAAGACGGTCTCGCGGGTCTCGTTTGGAATCTCAAGACCTATATAGGTCTTGCCGGGAATGTTTTCGACAACGCGTACGCTGACAACCGAGAGCGCGCGGGCAAGATCCCGTGCGAGACCCACGATCGTGCTGGCTTTCACGCCCGCCGCGGGGTCAATCTCAAAACGCGTAATCACCGGCCCGGGCTGAACCGAGACCACGGTGACGTCTACGTTGAAGTCGCGCAGTTTTTTCTCTACGAGACGTGACATCATTTCTAGCGCTTCTTTACTGTAACCCCCGATCTGGACGTTAGGTTGATCCAGCAGTTTCAATGCGGGCAACCCTCCAGAGGCAGGCTTGCTGTCTACGAACAGCGGGATAGTCGCCTGCTTCTCCTTCTGAATTCGCATTCCCTCTTTTACCGGGGCTACCTTAGGCTCAATCCGGGGAGGTTCTTTATGCTCCCGCACGCGCCTAATCTCAGCGACGGTCTCCTGCCGTTGGCGTCTTGAACGTACCCCTTTGATCTTGTCTATCGATTCGACGACGACGTCGCGAAGAGATCCGGCTAACCTAAACACCCACTCTCCTATTCGGTCCATGGCCGAGAACCAAGAGACGTCGAGAGCCCAGGACAACCCTCCCACCAAAGCAACTAACAGAATCACCGTTGCTCCGACAGGTCCGAAAACATCAAGAAGCCAGCCACCGATCAACAAGACCAAGCCAACCCCCTCCGAAAAATGTTGTATTCGAGCCGGCCTGTGAAAAATGTACGTACCCAATGCCACAGGCAGATACGACAGTGAGGGTAAGACCTATGCCATGGACGAGGCGCTGATGGCCACTGCTGGGTTGCGTTCTATGACGCAACGTTCTCGCTCCAATCAGGCCAAAAATTGCTGGAAAGAGATATGCGGAATAACCGAAGGCGTGCAGAAATAAATCTGCAAACCAGGCCCCGAACCGACCGCCGAGATTTCGAGTGGGGGCGCCGTCGCCCGTAGAGGTCCAGCCGGTGTCAAGCGGGGAGTAGGACACCAGACATATCAAGAGGTAACCGGTAAGAGCAGCGAGGCCGATGACCAATACCTCCCGCCCTAGCCGAATCAGTCGCGGGGATATTTCGCGGTCGCTCGATTCGCGGAGGTTCTTGTTTCGGGGTGGCGCCAAAAGAAAATGAGGATCGCAAACTCTTGAATATTTACCCTCGTATTATATCTAAACTCGGTCATCGACCCTCTCACCAGACGGCGTTTCGCCCTTGCTTTCTGGATTATCAAGCGAAGAACGGCGACAATAAGGTTTTAACATTAGTGCGTCAAATTTAACGTCCATGACTCGCCACTGCAGACTACTCATTCTGGGTTCGGGCCCCGCCGGCTATACGGCGGCGGTTTACGCCTCCCGCGCAAATCTCTCCCCTGTTCTTGTCACTGGGATTGAACAAGGCGGGCAATTAATGACCACCACAGAGGTCGATAACTGGCCCGGAGATCCTCATGGGCTTACCGGTCCGGATCTTATGGCGCGAATGCTCACCCACGTCGAGCGCTTCGGGACAGAAGTGCTCTTCGATCATATTCATACCGCGGAGCTGGGGAAGCGACCTTTCGCTCTTCACGGCGACTCTGGGACGTACACCTGCGATGCCTTAATCATTGCCACAGGCGCTTCGGCACAATATCTCGGCCTTCCGTCAGAAGAGGCCTATAAAGGCAAAGGCGTCTCCGCCTGCGCCACCTGTGACGGCTTTTTCTACAAAGATAAGCCTGTGGCCGTGATTGGGGGTGGCAACACAGCGGTAGAAGAGGCCTTGTATCTCTCTAATATCTGCTCTCAAGTCACCCTTGTGCATCGACGTGACACGCTGCGGGCAGAGGCAATCTTGCAGGACCAGTTGATGGCGCGCGCTGGAGACAAGGGTAACGTTCGACTTGAATGGAACCACACTCTGCAGGAAGTCCTAGGGGACGACGCTGGGGTCACCGGATTGCGAATTGCCAGCACCAAGACGCACACGCAAAAAGATATAGACGTGCATGGGGTGTTTATTGCGATAGGTCACACTCCAAATACAGAGCTCTTCCGCGATCAGCTTAAGATGAACGGTGGCTACATCACGGTACGCTCAGGGATCGATGGTGACGCTACCTCTACCAGCATTCCGGGCGTGTTTGCAGCGGGAGACGTAATGGATCACGTTTACCGCCAGGCCGTTACATCGGCTGCGACGGGATGTATGGCTGCTCTCGATGCAAAACGCTTCCTCGACAATGATCAATAGAGTGTGTTCGTGTCACGCGGAAAGAAAAGGGGTAAAGGCCTAACTGCGGAAGAGTCTGCTCTCTTCCGCGAAGCAGTAAAGCGGGTCCAGCCCATCCGCAGCGCGTCGCCGGCCCATCTCGCTCCAGTTCGTAAACCGCGCCTTCGTCGAAATCAACCGATTTCAGCTGATCCGGCAATTGTCGAGGAGGACGGCGAACTCTTCAGACGTACCACCATTAGCGCCCGTTACCTCAACCAAATAAAGAAAGGGCTTATTCGATATCAATCGTCAATCGACCTCCATGGCTTGACGGTTGCTCAAGCTAAGCGCCTGTTACGAAGCTTCATCAAAAACTCCTCTGGGATTGAGCAGCGATGTGTGCTCGTCATAACGGGCAAGGGCCTGCATTCGGATGAGGGATATTCCGCGTTACGGCATGCGGCACTCAGCGAGCTCCAGTCATTGGTGTACGTCCAGGCTTACTGCTGGGCACAGCCGAAAGACGGTGGCAGTGGCGCGTTTTACGTCCTTATTCGAAAGCCCGCACATTAATCAAAACAGCCGCGTGGGCTGCGATACCCTGCCCCTGGCCCAGCGGACCCAAACCCTCGGTGGTTGTTGCTTTAACGTTAACTTGATTTATCCCGATACCGAGATCCGCCGCGATATTGCTCTCCATTTGTGCGACAAACGGGGCCAGTTTGGGCGCTTGGGCCACAACGGTACTGTCAATATTAGAGATCTCAAAATTATGAGCGTCCAGCAGATCCCGCACTATCCGGAGAAACTCGCGACTGTCTCTGTTGTGGTGAGTTGAATCCGTATCCGGGAAATGCCTTCCGATATCACCAAGACCTGAAGCCCCTAATAATGCGTCGCATATGGCATGAAGGAGAACGTCAGCATCGCTATGGCCCTCGAGTCCTTTGTCAAAGGGAATCGAAACGCCCCCAATGATCAAAACCGATCCAGTCACTAACCGATGGACGTCAAACCCATGCCCGACTCGAAAACTCATTGACTCCTCGACAGGTTAAACAACGCCTCTGCGAGAGCGATATCCTCAGGGGTCGTAATCTTGATATTGCGGCGATCGGATTCGACGAGCGTTGGGGCAAAACCGAGTCGCTCCATCGCCTGCGCTTCGTCGGTACAGGGTAGATTTTGCTCTAACGCTTCCATCAAGCCTCGCAGGAGAATCGCTGCCGGAAACAATTGCGGTGTCACCGCCTGCCACAGTGTCTCTCTTGCCACAGTTTCAACGACGGTCCCTTTCGCAGTGGCTTTTTTTAGCGTATCCGTACAGGGACAGGCCAACAGCCCGCCGTTCACATCAGATCCCACAACCTCGAGAAGTCTCTCGATATCGCTAACCCGAGGGAGCGGTCGGGCCCCATCGTGGACAAGCGCAAAGACATCCTCTGATGCTTCCTGAATCACACACTGAAGACCATTGCAAACCGTTTCCATTCGACTCGACCCGCCCTGAAAGGTCCGGATGGGCGCTGCTAAAGCCACCTCCTCAGGATTCCACCACGTATCATCAGGATGCAGGCCTACGGCGATCCCTGAGAGGGCTTTAATCTTAGCGAGCTGATCGAGCGATCGATAAAGAACGGCCCGCCCGGCAAGCGGAACATACTGCTTTGGAATATCGGAACCATAGCGCCGGCCTAGACCCGCGGCTGGTACGATTGCCCATATTCGAGACTGCATTGGGGAATTGTAGTTCCTCGGCAGAGTCGGACCAAGGGATGACGCAGAACGGTAATTAGTTTGCGCTAGACTACGCGCTTATCTTTCTTATCTATTCTTTAGTGCCTAGTCTTTAGTGCCTAGTACCCACGTCGCGTCGCGACGCTCCCAGCAACAGTCCCCATTGCGATGGCCGCGCCTCCCCGGGGCCTCGCTTGGACTGAATATAGCGACGCTAAACCAGACTATTCCGTCGCTTGTCGTCGTAGCCCAGTCCCCCCGGGAGTTTCAAGTACTAGAGGACGAACTAAGATTTTTCCTCGGCGATCGATCACAAAGTGTGCGTTCTTTTCCCGGGTGGGAAACACTAGCCTACGATCGATTTTCCCCTCATCCCGATATCGTGTCGCAGCGAATCGCCGCACTTGCGGGACTCAACGGGACGGATGGAATCCTGCTGACTTCCGTGGAGCAGCTTCTGTTCCGGATCCCAACGAAAACGTTTATCGCACATCATTGCTTCGCCTTATCGACAGGTCAGAGCCTCGATATCTCAGATTTTCGGCAACGTTTGATCGATTCCGGTTACCTGTCTGTATCTAAAGTGAGCACCCCAGGCGAATTTGCCGTTCGGGGAGGAATCATTGATGTATTTCCTGCAGGCGCTGAGCAACCCTTCAGGCTGGATTTATTCGGCACCGAAATCGAGAAGATTCGATTCTTTGATCCGATGACTCAAAAATCCGAGGGTCATGCTCACTCACTTTCCATCCTGCCGGCTCGAGAGTTCCCCACGGACAAAGGAGCCGTTGAGATGTTCCGGCGAAACTATCGACGGATCATGAGTGGCGATCCTCAGAATTCCACTATTTATACAAACGTCTCCGAGGGCCGATTTCCTGCTGGGATCGAGTATTACCTGCCTTTGTTTTTTGAGGACGCCGGCTCGCTTTTTGATCACGTTAGCGTGGACACCACTTGGGTCATTCCCGAGGACTTAGAGGGGCTACTCTCTGTTGAATGGGCCCGACTGAATGATCGTTTTCAATTATTCCAATTTGACGAGGACAGGCCGCCTCTTCCGCCCTCTGAATCTATCGCTGTCGCCAGCAGAGGTTTTGTCGGCGCTGGATACTGTGCCTCGGGTCTCTGTTGGCCATAGCAGAAAGGTCGTGGGAGGCTGCCAAGAGGCCTTAGAGCCGCCCACCTATCACGTGGACCACCATTCCACGGAGCCGTTCTCAGCCTTGATAGCCCGTCTGAAACAGTTGTCCGGGCCATCCGTTCTCATTAGCGCTGAATCGGACGGGCGCCTTTCGACGTTAAGCGATCTGCTCGAGTCCTATGGCATCACCGCATCGCGGTTTAGCTCGTGGCAGGACTTCGTCTCCGGCAACGATACCGGTCCTGGCCTGGTTGTCTCGCCTATCGACCGGGGTTTGCTGCTTGCCGACCAATCTATCGAGATTATCGTTGAATCCCAGCTCTACGGATCTCGAACCACACAACGCCGGCGCCGCGGCCGCAGTATCGACCCCGAGGCAATTATTCGATCGATCGCTGAGCTCACGACAGGCGATCCGATTGTCCACGCGGACCATGGTGTGGGTCGATTCCACGGACTCGAATTCCTTGAGGTCAATGACCAACAAGGAGAGTATGTGGTGGTCGAATACGATGGCGGAGGAAAGCTATACATCCCGGTCGTGAGCATTGGCGTGTTGTCCCGATATATTGGTGGAGACAGCGAGTCTGCACCCCTTCACCGTCTCGGGGGCGACCAGTGGGTCAAAGCGCGCGAGCACGCAAAGAAACGGGCGTTCGATGTCGCGGCGGAGCTTCTCAAGACACAGGCCCTGCGCACTGTCCGAGCCGGCACCCCTTTCACCATACCGTCGCTGGAATATGAGTTGTTTCGATCCGAATTTCCCTATGAGGAAACCCCCGATCAGGAAGCGGCCATCGAGTCCGTTCTTGAGGACCTGCAATCGCCTACGCCGATGGACCGGCTGGTATGTGGGGACGTCGGGTTTGGTAAGACCGAAGTGGCTCTGCGGGCTGCTTTCGTCGCCGTACACAACAATCGACAGGTTTGCGTTCTTGCGCCTACAACGCTGCTTGCGGCACAACATCTGGAGACCTTTCGAGATCGACTCCAGCGATACCCAATTCGAATTGAAGGCCTTTCGCGATTTCAATCCCCGGCCCAGCTAAAGGACGCTCTTTCCGCTCTCGAGAGTGGAACGGTCGACATTATTATCGGGACGCATCGTCTGTTGCAGAAGGATGTACGTTTCAAACGTTTAGGTTTAGTCATCATCGACGAAGAGCATCGATTTGGCGTTCGGCAAAAAGAACGGCTTAAGCAGATGCGTGAGGAGGTTGATATCCTGACGCTGACTGCAACGCCTATTCCACGAACTCTCAATATCGCGCTGTCCGGCATCAAGTCAGTATCTCTGATTGCGAGCCCCCCTTCCGGTCGTGTCGCGATCAAAACCTCTGTCCTACCGTACTCAGAGACCCTCATTAAAGAGGCGTGCGGACGAGAGCTTCATCGCGGTGGGCAGGTCTACTTTTTGCACAATGACGTTAGCTCTATCGAAAGAATGGCCGAACGCCTTCGTGAAATTATTCCAAACGCAGTAATCCGCGTAGCCCATGGGCAGATGAATCGGAGCCAGCTCGAGCCCGTCATGCGTGATTTCTATCACCAGCGGTTTGACATTCTCGTTTGCAGCACAATCATTGAAAGCGGTATCGACATACCCTCCGCAAACACCATTATCATCAACCGGGCGGATCGCTTCGGTCTCGCGCAATTGCATCAGCTTCGCGGGCGGGTCGGGCGATCAAGGCACCAGGCCTTTGCTTTTTTGCTGACACCAGATCCTAGGTCTATAAGCGATACCGCGACACGGCGCTTGGGCGCGATTGCTGAGCTGACAGAGCTTGGGGTCGGATTCGCACTGGCTAACCACGACCTTGAGATTCGGGGGCCGGAGAAATTCTCGGTGAGGATCAAAGCGGCGCTATCGAGGAGATTGGTTTCTCTCTGTACGCGGAATACCTTAATCGGGCCATTCGAAGCCTTGGCGAAAACGACCTCCTCCTCGACGATCCTGCATTGGACGCCCCAAGGCCAGAAATCGACCTTTTCACATCCGCATTTCTTCCAGACTCTTATCTGCCCGATGTGCACTCCCGTTTAGTCATTTATCAGCGACTTGCCGCTGCAACCGAGGAGACCGAGTTGGCTGAGCTCAAGTTAGAGATGCTGGACCGGTTCGGCCCTTTGCCGCCTGAGGGGGAGATGCTGTTTCTACAAACCGCCTTGAAGCTTTGGGCCATGAGGTTAAACATTGCAGAGATCCGTCTGGGCCGCCCCGGCGGGCATTTTGTTTTTCGGGAAAACGCGGCCATCGACCCTGTCGCTCTCACGGGACTGTTGTCCTCCCAGCGCTCGCGATTCAAGATGGCCTCACCGATCAAAATGCGTATCGGTCTTGAACTTAACTCCGCAACATCGCGTGCCCGGCTATGCGAGTGGCTGCTAAAAGAACTTGATCCGGAGGGTAATAGTGCGGTGAGCTTCGAAACACTACTCAACGATCTTTGAGTTGAGTTTGTTACTATCTTCGTTACCGGACCAGAAAAACTGAATCGAATTCCTAAAGTGCTGAAGCGGCTTCATCTCGCGATCTTCGTCTGCGCAGCGATTATTCTTCCCTACGCTTCGGCCCAAGCGGCCTCTGAAATCGAGTATCTGGCGGTGATACCGACGCTGCGGCCTATATCCGACGATAAACTCACTCGAGCCGATCTGATGGCGTCCGCAGTGCTGAATTCGCCGTCAGAAACGATAACGAGTCAGCACAAGGTAGTCCGTGGCACCGGAGCGCTATCCCCTATTAAGGCCCGACTCGCTGCATCGGGTCGCCACGAAATACTTGTTCACGGCGTCGTGCCCGTTTCAGAAAAGCCTCTCACTGCGCGTTATGCGATAGGTGGACGAAATAAACCCACGCACCACGAATTGCGGATCGCATTCAGCGTGACAAAAGAACCTAGGCCCATTCTGAATTTGAGTGCTTCGCTGCAACGGGACGTTCCGGGCGAAGCCGCTAGCGGGATGACCGGACAAATCCTGGGTTACCCGACGCACTCACTGTTCGATCAGGGCGCACTTTCGCCGCGGACCATCTACCTTTTTAGTGAACCCAATTTTTCTATATTCGTCGTAGTCCAAGAAAAGAACTGACGCGGTAAAGGCCTTCTTACGCCGCGTCGGATGCGGCCTGTGACGTCTCAGACCCGCAGCGTTGGTATTCTGGCACCAACTGCACCGCAATCTCTTTAGCGCGAAGATGATCGTAATGCTCCACGGCGACACTCAATTCTTCAAACAGCTTCCAGAACGAGTCCGTGTCGAGCGCCCTTCCCTCGGCAAGGAGAATCTTTTCGTAAGCCGTTGGAGCAAGCCGCTCCTCCGGATGAAATAACTCCTCCGACAATTTCTCGCCAGGCCTCAACCCCGTATACCGGACCTCGATGTCCTCGTCGGGGACTTTCCCAGCCAATCGAATCATCTGCCGAGCGAGATAATCAATCTTTACTGGCTCTCCCATGTTCAATACAAATATCTCTCCGCCAGCGCCCATTGAACACGCCTGAAGGATCAATTGGCAGGCTTCCGATATGGTCATGAAGTATCGTGTCATCTCAGGATCGGTAACCGTCACAGGCCCGCCATTTCGGATTTGTTGATCAAACAGCGGCACAACGCTGCCGGCGGATCCAAGAACGTTACCAAAACGTACGGTGATAAATCGGGTATCAGAAGTCATGTTGTTTAACTGGCCAACCATTTCAGCCAGACGTTTGCTAACCCCCATGAAGCTACTAGGATTTACCGCTTTATCGGTCGAGATCAGAACCACTTTAGAAACGCCAGCCGCTATGGCCGCATCGGCGACCGATCTCGTTCCGAGCGTATTGTTTCGGATTGTCTCCCGAACCTGATCCTGCAGCATTGGGACATGCTTGTAGGCCGCAGCGTGAAAGACGATATGAGGATGATGCTTATTAAAGATATACCGCATCGATACGCGGTCACAGACGTCACCGAGGAGACGACTGAAACCGGATGTCTGGAAAGTTCGCCTCAAGCTCTAGGGTAAGACTGTAAAGATTAAACTCATTCTGCTCCACAAGAATCACTTCTTCCGGATCCAGCCGAGCGACCTGACGACACAGCTCGCTGCCGATCGAGCCCGCACCGCCGGTGATCAATATACGGCGTCCTCGAATCATCTCTGACATCGTATCCCAGTCAAGCGCCACAGGGTCCCGACCGAGCAAATCGTCTAATTGGACGGAGCGAAGGTCGGCGCTGGAGGCACTGCCGTCAAGAATGTCCTGTACTTTGGGCAGCGTGCGAAACCGCACACCGGCCCTTGCACAGTAATCAACCACGACCCGCATCTCCTCCGCCGTGGCACTCGGGATCGCGATCAGAATGAGTTCGATCCGAAGCAATCTTGAAAGGGTCGGAATCGCTGAGACTCGGTCCAAGATCCTTACGCCTTGTATCTCGCGCCCTTTCTTCGAGTGATCGTCATCGATAAAGCCGACGACGTGATAGTCCACCTCGGAGTTTCGCTGCAGATCCCGAAGAAGCATATTACCCGCGGCACCCGCTCCCACAATCAGTACGCGTCGGCCCTTGGTGCTACGAATTTGGCCGTCGCGAAACAATCGGTATACGATCCGGCCGCCTATAAGCAGTCCAACTAAAAACAAGGCGTGCAACGGGAAGACAGATCTCGGTACGGCAACCAATTTAGTGAGGAGAAAGATCGCAAGGGCCGACACCAAAGTGCCGGCAACGACTGACTTGATCACAACCGAAAGATCGTATGTTGACGTGAACCGCCAGGCGCCGCGATGTAGGCCGAAAACGATAAAAAACAGAATATGAGCCGGAACGATCACCCAAAGCATAGTAAGGGCCTGATCGAGAAAAACAGCCGGAATCTGATCCAGATTGAAGCGAAACCAGTAAGCCCCTATCCATGCCATAACGACCGCAAGGGCATCGTGGATGAATACAGGCCAGCGACTAAGCAGGTACCTTACCGAGCTCGTAATAGATTGCAAAACGGTCTTGGGCATACCTTTTTATCTTCTGGCTCGCTGAAATTTCTCACGGACCATCACATAGGCCGTGAATAGAGCGAGGATAGCAGTTGCGCCACAGAAGAGCCACGGGCTGAGCTCGGGGCTTAGGATCATGATTTCAGCGATGCACGCAAGCAAAATGCTGACGCCACCTGTCACCACAGCCACGCGAGCATGGCTCCATCCGCCTAGTACGAGTCGCTGGTAGAGGTGTTCACGATGTGCCTGAAGGAACTTCTCCCCCTTAAGGATTCTCTTAAGTAGAGTAAACGTCGCATCAAAAAAGAGAACCCCCAATTACGAAGAAGCACTTCAGGGGGGAATGCCGTACCGGCTTGCGCCGAGAGTCATGGCCAGCCCGAGCCACATACCCAAAATTAAGCTCCCACTGTCCCCAAGAAACACTTTCGCGGGAGCCCAGTTAAACAATAGAAAGCCCGATACCGCTCCGGCCATCCCCATACTCAGCGCAGCCAGCTCTGGCGCCTGGTAGACCCAGAAGACGTGAGATAGAACAATATTTATGATCACGCTGTGAAGGCCTACAAGACCGTCCGCGCCATCCATAAAGTTCACAAGATTCTTGATCCAGATTAATGAAAGCGCTACTGGAATCAGCGTAAATGCGATAGGAAGAAAATACTCGCCGCCAAATAGAACCCATCGCTCATTGGATACTACCAGTGCGGATGCGGCAGCGCTCACCGCTGCACCTGCAACCAGTCGCGATCTGACCGTCAAGCTAAGATGATCATCAAGCCATCCCATCACGCCTACACTGACCATCAGAGCCGCAAGCCCCATGGCCCGCGGTGACACCCGTTGATGCCGACTACGATGACCGCACAAAGCGCAAACGCGATACCAATAGACAGGCCCCCCGCCACGTGGCGTCGGCCCGCCCGTGAGACTTCGTGCATTAGGGACGTCGACTAGCAAGCAAACGGGAGTTCGTTTGCAGCAGAAGCCATAAGCTCGTCGCACTTACTCCGAACGCAACGACATAAATCCACAACGTCGTCCACGTAATGAGTCCATCCATATACATGCTCAAGGCCTGAAACGACGCTTTTGCACTGTTGCCAGCTCGCTCGCCGCTTCATCATCAAAATCAAAGTCTTGGGCAAGCCGGGCCACGAAGTCTTCAGGTATTTCCGTGAATTTAGGCAACCTTCGGAGAAAAGCAATGAGTCTCGCCAACCAAAAGTAACCAATCGAAATACGACGCGATTCGTGGCCCACACTGCCGGCACAACGCAACATCAACTCATTGAACGACAGCAATTCACCCCCTTGGATTTCGACGACCGCCGCGGCCTGCCCCAGGCCGTCAACCTCCTAGTTCAGGACAAGAAAGATCCAATCCGCTAGATCGTCCGCGTGCACCGGGTTCCGCAAGCCGAGCGCGAACGGAAGATTTAGGCCGATTTTTATTTTCTGAATAATCGCCTTTATTAAATTGACATTTCGATTCCATCGCCCGCCATAAATCAATGTTGGCCTCACAATAGAAATCAAATCGATTTGATTCTTAAGGCGCTCGAGGATCCATTCCTCGCCTTCCCGCAATTTTTGGGCAACACTATTCTGATTGGCCTTCGCAGATGCTGCCTTTGTAATGATACTCGTCGAGCTTAGTGCAATAAGACTGACGGGGCCTTCCTTGGAGTCTTTTAAAACTTCCGAATAGGCGGACAACTCCCAGATCGGACATAACGCGACCACTGCCTCGAAGCGCAGCGTGCTGGGGATAACATTGCGCTTAATAAAATCCGGATGCACGTTTACGACCCCTCTGTGGCCGCGCATTTCCGAGGGCCGCCGACTGACACCCACTGCTGTCTTTGCTGCCCCGGCGAACCGAGCAAGCAGCGCCTCGCCTACATCGCTCCTCGCGCCAAGCAGAAGAAGGCACTTAGTTCGACCCGAGAGCACGTTCACGATTGCTCTGATTTGTTCTCGTGTTGGCCTAGCCTCGCGAAAACCCCGAGAAAACAGCGGGGAGGATATGCTTAGAAGAATAGACAACAAGAGGGCAAACGCATTTTCCAAGGGCTTCGGCGCTCTGGCATGTTTCCCTAAGTAGCGTGCGAGGCTTCGAACTTTATGATGTCGCAGACCACGGTCCGATACGCCATCGGATGCACCCTGGTAGTGGTAGAAGATTGCCTTCGGAACAAATCGCACTTCGTACCCCTTTCCGCGGATCACACGGCAGAGATCGAGATCCTCAAAATGCAGGAAAAACGATTCGTCAAAACCCCCAACCTCTTCGAAAATATCTCGGCGGACCGCGAGACAGGCCCCGGAGACTGCGTCGATCTCACAGGGGTGTCCAGGAAGTGGCTCGTCGATCCGGTCAAACGTCGGCGCCCAAGTTAACCCCGTAGCCTGCCTAACCGCCTTCCCCACACACCGGATAAAAGTCGGATCATGGCGACGACTACCTAATTGCTCACGGCCGTCGAAGCCCAACAGTAAACCACCACAGGCTCCGATGCGTGCCCCTCTGGAAAAAGACTCCTGAATGAGCGCGAAAGCGTTCGGATCTGGAAAGCAGTCCGGGTTAAGAAAGACCAATAGATCGCCTACAGCAAGAGTCGCTCCACGATTGCAGGCCGCGCCAAATCCGATATTTTCGCTAAGGCGGATAAAACGTACCGTCTCCTCAGAAGCACAAAAATCCGCACTATTATCAACAGACGCGTTGTCTACAACGATAAGATCAAAAGAGTAATCAAACTGACCAAGGTGTCTTACAAGTTCAGAGAGGAACGGCCCAGAATTGAAATTAACTATGATGACCGATATTTTTTCTGAATCGGTCATCCGTCGCTTATCACTCGGCACACAAAGGGATCCTTTTGGCGAGGTTAACCGCCCTGCCCGTAGATATTCCGAACCTCGTAAATGGGCTTATCCTGCGATTCGTGATAGGTGCGCGATTGAAGTTCAACGAAGCCCAACTAACGAGAGAACCGACGGTTACAAAAGTCATCGCCTTCAACGTACATCCATAGTCATGAAGTTTGACATCGGTAGTAGTGGAGATCAGCCAATTCGCGATGCGCGAAGGAATCAACCTGAGCCAAAGTCCATCCTTGCGGTCATGACGCCATCCACAAACTAAATCCATTCCGCTCTCAATCTCGGCCAATAAAAGCGGGATGTCCTCGAGGGTCGTTCTGGCGATCGGCGTCCAACGTGAAGACAACGTTGCCGCGCGCATGTCGAAGACCGGCCGCGAGAGCCGCTGTCTGTCCAAAGTTTCGTCTAAATTCAATAGCAAGCACGCATGGATCGTTTGCCGATAGCTCTTTTAATACGTCAAGTGAGCCGTCTCGACTTCCATCATCAACAAAAATGATCTCATATGTCCTTATTCAAACCCGTAAGGACTGTGTTCAGATCCTCATACAGCGGTCGAAGATTCTCCGCTTCATTGAACACAGGCAAGATAATGCTTAACTCTATTTTATTCATAGAGATCAGAGACTCTGTTGGCAGACCATACTAGGCGATCAAGACGTTTTCGGTATCTCGCCTTAACCCCCTATTGTAGTACGGATCACCCTGCGGCCAAAGTCGCCGCATGGCGTTCTGGAGAAGCGCCGCTTTCTGCGAAGCGGGCCATCTTCTCAGGTGTATCCTCATAACCACGGCTGACCGCTTCGTGATGATAGGCCAGCGCGTAAGGAGTAAAGATATTGCGATACCCCAACTCTATGAGACGTAAGAAATCCACGTCGTTACATGCAATCCCAAAGTTTTCTTGATCGCTTCATTCGCCTGCGTATAAACTGCCCGTTTACACATCAGCAAGGCTGCCGTGACAGCGGAGACGTTTTGAATCACGTTCAGTCTATTAAGATAGCCACGGAAACCGGCCTGCTCGTGTTTGTGGGGATGACCTGCGTACCCACCGATTCCGACGGCAATCCCGGCGTGTTGAATGGTGTCATTCGGATAGAAAAGCTTTGCCCCGACAGCGCCTACCGGCTCCTCTGAGAGTGCTCTAAGCAAGGCCTCCAACCAGTCTGATTAATTATCTCGATATCATTATTCATCAACACGAGGTGTTCGGCATCGGAGCCACTTGCCGCAAAATTATTGATCCCTGAGAAATTAAATGGCCCATTAAAATCGATAAAATGTACAATCGATTTTTCCCGGCTAAATCGGTCTCGTAATTCGAGCGTTAACTCATCGTCGCTCCCATTGTCAACGCATACGATACGGTAATTGGAATAGCGCGTTCGAGAGATTACAGAATCAAGACATTGCTTTAAAAAGAACGGTTGATTACGAAAAGGGATGATGATGTCGACCATGGGGCTCGCTTTAATGGCACGTCTAACCCTAAAGAAGTGCGGTGCGTTACCCATGAGCACCTCCGCTTCCAACCCTCGTCGCTCCAATGCCTCTTCTAAAGCCTTTTTGCCCCGCAAGTGCGCTTCGGGTTTGACCCCGGTATCTAAACTGGTGGAGCTGACGGACTGGCGCCAAAAAGTAAAGTACCGAAGGAACGTGGACAACACGCTCGGTGGCTTCAGTCAGACGGAGTAGAAGGTCATAGTCCTGTGCCCCATCGAAGTCGCCCCTAAGACCCCCCACTTCGAGAATGCGCTTTTTTCGAACCGCAAGACAGTGCGTAATGTAGTTGTGCGAAAGCAAAAGGTCGGGCGAGAAGTCCGGTTTTAGATGGGCCCTGCCGAAGCCTCCATTATCAGAAACAGTGGTCTCATCAGTGAAAACTGCCTCATCAGAATAAACAATATCGGCGTTCACTGATTCAAAAGGAGCCGCTAACAACTCAAGCGCATTCAGGGCAAGCATGTCATCATGATCCATGAACACAATGACTTCGCCTCGAGCAGCCTCAATTCCAAAGTTAGTCGCTCCAGAAATTCCGCACGATCGCACCAGGCTTATACGAGTAACTCTTGGATCATTCAGACGATCAAGGAATTCGCGGGTTTCCAGCAAGGTAGATCCATCGTCCACGAGTACAAGCTCCCAATGCGCGTAGGACTGCTCCTGCACCGAACGGATCGCATCGGCCAACCAGGGGCGGGGAGTGTTGTGGACGGGAATAACTACACTTATCATTACTGAGGGCGAGCTCTCTGAGGCCAAGCCGAATTCTCGATCGCGCAAATTAAGTAGAGCTGCAACTCTCTGGGCGGGCGGTGCTGCAGGCCGATTTAGAACCTCAATCGCCGGACGGCTCCTCTGCGCAACAGGGTCAACTGTTCGCCACGAAAAGATTATTCGTCTTAGGAGTTCTCCTGCTCGCCAAACCTTCGAAGACTTCATGCGCTCAATGAGCGCAAGGGCTTCTGCCAGCTTCCGCTCAGTTTGGGCGAGCTCTTCTCGTTGGGCTATGACGAGACGTTGAGAAGAGACAAGCGAAGTTTCTTTTCCCCAAAGCGCGCCGACCAAACGGTTAACATCCCCGTCGCCGAGCAAAGCATCGGGCCAGCAAGCCTTTAACTGAATGCGCAGACGCCCGGCACCTTGGCCGCGATCGGCAACAGGCTGCGGAAGAGCAAAGCATACCTTCGTAATGACACTTCCCAAGGGGAAGGAAGTTGCTGTGGGATCATCCCCAGTTTCGATATGACTTGCGCGCTGAATAATATCCTCATGCCCACGTAACTCCAGGACGGCTCCAACTCCCCCATCATCAGGAGCACTGAAGGACACCGCCAACGTCTGAAACCGGACCGGACCGAGGTCCTGATCAAAAATAAAACGAAATTCTCCAAACCCCCGAATATCGTCCACATCACAATAAAATGTGAAGTGGTTCAAACTGCCGGCAGAGGAGAAAGGCAGCTCTGCATGGATATTGGTTTTGGCCTCATTGCCGATCCCAGCGAGCTGACAACAGACGGTAGTACTGTCGCCTCGTCGAAAGGCGCGGTTTAAGCTGCTCCTTAGATCCAGCGAGCCTGCCTTCGTATGTACGGATTCGCGGAACGAGGTCTCGACTTCATCAAGCTTCTCGAGCAGATCGGTCCTACATACAGCGGCCGCATCGCAAGCCCAATTGAAGAGATCGAGCTTTGTGCTTTTCACCCCTAAGAAGTCAACCGAACATTCTAAGATTTCCGGATAGCGCGAGATAAATTGCAGCACGCCGCGAGCGAATAAGAGGTCGATGTCAGACCTCTCCTGACACCACTCCCATTCCTGATCTATCGCTGCATAGTCGCCATTCGGTGCGTAAATAATGTTGTCGGGCGAAAGATCTAGTAGAACGGATTTCCCTCTAGGGGCATTTTCCTTCAAAAAGCTGTAATACCTATTAAATAGCGCTTCAATTGGGCCAGTGTTCTCGTCTTGTGCGAAAGCGCTTAGCCAGACATCCGACAACCGAGCGCCGACGGAATACCTCTCTGATCCGAGCACATGCCTGAATGACGAAGGCGACCCTTTGTGTTCTCGCATGAGGGAGGAGACCAGCTCTGGGATACTGGGCTGTCGGTTCACATACTCAGCGCCGACTTCTTTAATCGTATCAACCCAGTACTCGCGCTTTCGGACTCCGCTTGTCCGATGGACGAAATCGACCCTCGGTTTGATGCGGCATTGAAGGTCGTCCCGATGAAATACCGAGATCTGTCTAAGGTTTCCTATTGGAAACGAACCCGAGCGGAAAAATGCGCCCAAATCTCAGGCAGAATGCGTTGACTTAGGCGGCGCTGTTGCCCACCTTCATCAATAAATGCAGATAAGTGTCTCCACGCGTGAGGCTCTTTTTCCAGGAAGTCTCGATCAAGATAGAGCTCCTTACCCTCAGATTCGCAGATCAGAAGCGTGCTTCTCCGACTTTTCTCCAAAGCTTCCAAAAGATACGATATACCTTCGCTTCGCACCGTTCGAGCGTTTGAGTCCAGGATAATTGTCCTGCCCGCCGTCAACACATCTGAAATAACTAGGCTTAACTCTCCTGCCTGTCCTTGCATGTCCCAATCGTTCAAGGACAGAAACAAGGCGTCCGGTGCAGTAGAGGCACCGAGAGAGAGAAATCCATTAGGATCAAAATCAATAACGGTCGCGCCCGCAAAGGCTAATCCCTCAAGAGAAAGCCTTGGATCCCACTGGGATGTTCCTACAGTCCAGCTACCATCATCCCCATCCCCGAAGCTGAAGAGGAGATCAAGAGGTATGGAGGGCGTCTCAGACATCCGTCCTGCCGCGCAGTAGGTAAACGATATAGTCGTAAGCTTGTGTAGTCGCGTCCACGCTAAAGCCGTCCTAGTCCTGCGACTCGGTAGAGAGGTTCATCTCAAGCCCGATATCGGCCACACCGAAGTCTGATCGCTGCCCCTCTACCGCTACGTGTATCAGGTCATACCGCCGATCCACCGCCTGATGATCATCGGAAGGATCATCCTCAGCAATCCCAAGAGAGATAAAATACTGCCCCGGTATCAGTACGGCGGTGAACTTAAGGGATAACTGTACCCTCTCTCCGGCCGCGTACGGCCCGAGGTCTAATTGCCGCCGCCGACTGTTCGCTCCAAACACGGTGCGGACCATCGACCGTCTTAATAGTGATGCCAAAAATAGGATGCGCAATCGGCTCCGCAAAATATACTTGCACGACTAAGAAAATATCTTGCCCACTCTGAAAAGGGGGATGAACTTCAACCTGACCCTGCGCATTCACAAAACGATAATCGTAGATAGCTGCCCTCTGGTCCCCCCACCGAAATTCGCCTGGATTGTAGGATGATCGCGAACGACATCGGTCGTCTGGAGCCTCGCGTTGCCGCGCTTCAGGGAGGGCCGATTCAATTTGCTCCGGGCTTTCCATTTGCGGTGCGGCCTTGACCTCATCCCACTCCACATTCTTTGGTCCAAAGGAATCCTCAAGATAGCGATTAATCACCTCTTTTGGATTGCCTATCGCCCGGAGTTGGCCGTCTCGTAGATACATCGCCTGCGAGCAGTGGGCTTCAATCAAATCCATCGCGTGGGTCACAAAGAATATGGTTCTCCCCTCTGCCTTCATCTCCTCGATTTTTCGATAGCACTTTCGTTGGAAGCGTATGTCCCCAACAGCAAGCGCCTCATCAATAATCAATATATCCGGATCGCAGTGTATGGCAGTAGCGAATGCAAGGCGTACGTACATGCCGCTTGAGTACGTGCTTACAGGGTGATCTATAAAATCACCAATTTCAGAAAACGCAACGACAGAATCGAATCGTTCATCCAATTCCGCGCGGGATGCGCCGATCAGCGAGCCATTCAGATAAACATTTTCCCGGCCTGTAAAAGCCGGATTAAAGCCAGCCCCGAGTTCTAACAACGCCGCAACGCGTCCGCGCACTTCGATACGACCTTCGGTTGGCTCGAGGGTTCCACTCATGATCTCGAGTAATGTCGATTTTCCAGATCCGTTTGGACCAATCAATCCGACGGTCTGTCCGGATTGCACGCTAAAGGTGACGTCCTTCAGCGCCTGAAATTTTGTGTGGTATCGACGCTTTCGTAACGAGTAGAGCTCTCGCACTCGATCAATTGGTCGCTTGTAGATTCGGTAGGCCTTCCCGAGAGAGGATGCCTCGATCGCTAAGTCAGAGCACATCCGCGAAGCCCCGCCGAATTTTTTGAAATACAGCCAACGCGCACCAAGCACAGACCATGCCGATGAAAAAATGAAAGAAAAGACCGCCCCAGTTCGGTAGCTCGCCCCAGAGAATAAGCTTACGAAACTCCTCTATGGGATAGGTAATTGGATTCAACGCGATCAAGGGCTGCAAAGACTCCGGCAGGGCCGATCTTGGGTAGAGAATAGGCGCCATGAAAAAGAGTATCGTGCTCATAAGGGCTGTAAGTTGGGCTAGGTCTTTTACATAAACCGAGAATGCCGCTAAAAGCCACCCGACCGCCAGGCAAAAGGGCAAGAGAGCAAGCATAGGCACAGGCGCAAGCAGGGCAACCCACGGCACGCCAGCTCCTAATAAGACTAAATATCCGAGAAGAATAGCGGTACTGATTACACACTGAAAAAATGCTGTAGATAGGTTAACCCATGCCAGAGTTTCGAGCGGAAAACGGATCTTCTTGACATACTGCGGGTTGCCAACAATCAATGTCGGAGCTCGAGTCAGACACTCGGCAAACACGCTGTGGACAATCATTCCTGAAAATAAAATCGCGGCAAACTCCAGATTACCCCCACCCCTGTCTTCCCATCGCGCGTTAAAAACAAGCCCAAAGACTATCGTGTAGATAGTTAGCATTACTATTGGCGTCACCAAGGACCAGAGAAACCCTAGCATCGTCCCCCTATACCTGGTGTAAATGGCTCTCTTTGAGAGCTGGCCGATTACAAAGCGATGAATCCAGACGGTACTGAAGACATAAGCAAGCCCTGCACGATATTCAGAACGTCTCACAAATCCTCTGTCCGTTTGTTTTTTAGAACCGCTGCAGGATCGTTTCCATCAAGAGCCCTCCGCGATCACCCGCTCAAGATATTGCCCGTACGTGCTTTTACTGAGTTCGCTAGCCAGTTTGGCTAATTGCTCGAGGTCGATAAAGTTCATTCGAAAGGCGATTTCCTCGGGACAACAGATCTTTAGTCCTTGACGGCTCTCGATGGTCTCGATAAAGACTGACGCCTGTAGCAGCGATTCATGCGTACCGGTATCTAACCAAGCAGTTCCCCGACCCAAAAGTTCGACATTCAGCGTCCCCTCGTCCAGGTAAAGACGATTCAGATCAGTAATCTCAAGCTCGCCGCGTTTGGATGGCGCTAGGCTGCGAGCAAACTCTGGCGCCCGTTCGTCGTAAAAATAGAGGCCCGTTACAGCATATCGAGATTTTGGATTCTTGGGTTTCTCCTCCAGCGACTCAGCGCGGCCATTCGCACCGAAACTGACAACACCATAACGTTCAGGATCCCCCACAGGATATGCAAAGACCGTGGCTCCATGCGATAGCGTACGGGCTCGCCGCACCGATTCCGTAAGGTGATGACCATAAAAAATGTTATCGCCAAGAATCAGAGCGGAGGGCTGATGACCGATGAACTCCGCCCCCAGAATAAACGCCTGAGCGAGGCCATCTGGAGACGGTTGAATGGCGTATGAGAGGTTCAGGCCCCACTTCGACCCGTCCCCGAGCAGTTCCTGAAAACGAGGTGTGTCCTGCGGCGTCGAAATCAAAAGGATGTCACGAAGCCCTGCCAGCATCAATACGCTTAGGGGATAGTAGATCATCGGCTTGTCATACACAGGAAGAAGCTGTTTTGACATCACTTGTGTAACGGGCCATAGACGGGTTCCTGCGCCGCCAGCCAGAATTAGTCCTCTCATGATGCTCCTCCAAGACCTTGACGACGCGAGGCAGCCGACTCGCCGCCTACCGCATCAACCCAGGCTCTGTTATCGAGATACCACTGGATAGTCTTACGCAAACCTGAACTGAAGCTCTCCGACGGACGCCATCCGAGTTCGCTTTTGACTCGCGTGGCATCAATCGCGTAGCGAAAATCATGCCCTGGACGATCGGTGACAAAGCTTATGAGATCGCGATGAGGCCCGCTCGCCGCTGGTTGCATCTCATCAAGGATGCCGCAAATCGACTCAACGACCTCAAGATTCGTTTTTTCCGAATCGCCTCCAATATTGTAGGTACGCCCTGCTGTCCCGGTTCGCATAACAAGTTCAAGTGCCCGCGCATGATCATCGACAAATAACCAATCTCTGACATTCTCACCTTTTCCATAGACCGGAATCCCTTCCCCATTTAACGCGCGGTGGATTACGACCGGTATCAGTTTTTCAGGATATTGGTAGGGTCCATAGTTGTTCGAGCAATTTGAAACAACGATGTTTAATCCAAATGTTTCACCCCAAGCCCGCACGAGGTGATCGGAGGCTGCCTTACTAGCAGAATAAGGGGAATTAGGCTGATATCGGGAATCTTCTAGGAAATACCCCTCAGCGCCCAGCGAGCCATATACCTCATCCGTCGATATGTGATGAAACCTATATCGGATTGATTGGACTCTCGGCGCTCGTTCGCCTCTCGAACAAGCTCAAGGAGATTAAAAGTGCCTTTTATGTTGGTCTCTATAAACTGCGCTGGGCCATCGATGGATCGATCCACATGCGATTCAGCGGCAAGGTGCATCACCGCGTTCGGTTGGTAATGATTAAAAATCCACCTCATACGATCCACATCACAAATGTCTGCTTGTTCAAATCGGTAGCCCGAATAAGCTGCCTCTTTTTCGACGGTCAGCAGATTACCCGCATAAGTCAACGCGTCCACGTTGATAACCGATTTATAGCCCTTTGCTACCAGAGTCCTTATCACTGACGATCCGATAAACCCAGCGCCGCCGGTAACGAGCACTGTGCACTGCTCGGGAGGCGGAATTGACGAAATGCGCTGGTTTGGCATGAACGGTGTCTAGGAGAGGGCTAAGCCTGAACTTAGCTCTTGATAAATCAGAGAGGCGTAACTCCCCACACCTTCTGCAACATCAATAAAACGCCCATCAAAGCCTTCAGTCCTAAGTTTTTCTACACTGGCTTCTGTAAAACTTTGGTATTTGCCCTTCAAAGTCTGCGGCATCTCATAATAAGAAGAACCTCTTGAGAGCAGGCGTCATCAAGCGACAAGGCGGCCAATCCATCGACATCTCTACAGGCATTAATCACCGCAAGCGCAACGTCATTAAAGCTGCGGCTCGTACCGGTGCCCACGTTGAAGACACCACTTTTTTTGGGATGATCAAGAAAAAATAAATTCGCTCGCACCGCGTCATCGACATGGATAAAGTCACGGCGTTGCTCGCCGTCATCATAGCCGCCAGTACCACTAAATAGTTTTACTTTGCCTGTCTCAAAAATACTGATGCGTTAGGTGCCATGCTACAGATGCCATCCGGCCCTTGTGTTGCTCGCCTGGCCCATAAACGTTGAAGTATCTTAGTCCCACTAATTGAGAGGCTGGAGTCAAGCTCGGCTGCCACGCAAATTGATCAAACAAGGTTTTTGAGTAGGCATACGCGTTTAGAGGCTTGAATCTATCAGCGGATTCTGTAAATGGCCCATGCAGGCCATACACAGAGGCCGAGGACGCATAGATCAAGGGGATAGCGTGTTGCCGACAAAATGCCAGGAGAAATTTCGAATAGTCATAGTTGACGCGCATGACGAATTGACCATCCTCCACCATCGTGTCAGAGCAAGCCCCCTGGTGAAAAATACAGTCGATGGCGGTGTTGCTATGAAGCTTCTCCCATCGATTGAGAAAATCATCCTTGTCGATATAGTCCGCAATCTCAAGATCGCTAAGATTCTTCACCTTGCGGGTATCCGATAGATCGTCAACCACAACTATATCTGTACGACCCCGCTGATTTAGCGCCTTGACGAGGTTGGATCCGATAAACCCCGCGCCGCCTGTCACAACTAACATATCGGTATTCCCCTCACGGTCACACTGCGAGATCGCTGGCCCGGACAACGCTTGTTCCGAAACGACTAACAACAGCACTGGCTCCCTGAGTCGCAAGTTTTATACAATCCGACCATCCAAACCTCAGTCCGAGACTCACAGCTAAGAGAGCCACCACGGTATCTCCGGCGCCACTCACATCAAACACCTCAACAGGGACGGCATCTTGATGCACTCGAATACCGTTGTCTGAGAATAGCGACATCCCCTCTGACCCTTGGGTAACCAGTAGAGCTGAGATCCCGACTTCTTGCACGAGATCAAAGGCGGCCGCCTCAAAGTGCGGATGGTCCACAGCGACACCTGTCACCGCCTCGAACTCATGTGCGTTTGGGGTCACGATGGTGGCGCCGTGATATCGCGAAAAATCTTCCCCCTTCGGATCAACGATCACAGGCAGTCGGCTGCTCGCGCCATAGATATCATCTCAGAAATCTGCCTCAATCCGCCCTTTCCATAATCAGAAATCACGACCACATCCGTGTGAGCACTTAAGGCCTCAAAATCCAATACGCTTTGACGAATAAGATCGGCGTTCGGTTGGGATTCAAAATCAATCCGAAGAAGTTGCTGATTCCTTGAGACGACGCGTAGTTTCTCGGTTGTGCGCCCATCAGGATCGATATGAAGATATCCGCTGGCTAATTCGCCTAGAAAGATTTTCACTACAGCTCAATCTCTTTTTTTCAAGTGTCACTCGTCACCCGCAAACGAGATCAACTCTCGCATCGGCTCTCGAGCGCCGCGATAGTTGGCCGCGACATTGCCAGCCCTTCCTGCACACTCATGGATTGCCTTGACACTCACAACGGGGACCGGTGCCTCGGGTGATATGCGATCCACATCACCAAGCCAGTAACGATCGAGCATCGCGTCTCCAACCACGAGGCAGCGAAGATCGCGCGCCCGACGAGTAACCTTCGCTCAGCGTTTCCATCAAGTGATTCGCTGTTGCGTTTCTGATCTCGATCAGCTGACAGGCCGACGGCCGATACCAGGCACGGCGCCCAAACGCTTCATGACTGCCGGACAATATGCCATTCCGCTCTGTCAAAAATAACGGGCGGTCTGAAGATTGCTCAAATAGCCGTCCTATGGTTTAAAGGTTTGAAACCTTTTCCATTCGGTGAGCAAAAATTAAAGCACGGTTTCGCTTGCGCCGTACATGTCTCAGCTGTACTGAATCCTTTTGGTCATTTTCAAAATGACGTTGCGCCTCAGACCTGCTATTGGCCATAGCCCAAGACCATTGCCCCCGCCCAAGCAGCCCACTTATCACGGTAAGGCTCGGGGTTTTCGCATGTCATCGGTATTGGGCTTAAATGACAGTCCCTGCAGACACCAAAATTAAGTCCGGGAGAGGGTCCTTGTCCGAAATGATCGCAGACTCGCCAAGGAGGCCTTCGCCTTCTGTCCCCATTAACCGCCTCAACCGCATTCAGCAGCCTCGCCTCGTACGCATTTTCGGTAGCGGTATGGGCAAGCGCTTTAACATCTTTGGAAAGCATGAGCCCCAGTTATCCGCACCGGGGTAAATAAATGATAGCCAATCCTCGGGTCGGAACCGATCCCAAGGCGCACCGTCTCAATGTCCGCGCCGACACGTTCCGCGATATTCGCCAACTCATTCATAAACGAAATCTTTGTAGCTAACATGGCATTCGCCGCATATTTCGTAAGCTCGGCAGATCGGATATCCATAAAAAGAAGCCGTTCATGATTACGATTGAAGGGCCCGTAGAGCTCTCGCATGATTTCTTTTGAACGCTCGTCGGCGATACCCACAACGATCCGATCTGGCTTCAAAAAGTCCTCGATAGCGGCCCCTTCCCTTTAGGAACTCAGGATTTGACACGACCGAAAAATCGACCTCCCGATTTCGACTCGTGAGCGCTTTTTGAATAGCGTTTTTCACTTTGTCTGCAGTGCCCACGGGCACTGTAGATTTGTTTACGACCACGCGATAATCTTCCAACACGGTCCCGATACCGTGTGCCACGGCTAGGACATGTTGCAAATCGGCGGCACCATCCTCATCCGGGGGGGTCCCAACCGCTATAAAAACTACTTCGCCGTGTGCGACTCCCTCGGCAAGGTCGGTGCTAAAACGCAGCCGCCCAGCGCCTGTATTTCGTTGAACGAGCCTTCGCCCGGGCTCAAAATGGGATTTCCGTCCCGGAGACCCAGCGATTTTCTTTTTCGTCGCTATCAATACAAAGCACATCGTTTCCGACATCGGCGAGATATGCCCGACACAAGACCTCCATACCCGGTTCCCACTACGGTCACTCTCATGGTTCTGTATCTCGAAGTCGGCTAAAGGACGAAAGTCAGGACCCGGGGACTTCTTCTTAAAAAGAAGGGTGCCGAGAGGGCACCCTTCCGCCGAGCCGTCGCCCGAATTTTATCAGTTTTGAGGGACTTTTCCATCGATCATGAGAACATCCTGATTAGCTTCCAATACCTTGATTCCCACGCCCGAGACGTTCATCAACTCGTCAACAGTCTGGAACCCGCCATGCTCTTCTCGATAAGAGATGATTTTTTGCGCGGTGACTGGCCCCACTCCAACGATGTTCTGCGCCAAGGCGTCTGCTGAGGCGAGGTTTATATCCACAGGCTCCGCATGGGCTGCCATAAGTAATGAAGCACACATTGAACCGACGACGAACTGCGCCAGAGTTTTGGTTTGGATTTTCATTGTCTACGCTCCTTGTAGTCAAAAGTCCGTATTGAGGTATCCGCACTGTGACGGACAAAGTTAGTCTGACCTTGAACAATAGGGAGAACAACGTAAATACTTCACACTACGAGTCGTGGAACACGGGGATCCGAGGTGCGGTTGTGTCCCAATGTTTGCAGCCTGGGCATTGCCAGTGCAATGATCTACCCTGAAATCCGCAGAACCGACATTCATACCCCGTGCGATGCTGAAGTAGTCTTGAGGTAACCTGGCGAAAAAAGGCGTAGTCCTCGTTGGAACCAGCCCTCTGAGCGTCTTGAGCGCGCAGCCCCAGAAGATGATTCAATCCGACTAAACTCGCCGACTGGGATAACCAGTCGCTCAGATAATCCTCTGCTTGCTCCGTGCTTCCTCTGAGAACTAGTGCATCGACGTACATCAAACGAAGTCGATCATCCCCGCTCACCTTGACCGCACTGCGCAAAAACCGCACGTAATGGTCCGGCTCCGCCAAAACTTCCGCACTGGTCTGCACCAATTTGGCGACCTCATAGGCGTAGTGCGGATGGGTTTCCGAAAGCTCTATCCACGAAGCGATCGCCTTAGCGTGCTTGCCGCCGAACGCTTGAATCCGACCCTTAAGGATCATCGCCCGGGCGAACCGGGGTCGATACTCTAACGCCTCGGCAATACATTCCTTTGCTGAATCGAGATCGCCCTCAGCGATGGCCCTGTCAGCCAACTCGCAGCAATACTGAGCCGCCGAATGACTTAAGATCCTCCCCTGAAAGCTCCGAGAGTTCCCGGACAACAGCTATCGCGGGGGTCCACTCATGCTCACTTTCGTAGATCTGGATGAGCATACGAAGAGACTGCTCCCTAAAGCGTGAAGTCGAGCCGCCTCTCTTTAACAGGTTTTCGCCCCGATCAAAAGACCGCCCTTGAAATAGTCGCATGCCAGTTCAAATAAACCTGGCTTTTCTGCTCCTGGTGACTGCGGAACGAGCCAACAGTCTCTGTGGATTTGTGTCGCCTCCGCCACTCGATTTCTCCGCGGCGTCGAAACAGGCTGCCCAGCGCAAGCTGTATCTCGAGATCTTCGTCATGCGCCTGAAGGGCAGAAGACAAGACATCAAGCGCTTTATCATGTTGATCGTTGATGACTAGATTTAGGCTCTCCAGATACGGCTTCTCGGCTTTTGAGGGAACCTCGCCCCGGCCGCCGCGCAGGCTGCGAGCCCCGACCCAGCCCGACAGTGCCGCGAGGGGAAGTAAGACCAGTAACCAGGCGGGATCCATCAACGCAATCACTGCTCTCTAGCTGGGGGAGCGTTTCTTATGGTCGACCTCCGCCGTAATTCACGTCTCGCGAGAAATGCCGACCACCAACCCGGCAGGACCCCTAGAACGAAACCGCTGAGCAGGGCAAAGAAGAGAGCGACAAGGAGGCTCCCCTCCCATCGCCAATCAAAGTACACAATCGATATCAATTGAAAATTCTGTGACGCGAAGGTCGTGCCCAAAACGACGACAAACGCCAGCGCGAGAACCCATAGGAGTTTCTTAAGGAAATTTCGCACCGGTCGACCTGCAATGACTAACTGCTGGTGAGCCCCTGGGTCGACTGAGAGTCGGCTCGGCGTTTAGGTCGCGTCAGGCGAGCGTCCATTTGTGTGATCAGCGCTGCCGTCATTGACCCGCTCACGAAGGAGCCGGCCCGGCTTAAAATGGGGAACATACTTCCCCGGCACTTCAACCGACTCCCCGGTCTTTGGATTGCGCCCTGTTCGCGGCATTCGATACCGCAGACCAATGCTACCGAACCCGCGAATCTCAATACGATCGCCTGACACAAGTGCCCGACGCATGTGCTCTAAGACAGCGTTCACGGCGAACTCTACATCCCGCGGTGGCAGATGAGACTGATCGCGACACAAGCGCTCGATCAACTCCGACTTTGTCATGGTTCGCATCCCTACGAACCTACCGAGCTCCAACGAATCTCATGATCAGGCGTCCTGCTTTTCCAACTCTTCCTTGAGCTTGTCGCCAAGAGATGTTCGTACGGCTGCCTGCCCACTGTATTGCTGAACCGTTTGGTCCTCGATCTCCGCATCCAGCGCTTTGATCGATAGCGTAATGCGACGAGTCTTTCGATCAATACTGGTCACTTTCGCCTCGACCTCTGCCCCCACGCTCAAGACCGAGCGCGCATCTTCAACATAGTCTCGAGACAGTTCCGTTGCCCGAAGATAACCCTCGACCCCATCCCCAAGATCGACCACCGCGCCTTTGGCATCAACCGAGGTGACTGCTCCCTTCACCGTGGTGCCCTTTGCATGCCCGCCGGCAAACGCACTGAACGGATCCTCTTGCGCTTGCTTCACCCCAAGCGAGATTCGCTCGCGCTCTGGATCAACAGATAGGACAATGGCTTCGATCTGATCGCCCTTTTTGAAGTCGCGAACCGCGTCATCGCCCTCTCGATCCCAGGAGAGATCACTCAGATGGATTAGGCCGTCGATGCCACCCTCAAGCCCGATGAAGACCCCAAAATCGGTAATAGACTTGATCTCGCCGGTGATGCGGTCATTGCGCTGATGTGTAGCGGCGAATTCTTCCCACGGATTGCCGGAGCATTGCTTCATACCGAGCGAAATCCGGCGACGCTCGGAGTCCACCTCCAAGACCATGACTTCCACCTCGTCGCCTAACTGACAAATCTTGTTCGGGTGAACATTCTTGTTGGTCCAGTCCATCTCAGACACGTGCACCAATCCCTCAACACCCTCTTCCAACTCAACGAAAGCGCCGTAGTCGGTGATGTTGGTGACCTTACCGAAGATTCGGGTTTTCTCCGGATAGCGGCGCGCAATATCAGCCCATGGATCGTCCCCGAGCTGTTTCATCCCTAGAGAAACACGGTTTCTCTCGCGATCAAACTTAAGAACACGGACCGTTACCTCATCGCCAACGTTTAGGGCCTCAGAGGGGTGTTTAACCCGCTTCCAGGCGATATCGGTGATGTGAAGGAGCCCGTCCAACCCGCCGAGGTTAACAAACGCGCCGTAGTCTGTAAGATTCTTGACCACTCCCGTAACAATTTGCCCCTCTTCCAAATTCTCCAACAGTGCACTGCGCTCAGCCATCATCTCTTTCTCAACAACCGCGCGGCGCGACACCACTACGTTGTTTCGAGCTTGGTCAAGCTTGATTACCTTGAACTCGAGCTCCCGATTCTCAAGGTAAGCGGAGTCTGTGACGGGGCGGACGTCAGCGAGCGATCCGGGAAGGAATGCTCTCACCTCATCTAGCGAAACGGTGAATCCTCCCTTGACCTTACCCGTCAGGAATCCAGTGACGATCGATTCCTTGTCGAATGCTTCCTTCAGCACCTCCCAGGACTTTGCCCTACGAGCACGCTCTCGGGAAAGTCTGGTATTGCCAAACCCGTCTTCGAGCGCTTCAATCGCGACCTCGACCTGATCGCCAATCTGGATCGAAACCGATCCGTCGGCATCGCGGAACTGGGTGGCCGGAATCTCGGATTCCGACTTGAGGCCTGCATTTACTATGATGTAGTCGCCATTTATCTCCACGACTTCCGCCAGGATGACGGCGCCGGTCTGCATGACGGCATTCTGCAAGCTCTCCTCAAGGAGTTGTTCAAAGTTTTCTGACATGATGGTAAGGGTAGAAGTCCGCGAGAAAGCCGCGGCAATGTTAGAGGTGAATTTCGACTGAACCGAGTCAGCCCCCAAAATTTTTCGCCTAAGGAGATCTTATCGCCGGGTCTGATCAAGTCATTCCAAACGGCTTCGAGCAAGCGCTATCACGGCGGCAATGACCTCTTCACGACTTTGATTCGAGGTGTCAATCGTCACGGCGTCTTCGGCCGGGGCCAAGGGTGACACTGCGCGATGTGTATCCTTGTGATCTCGCTCGGCGATCTCCTTTTCGAGGCGCGAGAGATTAACATCAAAACCCTTTTCCTTCAACTGCTTATAGCGTCTTTGTGCTCTAACTTTTGGCGAAGCTTGGAGAAAGATCTTTAAGAAAGCATCCGGAAAAACAACGGTCCCCATATCCCGCCCATCCGCAATGAGTCCAGGAGGACGGCGGACAGCACGTTGCCGCTCGAGCAGCAGGCTCCGGACTGCCGGAATTGCCGCATAAACCGATGCTACCTTACCCCCCTCTTCGCCCCGAACGGTCTCGCTTACATCAATCCCCTCAACGAAAATCCTGACCTCATCCCCGATTTTATGGAACTCGATCAGAGCCGTTGAGCCCATCGCCCTCAGCGCGTGATCATTCTCGGGCGAGATCCCCCGCCGGTTTGCCAGGAAGCCAAACGCCCGATAAAAAGCTCCGCTATCGAGAATATGCCAACCAAACACGTTCGCTAACCGCGCGGCGATAGTTCCCTTTCCAGTACCGCTCGGCCCGTCAATAGTTAGGACCGGGACGGCATCAACCACCGGAGATGCTCTCTGTCCCTTCCGTTACTAACAGGCCCGCCTGAGACGCAGTGCGCGAGAAGTTAGGAAAGGATGTCTTCACGTTGTCCGCATTGAGGATTTTCACAGGGCCCTCAGCAACGCCGCCAGCCACCGCAAATGCCATGGCGATTCGATGGTCGCCGTGACTCTCTACAGTCCCTTCGCCGAAGACACCGCCGACAATATCCATACCATCTGGAAATTCCTCCACCTCAATACTCAACCTCTTTAACCCTTGAACCATAGCCGCGATTCGATCTGATTCTTTTACACGCAGTTCCGCCGCCCCGCGCAGGCGCGTTAAACCTTTAGCGCCGCCTGCGGCAATCGATAACACAGGGAATTCGTCGATTGCGTTGGCAACCAAGTCGGGTGGAATATCGATTCCATGGAGCGCGGAATGCCTAACCCTCAAGTCACAGACGGGCTCTAGGGCATTCTCCCTACGATTGATCTCTTCAATTTGTGCGCCCATTAACCCCAGGATCTTTAACACCGCCTCCCGCGTTGGGTTAATACCAACATTCAACAGCAGTAAATCACTCCTCGGAATTAGACTGGCCGCAACCAGAAAAAATGCTGCGGACGAAATATCAGCGGGGACTTCAATGCGTTGGCCCTTTAAAGACCAGCTGCCGAAAACTTCGCACGGATTGGTTTTCTTAAACGGATTCGATGAGAACGCCGCCAACATCCGCTCGGTATGGTCGCGGGTCAAGACCGGCTCGAAGACAGTGGTTTTTCCGCTACCATAAAGACCGGCCAAAAGGAGCGCAGACTTCACCTGAGCACTTGCGACGGGAAGGCGATAATCAATACTGCTCAACCCGCCCTGACCTTTAATAAAAAGCGGCGCGCAGCCATCCGCCGATTCAATTTGCGCACCCATCTGGCTCAATGGCTCAATGACGCGCCTCATCGGGCGTTTACCGAGTGATTCATCTCCTACAAGGGTCGTGTTAAAGCGCTGTCCTGAGAGCAAGCCACACAACAGCCGCATGGAGGTGCCCGAGTTCCCAAGGTCTAACGCCTCCGTTGGACCCGATAGGCCGTCTTTACCCACCCCGTTGATGACCAGCTCTCCCTCGCTAGGGCCCGTAATCTGCACACCGAGCTTACGGAAAGCGCTGATCGTAGCGACCACGTCATCGCCCTCAAGAATCCCCGTGATGTGCGACGCTCCCTCGGCAATGGACCCCAGAATAACCGATCGATGGCTGATAGATTTATCGCCAGGCACCGTCAGATTGCCGCTTAATCCTTCGGAGCGCGTAGACAAAAGCCACGACATATCAGTCACAGCTCCTGGTCGGATACGTGCTTCGCAAGCCGATCACGAATTCGTTTTGCCTCAGCACACCAGCCCTCAAGGCCCGCCAAATCACGGGTCTCGATCAAAGCCTCAAGCTCGGAGAGAACATTTTTATGCTCAGCAATGAGAGAAAGAACCTCATCACGATTATCGATGAAAATATCGCGCCACATGACAGGGTCGCTTGATGCAATTCGAGTGATATCCAAGAAACCACCCGCAGCGAGGTCAAACAGATCGTCACGGCCATCCTGTCGCGCCAGTTGCATAGCCAGTCCGTATGCAGTCGCGTGGGGAAGATGGCTGATCATGGCCAGTAATCGATCGTGCGCTTCAGGCGTCATCATTTTAACTTTCGCCCCTGCAGCTTCCCACATTCTTCGAACAATTCGAAGAGCGTCGGGATCGGTTTCATTGAGTGGCGTTAGGACCGCCCAATGATCCACAAAAAGCTCCGGATCCGCGGCCGACGCCCCACTTCGCTCGCTTCCCGCGACAGGATGACCTGGAACAAATAATGGAAACCTATCGCCTAAGGCGCTCTCGGCGATCGCAATCACGCCCGCTTTCGCACTTCCGACGTCCGTCACAATGGCCTTTTTGGGCGCATGCTGGCGAATCTCATCCAGCAATTCGCCGATCGCCCCGATTGGGGACGCTATCAATACGACGTCGGCGCCCTGGACGGCCTCCTCGACACTGTTGCTAACCTTATCGATTAGCCCCAAACGCGATGCCAAAGTCAGGTTAGCCTGACTGCGGCCGTATCCGGACACGTGTTTAACGCAATCCCGTTTCTTTAGTGAGGCCGCTAAAGAGCCTCCTATCAAGCCAACGCCAAGGACGGCTAGGTGCTCAATAAACGTCGTATCCTTTGATTCACTCACGGTGACTGGGTGCAGGGTCATCAATCGCCGTGCGCAGAGCATCAATTAACCGATCGTTTTCTTGCGGTGTACCGACTGTAATGCGCAAGTGGTTGGGAAGCCCATAATTAGCCACGGGGCGAACAATCACTCCCAATCTGAGCATCGCTTCATAAATGGCGGCAGCGGCAGGACCCACCTCTACACAAATGAAATTCGCGGCTGACGGGATCGTCTGAAGACCCAGTTCCGCACAAGCATCAGCGAGCCGGGTTAATTGCTCCTTATTCTCGCGAACGCTATCAGCCACGAAGTGTTGATCCTCCAACGCAGCCTCCGCCGCGATTAGCGCTAGGGAGTTCACATTAAACGGCTGGCGAACACGATTAAGAATTTCTGTAATCTCCTCCGACGCCGCAGCGTAACCGACGCGCAGCGCTGCAATCCCATAGGCCTTTGAAAAGGTACGCGTAACGATGAGGTTGGGAAATTCGTTAAGCAGCGCAATCCCATCGGGGTGATCCATGCCATCGGTGTACTCGACATACGCCTCGTCCAGAACTGCTATTACTTCCTCAGGAAGATCCTTCAGAAAAGCATGCAATTCCCGACTCTTCAGATGCGTCCCCGTCGGATTATTCGGATTGGCGATAAAAATCAGTCGGGTGGAGGCGGAAATCGCTTTTCGCATTTCCGATAAATCATGCCCGTAGCGGTCTGCGGGAGTGAACAAAATGTTCGCACCCGCAGCCCGAGATGCGAGGTAATACACCGCGAACGCGTGCTCCGAAATAACCACGCCGTCGCCGGATGAGATAAAGCATCGCGCGATGATTTCCAACACATCGTTGGAGCCGTTTCCCAGGGTGATTTGCTCAGGCCGGACACCTAACCGAGAGCCTAACTTCGACTTTAAGGAATACCCCGAGCCATCCGGATAACGAGCGAGATCGCGGAGGGCATGAGCAACCGCCTCGGTGACGCAAGGGCTCGCCCCCCTAGGGTTCTCGTTTGACGCAAGCTTGATGATCCCGCTGATCCCTAACTCCCGTTCCAACTCTTCTACGGGCTTGCCAGGCTGATAGGGCTGCAGACTACGCACGCCCGACGTAACAAGTTTTTGGATAGACATACGGATGCCTAGGAACTTCGAGGGTAAGAGCCTAAAACTCTAAAAAAGCCGACTCAGACTGCAGGCGATGCAAGGTCTCAGAAACCTTAGGGTCATCGGCATGCCCCTGAATGTCGATAAAAACACGTAACGCCAAAGCTGCGACTTCATCGGACGAGACTCGATTCGCGTCATGCTAATGCCAGCGGTGGCGAGGGGTTCGAGCAACGATAGTAATGCGCCCGCTTTGTCAGAGTTAGCAACCACAAGGCTTGTCTTATCTTTCCCGCTCGCTTTTACACCCTCCTTCGACAGGATAAGAAAGCGAGTTGTATTCCCGCGAAGGTCTTCGATTCCCTTGGCCACAAGATTCAAGCCGTAAACTGAAGCAGCGGATTCCGAAGCGACCGCCCATACCGAAGGATCAATCGAAGCAAGCCGCGCGGCCTCCGCGTTACTTGCAACCGCAACCTGAGTGATGCCAGGATAATTATCCCCAAGCCAGTTACGGCATTGCGCTAAAGCCTGCTCATGACCGCTGATCTGAAGAGGCTCATGATCTTCCGTTTTTCCCAGGAGATTATGCGAGATACGAAGTTCTGCTTCGTTACAGATCGTCAGCGGCGAGTCAACTAAAAGGTCGAGGGTGACGTTAATGCCCCCCTCCGTCGAGTTCTCAACCGGCACCACCCCAAAATTCGCCTCACCGGACTCCGTAAGGCGAAAGACTTCCTTAATGCTCGACGCCTCAACTATTTCGATTTGCTGACCAAATACGCTTAACGCGGCCTGTTCACTATAGGTACCCCTTGGCCCAAGGACCCCAACTTTAATCGGGCCTTCAGCCGCCCTCGCGGCCGATATGATTTCCCGGAAAATAGAACGAATCGAAGCAGCATCTAGAGGCCCCGTATTCTTCTTGCCAAGGCGCTCAAAAATTTGCGCCTCGCGCTCAGGACGATAAATACTCTGGCCGTCGCCTTCTTTCGCTCTGCCGATCTCCGCCGCCAGCTGAATTCGCTCATTGATTGCGTCGAGCAGCGCCTCATCAATCTGATCTATCTTCTGGCGAAGCTCATCAATATTGGTTTTATTCGACATAGGACGGTGACTCGATCCGCAACGAGATCCACAAACACACTTTGAACAATTAGGTCCCGAGGGCGCGCGATGATATCACGATCATCAAACCACAGAGTCTTGCTGGAGAGCTCTGCGTGCAGGCGCTAGGCATCCAACGGAGCTGCCGCTGTCGACTCCTCAGTTTCTTGATCATCGGGCTCGTCTACGGTACTGAGACTGACCAAGTCCTCGTCATCTGCAAGCCGGATCAGACGCACGCCCTGGGTGTTTCGCCCGACCGTCGGGATGTCTCCGACACGAGTGCGAACAAGCCGGCCTCCACCGGTGATCAACATCAAGTCATCGCTATCGATTACTTTTTCCGCCCCAATAAGCGCGCCGTTTCGGCCGCCCACTTTGATCGCGATAACTCCCTGTCCGCCTCTGTTTTTGATAGGGAAATCAGCAAGCTCTGAGCGTTTTCCGTAACCGTTCTCGGTAGCGAGGAGCACCGTTTCGTGCGCGCTGTCTTTCTCAAATGTCAGCATCGTGATGACTTCCTGTCCCTCCTTCAGGCTAAGCCCGCGGACACCGCGCGCAGTTCGCCCCATTTCGCGGACCTGCGTTTCAGCAAAACGGATTGCCTTCCCACCGGAACTCAACAACATAATCTCAGACGAGCCTGAGGTTAAGGCCACTTCCACAAGCTCATCACCTTCGACAAGATCCACGGCGATCAGACCAACTGATCGTTGTCGGGAAAACTTATCCACGCCGCATTTTTTTATGATGCCGCGTCGGGTGACCATACACACGAAGCCCCCGACGGCCGATCCATTGACCGGCAATACCGCTGTAATGCGTTCCGCTTCCCCAAGCGGTAGCAAATTAACCAGCGGACGACCTCGCGCCTGTGGACCGGCCACCGGGAACTGATAGACCTTCAGCCAGTACACCTTACCCAGATTCGAGAAGCACATGACGGTGTCATGCGTATTGGCGACGAACAGTCTCTTAACGAAATCTTCTTCCTTGGTTCTTGTCGCAACACGGCCTTTTCCGCCTCTGCGCTGCGCCTGGTAATCTGAAACCGGTTGGGACTTCGCATACCCTTCGTGTGAGATCGTGACGACGCGATCCTCTGGCGTAATCAGGTCCTCGTCCTCGAGATCCTCGTGATGCTCATGGATTTCCGTGCGGCGCTCATCGCCATACCTGGATTTAATCTCGACAAGCTCATCCCTAATGACGTGCATCAAACGGTCGGGGTTTTCCAGAATATCCAGATATTCACGGATGCGCTTCAATACCTCGACGTACTCCTCTCGAATTTTGTCCTGCTCAAGACCAGTCAAACGATGCAGCCGAAGGTCCAAGATGGCCTGCGCCTGAACAGGGGATAGTCGGTATCCCTCGGGGGACATACCAAATTCAGGTCCAGCATCTTCTAACGTGCCCTCCTGAAGACGTGACGCCTCCAGCATCTGATTTACAACCTCTGACGCCCATGGACGTGCAAGCAGTGCGGTCTTGGCCTCCGCTGGGCTGGCTGCCTGCTTGATGAGCTCTATTACCGGATCAATGTTGGCAAGCGCGACTGCAAGGCCCTCTAAAAGATGACCGCGGGCCCGTGCCTTTTTAAGATCGAACAGGGTGCGACGAGTCACGACCTCCCGTCGATGCCGAATAAAATCCTCTAGCAGCTCAGGGAGTGTAAATAATCGTGGCTGATTGTTTCGCAGGGCAACAAGGTTTATCCCAAACACCGTCTGCATTTGGGTATGCTGATACAGATTGTTAAGAATGACTTCCGGGTTCTCGCCTTTGCGTAACTCGATGACGACCCGCATCCCGGATTTATCCGATTCGTCCCGAAGGCCAGAAATCCCTTCGATCTTTTTCTCACGAACCAGCTCCGCAATTTTCTCCAAGAGTCGAGCTTTGTTAACCTGATAGGGCAGCTCAGTTGCCACCAATGCCACACGATCTGAGGACCCGATCTTTTCGGTCTCTACGCGAGCGCGTACGTGAATCCGGCCCCTGCCCGTCCGATAGGCTTCTCGTATTCCGCGACTGCCGTTGATGATGCCGCTTGTGGGGAAATCCGGACCCGGAATAATCTCCAGGAGCGTTTCCAAGCTCACTGCGGGATCGTCGATAATGGCAAGACACGCATCGATTGTCTCAGTGAGATTATGTGGCGGTATGTTGGTCGCCATTCCCACGGCTATTCCCGCCGATCCGTTCACAAGAAGATTCGGAAAACGCGCAGGAAGAACCGCGGGTTGGCTTTCTGTTTCGTCATAGTTGGGGACGAAATCAACGGTCTCCCTATCTAGGTCATCTAATAATTCATGCGCGATACGCGCGAGCCTTATTTCGGTGTAGCGCATCGCTGCGGGCGCGTCGCCATCAACCGAACCGAAGTTACCTTGACCGTCCACCAGGGGGTATCGCAGGGAGAAAGGCTGCGCCAAGCGAACGATCGCGTCGTATACCGCGGAGTCGCCATGAGGATGGTATTTACCAATCACATCACCGACCACGCGTGCAGATTTCTTGTAGGCTTTATTCCAGTCGTTGCCCAGTTCCGCCATGGCGTAGAGAACCCGCCGGTGCACGGGTTTAAGTCCGTCCCGTACATCAGGCAACGCCCTGCCCACGATAACGCTCATCGCGTAATCGAGATAGGACTGACGCATTTCCTGCTCTAAATTAGCAGGAAATGTCTCTTTGGCAATATCATCCATTGACAGAAATAGGCGACGTTTTTGCGCGGAATTTCTCGAGGGGTTCGCTCCCGCCGGCGGCGCCATAAGAGAGCGGGAAAGCGCTGTTTTTACAGCCTAAATTTTACCACAGGAGCGGCTTTTTCCGAAGCCGATTCGACCAAAAAATAGCGCTGAAAAGTCGGTGGTTTGATGCGGCCGAGACGCTTTTTCGCGGACTCAGATCGTCTTTGAAACCATCTCAATAATGACCCCGACCCAAGGCGTAATCGCAACAATAAGAATCGAATTCACGGAAAGGGCAAGCAGCACGCCGGGCCCGTATGAATGTGACGCCGCGGCAAGCAAATCCGGGCGCGGGTCGTCGAAGTACATCAATTTTACGATGCGAAGGTAATAAAACGCACCCACAACGGCGAACAAAACGGCAGCGATGACAATCTCAATAAATCCCGCCTCTAATGCCGCCTGAAGCACCAATAACTTAGCGAAAAATCCGGCGGTCGGTGGGATTCCGGCCAAAGAAAAAACCACGATAAGCATAAGAAACGCAAGCCAAGGGTTCCGCCGATTAAGTCCTCGAAGGTCATCAAGCTGATCCGATTCGAAGCCTGCTCGGGAGAGGGCTAGCATGCCTCCAAACACAGCAAGCGTAGTAACCGAATAAACCACGGCGTACATCATCGAGGCGGCGAATCCGCTGCTGGAACCAGATGCGAAGCCCAGGAGCAAAAATCCCATATGCGAGATCGTTGAATAGGCGAGCAGCCGCTTGAGGCTGGTCTGCGCGATGGCAATGATATTTCCAAGGCCAATCGACAGTATCCCAGCAACCAGAAGTACGTCCTGCCAGATCTCAAGCCACCCGCCGAGCCCTTGAAAGAGTAATCGATAGAGTATCGCGAAGGCCGCAAGCTTCGGCACGGCCGAGAGATACAGCGTGGTCCCGGTCGCAGAGCCTTCATAAACGTCCGGCACCCACATATGAAATGGAACCGCGCCGAGCTTGAAGAGCAGACCCGCTACAACCATGACGATGGCTAGCATGAGGGGCAAACTGCCCGGCGCCAGATGGGTGAGCGTACTGGAGCTGATCTCCGATAAAGAGAGCGTGCCCGTTAACCCGTACAGCAAGGACATCCCATAGAGTAGCAACCCCGAAGCCAACGCACCGAGGATAAAGTACTTCATAGCAGCCTCTGCGGCCTCGACCGCATCGCGCTGCATAGCAATCATGCCGTAAAGGCATAGGGCCAGTAACTCAATCCCTACATACAGGGTGAGCAAATGAGCAGCCCCGATCATTGTCATCATGCCGACGACTCCGAATAGCGCCAGAATCAAATACTCAACTCGCCACACTTCGCGGGCTTCGCTGTATGCGCGAGCATAGAACAAGGCCACTGCCGTCACGACGCAGGTCAACCCCCGGAGCAACGCCGACATCGGGTCGGCAATGATCAGACCGTTCAGCCCAAGAGTCGCAGCTTGATCCATCTGACTAAAGGCCAGCCATGCGCCGACCAGGAGCGAGACGACCGTGAGCGGCCAGGCTGCCGCACAGGGTCTCTGCGGTTTCGTGATCAACTCGATCAGCAGAATGACACACGCCGCTGCACATAGAAAAATCTCGGGCGTAATGAGGTCAACTTGGAGTGCGCTGAAAGTCATCATAGTTTTGACTCCGCCAGGTGCGTTAGCAGATGTGTCACCGACGACTCCATCACCTCAAGCAATGGGGCCGGCCAAACACCCAGTATCAACACGGCCACCGCCATACTGCCGAGCATCCAGAACTCTCTACGATTGAGGTCCGAGAGACTACCGACATCAGGATTGCTGATCGCACCGAAAACCACTCGCTTCACCATCCACAGGGTATAGGCTGCGCCAACGATCAGGGTTAATGCGGCGACGGTGGCGTAGAAACCACTGACAGAGAACGTTCCTAGAATCACGAGAAACTCGCCAACGAAACCTGATGTACCTGGCAAACCCGCGTTAGCCATCGCAAAGAACACCATGAAAAATGCGAAGGCCGGCATCGACTTGATCACCCCGCCGTAAGTGGCAATTTCTCTCGAATGGAGGCGGTCGTAAAGGACACCAACGCAAAGAAAAAGTGCCCCCGAGACAAATCCGTGCGAGATCATCTGCACTACCGCCCCTTCCATCGCCTGCGCGTTAAACACGAAAAACCCCAGCGTCACGAAACCCATATGTGAAATCGAAGAATACGCAATCAGTTTCTTCATATCGCGTTGAACTAAAGCGACGAGCGCGATGTACACAACCGCGACAAGCGACAGCGCAACTACGATCCACGCCAGATCCTGCGCAGCATCCGGCGCGATAGGCATCGCTAAGCGGAGAAAACCGTACCCGCCCATCTTCAAGGTAATAGCCGCCAGAATCACAGAGCCCCCGGTGGGCGCTTCGACGTGCGCATCAGGAAGCCAGGTGTGAACGGGAACCATAGGCACCTTTACCGCGAATGCAGCAAAAAAAGCGAGAAAGATGAGGGTCTGGACCGAGCCCGTAAGAGGCAGACTATGGTACTCGAGTAGATCGAACGAGCCCCCAGCAGCATTGTACAGATAGAGTAAGGCCACCAACATGAGAAGCGAGCCCAACAGCGTATACAGGAAAAACTTGATTGCCGCGTAGACTCGGTTCGCTCCGCCCCAAACGCCAATGATCAGAAACATGGGGATCAGCATGGCTTCCCAGAACAGATAAAAAAGGACTCCGTCCAGCGCGCAGAACACGCCGATCATCAAACCTTCCATGATAAGAAAGGCAGCGAAATACTGGGCAACGCGGACTTTGATGACCTCCCAACCCGCAACGATAACCACAACGGTCAGGAGCGTAGTCAACAGTACGAGCGGCATAGAAATGCCATCCACTCCAAGGAAATACTCGATATGGAATCGACTGATCCAATCCGTCTTCTCTACGAACTGCATGTCCGGGACACCGCGCTGGAAGCGAACCCAAAGTGGGACACTGACGAAGAACGTGATCAGCCCCGTCGCTAGCGCGATCCACCGTGCCGCCGCCGCGCGCCGGTCATTGCCCGTGAGTAACACGACCAAACCGCCGAGCACGGGAAACCAAATCAGAAAAGAAAGTAGATGATTATTGAAAAGATCCACTGCCTTCACTCATTAAGCATTAAGCGAAGAAAAGCCAGGAGGTAAGACCAACAAGGCCGATGATCATTGCGAAGGCGTAGTGATACACAAAACCGCTCTGCAGTCGTCGAAAAAGACTAGACGATCGATCAACGATCGCTGCCGAGCCGTTAACCAGCCACCCATCGATGACCTTTCGGTCAATCGACATCCAGAACATGTTGCCGAGCGTGCGTGATCCATCGGCAAACACCCGCTGGTAGAAATCATCGAAACCGTACTTGTTTAAAAGTAGCCGATGGATGCCCCCAAGGCGGTTGGCAACTGCCTCCGGCCAATCTGGCCTAAGCGAATAAAAAACCCATGCAAGGCCAATACCCAGAATCGCTAGCCAGAACGGAATAGACAACGGCGCGTGCGAAAGCATTGCTGCCGCACTAAGCGATAAGGAATGTCCATCGGCGGAGGGCGCAGCTACGCTGTCGCCCAACAAAGATCCATCGAATACAGGGCCCACAAGCAAAAAGCCGGCGATGACTGACGGTATAGCCAGCAGAATCAAGGGCAGCGTCACAACCCAAGGCGACTCATGGAGGTGTTCCCGGGTGTGGGCATCCACCCGCGATGGACCGTGGAACGCCATAAACACAAGGCGGAAGGAATAAAACGCTGTCAACACTACCCCAAGGAGCACGGCAACGTAGGCGAAATCCGCGCCTGGCATGCTCGAATGGTGTACCGCTTCTATGATCGCATCTTTCGAGAAAAAACCCGCAAATGGTGGAATACCCGCAAGAGCCAACGAACCAATGAGGCACGTGAGATACGTGACCGGCATGAGGCGGCGAAGCCCACCCATTCGACGCATGTCTTGTTCGTGATGCATTGCGATGATCACTGATCCCGCAGCGAGAAATAAGAGCGCCTTGAAGAATGCATGGGTAGCCAAATGGAAGATCGCAACCGAATAGGCAGAAACTCCCAGCGCTACGGTCATGTACCCGAGTTGCGACAGTGTCGAATAGGCGACTACCCGCTTAATGTCAGTCTGCACCACCGCCACGAACGCCATCAAAAGCGCCGTCAGAGCGCCAACAATCAGCACGCTCGTGGAAGCCACGACCGACATCTCGTAGAGTGGCGACATTCGAGCCACCAGAAAAATACCCGCGGTAACCATGGTCGCCGCATGAATCAGCGCAGAGATTGGCGTCGGCCCTTCCATAGAGTCCGGCAGCCAGACGTGAAGCGGTACCTGTGCCGACTTACCCATCGCCCCCACGAAAAGCAACAAGCAAATCACGGTGATGGCATGCCAATCTGTTCCGAGCCCTCCCAACGTGGCGTCCCGCGCACTTGGGGCCGCCTGGAACACTTCTGCGTAATCCAAGGTTCCAAAAAGAACGAGAACCGCAGCGATACCAAGAATAAAGCCAAAGTCGCCAACACGATTGACCAGAAACGCCTTTAAATTCGCACGGATAGCCGACTCCCGCTCGTACCAAAACCCGATGAGGAGGTACGAGACAAGGCCTACACCCTCCCAGCCAAAAAAGAGCTGGAGAAAGTTGTTCGACATCACCAGCATCAGCATTGCGAAAGTAAACAGGGCGATGTAACCGAAGAATCGGCTGTAGCCCGGATCGTCTGCCATATAGCCAATCGTGTAAATGTGCACCATCAGCGAGACAAAGGTCACAATCACCATCATCACCGCCGAGAGCGGGTCGATCAAAAACCCGATCTCAAAGCGAATCCCGCCGCTGATGGCCCAGACGTACACCGGACCGTTGAAATATCCGCCGTGGAATACGTCCCAAGCAACCCAGCAGCTAAGCAAGAAGGCTGAGCCTACGCCGGCGATCGCCACCCGATGCGCATTGGACCGACCAATATAGGACCCAAGAAATCCTGCTCCTACAGCGGCGCCCAGACACAGAAGCGGAATGAGCAAGTAGATAGTTTGCGGATTAGCCATCTGTACTCTTTTCGCCCTTTAGCCTCTGAGGCGATCCAGGTCCTGGACGTTAATCGAGCGTCGGGTTCGAAAGAGGACGATCAATATCGCGAGCCCGATCGCGGCTTCGGCCGCCGCGACAGTCAGAATGAAAAACACAAACACCTGGCCGGACAAGTCTTGCAAATAGTGCGAAAAAGCAACGAAGTTCATATTCGCAGCCAGTAACAGCAATTCAATCGCCATCAATATGATCACGAGGTTTTTTCGGTTAAGGAATATCCCGACAACGCTTATTGCGAAAAGCAGCGCGCCCACAATCAAATAATGCGACAAAGGGATCATGCGCCGTCCTCGGGACTAGAGGGCATCGTCACTAAGCGAACCCGATCTTCCTTGCGCACCTTAACTTGGCGCTCCGGCGCTTGGTATCGGGTGGCAGGTCGACGTCGCAAGGTCAGCGCGATCGCCGCAACGATCGCGACCAGCAAAATCACCGCGGCTAACTCGAAGGCGAACACGTAGTCGGTATACACCAGCTGGCCCAACGCCTCTGTATTACTGTACGTAGCCGGTTGACCCGTAGGGCGGGGCAAATTCGCCGATCCGAATTCCTTCGAGACCATGACGAGCCCCAGCTCTAAAGCCATCAGGACGGCGACCACTAATCCAAGCGGCAGATAGTTGGTGAAGCCCGCCCGCATCTTCGCGATGTCGATATCCAGCATCATGATGACAAAGAGGAACAACACCATTACCGCGCCCACGTAGACCAACACCAAGGCAATCGCCAAAAATTCGGCTTCTAGGGTGAGCCACAGACAGGCCGCGCTAAAAAAGGCCAAGACCAGAAACAACGCCGCCCGGACTGGGTTTCTTACCGTAACCACCAACAGGCTCGACACCACAAGAATGGTCGCAAAGATATAAAAGATGCTCTGAAGAAAGTTCATCTTTATCGGAAAGCCGCGTCCGCCTCGCGTGCCTTGGCGATTGCCTGCTCGTGGGTCTGACCGATCTGCAATAAATCCGCCTTGCTGATCGTTCCCGAGGCCCCGGTCTCGAAGTGATACTCGTGGATATCTGTGAGCACGATAGAGTCCACCGGACAGGCCTCCTCACAATAGCCGCAGTAGATGCACTTGAACAGATCAATATCGTATCGGGTGGTGCGGCGCGTCCCGTCTTCTCGCTCCTCCGATTCAATCGTGATCGCGAGCGCGGGGCATACGGCCTCGCATAACTTACATGCGATGCAGCGCTCCTCGCCGTTCGGGTAACGCCGCAACGCGTGCAGGCCACGGAATCTCGGCGACTTTGGGGTCTTTTCGTCCGGATACTGAATAGTAAATTTCTTTTTGAAGAAATAGCTGCCGGTTACGGAGAGACCTCGAATCAACTCTGGCAAGAACCATGTCTTGATAAATCTTGAAATCATGGTGCGATCCTCGTTAGGCGAACCAGTGGCCTACCGGCGAATAAAAACGGGCAACACCGATGACAACAATCCATACCAGCGTGACTGGGATGAACACTTTCCAACCGAGGCGCATGATTTGATCGTACCGATAGCGCGGGAACGTGGCTCGAAACCAGAGGAATAAGAAAGCGATTGCAGCCAGCTTGATGAAGAACCAACCTATCGCCGGGACCCAGGTAAATGGCGCAAAGGGCAAAGGCGCGTGCCAACCCCCAAGAAACATGATCACCGTCAGCGCTGAGATAAGAATCATGTTGGCGTATTCGGCGAGGAAGAAGACCGCGAATCCCATTCCTGAGTAATCCACGTGAAAGCCCGCCACAATTTCTGACTCGCCTTCCGCCACGTCAAATGGGGACCGATTGGTCTCGGCGACGCCGCTGATCAGATAAACGATAAAAAGCGGAAATAAGGGCAAGAAATACCACTGATGGATCCCCCCCGCCTGCGCAACCACGATCTCGCGCAGATTCAGCGATCCGGCGGCCATAAGGACACCTACCAACGCGAACCCCATCGCTATCTCGTACGCCACGATTTGAGCTGCGGAGCGCATGGCCCCCAAGAACGCATATTTTGAATTGGACGCCCATCCTGCAATCACCACGCCGTACACACCCATAGAGGTCAGCGCGAGCACGTACAGAAGACTCGCATCGATATCCGCAAGAATCAGGGTATCAGTGAAGGGAATCACGGCCCACGCACCCAACGCAGGTGCCAGCGCAAGCACAGGCGCGATCACAAACAGGTACCGGTCCGCGTTTGTAGGGATGATCATCTCTTTGAACATCAACTTGACCGCATCCGCAATCGGCTGCAGAAGTCCGCGTGGTCCAACACGATTTGGCCCTACCCGAACATGCATGTAGGCGAGCACCTTCCGTTCTGCCAGCGTGTAGTAGGCAACCATCAGAAGTAGCGGCAGAACAATGGCCGCAATCTTTAACCCCATCTGCAGAACGAGGGGCAATGAGGTCCAGACGTTGACAGCCAAATCAATCACGAGAAGATACCTTCTCCACAGTAACTTGAACGGAGGCCCCCAATACGCCGGTTGCAGCTTGACCCAGCGGGATGCCGACGCATCCCTCGAGGACGCCGGGCTCTTCGCGCACGGCAAGACAGACCGCGCTGTCGCGATCGGTAACCCTCAGCAGGTCGCCCTCGCGACACTCGAGACCCGCAAGATCCTTAGGGTTCATCGAAAAGACCTTGGCCCGCTCGCCATCACGTGTTTTATTTAGAGCCGTCGCACGACGCACGACAGGGTCGCCGGAGTAGATGGGCACGGTATGTGTGGCCATAAAGCAGCCGTTGCGCTCAATCGCAGGCTCAGGTTCATCAGTCGCGGAGACCACAAACTCCATTGGCACATCCACTCGGGCGCTATTCATGGCGACCGACGGGAGCTCCCTCAGCACCTCGGAGACGTCCTGATAATCGAACCCGTCAAGAGATAGAAAATTAGCAAGGACACGAAGTACTTTCCAACCCGGCCTCGACTCGCCTTTCGGCTCAAGCGCTGCTCGCGAGAATTGCAAATGTCCATTCAGATTGAGAAATGATCCCGCTGACTCTGTAAACGGGGTAACGGGCAGCACCACGGTCGCTTGTTCAGGCACGGCGGAGCGAAACGCGCTGAGCGAAATGACATGGTTCGCCCTACTCAAAAAATTCCTCAGGGAGACCGGATCCTGGTGATCGAGCGCCGGTTCAAGGCCGTAAAGGATGACCGTTTTGGGGTGTGTGCTCAGCATGGCTGAAGCATTCAGCCCGACGTACTCTGAGCGCTTGCCGCCAGGCAGGCGGTGAGGCACCGCCCCACTCCACCAGGCCCCTGCTCCATTGGCGGGCGCGAGCATTCCGAAGGAGGCGTCCAACAACTGGGCAAGAATCGAGGCAAGTACCCGCAACGCAGAACCGTGGCGATGGGATAGCGCCTGTTCCCCAAGGATAATCCCTTTTGCGCCGCTGGAGTCTCGAAGCATGTCCCTCAAACGGTCTAAGCCCGCGGCAGGTACCGAAACCGCCTCTAGGTAGTGAAGCGACGCTGGAACACGTTCTCGCCCACCCTCCATACCGCAGAGCAACTGGTAAAGCGCGCCGGCCATGCGGTCAGGTCGGACCAACACCTCGGTATGAACGTCAAAATTCGCGTCAATGCCGCGTTGGCCCAACACCCCTACGAGACCGCCGGTGAGGGTCATCTCACGGATACGCAGTCCAAGTAACGGGACTTCTTTTCTCGGGTTAGCGCCGATTAACAAAAGACGCCCTAGGGCAGAAACATCGGAGACCGCCGTCTCAAGACCGGGAAAAGCCGGCGCATAGGCGTCATCCTGAAAGTCTCGCTGCCAAAGCCGATGGTCAATATTGGAAGAGCCCATCGCCCTCATCATTTTTTGCAGCAGATAACTCTCTTCGAGCGAGCTCATAGGATGAATCAAAGCTGACAAGCCGTCTGATACTCCTCCACCAGAGCGAATCGCCTCTGACGCCGCCTTAAGCGCCTCTTCCCAGGATACTTCCTGCAATCCACCATTCGCCCGAATCATAGGCTGCAGTAGCCGGTCGTCGCTCTCAGCACCTTCATAGGAAAAACGATCTCTGTCCGAGATCCAACAGCTATTGACCTCCTCATTTTCGCGCGGCACGGCGCGTTTTAATGTCTTCTGAACAGTTTGCAGATTCAGATTAGAGCCAAGACTATCGTGGGGACTAATCGCCGCATGACTCAGAAGTTCCCATGGCCTAGCACTGAACCGATAGGGCTTAGAGGTCAGGGCGCCTACCGGACAAAGATCAATAATGTTTCCGGAGACCTCGCTATCGACAGAACCCCCGAGATAGGTCTCGACCGTCATGTCCTCGCCTCTACCGGTGGCACCCAATTCCATGGTGCCGGCAACTTCTCTTCCAAACCGAACGCAGCGCGTACAGTGAATACAGCGTGTCATTGCCGTCGCTACCAGCGGGCCGAGGTCGAGTGCATCCTTGACGCGCTTTTGCTCCTCGAACCGTGAAAAATCCTGTCCAAAACCCATCGCCTGGTCTTGAAGCGGACACTCACCCCCCTGGTCACAGACAGGACAATCCAAGGGATGATTAATCAGCAGGAACTCCATTGTCCCCTGCTGTGCCTCGACCGCCAGTGCCGAGCGCGTTTTGACGACCATGCCATCGCTCACCGGGGTAGCGCAGGCCGGCAGCGGCTTCGGCGCTTTTTCAACCTCTACCAGACACATCCGGCAATTCGCGGCGATTGATAACTTGGGGTGATAGCAGAATCTCGGGATGTAAACGCCGATCTTATCTGCGGCCTCAATCAGCATACTGCCGGGTCGAACGGAAACTTCCCGACCGTCGATAGTGATTGTGATGGTCGAGGCTGCGTCCATTACGCTACCTTCTGATTTGAAGACACCATCGCTTCGAACTCATGGCGAAAATGCTTCAAGAAACTTTGCACAGGCCACGCCGCCGCATCGCCCAGAGCGCAAATCGTGCGACCTTCAATGCGATCGGCCACGGACTTCAGTTGATCGATATCCGATGGCAGGCCATCACCACAGCGGATGCGGTTCAGCATACGGTAAAGCCAGCCGGTTCCCTCACGACACGGCGTGCATTGCCCGCAGGATTCCACATAGTAGAAGTAGGAAATTCTCTCGAGCACCGACACCATGCATGTGGTGTGATCCATCACGATCACCGAGCCCGCACCGAGGGCAGATCCAATCTTGGATAACCCGTCATAATCCATGGTCGCGGTCATCATCAGATCACCTGGTACCACCGGTACCGAGGATCCACCGGGTATAACCGCCTTAAGTCGCCCACCATTCAATACGCCACCTGCCATCTCAAGCAGATCCTTGAAGGGTAGCCCGAGGGGTACCTCATAATTTCCCGGTCGGTTTACGTGCCCGGAAACCGAAAATATTTTTGTGCCGCCAGCGTTTGCGACGCCCATCCCCGAGAACCACTGCGCGCCATTTCGGATAATCGGGGGAATTGAGGCAAGCGTTTCGGTGTTGTTTATTGTGGTGGGCTTGCCGAAGGCGCCGACCTGGGCGGGAAACGGTGGCTTGAATCGTGGCTGCCCCTTCTTTCCTTCTAAAGACTCCAGAAGTGCCGTCTCCTCGCCGCAGATGTAGGCCCCCGCACCTCGCTGAGAATGCAGTTCAAACTCAATACCAGACCCCAATAAATCGGCACCCAGAAGTCCGGCTTCTCGCGCCTCGATTAGCGCCTGCTCAAATCGACTCCAGGGTTCGAAATACTCCCCGCGAATGTAGTTGTAACCCACGGTAGCGCCGATCGCGTACCCCGCCAGCGCCATCCCCTCAATAACTTGATGTGGGTTGAAGCGGAGAATGTCGCGATCCTTAAAGGTTCCTGGCTCGCTTTCATCCGAATTGCAGACAATATACTTCTGACCTGCGGCGTCACGAGGCATGAAGCTTAGTTTTAAACCGGTGGGGAACCCAGCTCCCCCACGACCGCGCAGCCCTGAGGCCTTAATCACCTCAATGAGATCTTCCCGAGAGGTTTTCTCTTTGAGCACCTTCTCCCACGCGTCGTACCCGCCTCGCGCTCGGTAAGAATCGAGCGTCCAAGGCGCATCGATACCCTCCGGCGGCAGACACACTCGCACTTGCCCTTGAGTCGTCATGCATATCCCTCAAGGCGATTCGCGACAGTATCCGGATCCAGGTCCTCGTGGTAGTCGTTACCAACGGCCATCATCGGCGCGCCGCCGCAGGCGCCGAGACACTCCGCCTCAAGGACGGTGAACCTGCCGTCTTCCGTTACCTCCCCAAGCTTTACGCCTAAAGCGCCACATAGGGCGTTGACCACTTGGTCAGCGCCTCGAAGTTTGCAGGATACGTTCGTGCAGACCCGGATCGGATGTCGTCCGATAGGCTGGGTATAGAACATATCGTAGAAGGTAGCCACCTCGTATACCTCTATCGGCCGCAAACCCAAAAGGTCGGACACCTCCGACACAATAGTATCTGTAATCCAACCGTGTTCCGCTTGGGCGTATCGCAAGGCGGATTTCACCGCAGCGCGACGGGTCGGATATTTCTTCGCCTCGGCCTCGATTTTTGCAATCACTTCTAAGGACAACCCGCCAGCACTCATCGGTCAATCTCTCCAAACACAATGTCTTGTGTACCGATAATTGCGACAACATCTGCGAGCATGTGCCCGCGCGCCATTTCATCCAGAGATGCGAGGTGCGCAAATCCGGGAGCCCGGATCTTCAATCGATACGGCTTGTTGGCCCCATCGGACACGATATAGATCCCAAACTCCCCCTTGGGTGCCTCGACAGCTTGATATACCTGCCCGCTCGGGGTGCTATAGCCTTCGGTAAACAGTTTAAAGTGATGGATCAGGGACTCCATATCGTCCTTCATATCCGTGCGCGACGGCGGCGCAAGCTTGTGATCATCGAGCATGACCGCGCCGGGATTCGCCCTTAACCAGCGTACGCACTGCCGAATAATCTCATTGGACTGACGCATTTCTTCAACGCGAACCAGATACCGGTCATAACAATCACCCGTCACACCCACAGGGATATCGAAGCTGAGCTCCGGATACACCTCGTAGGGCTGTTTCCGTCGCAAATCCCACTCAACACCCGAACCACGCAGCATGGGACCCGTAAATCCAAGCTGTAGCGCGCGCTCCGGGGACACGATCCCAATATCAACCGTTCGCTGCTTCCAGATCCGATTGTCGGTGAGGAGATTCTCATACTCATCCACACAAGCCGGGAATCGGTCCACAAACGACTCAATGAAATCCAATACCGAACCTTCGCGATTCGCATTTTTGGCGCGCACTTCTTTTTCTGTATGCACGCGCGATGCGCTGAACTTCGGCATCTGATCTGGCAAATCCCGGTACACCCCACCCGGGCGGAAATAAGCGGCATGCAGCCTCGCACCCGAAGTCGCCTCATAGATGTCGCATAAATCCTCGCGCTCGCGGAATGCGTAGAGAAAAACCGCCATCGCACCAATATCAAGACCGTGGGCCGCAATCCAGAGCAGGTGGTTTCGAATCCGCGTGATTTCTGAGAACATGACCCGGATGTATTGCGCTCTCAACGGCGGCGTGACGCCCAGCAACTTCTCGATCGCGAGCACGTAGGCGTGCTCGTTACACATCATCGACACGTAATCCAGCCGATCCATGTAGCCGATGCTATGGTTGTACGGCTTACTTTCCGCTAACTTTTCAGTTGCGCGATGCAACAGCCCGATATGCGGGTCAATACGTTCAACAACTTCCCCATCCATCTCCATCACCAATCTGAGCACGCCGTGGGCTGCGGGATGCTGTGGACCGAAATTCATCGTGTAGTTGCGGATCTCAGTCACTCCGACATCTCCCGTCGCACCACCCGCGGTACAGTCACCCGTGGATCGATCGACACCGGCTCGTAAACCACCCTGCCTCTTTCTTCGTCAAATCGCATCTCAACGTGCCCGCTCAGAGGAAAATCCTTTCGAAACGGATGCCCTACGAAACCGTAGTCGGTCAACAAGCGTCTAAGGTCCGGGTGGCCTTCAAACAAGATGCCAAAAAGGTCGAATGCCTCTCTCTCATACCAGTTGGCGCTCTCCCAGAGACCAATGACGCTGTTAATAATCGGTTGATCCTCAGGCAGATACACCACGACCCGAACCCGACGGTTCTGACTCACTGACAGCAAGTGATACACCACCGCAAAACGCTTTGAGCGGTCGTCCGCTCCAGCAGCGTGTTCGGAATAGTCAACGCCGCAAAGATCAATCAGCTGTTCAAACCTAAACGAAGCGGAATCCCTAAGAGCTCTTAAAACACGCACTTGCTCCGGCCTGGGAACCTCTAAGGTCCATTCCCCGAACGAGTACGACGCGATGACATTGTGACCGTCCGCTAATGCGCTCAGCGCGGCAGAGAAACCATCTACCGCCGCCAAATGCTCAGAGTCCTCAGCGAGCGATGGTGTCGTCACGCTTTATTTTCTTCTGTAACTGGATGATGCCGTACATCAATGCCTCGGGCGTTGGGGGGCAACCCGGAACGTAGACATCAACCGGCACAATGCGATCACAGCCCCGAACGACCGAGTAGGAATAGTGGTAATACCCGCCGCCGTTTGCACAGGAGCCCATAGAGATCACCCACCGCGGCTCAGGCATCTGGTCGTACACGCGCCGAAGCGCAGGTGCCATCTTATTCGTCAGCGTGCCAGCAACAATCATGACATCGGACTGCCTGGGGCTCGGACGAAAAATAACGCCAAACCGATCTAAGTCGTACCTGGAGGCGCCCGCATGCATCATCTCGACCGCGCAGCATGCAAGACCGAACGTCATCGGCCACATTGAGCCGGTCCTCGCCCAGTTAATCAGATCGTCAAGTCGAGCAGTCGCCCAACCCTGTGAAAGCGCCCCTTCAAGCGACATTGACGGCTACTCCCATTCCAGCGCCCCTTTCATCCACTCATAGACGAAACCGACGACGAGAATTCCGAGAAATACCATCATGGCCAGAAAGCCGAATACGCCAATCTCGTCCAGCACAATCGCCCACGGGAACAAGAAGGCGATCTCGAGATCAAAGATAATGAACAGAATGGCGACGAGGTAATAGCGAACATCAAACTTCATCCGCGCGTCCTCAAACGCCTCGAATCCACACTCGTACGCAGCAAGTTTGGCGGGGTAAGGATTTCGCGGACTCAGGACCTTGCCTGCAAGAAGCGCAACACTTCCTATAACAATTCCTGTCACCAGGAAAAGGAGCAAAGGCACGTAATTTGAGAGCATTCGATCGCGAATGAAGCCGGCGGTGGGCGCCGAAAAACGAAAGCGAAATTCTAGTCTTATGTGTGTTTACGGTCAATGAAACGACCGCTAAGGAATGCGTATCTCGGGCTTAGTTATCAAGCCAGCGCAATTGCATCTCCACCCCCCCGATGACCCCTAAAGCTCCTATACCGCTCCCGGCGACGTCAATGGTGAACCAGGGATCCCTACCTGATATCTGTAACTGCAAGCCCTCTTCGTGAACATCAATTTGTAGCTCATGCGTCTCCATAATGACCGCATGTAGGGCGTCTTTCGTTAGGTTAAGCGTGTCGTCCGGCGTCGAGCCCAAGATCGTTAATCTCTCTACCCAAACCCGATCTTTATCAGCCTCGAGCTCATGGTCACAGGGATCAATCCGAATACCTGTCACCCCGATCAAAGGTTCGACCGGCCTGAAAACGATCTTATGAGCACCCTCCCGAGGTACGGACTGAGCCAGTCGCCTTTGCTCAGAAAATGAGTGCGCGGAAGTTCGCCAATAGATCGCGACTGTTGTGTCTCTATTTCTCCCCCGAAACTGCCCACTCTGCGCATCCCGAACTTGGGAGATGAACTCCTCTACTGAGGGTCCGAGCCGCAATCCGCCGACCTTGACGAGATCATCTGCGGCCTCATGCCAAAAATGCCGGAGCGCATCGATAACCCAGTCTTCACCGGTTTTCGGCACCTCGATCCGATTGGCTTTCTCCCCCCTCGACCGCATCGACCATGGGAAATTTGCCGGAATAAGTTTTCCTTCTTGATCAACCAGCTGACTCGCGTAGGAGCCCTTCTGTGGCAAGCTTGTCCATTGCTCAACTTGCAACGAGAGAAGGCGGGCAAATCCGGCAAGATCGGTGGCGCTGGCGAGTACCCGGAGCCAAAAACGCCCCAATGGCTCCCCCTCCGGGATAGCTATCGCCTGGCTAGACGCCTCTAAAAACGTACGCGCCGCTACCTCACCTACACGAGCCGCCAGTCCGTTCTCAACGCCGGAGCGTTGGTCATCAAAGACGGTCCAATCATAGGGGCAGCGCTCTTGCAGGGTTTCGGAGGCTTTAGCAATAACGATGCAAAAAGAGTCGGCGAAATGCCCGAACAGCCCTGCATCTTGAAGCGCTATTGTCTGCAGCCTTTCGGGTGTTAACGGCTCGGATCTGGGCGCGCGATGCGCTGGACCATACTGCCAAAGCAGGGATGTCACCTCAGGGCGCGAAAGGCCGGATGCACTGATCACGGCCTCGGGAAGCTTGTAGTCCGGAAGCGGATAAAGAAACCTATGACATAACCCCATGTCGCCGATTAAGGAAGACCACGTGTTAGCGTCAAAAGTCGTAATACCGCTATCGGCTGCAACATCCGGATAGTTGGCAAGACCCACCCAAGGCCTGGCAAAGTGATCCTCGGGGCCGCCGAACAAATACTTGGCACCAAGCCGGTTCTCGATCGCAACCACGACAATGCCGTCGGGTTGTAGCGCACCGAGGGCTCTCTGGAGCATTTTGCGCACAGCCAACTGCGGAGCATCGAGAGGATCACCGAATCGCCGGGCGTACTCCAGAACCCCGATAAAGAGCACTGCGTCATAGACTTGATGGGGCAACTCGAACGCGTTGAAGTTACTGTGAATGAATGCGACCGAATCGAGATCAGAACAACGCAAAGATCCCAGGCGAGCCCGCGAGACACTGCCCTCAAGCGCATCGACAAAATAGCCGTTATCGCCTAGGTAGCGCGAGACAGCACCACACCCTGCTCCTACCTCAAAAATCCTCGAGCCGGATTTCAACGATAACGCGCGAAGCAGATTCCCTCGCCGGGGTGAAAGATGATAATCAAGCGCCCAGTCCTCAAAACCCTCGAAAAAATCGGCCGATCGCCAACCCAAATCGGACGCCGAACGCAGGATAGCCTCCAGTCGTTTCTCTGTTTCCGAGCCATCGGAGTAATTGAGGTCTTGGCCACCGTCTGCCGGCCTCCAAACCCCCCGATCTGCAACGAGATCGTTTAGCTCTATGAGCTTATGATGCGGCGATTGATGAGTCCCTGTCATGGCAGTCACTCACAGAGGATGAGATAAAGAATTGCATATCCATCGCGACAAAGGCACCTGTGGATGGACGCACCAAATAATGGTGCCGAAGGCCGGACTCGAACCGGCACGGCTTGCGCCACCGCCCCCTCAAGACGGCGTGTCTACCAGTTTCACCACTTCGGCATTAATGTTAAGAAGTACCCAGGCATTCAGTTCGACTAATTTTGACTCGACCCCGGAATCACAGGAACATCTTGACTCGCCTGACTTTGATTTGAGGACCCGTTGCTATCCGCCCCTTGCCCCGCTTGCTGCGTGGAGACATCCTGGGTTGCCATTACGCTCCGCGGAGTGGCGCTTTGCTTTGTGTACATGTAGGCGAGGCTCAAGCCAGTTATAAAAAAAACGGTCGCTAATATTCCAGTCGTTCTGCTTAGGAAGTTAGCCGACCCTCGACTGCCAAATACCGACTGGGATGACCCGCCACCAAACGCCGCTCCCATATCGGCGCCCTTACCCTGCTGCAGGAGCACCAACACAACGATCGCGATCGCCGCGATCAAGTGGACGACTGTAAAAATACTTGTTAATAAGGTCATGTTGCCGCCGAAATAATATCAAGAAAATCAGTTGCCTTAAGCGAGGCGCCGCCAATTAAACCACCATCAATATCGGTTTGCGAGAACAACCCGCTCGCATTCTCTGGTTTGACGCTACCGCCGTAGAGAATTCGAGTGGCATCAGCGACGTCGGAGCTTACGCTATGCAGGAGTTCACGAATAAGGGCGTGCACCTCCTGCGCTTCATCTTCTGACGCTGTGCGTCCCGTCCCAATGGCCCAAACCGGCTCATAGGCGACCAGCGATTCCGGAAAGATATTCCCACCCGCTTCGTCCAGGACAGCCAGGAGTTGACGCGTGACGACGTCAGCGGTCACTCCCCGGTCCCGCTCCTCCTCCGTCTCACCTAAACAGACAATTGCTTTGAGTCCCTGGGCAACAGCTGCCTTCGCCTTCTCACCCACCCGCTTGTCGGATTCTCCGTACAGGGCCCGTCGCTCGGAATGGCCAACGATCACGTAATCACAGCCCACGTCCTTCAGCATCTCGCCACTAATTTCGCCCGTAAAAGCGCCGGATGGGTGGATATCTATATTTTGTGCGCCTAGCGACACATCGCTGCCGGCCAGCAATGCAGCCGACCGCTCAAGATACGTAAACGGAGGACATATAACGACGTCCACCGCGGTTTCGGGTCCCGATCCTCGCGGGCCCTCGATCACGCCGCGGATCAGCTCATCCGCCATTGCGCGACTGCCGTTCATTTTCCAGTTTCCTGCCACCATTTGCCGCCGCATCGCCTAATCCCCTCAATCCTCACCTGGCAGGACCATCCCGAAGAAGGCCGGCAATGGTAACGATGCGCCTGAGAAGACGCAACCGCGACCGCCCGTATGAACGGTTTTTTGTGGACAAAGCTGCAACACTTTGCAATATACCGACGCCTGTAGACTAGGCACGCACCGAAGAGACCACTGCCGCGAGCCGATCGGCATATTGGTCAGCCACCGTTTGACTATCCGCTTCAACCATCACTCTCACCATTGGTTCGGTCCCCGAAGCTCGCAGCACGACTCGTCCGCGGTCCCCCAGTTCTTGCTCGCTCTGCTGAACCGCTGACCTCACGGCGTGATCCTCAGCGATTGCACCCGGCGAGAGGTCCTTTAGTCGCACATTGATCATGCATTGTGGAAACATCTCAAGATCAGAAACAAGCTCCGAAAGCGAGCGCCCGGTAGAACGCATCACTTCCAAGACAGCGAGCGCAGCTACAAGCCCATCTCCAGTGGTGCTTCGATCCAGACACAGAATATGCCCGGAGGTCTCACCGCCCAGGCTCCAACCTTTCTGAATCAGCGCCTCGAGTACAAACCGATCACCCACCTGTGCTCGAATGAAGGGGATGTCCTCGGTCCGACATGCGAGCTCCACCCCCAAGTTCGTCATGAGCGTGCCCACCACACCGCCAAAGGTTTCGCGGGTCTTGTAGTGGCGACTAAGCAGGAAAAGAATTCCGTCGCCATTCACAATATTGCCGGCGGCATCGGACAGGATGACCCGATCCGCATCCCCATCGAAAGCGATCCCGATATCCGATTCAGTCTTACGCACTAAATCGCAAATATTCTCGGGCCGGGTAGAACCCCCATCGCGGTTTATGTTGAAACCGTCAGGCTCTATACCGATACAAGAAACGGTCGCCCCAAGTTCACGCAGCACCAAGGGTGCAACCTGATAAGAGGCCCCATTTGCGCAATCCATGGCAACCTTGAGACCATCTAAGCGAAATCCGGGCGGCAGCGTATTCCGGCAGTGCTCTGCGTAACGGGGGACTGCATCCACCAACCGTTCCGCTTTGCCGAGGGCCTCCGGTGCGACTGTCTGCACCGACTCTGCCATAAGCGCTTCGATTTTCTCCTCGGTCTCATCGTCGAGCTTACGCCCGGATGCAGAAAAGAATTTGATCCCGTTATCGTGATATGGATTGTGCGAAGCGCTAATCACGATGCCGCCGCACGCTCCAACCTGTCTCGTAAGATAGGCGATGCCCGGCGTCGGTAACGGCCCAGTAAGTGCTATATCCACCCCGGCCGCACTGAGACCTGCCTCCAATGCAGATTCGAGTAAATAACCCGATATACGAGTGTCCTTGCCAATAATCACGCGTCCTCGAGCGTGGCCGGCGCCCAAAATTCTCCCTGCCGCCCAGCCGAGATGCAGAACTTCAGCGGGCGTAACCGGTGATACTCCCACCTCGCCTCGTACGCCATCTGTGCCGAAATATTTCCGCGCGCTCATAACCTCATACCAACATTCTGATCCAATCCCCAGGACATCCCATCTCTAGTCGCAGACCACAGTCGAAGCATTTCCACGGTCGTCTTAACATCGTGCACACGCAGAACTCGCGCACCGCGCTCGGCCGCGAGAACAGCCACGAGGGCACTCGCTCTATCCAGATCCGCGCCCGAATCACATCCCGAGAGCCGACGAACAAACGCTTTTCGCGACACGCCTACCATGAGCGGCATCTTCAATTTCAAAAACTCAGTGAGAGCCGCAAGCAACGCCACATTATGGCCTTGCGTCTTACCAAAACCAAATCCGGGATCAACAATGAGGCGCTCTGTAGACAAACCCGCCCGGCAGCAGGCTTCCACCCGATTGTGGAGAAACTGATAAACCTCAGCCACGACGTCATCGTATTGTGGATCCGCCTGCATTGTCGCCGGCGTCCCCTGCATGTGCATAAGACACACAGGAACGTTTAGCTCCACGGCCACGTCCAAAGCACCCGGCTGTGTCAACGCGTAAACATCATTGATACAGCACGCACCAGCCGCTACCGCCGCTGCCATGACCTCTGGCTTTCCGGTATCGATAGAAACCCGGATCCCCTCGCTGCTCAGCGCCGCAACAACCGGAACAACGCGTCCGATCTCCTCCTCGATGGGAACGGGAAGGGAGCCGGGCCGGGTAGACTCTCCCCCGACGTCCACAACTTGCGCTCCATCGCGGGCCAAACGGCGCCCATGTTCGATCGCTTTTTCGTGAGAAAAAAATGAGCCCGCGTCTGAGAACGAATCCGGCGTCACATTAAGAATACCCATGACCGTCGGCGCGCCGACGTCGGGTAGCCATTCCGCCACAGAACTGCCCTAGATCTACTACGTTATTCCCGTACTGGGGTTAGGCGCAGTACGGGACGATAATGACGCTAGATCGAGTCACCTGCTGGAGCATCCATATTGGGCTTGATCTCGGGGCGTTCTTTGGATTTCGCACCCCCGCCCGGCTTGTCGTTGCCATCACTAGAACTGGGCGGACGGGGAGTCTCGCCGCGCATAATCTGATCCAGTTGGTCAGACTCCAGGGTCTCCCAGTCCATAAGCGCATGGGCCATCACTTCGATGATTTCCCGATGGCCCTCAATGATCTCTCGCGCCCGCGTGTATTGCTCCTCAATGATTCGGCTGACTTCCTGATCCACCTGTTCGGCAGTGGCGTTACTGATGTTTCTATGGGTCGTCACGTCGCGGCCGAGAAACACCTCAGACTCATTATCGCCATACACCCGAGGACCCAACTGATCACTCATACCCCAGCGTTGAACCATTTTTTGCGCCAGCCCTGTCGCCTGCTCAAAATCATTCGCGGCCCCAGTGGTCATCTGATTCATAAAAACCTCCTCGGCGATACGACCACCCATCAGGACGGCGATACGGGCGAGCAGGTAATCTCTGTTGTGGCTGTAGCGATCCTCCTGGGGTAACTGCATCGTGACACCCAAGGCTCGCCCGCGCGGGATGATGGTCACTTTATGGACGGGGTCCGTATTGTCTCCGAGCACCTTTGCAACAACCGCGTGGCCCGATTCGTGATAGGCGGTGTTTAGCCGCTCCTCTTCAGGCATGACGATCGAGCGACGCTCAACCCCCATGATGACCTTGTCCTTGGCCAGCTCAAATTGTTCCATTGACACTGTCTTCCGACCAGCACGAGCCGCAAAAAGCGCCGCTTCGTTAACCAAGTTAGCGAGATCTGCTCCCGAAAAGCCGGGCGTCCCACGAGCGATGATTGCCGGATCAACGTCGTTCGCGGCGGGCACCTTACGCATATGCACTTTTAAAATTGCCTCTCTGACCGCGAATGTCGGGCAGCGGTACATGCACCTGGCGATCAAATCGACCTGGTCTAAGCAGGGCCGGATCGAGCACATCAGGTCGGTTTGTTGCCGCAATCACGATGATCCCCTCATGCCCCTCAAATCCGTCCATCTCTACCAGTAACTGGTTAAGCGTCTGCTCGCGCTCATCGTGGCCTCCGCCCAACCCGGCGCCACGCTGCCGCCCTACCGCATCAATTTCGTCAATAAAGATAATGCAAGGCGCATTTTTCTTTGCCTGCTCAAACATATCGCGAACGCGCGAAGCGCCAACGCCAACAAACATCTCCACAAAATCCGATCCGGAGATCGTGAAGAACGGCACTTTTGCCTCTCCGGCGATAGCTTTTGCCAACAGCGTCTTACCGGTACCCGGACTCCCCGTCATCAGCACGCCCCGGGGAATGCGCCCTCCGAGTTTCTGAAAGCGAGATGGGTCCTTAAGAAACTCAACGAGCTCCCCCACCTCCTCCTTCGCTTCATCGACACCGGCGACGTCCGCGAATGTAATGTTGTTTTTATCCTCAGTGAGCAGACGTGCCTTGCTTTTCCCAAAACTGAGTGCTCCCCGGCCTCCCCCGCCCTGCATCTGACGCATGAAGAATACCCAAACGCCAATGAGCAGCAACAGTGGGAACCAGCTGATGAAGATCTGCATTAATAAAGAGGGCTCTTCTTCCTTTTGGGCCTTGATCACGATATCCGCCTTCAGCAGATCATTTACCAGCCCCGGATCGCCCGGAGAATAGGTGACGTAGCGTTCTCCGTTGTGTCCACGAATGTAAATCGTTGCCCCGTCGATAGTCACCTGCTCGACCGAACCTCGCTCAACTTCGTCTAGGAACACGGAATAATCAATCTCTTGTCCCTGCCTGCTCTGCTGTGGCGCGAAATTGTTGAACACAGCCATCAGAACCATGGCTATCACCAGCCACAGTACGAGATTCTTAGTCAGGTTATTCATAACGGTATTTTTTATTGAGCTCTTCGCGGAACTTTAGGCAGAAAGAAAACGAGATCCTCTAATTTTCGGGCTTTTTTAACAGCAATACAATTCGGGTGGCATCGGACCTGATTTTCTTCTCCCGACCGTCACGCGGATGTCAAATGGGATTTCGTGCAATTACGTAGACCTCAGCGCTCTCAGCTCGTGATGCCTGGGGTTTTCTGACTCGACAGGATTTAAAGCGCTTCGTTAGATCGCTGATGAGGTGTTTAGCCTCCACCCCCTCAAAGAACTTTGCCACGAAAACCCCTTTCTCATGCAGAAGTTCTTGGGAAAACACAGCGGCGGTTGCCACCAATTCGCTCATAGCAGCCTGATCCACGTCTTTTATACCCGTTAAATTGGGGGCCATATCAGAAATTACAAGATCAAACTGCGTCTTCGCCACAGATGCTCCGAATCGCCTCGATCGCCGCAGATTCAAGAAAATCGCCGTGTATGAACGATACCCCCGCGATTGACGCCATTTTGAGCCGGTCAAGAGCAATCACCCTTCCGGTCGACCCAACCTTTGATACCGCGTATTGACTCCAACTCCCCGGAGCGGCCCCCAGGTCAATCACGTTCATGCCTTTACGAAACAATCGATCTCTCTTGTCCAACTGCTCAAGTTTGAAGACGGCCCGAGACCGAAACCCCTGTGCACGCGCCGCAGCGACGTAGGGATCTTTTGCCTGTTTCAGGTTCCATGCCCGTGACCGAGCGTCTCGCTTAGCACTCATTCTTGCCGATGGTATCCTTCGCCTCATTCTTGAGGCATAAAAAGATCGATCAACTTGAAAGGCAAAGAACTCAATCGACTTCGTGGTCTTGCTCATCACCTCAAGCCTATTGTGACGGTTGGCGTTGCCGGCGTCACCCCCGCTGTTGTCAATGAGCTCGAGGTCGCGCTTGGACATCGGGAGTTAGTTAAGGTGCGCCTTCCGGCGCTACCAAAGTCAGAAAAGAGCAAAGCTCTGCAAACGCTTTGTGATCGAGTCCATGCAGCACCTATCCAGCTCATCGGTCGCATCGGGGTGGTCTATCGACCGCTCGATGGATAACCGACCTCGGCGGATTAGGTAGCGATATGTGCTTCGTTGCCATAGCGATCGATTCCCACCCAACCTTCCCTTTTGTGGTGGCTGCCAATAGGGATGAGCTCTACGGACGCGACGCCAAAGTTCTACATTTCTGGCCCGCCCCCGGCCGATTCGCTGCGGGCAAAGACCTTATAGGAGGCGGGACCTGGTTGGGCCTGTCCGCTAAAGGAGACTTTGCAGCACTTACTAACTGCAAAAGCGCGTCGCGTTCATCAAAACCGGGGCTCAAGTCCAGAGGCGATCTCATAAAGAACTTTTTAACGGAACAGCCCGAGCTTCTTGATTCACTCCGTTCTGGATCGATTATTGAAGGCTCCGAATTTGGAGGATTCAATCTGATTGTCGGCACAACGCAAGCGCTCCGTGTATTCTCGAATGCCGATCAGAGTGTTGCTGCTTTCAACACCGGCATACGGGCTTTCAGCAATCACCCGATCACACAGCCGTGGCCGAAAACAGTTCACGGCGAAGTTGAATTTCAGCAGATTTTGAGCGAGGAAAATAAAGGTGGCACGTTGATCTCGCGCTTATTTGAATTTCTTGGAAACCAAAAGCCGTATGAAGCCTCCGGTACATCCAAGCACTCAGGTGACCTCGCCAGTCGGATTCAGAGGACTATCTTCATCGCCGGCGAAACATACGGCACGCGCGCAAGCACCGTTATTCTTGTGGACCACTCGGGGCAAGCTGCAATGATGGAGAGAACCTATGGAGCGCTCGGCGCTCCGCTTTCTGAGACCTCTTTAACCCTCGAAATTGAAGCCCTGCAGCAAGCCTGACGTTTAAATCGGTCGAGGGTAAGGATAAAGCGCAGCAGCAATTGACGCGATATTTTTGCGACGCAAAAAGAGCTGCCATTTTTTTCCGCCCACTTGGGCAAAGACATACGCCCCGCGTACGCCCGCAAGGAGCAGCGCTCGAATAGTGCTGATATTGCGATCATCCTCAAGGAATTGCTGCTCACCATTGATCATGATTCGAGGCCCCAATTCACTAACCGTCTCCCGATAGATTTCAGCAAGCTGCTTGATCGATGATCCGCTCGTGATATCGGCAGAATCCGATGAGCTGACAAACGCCTCGAGTTGCTGTCGAAGCTCACTGCTGAGTGTGCGGGTCGCGTCGGAGCAACTTCTCAAGGTGAATGAGCGCTGTTATCGTCCGGACGCGCTCCATGAGTAACGGATCGGCGCGTTTAATCATTAAGTCGGAAAGACCAAGCGCGACCGCCTTCGCCCCACCTATCGCAATCTCCGGATCACTTTCGTCCAGAACGATAATCCCGGCGAGGCTATCGGCAATAGACTCCGCGGACGCGCTGCCGCGACGAGCAATGCTTTGGACCAATTTCGCACATTGTGCGATCGCGGCCAACGCTAAAACACGATGCTCTTCCGGGCTCAGCACGCTTTGATTTCCACAACCTCAGGATTTGATCTCGAGGGACTCATCGATTCTTTTGCGAACCTCATGCGCTACCCGAAGGGCTTTGAGCCCATCCTCACCCGAGACCACAGGCTCCCGCTTTTCCATCACACACGCCACAAAATCGGCGAGCTCCGCATCAAGCGGAGGTCGATGCTCTACCGCAATCGAGTCCGTAATAATTGGGGCGAACCCGTCAGGGCCAGCCGTTTCCCCCGGTCGGGCTATATCGATCTGCTGATCCTCAAAGTTCAGGGCGAGGTACGCAGAATCGGCAAATATGCGCATCCGCCTGAATTTTTTAGCCGATATTCTGCTGGCCGTGACGTTCGCAATGGCGCCATTTGAAAACTCAAGACGCGCGTTGGCGATATCCACATGGTCCGTAATCACGCAGGTCCCAACCGCAGAAACATATCGCAATTCGGAAGGAACAAGCGAAAGCACAATATCAATATCATGAATCATGAGATCGGTAACCACGTCAACGTCCGTGGCCCGCGCCACGAACTGCCCCAGACGATGAACCTCTAAAAATCTTGGATTTTTAAGTTCAGCGGCGAGTCGAACAATCCCGGCATTGAACCGCTCAAGGTGCCCAATCTGCAGGAGGGTGGACGACTTTTGAGCACTTGCGACAATCGCCTCCGAATCCTCAAGCGTATGTGCGACCGGCTTTTCGAGCAGTACGGGTACGCCCCGCTCTAAAAAAGGCTCGGCGACAACGCGATGCAGCGAGGTTGGAACCACAATACTCACCGCATCAATCGCGTCGAACATTTCCTCCTGGGTGTCAAAAACCCGGCATTCGACCTCCTGCGCGACATCGCCCGCAACGGTACGATCAGTATCGAAGACGCCTACCAGCACAACGTTTGGTAGGCGCTTATAAATGCGAGCGTGTATTGCTCCCAAATACCCCACCCCAACCACACCGACACGTAAGGGACTATTTTTCATAAACCTTTAATGAAAAACTTTGTTTGAAAAGTGATTAGCGGTCAGTCCCGGCGCTCTTAGGGTAGGAACCGCTGAGTTGATCTGGCACAATTGCCAAGGATTATATGTTTCCTTCATTCATGAGTTACTCAACGAGCGATCCATGAATCCTCAGGAGCTCGCACTTGCTAAAAGCTAATGAACCAAACAATTGATTTTCGCAGCGATACGGTAACAAAGCCAACTGATGCCATGCGGCGCGCGATGGCAGCCGCACCCGTGGGCGACGATGTGTATGGGGATGACCCCACCATTAACCGACTTGAATCTATCGCTGCGGAGCGTCTTGGGCAGGAGGCTGGGCTTTTTGTAAGTAGCGGCACCCAGGGCAATCTGCTCGCAATTCTCACGCATTGTCAGCGCGGTGAAGAATATATCGCCGGAATGCGATCGCATGCGTATCTTGAGGAAGCGGGTGGGGGCGCAGTCCTGGCCAGCGTGCAACCTCAACCGATCGAAAATCAGCCAGACGGAACTCTAAACCTTGGCGCGGTCGAAGCCGCTATCAAACCGGATGATTTTCATCTGGCGATTACCCGTCTTTTGTGCCTGGAGAATACTTTTTTCGGAACCCCCCTAGCACTTTCCTATATCAAGGAGGCCGGGTCTCTCGCGTCAAAACAAGGTCTTCGCTTTCATCTGGATGGTGCCCGCGTATTCAACGCAGCCGTGCGGCTTGGCGTCGCGGCGGACGAGATCGCAGGGTCTTTCGACTCCGTATCCGCATGCTTATCGAAGGGTCTGGGTGCCCCGATAGGCAGCATCCTCGCCGGGGATCGCGATTTTGTGGCGCGAGCTCGACGGTGGAGGAAGATGCTGGGTGGCGGAACGCGTCAGGCCGGAATCGTTGCAGCTGCTGGAATTTATGCACTGGAGCATCACGTCGATCGGTTGGAAGAGGACCACGGACGTGCGGAGCGCCTCGCCGCAGCGCTTATGGACATCGACGAACTCGACGTTCAACCCTGTCCGCTACGAACGAATATGCTCTTCATATCGATGGCAAGTGACAAACGCCAGGGCTTGGCCCATTTCATGCACGATCGCGGAATTCTCATCCTGGTGGAAGGAGACCCTATCCGCATCGTGACGCATCTTGATATCTCGGACGCGGACATCACCACCACAGTCGACGCCTTCAAGCATTACTTTAGCGGCCGAAAAGCCGCCTAAGACTTATTGATTCTGGCGGGCCCAGAACTTAGGCTGCCTGGCGGTCCTCGCGAGGACTTAATAACTCTGTCGTGAGCACCCCTTGCCGTTTAACAGCCCTCTCGGCGGCAGCAATTCGAACCGGCCCGTATCCTTTGACTAAAAGCGGCCATTGGGCCAACTCGATTGCAATATCCAGATGCTCTTCGTCAATACGTCCTTCACACAACACGTCGACGGTTCGCGCAAACTGCTCACGCATCTCACGAGCGAGCTTGCGCTCTGCCGAGCCACGAAACGGATCAAACCAGCGGCCTCGAATGACGCGCAACCGGCTCAGAAGCTTTAGAAGTTTAAAAACCCAAGCACCAAACTCTCGCTTTTTCGAGCGACCCGTCGCGGGGTCTATGCGCGATAGGAGTGGCGGTGCCAGATGAACTTTCAAGCGGTACGCTCCCTCGAACTCGCGCTCTAATTCCTGTTTGAATTCCGGTGCCGAATAAAGTCGAGCTACCTCGTACTCGTCTTTATCGTAAAGCACATGAAAACCCCCGCGAATTACCGCCTTTAAAAGCTCCGGGTAGCGTTCTGACGCAGAACCCGCACCGCTCTCCATAAATCGGTTGATCCAATGGTCTAATTGACGGGCGTTCGATTGGCCGTGCGACTCCAACAGGAGAGCAGAGCGACGTGCCAGAAGCCCCATCGGCGAGCTATCCTCTGAACTTTGGTTCGGCGATCCATCATCGAGGATAGCCAGCACCGCGGCTTCATCAGCGTGAAGCTGGCGGCCGAGATGAAACGCCTCGATATTGACCCGCACCGCCCTTCCGTTCAACTCAATTGCTCGCTCTATCGCCGGCGCGGGGATCGGCACGGCGCCGGCCTGGTACGCATAGCCCAGAATAATCATGTTTGATGTCATCGTGTCCCCGAACGCGCTCTTGGCGAGCCCGGTTGCTGGGATCTGATGAAGCGATCCTGACGACTGGCGAATTATCCCGAGTAGCTCGTCGAGCGGGAACCGCTGATCTGGGTTCTGGATAAACTCACCGGTCATCATTTGATGCGTATTCACTACGCAAAGAGTTGAGTCGCTTAGCTTCTTGCGCGTTCCAGTCGTCGCCGACGTGACCAGATCGCAACCCAGAAGTAAATCGGCCCCTCCATCGGCCACATGCGTCGCGCTGATATCATCCGGCGATTGCGCCAAGATGATGTGGCTTGTAACCTCGCCGCCCTTCTGAGCTAAGCCCGCCATATCCAGCACCGAGCAGCCCAACTTCGCGATATGCGCAGCCATCCCGACGATAGCGCCAATCGTGACGATGCCGGTCCCGCCGACACCGTTCAGCACAATACTGTACTGTCCGTTTATATCGACGACCTCAGGCTCAGGTAACTGCGTATCAGATAGCGCACGGGGCGGGGATGTCTGGGTCTCGGTCCGCCGATTGCCGCCAACCACCGTGACAAAGCTTGGGCAGAAGCCCTTCTTGCAGGAATAATCCATGTTGCAGGCCGATTGATCGATTGCCCGCTTGCGCCCTAGCTCCGTCTCAACCGGCACGAGGGCCACACAGTTGGACTGCGCGCCACAGTCGCCACACCCCTCGCACACCGCGGTATTGATGAACAATCTCTCCTTGGGCGTTTCCATCAATCCACGACGGCGGCGGCGACGTTTTTCGGCCGCACAGGTCTGATCAAAAATGATGACGGAGGTTCCTTCCACTTCACGCATTTGTCGCTGTACCCGCGCGAGAAGTTCCCGGTCGTAGACTTTAACCCCCGGCGCCCAATCAGCGTCTGGCGGATACTTTTGGGGATCGTCCGTAACCACGGCGATGGCCTGCACACCCTCGGCATGCACCTGGCGCGAGATCCGCGGGACATCCAGCGGACCATCGAACGACTGGCCCCCTGTCATCGCAACGGCATCGTTGAAAAGAATCTTGTACGTAATATTCACCCCTGCGCTTACACAAGCGCGAATGGCGAGTAATCCAGAGTGGAAGTAGGTGCCGTCGCCAATGTTTTGAAACACATGCGAGGTGCTGCTGAATGGGCTTTCCCCAATCCAGCTCGCCCCTTCTCCCCCCATCTGCGTAAAGGTAGCGGTTTCCCTGTCCATCCATTGCGCCATGTAATGGCAGCCAATACCCGCGAGCGCCCGCGAACCCTCGGGCACAACGGTTGATGTATTGTGGGGACAGCCCGCGCAGAAATACGGGATGCGCCGCATCGGCGACTTCTCTGGGTTAAGCTTCTCCGAGCGCATACGAATAGACGCGAGCGCCTCTCGCAGCGTCTCATCATGGGAAACCATTGCGAGGCGCTCCCCGATCCTCGTCGCAATCTGAGACGCATCGAGTCTCCCTTCCACAGGAAAAAGCACCGATCCGTTCTCGTCCAATTTCCCAATGATTCGGGGTGCATCCACCGAACCGTAAAGTATCTGACGGACCTGATCCTCAATGAGCCCGCGCTTTTCCTCGACCACAATCAGCTCGCGGGCGCCAGAGGCGAAGTCCCGTAATGCATGCGGCTCTAAAGGCCAGGGCATCCCCACCTTGTAAAGCTTGATACCGAGCTTCTTAGCCTGACGATCGTCAATCTTCAGTTCAAGAAGAGCGCGGCGCACATCGAGGTAAGACTTGCCGGTTGAGATTATTCCAATCGGTGCGTCGGACTCACCCATCACCAGCCGATCAATCGGGTTTGCTTTTACAAACGCCGCCACCGCTGGGAACTTGTGTTGATGGAGGCGTGCTTCCTGCTCTTGGGGCGTATCCGGCCATCTGAGATTGAGCCCGCCCATCGGGAGCACAAGATCACTCGGCACAGTCGTAACCAGTCGATCATGATCGATTGACACGGATGCGGAAGCTTCAATGGTGTCATGGACGCTCTTTAGACCTACCCAGCAGCCGGAGAATCGCGATAGCGCCCAGCCGTAAAGCCCAAAATCCAAAATATCCTGAACACCTGCGGGGTTAAGAACCGGGATAAATGTGTTGATCAGCGAGTACTCACTCTGATGGGCGGTCGTAGAAGACTCACAGGTATGATCGTCTCCCATTAGCACCAGAACGCCGCCGTTAACACTGGTCCCCGCGAGATTCCCATGGCGCAGCGGATCACCTGATCGATCCACCCCAGGCCCTTTGGCATACCACATGGAAAAAACCCCATCGAACAGACCGTCTCCATTGAGACCCGCCTGTTGCGTTCCCCAGACGGCGGTCGCTGCAAGATCCTCATTCACTGCAGGCTGGAACCGAATGTCCCGCGCCTTCAATTCGGGCAGTGCGAGCGCAAGTTGCTGATCTAACGCGCCCAATGGAGAGCCTCTGTATCCCGTGATGTAGCCGGCCGAGCGTATCCCTGCCGCGCGATCGCGATCATGCTGGAGCATCGGCAATCGAACAAGCGCCTGAATGCCGGTCATAAAGGCCTGACCGGAAGAAAGCTGGTACTTGTCGTCTAAAGAAACTTCTCTGAGATCGAGCACGCTAAAACATCCCCATGGGACTAGATCTATTCACTTTATTAACCATTGCGTCGTCATCAATTATGCCGACCCTAAAGTCCTGGTCGGCTGCCTCAGTATTTATCACCGAAGGGATGGGACAGCGCCCATCGCATTGTAGCCTTGATGGCGAATGGATAAGTCTATCGATGATTTTCCCGCTAGAAATCTGATGATATATTCCCGGCAGTTACTCGGGGGAGCCTATGGATCCAACGCGCTGCACAATTGATTCCACAGCCGTCAAACGCTATGGCTTCTTGCTGCTGCCTAACTTTACGATGATGGCTTTTGCTGCAGCCATAGAGCCTCTGCGCGTCGCCAATAGGGTCGCGGAGCAAACGCTTTATGAATTCCCACTCTTCACCTTGGACGGCGAGCCGGGAATAGCAAGCAATGGAGTTTCCGTCGGCCCAGCAGCTCCGCTAGCCGGAAAGGAGCCTCTTGACGCCCTATTTGTCTGTGCCGGAACCGATCTTCATTCTGTACCCTCCGATCTTCTGCACGAACGTTTAAAGCCGCTATTGAAGCGGGACATTGCGATTGGGGGTATCTGCACGGCAACCTATCACCTCGCCAGGGCCGGCCTTCTCGACGGCTATCGTTGCACGCTGCACTGGGAAAACATTCCGGACATGCATGATGAATTTCCTCATCTTGTGGTCTCTTCCGGTCTTTTTGAACTGGACCGTGACCGCTACTCCTGCGCCGGAGGCACTGCACCAATCGATATGATGCTGAATCTCATTGGTAAAGATCGGGGTCGCGGAATCTGTGATCGGATTTCCGAGGGAATGCTCTGCGAACGGATCCGCGAGAGTTCTGATCGCCAGCGAATGCCCCTCAGGATGCGACTTGGCTCAAGCCAGCCCAAACTTGTGGAAGCGGTCGAGTTAATGGAATCCAACATCGAGGAACCTATGACCCTGGATGAGCTCGCCTCGCATGTCGGCATCTCCCGCCGTCAACTGGAGCGTTTATTCCAGAAACATCTCCAATGCGTGCCCACCCGGTACTACCTCGAGATTCGACTTCGGAGGGCGCGAGATCTACTTCTGCGCAGCTCGCGTTCCATTGTCGATATCGCTTTCGCCTGTGGATTTGTCTCCGCCCCGCATTTCAGCAAATGCTACCGTGACTTTTTTGGGATCCCACCTCGCGAGGAACGTCTTCCTAAAGGCGTCGTCGCTCTGGAGTCTGGCAGCGTGTCAAATTCGGATCATGCTGCCTTGAATCCGGGAACGCTTGAAAGCGAGGCTGAGGTCGTAGGCCTTGGAGTGCCGAGCTAGACCTGTCCGCGCCGTCGCTCGGAGAAAAAGCCAGACATTAAACGCGAACACTCATCGGCAAGCACGCCCGCGGTGACCTCACACTGATGGTTTGTGAGCGGATTTTGCAATAAATTGGCGATACTACCGACGGCTCCTGCTTTCGGATCTCGAGCTCCAAAGACCACGCGTTTTATTCGTGCCTGCAGAATGGCCCCCGCACACATCAGACACGGTTCGAGGGTGACGTATAGCGTGCTTTCAGGCAGTCGATAATTTCCCAGCGTCCGTGCAGCATCCCTCAACGCAACGATCTCAGCATGGGCCGTTGGATCGTGCAAACTAATCGGCTGATTGAAGCCTTGCCCAAGACTTTGCCCTTCAAGCACCAGCACCGCCCCAACCGGCACCTCGCCTCGACAACCTGCTTCGCCCGCTTTTTCCAGAGCGAGTCGCATCCAGGCCTCATCCTGAGCGATCATGGAATAACTTGTATTTGAGCTCGGCGCAGCCTGTGGACTCGTCAGCCGTTCCTTTCTATCTATTGATAGCAGCTCACCGGCAGGATGCCGCACAGGGTAAATCCGGTTTTTCCGTTTCCGATGGTGTCGCGGAATCCTGGAAGCGCCCAGCGTTGGAGGCTTCACGAACTTGGATGGTAACGGGTAACCTCCTTTCAGTCATCTCGTCAGTAAGAGTCGTTTTGCAATCTCCTTACTTGATTCAGAATCTTTGCTTATGTGGTCTTAGTTTATTGGCTCGAGTTTAACGCTTTAAAAAGCGGAAGGTAATAACAAACGCATGTAAAGCGCTTGCTGGAGCGATTGAAAAACTGAAGAAACGAGCATGCCCCCATTATCAAATTTCATTGAAACGACTTTGCCCGTCAAGTCGGCAACGACAGTTGAGGTTTGTTCCATATCAGGTCTCTATCATGAGATCGACTGGGTAAAGCCGTTTCGCTGTTGCGGAACGTTACTTGGTAATCAACGGGGGAGCATTGAAATCAAATTTCACGACGCTTGCTTGGGGCCGAGAAGACAACACGGCAGCTCCCGGAACGCGGACCGCAACGTTGCTCGTTGTGGATTGCGTTCGCTGAAGAGTCGGGGAAAGCCTTACGCAACAGGATCGCAGCATAGAGCCCCGCCGGGCCCGCCCCCAACACATCGACCTTTGAGAGCTTTTTTGCCTGAAAGATTTCGGGGCCGTTAAGAGTGTCTAACTTTGCTCATTAAACTAAAGAAATCTGGATTTATCTAAAACTTTGCTTTCCACGCTTAAATACAATTTTCCATTTCAGATTGGGATTAATCACATGATCATAATATGGCACCCCACGATTAACGGAATACTGGCCTAAACCGCGAGACTGTGATGCAAATACGAACTCATGACTCCATGACCCACGTCCTGACTTCCTAAGTCGACGGACGTTCTACTATGTTAGATACGATATCAGACCGGTTGAAGACGATCTTTTCGATCGACCTTCGGTCGCTCGCACTCTTCAGAGTGGGCCTGGCGATTCTGATCATCGCGGATCTGATCTCGCGGGCTCGGGATCTCTCCGCGTTTTATACCGACGCAGGGGTCCTCAGTCGGGCGGAGTCGATTGCCAATTCACACTTTCTTCAGGTCTCGCTCTACTGGATTTCAGGCAATCAATGGATTGTCGGCGGATTGTTCGTCCTGGCCGGGCTTGTCGCGCTTCTGTTAGGGCTCGGCTACCGGACTCGCCTTATGGCGATCCTCTCTTGGATGCTGCTGCTTTCATTAGAAACCGAAACCCCTTCTTCCTTGCGGGAAGCGACAACCTTTTGTTGGTGCTGAGTTTCTGGGCCATGTTTCTGCCTATTCATGCACGGTGGTCAATCGACGCTGCACTAAGCAAAAATATGCAAACAGACTGTAACCACCCTCCGCTGCTTGATAACAAATATTTCTCAATCGTTTCCGTCGCAGCGCTGCTGCAGGTGGCGTATCTTTATTTTTTTACCGCGATTCTTAAGACTGGCGATCCCTGGCGGGTAACCATGGATGCGGCGTATTACGCAGTGCATCTGGATCAGTTCGCAACCGTATTCGGGCTGTGGATTAGAGAATTGCCAATCCTGCTGACTATTGGCACTTACTTTGTATGGTGGCTCGAAATTCTGATGCCGTTTCTGGTTTTTTCGCCGGTCTATCACGTGCCGCTCAGGCTTTTGGGAATCGCACTCTTGGTAGTGATGCATGGCGCGTTTTTCCTTTCCCTAAAAATAGGACTCTTTCCGTTTATCGATTTCTTATCGCTAACACTATATCTGCCAACCGCCTTTTGGAATTGGATCAGTCACCGCATTCGAAACGATGCCCGTGACAACGTAGTCATTTATTTCGATCGTGACTGCGGGTTCTGCAAGAAAACCTGCCTGATCTTGAGAACTTTCCTACTGCCGACCACTACCCCAATCTTGATTGCGCAGGATACGCCGACATTTACGCCATCATGGGCGGGAGAATTCCTGGGTCGTAAAAGATTATCAGGCAAGAACTCATACCCACTGGGGAGCCCTCCAGTATCTCTTCACTCTCTCGCCAGTATTTAGACCTCTGGGTTGGCTGATGGGACGCCCCAGCCTATTGCGTGGGGGCAATCGCATCTATAGATGGGTCGCCTTAAACCGTGGTCGCATGGGCGATCTCAGCGAGCGCTTCCTACCTTACCGAAAGCTGAATACAAACCTAGGATTGCTAGGCACACTTGCTGGAGCATATTCCCTCTATGTCGTAACATCGATCAACATTTCGGGCATCGACCAATGGTCAATAAATAAACCGCAACACGTGGCGCTTACTGAGAAAGTGCTTCGTCTCGATCAGAAGTGGAACATGTTCGCGCCGTACCCGCTCACACTATCCAACATCCCAGTGATTCCTGGAACGTTACGCGACGGCACTGAAGTCGATGTCTATCAGATGCAGACGACACCCCCAGCGTGGGAGTACCCAGAGATTCTTCCCTACGACTACAAAAATTACCGTTGGCGAAAATATCTCGGGCGCGTTCGATCGAGCGATAATAATCGTATTCGCCGCGGCTACGGAGGCTATCTTTGCCGACAATGGAACAGCCGAGACATCCCGAAAGATAAGCAACTCGCGACTTTCGAGATCCACTTCAAGACGCTGCGAACTTTGCCCAACTATGCCGAGCGAGGCCCCATACTCACAGGGTATGGATTCACTGGTGCTTCGAAGAGTTTGCCCGAAAATAAAGGCGTATAGCAATTGAGCTAAACGATTTATTCCCACTCGATCGTTGCGGGCGGCTTCCCGGAGATGTCGTATACAACCCGGGAGATGCCCGCTACCTCGTTGATGATCTTGCGGCTCACTTCGTCAAGAAATTCATACGGCAACTTTGCCCACCGCGCGGTCATGAAATCAACGGTTTCAACGGCGCGCAGGGCCACGACGTATTCGTAGGCACGGTTATCCCCCACAACCCCGACCGATCTGACCGGCAAGAATACGGCGAAGGCCTGACTGACGCGATCATAAAGATCAGCGGCTCTTAATGCTCGAATAAAGATATCATCCGCCGCACGCAGCAGATCCGCATAATCCTTTTTTATTTCGCCCAGGATTCGCACACCTAGACCCGGCCCCGGGAAGGGATGCCGGTTAATCATTTCTCGCGGTAGGCCGAGTTTCAGGCCGATGCTGCGCACCTCGTCTTTAAAAAGATCTCTGAGCGGCTCCACTAAGCCAAGTTTCATATCTTCAGGAAGTCCACCGACGTTATGGTGGGACTTAATGACCTTTGCCTTACCCGAATGGGCGCCGGCGGATTCAATGACATCGGGGTAAATGGTGCCCTGGGCCAACCATTTCACACGAGTCAATTTCTCCGACTCCACATTAAAAATGTCAATAAAGGTCCGGCCAATGCACTTGCGTTTCTCCTCAGGATCGCTGATCCCCTCCAGCTCTTTAAGGAACCGCGCCTCGGCATTTACCCGAAGCACTTTGACGCCCATACTCGCCGAAAAGGTCTGCATGACCTCGTCGCCTTCGTTTAGACGAAGAAGTCCCGTATCAACGAAAACACAGGTCAGTTGGTCTCCGATCGCTTCGTGCAAGAGCGCCGCGACCACCGAAGAATCAACCCCGCCGGATAGACCCAGCAAGACCTCATCGGTTCCAATCTTTTGACGCGCCTGTTCAATCGTGGTCTCAATAATTCTGTCGTGCGTCCAGTTCCTCGCGCACCCACAGATATCATGAACAAAGCGCTCAAGAATCTCGGTTCCTTTTGACGTGTGTGTTACTTCAGGATGGAACTGAAGCCCGTAAAATCGACGTTCCTCATCGGCCATACCCGCCATCGGCGCGCTGGCAGTCTCTGCGATGACTTTAAACCCCTCCGGCAGTTGCTCGACCCGATCACCGTGACTCATCCAGACATCCAATAGGCCGTGCCCCTCGGGTGTGCGATGATCCTCGATATCGCGCAGCAAGGCGCTATGGCCACGCGCCCTGACCTGGGCATAGCCGAATTCCCGCTGGGTCGAGGGAGCGACCTGCCCACCGAGCTGGCCTGCCATGGTTTGCATCCCGTAACAGATACCGAGCACCGGCACACCGAGAGAGAACACACAGTCGGGCGCTCTGGGAGAGCCGTGCTCATGTACGCTCTCTGGACCGCCCGAGAGAATGATTCCTTTGGCTCCAAAAGCGCGAATCACGCTCGGTTCAACATCCCACGGCAGCAGTTCTGAATAGACGCTTGCTTCCCGCACGCGTCGGGCGATCAACTGACTGTATTGCGATCCAAAATCAAGGATGAGAATGCGGTCTGCCCGATGATCAGCGGCCATTAATCTCGATCCTCAGGGGGACGATGCGCTAGGAGCTGCGCTGATAATTTGGCGCCTCTTTGACCACCGTCACGTCATGCACATGACTCTCCGCGTAACCGGAATGGGTAATCTGAACGAAACGGCACTTCGTACGCATGTCGCCGATTGTGGCGCATCCGGTATACCCCATGCTGGCCCGGAGCCCGCCCGTAAGCTGATGAATGATCTGTGCCATAGGGCCCTTATAGGGAACACGGCCTTCGATTCCCTCGGGCACAAGCTTGCCCGGATCCTCCTGGCCTTCTTGAAAATAGCGATCTTTGGACCCTTCCTGCATCGCTCCAAGCGAACCCATGCCCCGGTAACTCTTGTACGAACGGCCCTGGAATAGCTCGATCTCTCCCGGAGCCTCATCGGTACCGGCGAAAAGACCACCCACCATCACGGCGTTTGCACCGGCAGCGATAGCCTTCGCAATATCACCCGAGAAGCGAATACCGCCATCCGCGATAACCGGTACGGACTCGCTCCGGAGCGCAGCAGCAACATCAGCGACCGCAGTGATCTGAGGAACCCCCACGCCAGCCACGACTCGGGTCGTGCAAATAGATCCTGGACCAATGCCCACCTTTACTCCATCTGCACCTGCATCAACCAGAGCGCGAGCCGCCTCCGCTGTCGCAATATTGCCTGCGATGACCTGTACATCCGAGTGCGCATTTTTAACCGCCCGCACCCGATCGAGAACCCCCCGCGAGTGGCCATGGGCAGTATCTACCACGATCGCATCCACCCCCGCTTTTGCCAGTAACTCGCAGCGCTCTTCAGAGTCCCGACCGGTCCCGACCGCGGCGGCAACCCGCAGTCGTCCCTGCGCATCTTTACAGGCCAATGGGAACTCTGTTTGTTTTTGGATGTCTTTAACCGTGACCAGTCCTTTGAGATTAAACAGGTCATCTACTAAGAGGACCTTTTCAATTCGGTGCTCATGAAGCAACGCTCTGATGGCTTCGCGACTCGCCCCCTCAGGCGCAGTCACCAGACGGTCGCGGGGAGTCATTACCCCCGTGACGGGCTGATCAAACCGGGTTTCAAAACGAAGATCGCGACTGGTAACAATTCCCGTAAGTTTTCCGGCCTCATCGAGCACAGGCACGCCGGAAAAATTCTTCTCTCGGGTTAACGCAATAACTTCCGCCACGGTCGCTGTCGCTGAAACGCAAACCGGATCGAGAATTACACCGCTTTCGTATTTTTTAACCCGGCTGACATGAGCGGATTGCTCACTGGGAGTCATGTTGCGGTGCACAACCCCAATACCGCCGGCCTGCGCAAGGCATATTGCAGCTCGCGCCTCCGTTACCGTGTCCATCGCCGCGGAAACAAGAGGGATATTTAGAGTAATTACCCTAGAAAACGCGGTGGTTAGATCTACTTCGTGCGGGAGAACATCGGACAAGGCCGGAACAAGGAGCACATCGTCAAACGTCAAGGCAAGATCAGGATGTTCCATCGACAAATTATACGGTTTGACTAGCGCCCGGTAAACTTGTACTTTGATGCGCGGGGGACGTCGCCTGGGGAGTATTCCAGGTCAGTGAGAACACTCGGAGGAATGCGGAATATGAAATCAATTAAACGCGTATGTGCAGTGATTGGAGTAGGACTGGCTTTATCGGCTTCCGCAGCGTATGCCGGTGCAGCAGAAGACGCCATTGCCCAGGCCGAAGCTGACCTGAAGGCAGCTCAGAGCGCCGGTGCAGAATGGCGGATCCTCGATCCGGCTACGGGCGGTAAGGCCGTGCCCTTAGCGAAGCTGGTGAAGACGGCCAAGGCTAAACTTGAGGCCAATGACGAGGCCGAAGCGATCCGTATTGCGCAAAAAGTCTCTTGGGCTGCCCAAACAGGTATCGCGCAGGCTGAAGGCCAGAAGAGTGCTGCCCCCTACTACTAAAAAGAAAACTTAGGGACCATAAAAAACCGGGCGACAGCCCGGTTTTTTATGTCGCTCGTTTATTCGATCCAAACCGATTCTATCCACCGCTCATGGAACGTGTAATTTATCGAGTCAGTGAGTTTACAGACCAGGTCAGGCGGATGGTGGAATCTGAGTTCAGTTCCATCTGGCTAACCGGGGAAATATCCAACCTCGCAACACCTGCTTCCGGGCATGTGTACTTCTCTTTGAAAGATGAAAACGCTCAAGTGCGCTGTGCAATGTTTCGCAATAGGCGCATTCGACACGCACAAACCCTTAAAAATGGAGATGCCGTCTTAGTTTGTGGGGCGGCCTCGATCTACGCGCCCCGCGGTGATTTCCAGCTTATCGTGGACTACATCGAACCTGCTGGTGAGGGGGAACTACGACGACGTTTTGAACTCTTAAAGGAGCGACTGCAGGCAAATGGGTTCTTTGATCCCGCAAATAGAAAACCCCTTCCTGAGTTACCTAAATGCATCGGTTTGATCACCTCACCAAGCGGTGCGGCCCTACATGATATATCCGTCACGCTCGCCCGCCGTTTCCCGCTCGCTGACGTGGTGCACTACCGTGTCGCAGTGCAAGGTGAAAGCGCATCGCCACAAATCGCCGAGGCTCTGGCGACGGCCAACCGAGAGGGGCGTTGCGATGTACTCATCCTTTCTCGAGGGGGTGGATCGCTCGAAGATCTTTGGGCGTTCAACGAAGAACAGGTTGTGATGGCCATTTCCCGGTCACGCATTCCGATTGTAAGCGGTATCGGTCATGAGACGGATCTCACGTTGGCGGATTTTGCGGCTGACCTCAGGGCGGCCACTCCGACCGCAGCCGCAGAAGCCGTTACTCCGAACACACAAGAACTCGCGGGGAAGTTAAGCAATCAGATGAACCGGATGCGGGACGTCGTCCTTTTTGAGCTTCGGATCCGAGCGCAGACCATAGACTCAACAGCCCGTCGACTACGCCATCCGCGGGACCAGCTGCGGCAGCAATTGACTCAGGTGCAACGCATTGCCCAACGACTGCGCGAGAATCAATCAAGTCAGCTGCAGCACTCCCAATCCGAACTTCAAAATCTTATCTTGAGACTTAAGCACAACTCTCCAATGCGGACGATCAAGGATGTCTCGCGAGATCTTTCTTGGCGAAAACAGGAAATCAAGCGCCATGCGAGTTTGCGTGCGAGAGAGCACTCCCTTCAGATCAGCAGACTGGACGAGAAGTTGAAAGCGTTAAGTCCTCTCGCAACGCTTGATCGGGGCTTTGCGATCATAACGTCTGATCAGGATGGCGACATAGTCCGATCATCCGAACAACTATCCCCCGGACAAACGGTAACTGCGCGATTTGCTAGGGGAGAGGCAGTGGCCCGGGTAGAACGGCTAAAAGAAAAGCCCGACCGGCACTAACTTAACGCTTTGATCGCCGACCAGCACTCGACCCATAGGGGTTATCACTTTTACGAAGTTCAAAGCGCACCTGGGTGCCTGTCATCTTAAAGTTCTTCGCGACCGTTCGCCCAAGATATCTAAGATAACTGGCCGGCAACTTGTCGAGGGAGTTGCCATGAAGCACGACGACCGGGGGATTTCGTCCGCCCTGGTGAGCATACTTTGGCTTGATTGGGCGGTTATTCGCCATCGGGGGGCTATGATGCTCAAGCGCCCGACTCAACACCCGGTTAAGCTCGCCCGTGCCCATCTCACGCATCGCGCTGGCCATCGTCAGTCGTAGCGCCTTAAGAAGCTCGCCCATTCCAGAGCCGTACTTTGCGGAAATAAAAACTCTCTCGTGCTCAGGTAAAAAATCGAATCGTCGGTCTAACTCGCGGCGCAGCTTGTTTTTTTCAGATCGATCAAGTCCGTCCCACTTGTTCACCGCCAACACTACGGATCGACCCGCCTCCAGTGCGAGTCCAGCGATAGCGGTATCCTGATCGAGGACCCCTGAGCGTGCATCCAACATCAGCAGGGCAACCTGGGCCGATGCGAGCGCTTGTAACGTCTTCACGACTGAAAACTTTTCAAGTGCCTCCTTTACTCTGGCCTTTCGCCGCACACCAGCGGTATCGATCAGGGTGATTACCTCTTGGTCGCGCTCAATGTTCACGGCAATACTGTCGCGGGTTGTTCCAGGGAAATCAGCGACGATCACGCGCTCTTCGCCCGCCAAACAGTTAATCAGCGTAGATTTTCCAACATTAGGCCGTCCTACGACCGCAACCTGCTCTCCTTGCACTCGTTCCGCGGCTGAGCCGGTCGCAGGAAGTACGCTCAGGATCTGATCCTGGAAGCGCTCTAGGCCCTGACCGGTCTTCGCCGAAACTGCGACGACCTCGCCGATCGAAAGCTCGGAGAATTCGCTTGCCGCGATGGTGCTGTCGAGGCCATCCGATTTATTTACCGCCACGAGCACGGGCACGCCCTCGCGCCGAAGATCGGCGCTGATCTCATGATCGGTCGTTGTAAGGCCCTCGCGGGCATCCACAACCAATATCACGACGTCCGACTCCAAGAGCGCTTGCATCACCTGGCCTTTGACCGACTGATTGAGAGGATCCTCATCCTCTGCCAATCCCCCGGTATCAATCAGGAGAAAACGACGTGCTGCGTGTGAGACTTCGCCGTATAGACGATCTCGCGTAACACCAGGCTGATCGTCCACCAGCGCGAGGCGGGTGCGCGTGAGTCGGTTGAATAAGGTGGACTTGCCTACATTGGGCCGCCCCACAAGCGCTACGACTGGAATCATCAGAACATCTTTTACTGCTGACAACCGTGATGGACTTAACGAACTGCCCAGGCGGTCAGCGATCCATTTTCTGAGAGGCTGAGAAAGCGACCCTCCCCAGGCATCGCAAATAGCCGCAGAACCGCTCCACCGGAATTTTTCTCTTGGCCAATTAACGCGCCGGATTCGCCATCAATAAGAAAGAGATTGCCTTTGAAGTCGCCAACCACAGCGAGATCTAGGCCGCTGATCCCGAGCGGCCCGCTTACGCCACGGTTTCGCAGAGCCGCCTGGCGCCACTTAACCTGCCCGCTGAACGTATCTAAGGCCATCACCGTTCCATCATCAACCGTAACCAGAATGTGATCTCCTACGGAACTGAGAGCACGGAGTGTTGATGTTTCGCTCTCCCAGCGTATGGTTTGTGTCGCCAGTGAGAGTGCCGAAATCTTCGATTGAAATCCCGCCACATACAGCGAATCGCTCAACCGGTACGGATCCGCATCGATATCCACCAGCCGGTCGATTTCATTGCTACCCCGCGGTCTAAAGATAGGAACACTCCAGAGCTCTTTACCCGTTGTGATCTCAATACCCGATAACCGGCCGCTTGCAAACCCAATCAGGGCCACGCCCTCTATCTCGATGGGCGCGGATAAGCCGCGTACGCTTAATCCGGGTACCGAGCGCCGGACACGCCAGCGTATTTCCCCCGAGCCGCTATCGACGCCAATCACTTGGCCATCGCCTGAACGCAGAATCACCACTCCGGCCGCAACCACCGGGCGGGCAAGGATTTCTGCTCCCATCTTCTCTCGCCACCGTTGCTCACCGCTGGTCCTTTTCGAGCGCTACGACTTCTCCGTCGCGTGTCGCAACAATGACAAGGCCCTCTCCCACTCCAACGCCCGCAGAGAGGGATTCCTTGAGATTGCGCTCCCACTCGATCCGCCCCGTTTGGAGATCGAGGACAGCGACACGTCCGCCAGGTTCCGCTGCAAATACCCTCTCAGAATCGACAAAAGGGGTCAGCAGAAAATTATGGTTAGAGTATCCGGCGCCCAAATCGACACGCCAGAGTTTGTCTACCTCAACCGTCGGAATGATTCGGGGAACATCGGCGACTGCACCACCCTCGCGCATAAAGTGAATAGCGCTCGGGCCACAGCCAGACGCGGTTAAGACCGCAAGAAGAGTGAGAACGGCCCGAATCATCCCGCATCGGTATCCTGACGAGTCATGTTCAGCTTGGCATTGAGTAACTGGGCCGCCTGAGAGTTCGCGGCCACGTTCGACAACGCTTTTTCATACGCACGGGCGGCCGCTTCCAGCTCGCCCGATGCAACGAGAGCATCACCCAGAAGCTCTTGAAACTGAGACACAAATCCCTCAGTGGACTGCGCCTCTGCTAACGCCTTGATACGCTCTACATCTCCCGCCTGCAACGCTAAGACCGCTAGACGTACACGAGCGACCTGCTGCATTACGGGATCAGCGCTGGTTTCTATAATTTCAGTCAACGCATTCTCGGCCGCACTGACATCGCCGGACTCGAACGCCTGGCGGGCCAGGATAAGCTGCGCAAGATCAGCGTACCCGCTATTTGAATGACTGCCGAGGAGTGCTTCTGCCGACCCTTTCAGTGAGGCCTGATCGCCTGACGCTGCTGCAGCGAGCATCTCTTCATAAAGAGCAGACGCCTTCTCGCTCTGCACATTTTCATAGATACGCCAGCCCTGGATGCCGGCCACGCCTCCGATACCGAGCACAACACCGGCAATAATGCCCAGGCCGTTTCGCTTCCACCACTGGCGAAGTCGCTCAGTATCGTCGTCGTGAGCGATATGTACCTGTCGATCCGGTTGCTTGTCATTCATTTCTTAGGTGCTCTTTTCTAAAGTCATAATTCTACGGGTCGTCTCAACTCACTCGGTCGCGACTCGCCGCCGCGCCGAGCGCAGACCCTTTCCTCTTAAAAACGAGGCTCAGATACGCTTGATACTAGGCGAGCTGTTTGCGAACCTCGGCCTCGAGATCCTTAATCGGCACGCGAGCTTGTTCGCCCTGCCCGCGCATTGGCTTGAGGATCACAGACTCTTCGGCAGCGAGATCGGAGTCAATAATCACAGCGACGCTGGCACCGCTTGCATCCGCTCGGCGTAATTGTTTTTTTAAGACTCCCTGAGCAAAGCTAAACGTTACATCGATACCTTGTTTCCGGAGCAGTTCGGAGATTTTAACGCCGCTTGGGTCCAGCTCTGAAGATTCAGAGATCACGAACACATCCGGCCCTGACTTTGGCGAAATTCCGGCCTCCATCGCCACAAGCTCTATTAGGCGTTCAAGTCCGCATGCGAATCCCGCGGCGGGTGTCGAACGGCCTCCCAGTTGCTCAACGAGTCCATCGTACCGCCCTCCAGCGCACACTGCGCTCTGAGCCCCTAGCTGATCGGTAACCCACTCGAAGACAAAACCCGTGTAGTAATCCAGCCCCCGAACCAGCTGTGAATTAACGTGATAAGTTACATCGGCCGCTCGGAGCAGTTCTTGAAGGCGTGCGAATTTTTCTCGTTCTTCAGTGTCCAGGAAATCATGTAGATCAGGCGCCCCTTCAAGGATCGCCCGCGTGGCCGGATCCTTGCTATCAAGGATGCGCAGAGGGTTTCGGCCCAGTCGGCGCTGACTATCTGCATCCAGATCGCTCTCGTAAGCGAGAAGATAGTCATGCAATGCATGGCGAAAGGCGCTCCGACTTTTGTCGGACCCTAGGGTGTTTATCTCGAGTCGCAGGCCTTTTAGATCCAGGAGCGACCACAGACGCTCGCCAAGGCAAATGACCTCTGCTTCAATCTCCGCGCCGGGCCAGCCCAGCGCCTCAATACCGAATTGGTGAAATTGTCGATAACGCCCTTTTTGAGGTCGCTCGTGGCGAAACATGGGTCCTGCGTACCATAGGCGCTGTGTCTGGTTATGAAATAAACCGTGCTGATTTCCGGCTCTTACGGTCGATGCCGTTGCCTCAGGACGTAATGTCAGGCTATCCCCATTGTTGTCCGTGAAGGTATACATCTCTTTCTCAACAATGTCAGTCTGCTCACCGATGGATCGGTAGAACAACTCCGAACGCTCAATAATGGGGGTGCGAATTTCCCGGTATCCATAGAGCCTGGAAACAACCCGCAATTGAGCCTCTACGTGCTGCCACAACGAGATTTGCTCTGGCAGAAGATCATTCATGCCGCGAACCGACTTCACGGCCTGTTGAGAACCCATTTCCTTATTTTCCAACGCGGATTTTCGCGTTCAGTCCGGTCCGAGGCACGGGTATCGGCATTTCCCGACCGCCGTAAATGATGCTCGAACCCTCTGGATAGCTCACGGCAAGGGTAAAGGGCGGACGACCCGCAAGACTCACCACCTTGCCCGACTCCACGTAACGCCTGAGAAGCACTTCCTCGTCTCGATCCCACACGACAATGTGCGTATTCTCCTTCACCTTAATCACAAGCTCTCGAGTATCGGCCGAAACCGGGCGCGTCACGCTCTGCGATCCCGACCCCACAGAGTTAGAGAATGCGGTAGCAAACTCAGGCGCGGCGTCTTGTGACCCGGAGGGCTGAGGCGCTGACGATGCCTGTGTCGTTACCCCGGCAGGCGTTGAACTGGTGGTATTCACTTTCGGAGTCTCATCGCGTTTTTCTTCTTTCTTTACGACCTCCTCAGCAGCCGCGGGAGCGCTGGCAATAGTCGCCGTCGATACGCTCGAAGCCTCACGTGTCGAAACCGCGGCCACATCTTGAGCACTAGAGTCCGCAGCCTCTGGGGGTTCAAGGCCCTCGGAGCCAGAACCTGCTAACGATGATTCAGAGCTATTTGACGGCGGTACCGCCGCGCTAGCAGTCGAGGGCTCACCGACCTCCGGTGATGGTTCAGATGTTTGCGGCGAGGTCATGTCTAAACTTTGTCCCGATGGGCTTGAACTGTCGGCCAAAACCGTTGGCGCCTCGAGAGTCACTGCGAGAGACTGAGAGGCGCCCTGCTCTGCGACTGGGCCATCGGTGGCGCTCTCGTCAATACCCAAAGGCGCCCGAGACTCCTCGACAACGTCGATTCTCGCCCGCTCGACATCCGTCGATCGGTTAATCCACGCGGCATAGAGTCCACCAAAAACAAAAAGGAGAACGGCGGCTGTTACTACCCATCGATAATGAATTGGAATGGGCTGTTTTCTGTTTTTCAGGGCCTCGGTCATTGTGCCCGGCCCATCTTGCTTGGGAGGCAATAACTCCGTGCGGTCTGCGATCGCCCTGTCGACAGATACACCGGCAAGCCGGGCGTAGTTACGAAGATAGCCTACGGCGTACGTCCACCCTGCCGTCAGGCTGTAATCATCGTGCTCCAGCGCTTCGACGACTTCCGGAAGCAGATTAAGCTCCGCAGCGACTTCGTCGACACTCCAGCCTTGCAGTTCCCGCGCTGCACGCAGGATTGCTCCTGGACTGGGTTTGGAATTAGCGTCAGATTCAGCCATTCGAATTCAGAGTCGGTATGTTCTGAAGCTCGGCGGCTTGCTCGCTGGCAGGAAAATCCTCCCGCAATCGAGCCGCGTACTCCCTGGCGAGGTCGGTAGCGCCGAGTTTAGTCTCCGTTCGTGCCGCAAGTAAAAGACCTTCGGCGGTTGCGGGTACGACAGCAAAGAAGCGCTCCAAAAAAGCCCGAGATGAAAGGTATTCTCCCAAGGTGAAACTGGCGACGGCCGACTGATACAGGATGGCGCCGTTATTCGGTTGCGCAGCCAAGGCCAATCGGAACTGATCGCGCGCCGCTACTGGGTCCCCCGCCTTCAGGAAGCATTTCCCCAGCCCGAACTGGCTCACGTATACCTCGATATTAAAAGGATCAAGGAGCGCCTTCTCGAGATGAAAAGCGCCTTCTTGCCACTTTTCTAGATCGCAGAGAAACGCGCCGTAGTCATTACGAGCCGCTACATTTCTCGGATCAGACTCCAATGCGCTAATGAAATATTTATTTGCACCTGCCGGATCACCCAGTCGAAGCATCAACAAAGCCATGGCGTGGTTTGCCGGCGAGTAGTTAGGATTTACCGCCAAGGCTTGGTTCAGCGATTCCTGTGCAGACGCGAGACGATTCTGGCTCATATATCCCAAGCCCAACTGGGTATACACCTCAACGCGTTGTTCAGCACGCTCCGCCGTGTCATCCGGCATTAGGGAGGCGCAACCCGCCAATAGAAGCTGCGCAACTACAACCATTACACGGATCATGCGCGACCTGCCAGCCGGGAGCTCCGACGCGTTCGATCCTGGACTTGCCCCGCCAACTGTCCGCACGCGGCCGCAATGTCGGCCCCTCTCGGCCGCCTTGTGATCGTAGTCAAACCACGAAGCACAAGCTCGTCACGAAAGCGGTTAACCGCGTTCATAGAGGAGCATTCATAGGAGATACCGGGCACGGCGTTAAACGGAATCAGATTGACCTTCGCAGGAATAGACCGCAGTAATCGCGCCAACTCTTTAGCATCATCGAGGCTATCGTTCACCCCCTTAAGCATCACGTATTCAAATGTGATCCGCCGGCGGCTGTCATTTTTGAGGTATTCCGAACACGCATCCAGAAGTTCTTTGATTGGATACTTGCGATTAATCGGCACAATTTCATCGCGCAGATCATCTCGAACGGCATGCAGAGATACCGCAAGACTCACCGGGCAATCTTGGGCTAAGCGCTTGATACCCGGGACGACGCCGGCGGTACTCAAGGTCACCCGACGTCGTGACAAGCCAAACGACAAGTCATCAAGCATAAGCCGCATCGCGCTCAGGACCGATTCATAGTTGAGCAAGGGTTCGCCCATACCCATCATGACGACGTTGGTAATGGGTCGGGGGCCAAGCCCGGCTTCCTGAAGAAGGCCGCTCGCGAGCACGACCTGGCCGATGATCTCCCCGGAGGTTAGGTTTCGGCTAAATCCCTGGCGCGCCGTCGCACAGAAACTACAGGTGAGGACGCACCCCACCTGGGAGGAAACGCACAGGGTGCCGCGATCCTCCTCGGGGATAAATACGGTCTCTACGCAATTGTTGTCCGTTAGCCGAACCAACCACTTTCGAGTCCCGTCGCTTGAAACCTGGACGCTGGCAACTTCGGGCAGCGCTACGGTCGCGGATGCAGCAAGCGTATCCCTCAGCGCCAAACGCAAGTCGGTCATCTCGCTGAAGTTGGTCACCCCCCGCTGATAGATCCACTGTAATACCTGCCGGGCATGGAAGGACTTTTCTCCAAGCGAAGCGAAGTATTCCTGCAGTGCGCTGCGATCAAGCCCCAGGAGGTCTGTCTGGTCAGTCGACACGACACCAATTCTCAACAATTAGGATCTCGGGCATAGATCGCTTTCGTCAAAGAAAAAGCTGATCTCCTGGCTAGCCGTTTCCGGCGCATCCGAGCCGTGTACGGAATTGGCTTCTACAGACTCTGCAAAATCTGCCCGGATGGTTCCCGGCGCTGCATCTGCTGGATTGGTCGCGCCCATAATCTCACGATTTCGCGCAATTGCATTCTCGCCCTCCAAAACCTGCACCATAACAGGACCGGAGGTCATGAAAGTCACGAGGTCATCATAAAAGGGTCGCTCGCGATGCACAGCGTAAAACTCCTGTGCTTGGGCGCGGGTCAGGTGCACCATTCGGGAGGCAATAATATGCAGACCGCCCGACTCGAATCGATCGTAAATCTTTCCGATCAGGTTACGCCGCACTGCGTCCGGTTTAACAATTGAAAACGTTCTTTCGATACTCATTGGCGTTCTCCAAAAATGGGATGAAAAGGGTGAAAAGTGCGACCTACCCCTCGCGGACCAAGGGAGTCGCTGGCAATCTGAAAAAGGGATAGACGTAATTTTATGCGTCTGCAATCGCGCCGGCAATCAAGACCTCATCATCCACGCCAATAATCCGACCGCGCGCCCGTTCGCCCAGCCTCAGTGACGCTTCGGAAAATCGAACCGGCATGTAATTTGGCAGTCGACCGTTATACCCCCCGCCTTTCGTTGAGGCGTGCTCGCGTTCAATCAGTACCTTGGGGGTTGACCCAATCTGATCGCCTAAGGCTCTGGCGCGAAGGACTTTACCCAGGCTGCGAAGATCGGCCGCCCGACGCTTTCGCTCAGCCTTGGGAATTTGGCGCGGAATCTTTGCTGCCGGGGTTCCCGGTCGGGGCGAAAACGGAAAGATGTGGGGATAAATAACGTTTGCCTCCTCAATCAACGTCTTTGATGCCTCAAAGTCAGCTTCCGTTTCAGTCGGGAAACCGACCATGATGTCGCCGCCCACCACAAGATCGGGAACCGTTTCTCTTGCCTCGCGTAAGCGATCCAGAAGGAATTCCCGATCGTAACGACGTTTCATACGCTTGAGAATCAACGTGCTTCCGCTCTGCATTGACACATGCAGGTAAGGACAGAACCGGTCCGACAATCCCATGAGCTGAAGAAGTTCGTTCGACAGATGCACTGGATCAATCGAGCTCAAACGAATCAGAAAATCACCGGGCAGTGCAGATATTTTTTCCAGCAGTCTAACGAGAGGAAGAGCGACCTTCTCGGACTCCACATCCTGTTCCGAGAAGCTACCCAGGTCGACGCCACAGATCACCAACTCCCGGTAACCGTTATCCAGGAAGGTCTCAGCCTGTCGAAGAATATCGTTGGTGTTAAACGAATAACTCGCTCCGCGGGCACGATGAATTACACAAAATGTGCAGGACTGATCACATCCCTGCTGAACTTGAAGGAACGCCCGGGTCTGCCCCTCGAAGCCCTTTAACAAAGCCGGCGGGAGGCCGGTCATGCGATCGACACGGATCACGCTCTTCTCGGAGTCGAACTCTCGCAGATCCCTAACATGCCGAACGATGTCTGCCTTATGGTCGTTGCCGAGAATTAGTGTCACGCCCGGGATTTCCGCGCAGGCCTCGGCCTCGTTTTGGGCGTAGCAACCGGTTAATACGACTTTTGCGCCTGGGCTCTGCCGAAGAAGTCGTCTGACCACCTGGCGTGTCTGTCGGTCAGCCTCTGCTGTAACCGTACAGGAGTTCACGATATAAAGGGCAGCGGGCTCAGAGGGGTCCACGAGCCGCCATTGATCTCGGCCCAAGGCTTGGGCCATAGCCGCCGATTCAAAAGTATTTACTTTGCACCCAAGGGTGACTATGGCTGCCCGATCTTCTCTCTCGGTCACGGCTTGCACAGCGAGATCCTTGCTTTATTGAGGAGTACCATCGCCGCAAAACACCCTTTGCGGGATCCGCCCGATCGTTACGGTTTGACCGTAAAACTCTCCCCGCATCCGCAGGCATCGACGACGTTTGGGTTATTGAAATGAAAAGCGGAGGAGAACCCATCCGACGCGAAATCGATCTCGGTTCCATCGACAAATTTCATGGCGCCTTCATCCACGATAATCTTAGCGCCATGACTTGTGAACACCTGATCCGACTCGGTTACCTCATCAGCGAAATCGACAACGTAGGCAAGGCCGGAGCACCCCATCGTTTTTACACCCAAACGCAGACCCTCTCCTTTGCCACGGGATTCCAGATGAGAAAGCACGCGTGATGCGGCCGCTTCAGTCAATGTAATCGCCATTTCGTTACCTTTTCGTTCTATCTAAAACAACCGCCTACGCATTGACTGTCTCGTTACAGAACAAGTAGGCCGCACGTTTAAGTGGGGGCATTTTACCACCCGATCAAGAGTTATCCCAGAACACCTCAAGAACGCGATGCCCGTAATTTTTGCTGAATTGCGGTTAAGACCCCTCGCATGATGTTCACATCCTCACCAGACTTCACGCCGTAAAGAAGCATTCGACGAAGCTTGCGGACCAATTTGGTCCGGGGACCAAGAAAGAAACCGGTTTCCTCCATCACCTGCTCCACATGATCCATAAGTCCATCGAACTCGCCCATCGTTACTGTTGCTGGCGTTGGGATTTGTTCGCTGACCTGGTTCGATGTGCTCAAAGCGAGCTGCTGGCGGATTTCATACGCGACGATGGCTATCGCCGTAGCAACATTCAGCGACGGAAAGTGTTCGTTCACGTCGATGCGCAGGTGCGCGTGGCACAAATCCAGCTCTGTATTAGAAAGACCGGACGCCTCAGGACCGAACACCACGGCCGAGGCTCCTCGGCCCGACTCTGAAACCAGCCTCGCTGCCGCAGACCCGCTATCAAAGAGTGGCCATTCAATGGCCCGTTGGCGGGCTGTGGCTCCGATAACAAAAGAGCAATCTTGGACAGCAGACCGCAGATCATCAAATACCTGGGCCGTCTCCAATAAACGCTCTGCCCCCGCAGCCCGCGCAATGGCTTCCGGATCCGGAAATCGTCGCGGTCGCACCAGCCGTAAACTGCTGAGCCCCATATTTGTCATCACTCGCGCGGCGGCGCCGATATTGCCTGGATGGGTCGTACCGACCATCACGAAATGCACCGACTGGGGAGCGTTGAACGTCTCTACCATAAAACTAAAAGATTTTTATTGAAGGTGCTCAGTTAGAATCGTCCCACGCGCCAGCGCGCCGCATGGTCGCTTCGTACGAAACGTGTCGTTCGGGCCCCAAGAAGGCGTAGCCAAGTTCACTCACGCCACATAGGTTCGCACTGCTATGCATCCGATGCTGCACACCGCTGTCCGAGCGAGTCGGGAGGCTGCCCGAGTCATCCTAATGTACTACAGTCAACTCGACCGGCTTGATATCACGTCGAAGGGTCGTAATGATTTTGTGAGTCAGGCGGACATCGAAGCGGAACGAGCCATTCTTGAGGTCCTAACGCGGGCCTACCCAGACCACGGCGTGCTCGCAGAGGAGAGCGGCTCGCATGCGGGGGGCGAATACACCTGGGTCGTGGATCCCCTCGACGGGACCACAAACTTTCTGCATGGCTTTCCGGTGTTTTGTATCTCTATCGCGGCCATGCGCAAAGACGCCATTGAGCACGCCGTGGTCTATGACCCAGTTCGCGATGAGATGTTTACGGCGAGCCGTGGCGAGGGCGCACAACTCAATGGCAAACGGATCCGCGTAAGTAAAACCCGCCAGCTCGCCCCCGCCTTGCTCGGGACCGGTTTTCCATTTCGTGAATTCGCACAGATGAAGCCCTGGCTCAAAAGCTTTGAGCAACTGCTTCCCAAGACCGCAGGCATCAGACGAGCAGGAGCCGCCGCAATCGATTTAGCCTACGTCGCCGCAGGTCGACTTGATGGGTTCTGGGAGCTTGGTCTAAAGCCTTGGGATATCGCAGCAGGCGCACTACTCATCCGTGAGGCCGGCGGCCTGGTGACTGATTTCACCGGAGGTCAGGACTTTTTTGACAGCGGGAATGTTATCGCGGCCAACCCTCACCTGCTTGAAGATTTACGCAAGGTCATCGCGCGGGCGTTCGATTGAGCATTTACCCGCCGGCTTTAAAACTCTAAAATCCAACGCTGCGGCCAGCCCTTATCTTTCTCGGAGAAATAACATGACTTATGTTGTCGGCGATTCTTGTATCCGATGCAAATTCACAGATTGTGTCGAGGTCTGTCCCGTCGATTGCTTCCACGAAGGTCCAAACTTTCTGGTAATCGATCCTGAGGAGTGCATTGACTGCAGCCTATGCGAACCGGAGTGCCCCGTGAATGCGATTTACGCTGAAGAGGATCTCCCAGAGGATCAACAAGACTTTCTTGCCCTCAATGCAGAACTGGCCAAAGAGTGGCCGGTCATTACTGAGATGAAAGAGGCGCCGGCTGACGCGGACGACTGGAAAGACGTAACTGGAAAAATCGATCACCTTCAGCGATAAAAAGCGCGCGATACTCAATAGCGCGGGGCTTGAAGACGTAATCCGACTCTTAGATAAATCGAAAAACCAGCTGCAGAATTAGATTGGTTACAAAACCCGCAGCTAGATCGTCCAAAACAATCCCCAGACCCCCGCGTCCTCTGCGATCGATGAATCCGATGGGCGGGGGCTTCGCGATATCAAAAAATCGAAAAAGCAGAAAGCCTGCGATTAGAGCTGGAAATGAAGCGGGCACCAGAGCAAGCGCCAGCAGGATCCCTGCAATTTCGTCGATGACGATACTCCCATCATCGTGCTTGCCAAGAATCGCGCTGGCACGACCGGCCGAGCCTACGGCGATCAGAATAACCGCAGCAAGGACGCCAACGTAAGTAAGTCCATCTGCTTGCCACAACCACCACACAAGCGGCAGCCCTAGAAGCGTTCCCAAGGTACCTGGGGCAAACGGCACTCGCCCTATACCCATTCCCTGGGCCAGCAACACGACCAAAGTATCTTTCGCCTTCATGATGTACGCTGCTCGAGGGTGTTACCAGTGATGCTGATAACTTGTTTCATCTCTATCGCGGCTCGAGCCCTTGCCAAGTAATTGACAGGCTCCTGATGCGGTTACCCGCCCGACGCGCGTGCAGCGCAAACCGCTAGTGCTTTCAAGGTCATTAAGACGGGATCGGTTTTCCGGGGAAACCGTAAAGCAAAGTTCGTAGTCATCGCCCCCACGCAAGGCAAGATCCAAGGCTTGCTCATGTCCTAGGGCTTCCACGGCCTCCGCAAACATCGGGATACGATCTAGTTCAATCGCCGCGCCGAGATTGCCGCTCGTCTTGAGAAGATGCCCAAGATCACCTAAAAACCCATCAGAAATATCAATAGCGGCCGACGCCAGACCGAGGAGGGCTTGCCCGAGCTCGAGACGGGGCGACGGGTACTCTAGAGCGTGCTTTAACGAAGGCTGCTCTCCTCCGCTTTTTAGCGCCGCCGCTGCCCCGCCAAGAGGCCCGCTGACGAAGATCGCATCGTTTTCTTTAGCACCGCCCCGGAGCAAGCCTTTACCTGCTGGCACCTCGCCGCCTACCGTGACTGTTACCGCAAGCGGTCCCTTCGTGGTATCCCCTCCGACTAACGGTAGAGAGTACAAGTCGGCCAACTGAAAGAATCCGTCAGCAAAATGCAGAACCCACTCAGGAGTCGCATCCTCTAACGTGAGGTTAAGGGTTATCCATCGCGGCGTCGCGCCCATGGCTGCAATATCGCTCAGATTAACGGCAAGGGCGCGAAAGCCAATCGAGTGTGCACTCTGATCCTTGTTGAAATGCACTCCAGCGACCGACGTATCCGTCACCACGACCGCCTCACTCCCTGGGGATGTTGACAGTACAGCGCCGTCATCGCCAATGCCCACACGAACCCAGGGGGGATCCTGCTTTGGGCGACGAAAGAACCTATCGATTAGATCGAACTCATGCATCAAGAGATGCCGAAAGCTGAATCAGGACTTCTTAGTTGAGGCCAACTGATCCAAAACGCCATTGATGAAGCGATAACTCTCTTCTGATCCGAAAGTATGTGCCACTTCGATGGCTTGATCAATCGCAACGCTGGTCGGGATATCGAGACGAAACAGAATTTCATAGCCGCCAATTAGAAGGATGGCACGTTCCACAGGATCAACTTGATCCATGCTCCGGTCGATGTACTCGCTCAGCTTTTCTTCGATTTTTGACTGATACTGCGGGATATGCAGTATGAGATCACGGAAATAATCGAGATCAGAACCTGCCATGCCGTCATCGCTGATAAAGGACTCTTCGATATCGCCCGGAGACTGCTTGGTGACGAGCCATTGATAAAGAGCTTGCGCGGCAGCACGGCGCGCAAGATGTCGACTCACGGCCGACATATCAGGCGTCCAACCCAGGTAAGTATTCGATGACCTCCAGATCGAACCCCGATAAGGCGCGCGTCCTCAATGGAGTACCGAGCACCCGAACCTGTCCCGCGCCCAAGTCCGACAAGATTTGACTCCCTGCGCCGAGCATCCGCAGCTCACGCTCCTTACCTTCCGCCTCGGCCTCACCGCGCATCCGTCTGTCCAACTGGGCCGCATCCTCCGAATAGGCGAGCAAGACCAGAATTCCTGAATCCTCCTGAGCGATGCGAGCGAGGGCTGCGTCAACACTCCAGCTGTACTCCCCGCGAGCCTCGGAAAGCATGTCGAAAACCCCGCGATGTGTCTGAACCCGCACTAGAGTAGGCGCCTTCGGACTCACTACCCCATGCACGAGCGCCATATGGACCTGCTTGAGCTCGCCGTCTTCATAGATTACCGCTCGAAAACTTCCGTGACGGGTCTCTACCACATGTTCTGACACCCGCCACACGGTCGGCTCTGTCCGCATCCGGTAGCGAATCAGATCCGCGATGGCGCCGATCTTCAAGTTATGCACTTTCGCAAAATCCAGAAGTTCAGGAAGCCGTGCCATAGTGCCGTCCGGATTCAGGATCTCGCAAATCACACTCGCGGGCTCAATCTCTGCAAGTCGGGCGAGATCCACGCCGGCCTCAGTGTGTCCAGCGCGCGTGAGCACGCCGCCAGGTTGAGCCATGATAGGGAACACATGCCCAGGGCTCACGATATCCTCAGCGGTTGCGTTCTCACTTACCGCAGTGCGGATGGTATGGGCGCGGTCCGCAGCCGAAATGCCTGTGCTCACACCGGCAGCGGCCTCAATGGACACGGTGAAATTGGTCGAATAACGGGCATTGTTGTGGGTCACCATCAAGGGCAGCCGAAGATGCCGGCACCGCTCCTCAGTGAGCGTGAGGCAAATTAAACCGCGGCCATGCGCCGCCATAAAATTAATATGCTCTGCCGTCACAAATCCTGCCCCAACGACAAGATCGCCCTCATTTTCACGATCTTCATCGTCAACAAGAATGACCATTTTGCCTTCGCGGTAATCGGCAAGGATCTCCTCGATTGGGCTTAAGCCTGCTGTCATCAACTCGTCAGTCATCTAGCTGTCTATGTCATCACGGTGGTGTCAGTTAACTCCGGGCTTTCAAGCGGTGTCCGGATGCCGTCCTGCATCCAGGATTCGCTTGACATAGCGAGCCACCAGATCAACCTCAAGATGGACACTTTCCCCACCATTGAGCGAACCCAGAGATGTGACACTTAGGGTGTGAGGCACAAGGTTTACGCTGAAACACACCCTGTTCGTGTTATCGCTCACGGCGTTGATGGTGAGACTGACGCCGTCAATCGTAATTGATCCTTTCTCAGCAACAAAGGGCGCCAGGTCTCGAGCGGCTGAAAAATGCATTATCGTGGATCGTGCAGAAGACTCCAAGGATTCGAGGACCCCGCATCCGTCCACATGGCCGCTGACCAGATGCCCACCGAAACGATCGTGCGCGCTCATGGCCGGCTCCAGATTCGCCAGAGTGCCTACCGCCCAACCGCCAATCAGGGTTCTCGAGATTGTCTCCTTGGAGATATCGAAAGTAAGCTTATCTGTGGATCGACGGACAACGGTCAGACACACCCCCGCTACCGACACACTATCTCCAATGTTTACGTCTTCGCAGTCGAGGCGTTTAGGAATAATCTCAATGACCAGATCGCCTTCTCGCGGTTGTACAGAAGCGACCTCACCGATGTCCTGAACAATTCCGGTGAACATTTTTACGAGCTACCTCTTGGCGTATAAATCAAGCGCAGGTCCTCCCCCATGCGGGTTACCTCTTTCAAATGAAGTGCAATCTGGTCTGAAATCGTATTCACGCCGTCCAATTCGAACATCGCGCGGCCGCGATCACCCAGTAAACCCGCGGATTGATACACCCAAATCTCATCAACCAACCCCTGCGCGAGGAACGCGCCGGAGAGTGTTGGACCGGACTCAAGTAACACCTCATTGCACTCTTGCTCCGATAAAAATCTGATGAGAGCTTCAAGATTTACGCTCTCTGGTTCGTCGGGAAGCACAAGAACCCCTACATCGTCTGGTAACGCCGCATGACTATAGTCGGATTCAGGCTGTACCAGAACAATCCGACCCGGCTCGTTAAAAAGTTGCGCATCCTCAGGTATCCGACGTCGACCTTGGACGATGACCCGCATAGGTTGCGCAAGAACGTGCCGTCTACCCTCGCGGTCAATCGAGGATCATCAGCAAGAACAGTCCCAATCCCCGTCACGACGGCACAGCTGCGGGCTCGGAGACGATGAACATCAGCGCGTGCCTCAGCTCCTGTGATCCAGCGGCTGCTGCCGTCGTGCGCTGCGGTTCTACCATCGAGCGTGGCCGCGATCTTAAGTCGGATTTGCGGACGCCCCGTGAGCATGCGCTTGAAAAACCCACTATTGAGCTCGATGGCGCCAAAATCTGACTCGGCGACAACAACCTCAATACCGCTCGCCCTAAGTCGACTGACACCTTCCCCGCAGACCTTTGGATTTGGATCTGTCGTCGCGGTGATGACTCGCGCTACCCCCGCTTCAATTAAGGCATCGACACAAGGGGGTGTGCGGCCTGTGTGGGAGCAGGGCTCAAGACTGACATAGACATCAGCGCCCACGGTCGAATCCGAAGCCGAAGCCAATGCGTTGATTTCTGCGTGCGCGTCGCCCGCTCGAACATGCCAGCCTTCGCCAATCACACGGCCATTTTTTGCAATGACGCACCCAACTCGCGGGTTCGGACGTGCGGAGAACAATCCGTTTCCGGCAATCGTTACCGCGCGACGCAGGAAGACTTCATCATTTGAGGAAAGCATCCGAGGCCTATCGCTTGGATCGCTTAGTCGGCTCTGCCAGCAACGAAAGCTGCGCGACGTTCGATCCCTGGCTTTTCTTTTTGCGGAGCTTATCGATTTCCTTACTGAACGCGGCAACATCTTCAAAGCTTCGATAGACGGATGCATAGCGGACATAGGCAATTTCATCGATGGCGGGCAGAAGCGTCATTACGACTTCTCCGATCACTGCCGAACGAATCTCCGGTTCCCCGCGAAGTTGAATCTGCCGACTGACATCGTTAATAAGAGCCTCGACCTGATCTAACCCAACGGGACGCTTCTCCAATGCGCGCATAAGCCCGCGGCGCAGTTTCTCTTCATCCCAAAGTTCACGACGACCGTCACTCTTAATGACGCGAGGCTGCTCCCGCTCAAAGCGCTCAAAGGTCGTAAATCGATGACTGCACCCTTGGCATTCACGCCGCCGTCGCACCGTCGCACCGGCATCTCCCAACCGGGAGTCAATCACCCGCGTGTCGTCGTTTGAGCAGGCCGGGCACCGCATTGGAGCACCTCCGGAGGTCTCGTCAGCTTAGGGAGCGGAATCACCCTCGACGGCTTCTTTCACCACAGGAAGCATATCCTCGCGGGAGATTCCGAGCATCAGCACGGATGGACTCGCGACAAAGATAGAGGAATACGTACCGATCACAATACCGATCAACAGAGCGATCGCGAACCCCTTCATAATTTCTCCGCCAACGAGGAGGAGTGTAAGCACCACCAGGAGCGTAGTCACCGAGGTCAAAACCGTCCTGGGCAGGGTCTGATTGATTGACCGGTTCATGATCTCACTCGGAAGTCCCTTACGCATCTTGCGGAAGTTATCGCGAATGCGATCAAAGACAACGATCGTATCGTTCAGGGAGTAGCCAATCACCGCCAACACTGCAGCAAGAACCGGTAGTGAAAACTCAAAAGCTAAGACTGAAAACACCCCTAGCGTAATCAGGACGTCGTGAACCAGCGCGAGCACTGAGCCGACAGCAAAACGCCACTCAAACCGAAACGCGACGTAAATCAGAATGCCAATCAGGGCATAGAGCATTGCCAATCCACCCTTCTCGGTTAATTCATCCCCAACCTGCGGTCCCACAAACTCAACCCGACGCATCTGTACGTGACAGTCACCGACCGACCCACTAATCAGGCAGCGCTGGATCCCCCCCTCCGGGCTGTCGGTAAGGGTTTCGTTTCGCGCGTCGCGCAGAATTGTTATCACCTCGCTGCTCTGATCTGCCGACGCCCGCGTGGCATCGACCGGCAGTCGAATCATGATATCGCGCGACGTTCCAAAGTACTGCACAACAGCGTCCGTGATCCCAGCATCTGCGAGAACGCCTCGGACTTCCGTCGGATTGACCGCGTCGCTGTAAGCCAACTCCACGAGCGTGCCCCCGGTAAAGTCGATACCAAAATTTAAACCTCGAATACTTAATGAGACGATGCTGATGCCCAGCAGCGCGACGGAGAATGCGAGCGCTATCCGACGTTTCCCGAGGAAATCGACGTTCGTGGTCTTTTTAAAAAGTTCCATGATTCCGGTTGTCTAGATCGAGAGAGAGTTAACGCGCTTACCGCCGTAGAAAAAGTTTATGAGCGCACGGGTTACGAGGATCGCGGTGAACATCGAGGTAATGATCCCGATGCTCAGGGTAATGGCAAATCCCTTTATCGGACCTGTCCCGAAATTAAATAGCACGATAGCCGCAATCAACGTGGTCACGTTCGCATCAATGATCGTCGTGAAGGCGCGCTCGTAGCCGGTAAAGATACTTGCCTGAGGTGTACTTCCGTTTCGGATCTCTTCGCGAATACGCTCAAAAATCAGAACGTTTGCATCCACCGCCATGCCGACCGTGAGGACGATACCGGCCACCCCGGGCAACGTCAGGGTCGCCTGAAGCAGTGAAAGCACCGACACAATGAGCACCAGGTTCAACGCCAAAGCGACGTTGGCCACAAGGCCGAACACGCGGTAGTAAAAGGCCATAAAGACCAAAACCAGAACGAAGCCAATGACTACCGAGCGAAAACCCTCCGTGATGTTTGCCTGCCCGAGACTTGGACCAACCGTCCTCTCTTCGATAATCTCAACCGGCGCTGCCAACGAGCCGGCGCGCAACATCAGCGCAAGATCCCGGGCTTCGCCCACACTGTCCAAGCCCTGGATCTGAAAACGCTTTCCAAGCTGATCACGAATTACGGGGGCCGTAATCACCTCTTCAATACGCTGCTTGGTCCGTTTTACCTTACCCTGCTCATCGCGAGCGGGTTGACCCTGTGCATCCGTCTCGATCACCGAACGGTTCTCGATGTACAACACCGCCATTCGCTTGCCTATATTTTTGCCGGTGATGCTTTGGTTGATACGGGCTCCAATCGCATCCAGGGTAATGCTGACAATTGGGCCGCCGCTTTGCGTATCGATACTTGCCGCGGCATCAACAATGTTCTCTCCGGAATAAATCACACGCTTTTCAAGGAGAATGGGACGGTCGTCTCTAAAGCGATAAATCTTTGAACCGGTCGGCACTTTTCCACCAAGCGCCGCTTCCAGACTGTGCTCTTCATCCACCATCATCATCTCAAGGGTCGCGGTTCGACCCAGAATACGCTTGGCCCGGGCGGTGTCCTGCACACCAGGTAACTGGATCACGATACGGCGATCGCCCTGTTGCTGCACCACTGGCTCAGCCACCCCCAGTTCATCGACCCGATTTCTCAGAGCGGTGATGTTTTGTTCCAGTGCAAACTTGAACAGCTGATCAAGCTCGGCCTGCGCTAGCGCAAGCCGAATATCGACCGTGGATCCGTCTTTCTGTGGTCGGATATCTAGCCCTGGAATTTCCTGGCGAATCACTTTAACTGCGGCATCCCGCTCGCCGGAGTCACGAAGGGTGACGGCAATTTGCCCGTTGGCGTCTCGACTGATGTCTTTATAGCGAAGCTTGGCCTCGCGTAATGTTGAGCGAAGATCCGAAACGTACCGCTCCTCCGCACGGCTTTGCGCCGATGCCATGTCGACTTCCAGCAGGAAATGCACTCCACCTCTGAGATCGAGGCCCAGATACATCGGGAGCGCGCCGACCTGCGACAACCAGCTTGGGGCCGCAGGAATAAGGGTTAACGCGATCGTGTACCCGCTGGGCAGTCGCAGTTCGAGCTGATCGCGCGCTTGAAGCTGCACGTCAGTGGAAGGGAATCGAACTCGGATCCCCTGTTCGTCCAAACTGAGTGAGTCGTACTGAATTTTGGACTCATCAAGAACACGCTGAACCTCGGCCAGCTGTTGCGTGCCCAAATCACCCCCACGAGCGCCGCGCAGCTGAATACCGGGGCTGTCGCCAAAAAGGTTAGGCAGCGCGTACAGCGCGCCCGGAAGAATGACCGCTGCAATAATCAGCCACTTCCACCAGGGCGTATGGTTCCGCATCGGTTTAGTAGGTTCCCTTGGGCATGACCTGAGCGATGGCCTGGCGCTGGATGCGCACATTTAGGTCGCTCGCAATCTCAATGGTCACGAAGTTATCCTCGACATCGGTGACCTTGCCCAACAGTCCCCCGTTGGTGACGATTTCCTCACCCTTTTTAAGGGCGGCGACCATTTCTTTGTGCTGTTTGGCGCGCTTCTGCTGAGGCCGAATTAGCAAAAAGTAGAACAGGATGAAGATAACAACCAGGGGTAAAAGACTGAATAGACTGCCGCCTGCCTCCCCTCCGGCTTGCGCCCATGCGTCGGAAATTAAGAAACTCATTTACGGTCCTTTTTGAGAGCCATGGAAAGGCGCGCGATTATACGCTATCGTCATTTTCCCCGCGGAAACTGGCCATAAACCCCGTCGCGAAATCTTCGAAGCGGCTTTCTTCAATCGCCTTCCGGATATCTGCCATGAGAGCCTGAAAAAAGGTCAGGTTATGAAGCGTGCAGAGCCGTGGGCCAAGAAGCTCACCCGCTGTGTAGAGATGACGTAGATAAGATCTGGAAAAGCTCTGACATGCAGCGCACGGGCACTCAGGGTCGACGGGCGCTGTGTCCAATCGATTTGCGGCGTTCTTCAGCCGCACCACTCCGGATCGCGTGTACAGCCAGCCGTTTCGCGCGTTTCGCGTAGGCAATACGCAGTCAAACATATCGATACCGGAGCTGACGCCCATGATCAAGTCCTCGGGCTTACCCACCCCCATGAGATAGCGCGGAAGGTGCTCGGGCATTGAAGGGGTCACCTCGTGCAAGATTCTTTTCATGTCCTCCTTGGGCTCTCCAACAGACAATCCCCCCAACGCGTAGCCTTCAAAACCAATCTCTTCGAGTGCGGATAGCGACTCCAGACGCAAGTCGCTGAACATGCCGCCCTGAACAATTCCAAACAGCGATTGCGATGTTTGTAGGTCAGCATCCCGGCAGCGGCGCGCCCAACGCATGGAACGGCGCATCGACTCTTCGGCTTCTGTCTTGGACGCAGGATACGCAGTGCATTCATCGAAACACATGACGATGTCAGAACCGAGGACTCTTTGCACTTCCATCGACCGCTCGGGATCGAGAAAAACCGCCGAGCCATCGATGGGTGAGCGAAAGCGCACTCCGCTTTCATCAATATCTTTTTTCTTGGCTAGGCTCCAAACCTGAAAGCCGCCAGAATCGGTCAGGATCGGTCCCGACCAGCCCATGAAATTATGCAGTCCTCCATGTGCCGAGATCACATCAGTACCGGGGCGGAGCATAAGGTGGAAAGTGTTCCCCAGAAGAATCTGGGATCCGGTACTGCTGACCTCCTGCGGGCTTACCGACCGAACCGAAGCTAAGGTTCCTACGGGCATAAAGGCAGGTGTATCCACCTCACCCCGATCAAACGTCAAAACGCCCCTGCGCGCACGAGCCTGCCGATGGGTCACCGAAAATTTCATAAGCGGGCCTTTGCCTCAAGCAGCATTGCATCACCGTAACTAAAAAACCGATAGCGGGCCTGAACCGCGTGGCGGTAGACCTCTTTTATGCGCTCTGCCCCTGCGAACGCGCTTACCAGGACCATCAGTGTCGAGCGGGGTAGATGAAAATTGGTGATCATCATATCCACGACATTAAATTGAAATCCTGGCTTTATAAAAAGCGAGGTTTCCCCTTCACGAGCACGCAAAACACCATCCTCAGCAGCGGATTCAAGCGAACGGACCACCGTCGTTCCCACGGCGACGACGCGCCCGCCCCGGTTTTGGGTCTCGGTGACCGCGCTGACTACCTCTGGCGTTACCCAGTAACGCTCCGCGTGCATCTGATGGGTTGATAGATCTTCTCCTTTCAGCGGCTGAAACGTGCCGGCACCGACATGCAACGTCACTTTTTCGATACCCACCCCCTGTGCCCTGAGTCGATCCAGATGAATATCGTCAAAATGTAGGCCAGCCGTCGGTGCCGCGACTGCACCTGCCTTCTCCGCAAAGACCGTTTGATACCTGGCCTCATCATCGCGCGCAGGTGCCCGCGAAATATACGGCGGTAAGGGCACCTGCCCCTCGGAGCTCAGTAGTTCTAGAAAAGAACCTGAATCCGCTCGTACAACGCGAAAAAATGAGCCCTCTCTGCCGACGACTTCAAGATTCACGCCACCCTGTGTAATCAACCTCGTACCTAGAGATGGGCTCTTGCTGGTCCGCAGTTGAACAAGAGCCTCGTTGCCGGCCAGGAGCCTCTCAAGCATCAGCTCGAACTTCCCGCCGGTTTCCGCCTTATGACCAAAAAGCCGCGCCGGCAGAACCTTGGTATCGTTAACCACGAGGAGGTCACCAGCGCGCAGGCGTTCCCCTAAAGCTGAAAACTGACTATCCACTAAACGCTGCGGTTGTGCAGGGACGACCAGCAGACGGCTGTCTGCCCGATTTTCGGTGGGTGTCTGAGCAATGAGTTCGGGCGGCAGTTCGTAGTCGTAGTCGCTGGCAGAGAACATAACACCCCACGTTAACCCCATCGCCGTGGGGAGAGAGCTCATAAAGGATCCGGATTTTATCGATGTTTGGCGCTGGATCGATAACCGGCTGAGCATGCGCAACCGACAGGACCGGCAACCCCCCCCCCCGGCAAGCGCGTATAGATCGGCTATTCCGACCGCAACCGGCTTGAAGTGGTGGGGGATATAGAAAAGCTGTTTGACAGTTGAGCTCACAACGAATATTATGTTTGTAATACAAACTGGTTTGTATCTAAACCCCTTGAGGGAGGATCGCTATGACCTCGGAAGAGCTCGATATCCGTAAGGCAATTGCCGACGTCGAACTGATCCGGCGCGTGCTGAATCAGGTCGAGGACAAGCAAGAAGAGCCCCCTAATGTTGACCTATTGGGTATCACCTTATCTGCAAATCTTGTGATCCAGAGCGTCGCGGTTGCCCTCGCTGCCGCTCTTTTACTCGTCGAAACCCTCGGCGCTCGGTTTTTGTCCCACGTACTCCAAGCCGGAATCAGCGCACCCGACCTGCGGCTTATCGGTATCGGGGGCGTTGCCGTGCTTTTGATTGGCCTTGTGATCCTTCTCTACCTTGTTATCTGGCGAGCAGCGCGAAACAGCGGCGAGGACTTCAACGTCTACCTCGTTCGAAATTTTCGCTACGCACGGCTACTGTCTTATCTATCGGACCTCTTCATCAAGTTTGTAGCGATCAGTCTCGTTCTTCTGACAGGTCACCCCCAGTGGATTGGGCCATTGCTGCTGATCTTCACCGGCGATTATTTGATTCAGGGTCGACTTTTCACCCTTTCGACTCGCGTTGCCATCGGCCTCGGCGCCCTGACGATCGGGATGGGCTTGGCTCAGTTCCTCATGGGGCAGTCGAGCTTGCTTCCCGCCTTGACCGCATTTACTGCGGTGGGAGTCCTGTCTATCGGGAGGCTGATATCGATCAGGAAGAGAGCTTCTTAAGAGCTCGGGGCTGAAGATAAATGGCATCCACCGATCTACTCGAGGTTCACCCCGCGTTATTTGACCGGGTGCGCCTAGCGATCATGGCGCATCTATCGCTCGCTAAAAAACCGATCGACTTCAACACACTCTTGGTGGAGCTTGGACTCACGCGGGGAAACTTATCAACCCACATGAAACGACTTGAAGAAGACGGCCTGGTCCGCATCCATAAATCCTTCGTGGACCGCAAGCCCAGAACAACGTACGCATGTACGTCGCGCGGAAAAAAGGAGATCGGCCAATATTTAACCGCCGTCGAGGCGGTCCTGAGATCTTCCTTGTGAGGATCTCCACAACGCATGACACCTCAGGGGTGGGTTAGCGGTGTACGGTGGCATCGATAAGGCGGGGACAACCCCTGAGGCACTCCTCCAGTGTCCCCGCCTGACCACCGTGTGAACAGGAAAGTCTTAAGCGGTGTGCGGCGGCATCGTCACGATGGAAGACCTTTTCTTTAGTACTCTCCCCTCAACTTCCATCGAACCGCCGCTTCTTACGAAAAGCCCCGAGCGATGCTCGGGGCTTTCAGAGGCTTCGCTTACCTAGCTTGGCGGCCTATAAGCATCAAACACGGCTTTGGCTTTCTTCATGCCCTCAACGGCCGTGGGCATATCAAGGAGCCTTGTGGTTTTCCCGCCGACAATGGCACCGGCGGCGGAAACTGCCAGCGCGACGCCAGCCATAGAGGCATCATCCGGCATGTCGGCTATGACCACCAGATCGTCACCACCAAACGCCATCCACGCGCCAATCATGGTGCCGCCGTTTGCCTCGATAGCAGCCTTTGCAGCGCCAGTGCGGTCCTGAGGATTGTTGACTAGCGTCTTTATCGCCTCTGGCGAATACGACGCCTGATACATGTAATGCGGCATATCTTCCTCCCTTTTACTCTGAGTGATTAAAAGCCCTACGGTGGGCTCGCCCAAATGATACCCCCTAGGCCATAAGGTCACTTTCGCCGGAAAATATGCCCCCGGCTGACCTATATCTCAGAAACAAAACCCTGTAATGTTCGGCTCGACCATCGTCTCAAGGACTCACCCTTGCCGTACTCATCAATCATCGGGGATGTTGATTTCATCATTGTCGGGGCGGGCTCGGCGGGCTGCGTTCTCGCGAACGCCCTGAGTGCCGGCGGCCGTTATGAAGTCGCCGTGTTGGAGGCAGGACCGTCCGACAATCGTTTCTGGATCAAGACCCCTATCGGCTACGGCATCACCTATACCGATCCATCGATCAACTGGTGTTACACCGCAGAGGCGGATCCCGCGCTAGGCGGCCGAGAAGAATTTTGGCCGCGAGGGAAAGTGGTTGGCGGATCAAGCTCAATCAACGCACTCGTTTACCACCGGGGACAAGCCCGAGATTATGACGACTGGGCTCGTCACACTGACTCAAGCTGGTCCTACGCTTCGGTACAGAAAAGCTTCGATGCATTTGAAGAGTTCACGTCGCCTACCGCGACCACGGTGTCTTCTGCCGCCGCTGACTCTGAGAATGGAACCCCAAAACTCAGCGTTTATGATGCATCGGCTGATTACCACCCCTTGAAGCACGCTTTTGCGGCCGCATTTTCTGAGCTTTCGCTGCCGAATAGCGTAACGCCGCCACTGGAGGGCGAGGGTTTAGGACCTTACCGAATCACCACGCGCGCGGGTCGGCGTTGTTCTTCGGCAAGCGCATTTTTGACACCGGCCATCGGCCGCAAAAATTTACATCTGCGTACAGATGCACGGGTTACAAAGGTCTGTTTTGAGGGTCGGCGGGCAACCGGCGTGCTTTATTCCTATCGTGGCGAGGAGTTAACGCTTCGAGCCCGTCAGGAAGTTATCCTATCCAGTGGAGCGGTAAATTCACCGCAATTGCTCGAGGTCTCGGGCATTGGTTCGGGCAAATTACTTCAGACGCTCGACATACCGCTGATCCTGGATCAGCCCAACGTGGGCGAACATCTTCAGGATCACCTCGGTATCAACTACTACTATAGGGCGAACCGGCCCACACTGAATAACACCCTCGGTCATTGGCCAGGTCGAATTCTGGCCGGAATGCGCTATGTCATCACGCGATCCGGCCCCCTCGCCTTAAGCGTTAATCAGATCGGCGGGCTCGCGCGCTCAACCCCAACGGCCGCACAGATAGACACACAGATTTACTGCAACCCGGTCAGCTACGAACCTTTACCGGGCAATAAAAGAAAACTAACCCAACCGCACCCCTACGCCGGGTTTATTCTCAGTTTTAATCCATGTCGACCGACAAGCGAGGGGTCCATTCACGCGATCTCACAAGACCCGAGCATCGCGCCCAGTATCGTTACGAACTATCTTTCGACGCAAAGCGACCTTGATGATGTGGTAGCCATGGCGCGTCTTATCGGGAGAATGCAAGAAACAACCGCAATCAAAAATATTCTTGCTTCCGCGCCCGAGCGGGACCTGCCAAACATGTCGGATGACGATCTGATTTCCGATTTTCGACTTCGTTCCGGTACGGTATACCACCCCTGCGGAACTTGCCGGATGGGCAACGATGCAGCGACATCAGTCGTTGATGCGGATTTAAAGGTTCACGGCGTCGACGGCTTGCGTGTTGTTGATGCGTCGGTATTCCCCAACATCACGTCTGCTAACACCAACGCGCCAACGATCATGGTCGCCCACGAGGCGGCCAGACGCATCCTCAAAAGCAAGAGATCGAGTCAGAGTAACTAGTCACTGACCGAATCAGGCGACCTTTACCGTAAAGCTTCCTAGCCTTTCGATTGAACCTACCATGACATCGCCACGCTGGATCGGCCCTACCCCGGCCGGCGTGCCCGACATGATCAGATCACCCGCGGCGATATCGTAAAAGCGCGAAAGATAAGAAATCATTTCAGGCACTTTCCAGACCATCTGATTAAGATCGCCCTCCTGGCGAATCTCACCATTTACCTCCAGCGCAATTCGCCCCTGATCCAGGTGGCCAATTTCGCTGACGGGCACCAACGCACTCATAGGCGCCGATCGTTCAAACGCCTTGCCAATCTCCCATGGCCGGCCGGTCTTCTTGGCCTGCCCCTGAAGATCACGCCTTGTCATATCAAGGCCCAATCCATAGCCGTACACGTGATCGAGAGCGCTTGCCTCAGCAATATCGGCTCCGCCCGATTTAAGGGCTACGACCATCTCCATTTCAAAATGCACGTCGCTGGAGTGCTTTGGATAGGGAAACTCTCCGCTGATATCAACGTTCTGCGAATTTTTCTGGAAGAAAAATGGCGGCTCCTTATCCGGGTCGCCACCCATCTCAATCGCGTGCTCCGCGTAATTCCGACCAATGCAATAAATTCTGCGGACCGGGAACAGGCTATCGCTGCCCCGCACAGGCAAGGTCACCTGGGCGGCGGGCTCTAAGACGTAATTAGTCATCGCACATCCTCTAGATTAAAAACACATCGATACCAACACGCGGTGGTTCAGACGGCTCGACGAGCGCCTTAATATGACAGCCGTTTGCGCGCGCCGGCAAAAATCAAACAGCAGCTGATTTTAAGAATAATCGCTGCGTGTTGCTCTGTTTTTCAACGCGGATTGTTCGGTTATATTCCTCCGCCTATTTTCTTGATTGGACCTCGTAATGGCTGAACCCAGCAAAACCCACCGTATCGCAGTTATTCCCGGAGACGGGATAGGAAAAGAGGTTATGCCTGGCGGTGTGCAGGCCGTTCAGGCCGCAGCGGACCGCTTCGGCATTGGCCTGGATCTCACGCACTACGATTGGTCATGCGACCAATATGATGTGATTGGCAAGTGGATGCCCGATGACTGGAAAGCCCAGCTGGCTGACAAGGAGTGTCTCTTCTTTGGAGCCGTGGGCTGGCCCGAACGCGTTCTCGACCACATCTCGCTCTGGGACTCACTGATCAAATTCAGACGGGAGTTCGATCAGTATGTGAATCTTCGCCCGGTCCGACTCATGCCCGGAGTACGATCACCTCTAGCCGGCCGCGAGCCCGGCGATATCGACTATTACGTTGTCCGGGAGAATACCGAAGGCGAATACTCTTCGCTCGGTGGGCGACTGTTCGAAGGTACCGACCGGGAAATGGCGCAGCAGATATCTACGTTCAGCCGACACGGCGTAGACCGGATCATGGATTTCGCTTTTCAGCTCGCGATGCAAAGAAAAAAGAATCTCGTCTCTGCAACCAAATCAAACGGCATATCCATAACCATGCCCTACTGGGATGAGCGCTTCGCAGCGGTTGGGGAGCGATATCCTGAGGTCAAGCGTTCGCAATACCATATCGACGGGTTAACCATTCAGGTCGTTCTTGATCCGGGGCGCTTCGATGTCATCGTCGCATCCAATCTGTTTGGCGACATCCTCTCAGATCTCGGCCCAGCCACCACGGGCACGATCGGCATTGCGCCGTCGGCCAATCTCAACCCGGAGCGAAAGTTTCCCTCGTTATTTGAACCGGTTCACGGATCAGCGCCCGATATTTTTGGCAAGGGCGTTGCCAACCCTATTGGTCAGATCTGGTCAGGCGCCATGATGTTGGATTTTCTGGGTGACGGCGAAGAGGCGTACCGCGCCGCCCACGACGCGATTATGGAGGCTGTCGAATATGTCCTTTTAAACGGACCCGTCACCCCTGATCTTGGTGGAACTGCAAGCACCATGGATGTTTCGAATGCTATCGTAGCGAGAATTCAAGCGTAGTCTCCGGCGTTTTCTTGACGCACGACTGGGCAAGAGATTCCGATCAAACTAAAATCAGCGCTCCCATGCCGGGGTGGCGAAACTGGTAGACGCGCCAGACTCAAAATCTGGTGGTGGCAACACCGTGTCGGTTCGAGTCCGACCCTCGGTACCAAGACTTAGGATTAACTTACAGGAAATGCTCAGCTGCGGGAAACTCTCGATTTCGTACCGCGCTGACAAAGTTTTGAATGCCCTCGGCGGCTGATCCCGCCCCATCGAGAAAATTCTTGCTGAACTTGGGGCTCTTCTTGGGATAAAACCCCAATGCGTCATAAAGCACAAGCACCTGCCCGTCGGTGTCGGGGCCTGCGCCGATCCCCAGCGTTGGCGCCGATACCGATTCCGTAATCGAACGACCAAGCTCTTTGGGCATGGCTTCGAGAATCAATAGTGACACCCCTGCCTCGCAGAGGCTTATCGCATCCTGGCGCAGACTCTCAGCGGCACTCTCGTCGCGGCCTTGGGTCTTGAATCCCCCCAACTGATTCACCGCCTGCGGAGTGAGCCCGATATGGCCACAAACCGGAATACCGCGCTCCACTAGAAATGCCACGGTCTCGCACATGAGGGTACCGCCCTCGATCTTTACCATATGTGCGCCGCCCTCACCGAGTAACCGGGACGCGTTGGCGAAAGCGTCCTGTGGACTTTTTTGGAAGGAACCAAACGGCATATCGGCCATGATCAAAGCGGTTTGTGAGCCTCTGGCGACGGACCGGGTGTGATAGATGACTTCGTCGACAGTAACCGGTAGCGTCGTAGTGTGACCCTGGATCACCATGCCAAGGCTGTCTCCCACCAACAAGACCTCGACGCCGGCCTTATCCATCATGCTCGCAAAACTGTAGTCATACACGGTTAAACAACTGATCGGCTCTGCCGATTTTTTCATCCGTGCAAGTTCGGTTATCGTGATGGGCTTTTTTCTTTCCATTGCGATTGCAGACATAAGCTTAGGCCGGGGGCGAATTATGCCTAAACCCATAAGCCCAAACCACTCAAAGTCGCCCGCAGAGACCTTTTGCATCAACGCTGGGTGTCAATTTCATCTCACTCGCCTAGCCTTTAAACTACCGGGTCAATCCGAATCCCACCGCAACACCCATGAAACTGCTCTTCGATTTTTTTCCGCTGGTACTTTTCTTTGGGGCTTACAAGCTTTACGACATTTACGCCGCAACGCTTGTAGCGATTGCCGCCTCCGGAGCTCAGGTATTGTGGGTTTGGATTCGCACCAGAAAATTCGAGACCACGCACCTCGTGACGCTTGGCGTCATCGTCATCTTCGGCGGCATGACGCTACTTTTTAGAGACGACACGTTTATCAAATGGAAGCCCAGTATCGTGAACTGGATCTTCAGCGCCATATTGCTCGGCAGTCATTTCATTGGGCAAAAGACCGTTATCGAACGACTGCTCGGCACTCAGATGACGATGCCCAAGGCCATTTGGGCGAAGGTCAACTTCTCGTGGGGGGTATTTTTCCTGGTGAGCGGACTGCTGAACGTCTACGTCGCCTTTTATTTCCGCCCGGAACTTGATGAGCAACTCCGAACCGATTTTTGGGTTAACTTTAAAGTCTTCGGCTTACTGGGACTCACGCTCGCATTCAGCGTGGTGCAGATGCTGCTGGTGGCCCGACACATAACAACCCGAGACAGCGCAGATTGATTACCAAGGAAGCGATTGCGCAGCAGATAAAGGCATCACTATCGGCAGAGTCGGTAGAGATTGAAGATCAGAGTCATCTGCATGCGGGCCACGCCGGAGCCGCGAGCGGCGGCGGGCACTACGATGTCATCGTGGTAGCCCAGGTGTTCGAAGGTTTAAATACCCTCGCCCGACATCGACTGATCTATGAGGCAGTCTCCGATCTGATGAAAAAGGAGATCCACGCTCTCAGTATCCAGGCCTTTGATCCCAGCGAGCTCTAACGAAGCCATGAACACCCTGCCCTCGTCGGAACGAACCTTTCTCTACTGGCTAGCGCTTGCGGGCCTTCTGGCTTTGGGCGCAACGTTTTTTATTCACTTTGGGGCCTTACAGCTCTTCATTGAGCAGGATTCCAGTCGGCTCTCACTGATCATATTGGCGGGACTTGTTATTGCAACCGCCCATGCAGGTTATTGCGCCTATCGTCTCGATCGGGAGAGTGCGGCCGCGAGCGCATTAAAGACAACAACCCCGGGGGCTGCATCTATCCCCGGCTCAATCGCGCTCGATTACCGCGATCTCGCCCGGCGTTTTTCGGCAGAGCCACAGAATCTCGCCGATTCTTCTACGCTAAGCGCCTATTTAGAGCAGCGCGTCCACGCTGGCCACGCCAGCGGCTGGTTTGTGGCCGACCTCATGATCAAGCTCGGGCTGCTTGGCACGGTTGTCGGGTTCATCTTCATGTTGAACTCTGTTGCGCAAATGGAGACGACGGATCTCAATGCCGCAAAGTTAATGCTCACCCAGATGAGCTCCGGCATGCGCATAGCCCTTTTTACCACCCTCGCCGGTCTTTCGAGCGGACTCATCCTGGGCATTCAATATCAACTCTTGGACCGATCAGCAGATCGGCTATTTCGTAAGATTGTCCGTGAGGTGAATGCTCCTCCGGAGTGCGAAGGCAAGACAGTCGAGAACGACTGATGCGTTACCCCGGCGGAGGCTATCGCACCGACCCATTTGTTGATCTTCTTTTTAATGCGCTGCTGGGCTTCACGCTATTGTTTTTTGTGACCCTGGTTTATTTCAACCCCGAGGCACGAAAAGGAAAAGTAAACCTGAAAGCGGAGTACATTATCTCCGTCACCTGGCCCGAGAATCGAACCGATGATATCGATCTATGGGTCCGCGACCCTCTCGGCAAGGTGGTTTCTTACATTGAAAAAGATGCCGGGTGGCTGCATCTGGATCGAGACGACCAAGGCTCGGTCAATGACACCGTCGTCATCGAAGGAAAAGAAGTTATTTTCCCCATCAACCAGGAACTGGTAACGCTTCGCGGTTTGATCGATGGTGAATACACGGTAAATCTTTACTACTACGAAAAGCGCGATCTCGATCCCGTAGAGATCTTGGTCAAGATCGAACGGATCAACCCGTCGGTGGAGACCGTCTTCGTAAAAAAAGTAACGATGTCCCGGGTCGATGAAGAGATAACGGTTGTCCGATTTACGCCGACCCGAGATGGGCGAATCATCAATGTGAATAATCGCCCGTTACGTCTTACGCCCTATCTTCTGGATCCCCTGTTGTGACCAGCAATCTCATATTTCTCAGTGCGACCTACGCTTTCGTCTTATTTGTTCTGTTGCTTATCTTAGCGCGCGCCAAGATCGCATTCGCTCTTCGTCTCGTGATCATAGCGCTTGCTGGTGTGAGTTATATCGTCCACTTTTTCTCTCTGGATCAGTTGCGAGGCTGGCCAACGACTGCTGCACTACCCGAGCACTTCACCCTCAAGGCGTGGTCTATCACTGAACCCAATCCGAGCACCGAGACCACCGGGCGAATTGATCTCTGGATTCAGGCAGAGCCAGCGGGCGCACTCCGTGCGCACACGCTTAGCTATTCCAGCGCGCTGCATCAGGAATTAGAGAATGCGGGCGAACGTATACAGCAGGGCTACCGCCAACAGGGTGCTACCAAAGGCAGTGGCACCGTTGAGTTTTCGGACGCCCCACGCCGTCTGCCCGAGAAAAAAGGCTCAGGTTAAGCGTTTAGGAAACCAGAACCTCGCTCAGGGCATCGACAAGCGCCTGACGACACTCCGGCTGTGGACGAATCTCGCCCACGTGACGCCCGGCTACATTCAATATCGGGCTTGAAATCAGATCTGCGTTTTTATCCGCGAAAAGATGCGCTAATCCTGGAAGGCTCGCAAGCGCTGCACCCATGGCGGACTCGGAAGCGCGGTGAGCCCCATCATCGATCTTGATTGCGATTCCAACACCTGCTCTCGGCACAGCCGCGCAAAACACCCCCTCCGCGCCTGTTTTTACGACAAAAGCTCCTGCACCGGCTTGAATCGCCCGTGTACACCAGCGGTCAGTGCCCGCCACCATAAAGGGCTCTTCCACCATCGCGTCAAAGATACGTTCTGCCGCCCTCGCTCTGTCGGAGGGCAACGTGGTTCGACTGGCGAATCGGGCAAAGGCCAAAGCAAGCGGTTCAAGACCAATTCCCACTACCGGAATTCCGCAACCATCAAAACCCGTCGGCGCATCGACAAAATTTGTATCGCCAAGTGTCGCGAGAATATCTAAGACAGCTCCTTGCACGGGATGATCCTTATTTATGTAGCCGTGCGTGGCGAGACCCATGTGTTTCGCCGACGACAAAAAACCCGTGTGCTTGCCGGAGCAATTATTGTGGGCCGGACCTGGATCGAGTCCATCGAGAATAAGCCGTTTTCGATCCTTCCCTCGCCTGGGTGGATGGGCGCCGCACTCGAGGTCACTCTCGCTGAGACCGATTTGATTAAGCCAGGCACGCACCGTTTCAACATGTTCACTCTCCCCATTATGGGAAGCGCACGCCAAGGCCAAATGCCGGTTGTTAAGCGCATAGGCATCGGCCGCCCCGCTCTCGATAAGATAGATCGCTTGAAGCGGCTTGATCGCCGAACGCGGATAGATGAGCCGGTCAACATCCCCCAGCGACGCTATCGCATAGCCATCGCTTCGCATGATTGAAATAGCACCCCGGTGACGACTCTCCACCATGCCGCCTCGGGTGACCTCAACGATTACCGGATTTTCAGTCGTGCTTTTATTCATGGCGGCTGATCCTTTCTGTTAGGAGGATCTGAAATCTGAAATAGGCCGGCAACGATATAATAGAAGCCCTCAAAACAAAAGACCGAACACGCACTACTATGGCTGACCTGAAATTTACCGAGGACCATGCCTGGATCCGGATCGATGGGGATATCGCAACCATAGGCATCACCGACTTTGCCCAGGAGCAACTCGGCGATGTGGTGTTTGTTCAGCTGCCGGATGAAGGCGCATCAATGGCGCTCGGACAGGAAGCGGCCGTCATTGAGTCGGTGAAGGCCGCGGGGGAAATCAAGTCCCCAGTCTCCGGATCGGTAACCGCCGTAAACACCGATCTTGTCGATCACCCCGAGCGAATCAACGATGACCCTACGGGCGAAGGTTGGTTTTACCGCATCAAAATGGACTCTCCCGCCGATTACGACGGACTCCTGGACGACGCCGCCTATCAGGCGCTTATAGCCTCATAACGATTGGCCACGATATGAGTAAGTATGGGCCTCAAAATGCCGAGCAGAAGGTCGCTCGCGTGCCGGTTAAGTTTGCGCCGACAGATCGGGAGCAACGCCTCAAGAAGCCGGAGTGGATCCGGGCAAAGTTCCCCGGGACGCCCGAAGTCCTGCGATTAAAAAAAATTCTTCGGGAGCGCAATCTCAATACCGTCTGCGAGGAGGCGAGCTGCCCCAACCTTGGTGAGTGTTTCGGAAACGGAACCGCCACGTTCATGATCCTCGGTGACGTGTGCACGCGTCGCTGTCCGTTCTGCGATGTCGCTCACGGTCGACCGGGTGGCGTGGATATCGCAGAACCACAACGTCTGGCCGAAACCGTCAAAAGTATGGGTCTGCGTTACGTCGTGGTGACGTCCGTGGACCGAGACGATCTGCGTGACGGGGGCGCACAGCACTTCGCGGACTGCATCAGCGCGCTCCGGGAGCACTGCACAACGACGGACATCGAAATTCTGACTCCGGATTTTCGCGGGCGGGCAGCGAAAGCCATCGGCATTCTCAGCCAAGCACCACCCGATGTGTTCAACCACAATCTCGAGACAGTGCCACGTCTTTATCGACGAGTGCGGCCTGGGGCTGATTACCAACACTCGTTAACATTACTGAAGGACTTCGCCGCCGCCTGTGGCACGGTGCCCACGAAATCTGGATTGATGCTGGGCCTCGGCGAGACCCTCGATGAGGTTATCGAGGTGATGGGTGATCTTCGGGCGCACGATGTGCAATTGCTCACTCTGGGGCAATACCTTCAGCCGACCAAGCATCATCTTCCCGTGGAGCGGTTCGTTCCACCGCAGGAGTTCGACACGCTTGCTGAGGCGGGCAAAGAAATGGGCTTTGCCCATGTCGCTTCTGGACCCATGGTTCGATCCTCATACCACGCCGATCAGCAGGCGAAGCTCGCGAAAGACTGATCCGCCGCCGTGTTAGAAGCCTGTCTAACACCAGCGGGTCGTATTTCCCCTTCAAAACTACTAATAATTGAAAAACCAAGGGGTTTGGGTTTAAATCTCGCGTAACACTTGCGGTTTGGGTTTTCGATCTCCCGAGCGAGGGTTCGCCCTCGCCTGCAGGAGAGAGAAATGCGCGAGTGACAAACAACCGACACTCACCTTAGTGAGGAGGGAATTTTAATGAAACAAAAAGCGACTGCTGTTCTGTCGGCCGCTGCGCTGCTGTTAGGCGCCGCCGGTACGGCTCAGGCAGGCACCCTGGAAGACGTCCAGAGCCGAGGTGTGCTCCGTTGCGTAGTCAGCACCGGTATTGCCGGATTTGCCCAGCCGGACGCCAGCGGCGTTTGGAAAGGCTTCGACATCGACTTCTGTCGAGCAACCGCTGCTGCGGTGCTGGGCGATGCCAGCAAGATCGAAGCGGTGACCTCCACAGGCAAAACCCGTTTCACCAAGCTTAATGCCGGTGAGGGCGACGTCCTGTGGCGCAACACCACCATCACGTTCTCGCGTGACGTGGGCGTAAAACTGCGGTTCCACGGTGTTAACTACTATGACGGTCAGGGCTTCATGGTTAAGAAGAGCCTCGGCGTAAAGAGCGCTAAGGAGCTTGATGGGGCTTCCGTCTGCATTCAGACCGGCACGACCACCGAGCTCAACCTGGCTGACTACTTCTCCGCGAACAACATGAAGTACGAGCCGGTTACCATCGAAACCAATGACGAAGCGCGTCAGAACTACGAAAGCGGTCGTTGCGACGTGTACACCACCGACGCATCGGGCCTTTCGTCCACGCGTTCTGCACTTCCGAATCCCGGCGATCACGTCGTGCTTCCGGAAATCATCTCGAAAGAGCCTCTCGGCCCTGCTACCCGCCACGGCGACGACCAATGGTCTGATATCGTGACCTGGGTGCTGAACGCGACCATCACCGCCGAAGAACTCGGCGTGACGATGGCAAATGTTGATCAGATGAAGAGTTCCAAGAATCCTGAAGTGCTGCGTCTTCTGGGCGTAGACGGCAATCAGGGCCAGGAACTGGGCCTGTCTCAGGACTGGGCTTATCAGATCATCAAGCAAATCGGTAACTACGGCGAGATCTTCGAGCGCAACATTGGGGTCAACACCCCCCTCGGTATCGAGCGCGGCCTGAACGCGCTTTGGACCCAGGGCGGTCTGATGTACTCCCCGCCGTTCCGATAGGTCGCTCGCTGTAATTCGACTGCTGTAAGCACGTCGGGAGTCGAAAGACTCCCGACGTTCCGCAGCCATCGCGCTGCGGTCCATACCTTTCTACCGTTTTCCCTGCAGATGAGCATAACGACGAATCAAACGCCCGGAGGTCTCTCGCGCCTTTGGCGCAACCGAGAGTCCCGAGGGGTGATTATTCAGATTCTCACCATGGCGATCGTGTTCGCCCTGCTCGCTGCTATCGGTCGCAACGTCGTTATTAATCTTGAGGCCGTCGGGAAAGACTTTAGTTTTGAATTTCTTTCATGGCCGGCCGCTTACGACATCGGCTTTTCTCCATTCATCGAATACACCAATAAGTCGACCCACCTGATGGCGGGCGTAGTCGGCTTACTGAATACCCTGCTGATCGCATTCTGGGGCTGCATCCTCGCCACGATACTGGGCTTTCTGCTCGGCATCATGCGACTGTCCAGCAATTGGCTCGTCAGTCGCATCTCCTACGTTTTTGTTGAATTTGTGCGTAACGTACCGGTGCTCATTCACATTCTGGCGATCTATGCAATTGTGGTCACGATCCTTCCCGGTACCCGACAGGCCTTGAGCCTCGGGGGTGACACATTTTTCCTCTCGAATCGAGGCTTTTATGTACCTGCGCCCGTGTACGAAAGCGGCGCGGGTTGGGTTGGCATCGTGCTTCTGATCAGCATTGCGCTGGTACTGGGTTTCAAACGCTGGGCCAAACGGACTCAGGATCAGACCGGGAAGATTTATCCGGTCCTGTGGATCTCTTTAGCGATTTTGATAGGTCTACCTGGAATAGCACTTATCGCGACCGGCTTCCCCATCAGTTGGGACATACCGGAACTCAAAGGCTTTAATTTTCAAGGGGGAATGGCTCTCAAGCCCGAGTTTTTAGCACTATGGCTGGGCCTCTCCTATTACACGGCAGCATTTATCGCTGAAATCGTTCGTGCAGGCATCACCGCCGTGAGTCACGGCCAAACTGAAGCCGCACATGCCCTGGGCCTTAGACCGAACCGGACTCTCCAACTGATCATTGTTCCGCAGGCGCTGCGGATTATTGTTCCGCCGCTGTGCAGTCAGTACCTCAACCTGACAAAGAATTCCTCGCTGGCGATCGCGATTGGCTATATGGATATCACCGCGACATTAGGTGGCATCAGTTTGATGCAAACCGGAAAAGAAATGGAGACGATGCTGATCGTCATGGGCATCTATCTCATCATCTCGCTTTTGATCTCAAGCTTCATGAACTGGTTTAACAGTCGAATCAAATTAACCGAACGGTAAGATTTCTGATGTCTGAACGCTTCAATCCAAGCAGCTACGAGCCGGGAACGCATCCGGACCTACCGCCGCCTGCGAGCAGCGTTGGATTGATCGGCTGGGCAAAAACTAATCTGTTTTCCTCGCCGCTAAACATCGCACTGACTCTGGTTGCTCTTTGGTTTCTGTGGCAGATCCTGCCGCCATCAATCCATTGGCTTTTTTCTGGCGCAGTGTGGACTGCCGCTGACCGCAAAGAGTGCTGGGCGCTGATGGACGCCCCTCGTGATGGTGCCTGCTGGGCGTTCATACGTGGCAGTCTTGAACTCTTTCTTTACGGCTGGTACCCAGAGCCCGAAAGATGGAGAGTAAACCTGACCTTTGCCCTTTTTGCGGCAGCGGTCTTCGGCGCGCTACGGGAAAATATTCCGGGCAAGAAGTACTGGCTTCTGTTTGCGGCGGCCTTCCCGTTTATCGCCGCATGGCTTTTGTTTGGAGGATTCGGATTAGAGCCGGTACCCACCAATAAACTGGGCGGGATTCTCCTCACTCTCGTCGTCGCGGTCACCGGGATTTCCTTCTCGCTTCCGATCGGGGTGGCTCTGGCTCTCGGTCGACGATCCAAGTTGCCAATCCTTCGTGCGTTGTGCGTAATCTTTATCGAATTTATCCGGGGCGTACCCCTCATTACGCTGTTGTTTGTGGCATCAACGATGCTGACCTACTTTTTGCCGCCGGGATCAACGTTTGACCTGCTGATCCGCGTCCTGATCATGGTCACCCTTTTCGCAGCCGCCTATATCGCCGAAGTGGTTCGCGGTGGCCTGCAGGGTCTTGACTCAGGACAATATGAGGCTGCCGATGCACTGGGCCTGACTTATTGGCAGGCACATCGCCTGATTATTCTGCCTCAGGCGCTAAAGATCTCGATTCCTGGAATCGTCAATACATTCATTGGCTCTTACAAGGATTCTGTCCTCGTGCTGATTATTGGCATGATGGATATTCTCGGCCTGGGGCGCGCCCGGCTCAATGACCCCGACTGGCTTGGTCTTGCGCCTGAGCTCTACATTTTTATTTCGCTATTTTTCTTTGTCAGCTGCTTCGCGATGTCCCGCTATTCGCTTAGCCTCGAACGAAAACTGGAGACCGGTCATAAAACATGACCGTCACACTAAGGACGATGCCATGAGTCAGGAAAACAATACGTCAGCAATCCATCAAGGCGCCACCGGCGACGAGGAAATCATTGCGATTGAGGGTATGCATAAATGGTTTGGTGATTTTCATGTGCTAAAGAACATCAACCTGAGCGTGGCGCGGGGCGAGCGCATCGTGATATGCGGCCCCTCCGGATCGGGAAAATCCACCCTGATCCGATGCATAAACCGACTTGAAGAGCACCAACAAGGCCGCATTGTCGTCGACGGTACTGAACTGACCGAAGACCTTAAGAATATTGACACTATCCGATCTGAGGTCGGCATGGTGTTTCAGCAGTTCAACCTCTTCCCGCATCTAACCGTGCTGGACAACATTACGCTTGCGCCAATCTGGGTTCGAAAAATGCCGCGCGCAGAGGCCGAGGAGCAGGCCATGAGCCTTTTGGAGCGAGTGAAAATTCCTGAGCAGGCGGCGAAGTTTCCGGGCCAGTTATCTGGCGGTCAGCAGCAACGTGTCGCTATCGCGCGCTCACTCTGCATGAACCCGCGGATCATGCTCTTCGATGAGCCCACTTCGGCTCTCGATCCCGAAATGATTAAAGAAGTGCTGGACGTCATGGTCGAGCTCGCCGAAAGCGGTATGACCATGCTGGTCGTTACCCACGAGATGGGATTTGCTACCGCCGTAGCACACCGCGTTATCTTCATGGACGGCGGGGAAATCATCGAAGAACAACCCCCAAAAACCTTCTTCGAAAATCCCCAGCACGAACGGACCAAACTGTTCCTCAGCCAGATCCTGCACCACTAGCATTTTTCCTGTTAGCGCTGGCGGTGATCCGTATCGCTGACCGGGCGCTTAAAATCGCTGTCGCCCACCCGGTCATGAAGCGGACTGTTCCGCGGAAAATGAGCGAGTAAAAATTCCATTTGGTCGGCAAGGATTCGGCGACCCGACAGATAAATGTACTCTGCGTGCGTGGGCACAAAAGGGACAGCAATCAACTGCATATTAGCCTCTTCCGGGGTGCGATTGCCCTTGTGATGATTGCAGCGCTTACAGGACGTGACGACGTTTTGCCAAACATCGCGTCCCCCGCGACTCAATGGAGAGACGTGATCTCGCGACAACTCTTCGTATTTGAACTGCTGGCCGCAATAGAGGCACAAACTCGCGTCGCGCCGAAAGAGGGTCGCGTTATTTAATGGTGGGGCGTAGTTTGGAAGACGCTTGAGATGAGCGCGGGACTGCCCCGCTGTACAGATAATCGAGTGGACCGCAAGGCTGCTTTGCCGGCCCGATCTTGCGTTTACACCGCCGTGGACGGTGTAAAGCACGGAACCCATGGGATAGAGAACTTGGTCAAGGCAATGAAGCCGAACGGCTTCCTCAAACCCGACCCATTCAAGCGGCATGCCGCCGACATCAGTTCGCAGAACCCTCAGACTCGGATCAACCATCGCGCCTCCGTGAAAGAACTCGCGATACTGTGCGCTAATTTCGCCTACAGATCAATAGCCGGGCGGTCGCGTCACGCCTTCTGGAGGCGTCCGACCGGGTTTTCATCAATCGGCAAATGCACTACCGCGGCCAACACGCCCATCAGCACCCCGGCCTGCCACATCAAATCATAAGACCCTGTGACATCGTGTAGGTAGCCGCCTAGCCAAACGCCAATAAAGCTTCCGATCTGATGACTTAAAAATACAAAGCCAAACAATGTAGCCATGTAACGAATACCGAATACTTGGGCAACGATACCCACCGTAAGAGGTACCGTCGAGAGCCATAGCAGCCCCATGGTGGCTGCAAAGACGTAAATCACCGGGGCGGTTTTAGGAGCTAGGAGAAATACAAGCAGGACAGCCGCTCGCAGGCCGTATATCCAGCTGAGGCCAAACTTCTTGCTGAATTTCTGCCCGATCATTCCGGACGCAAACGAGCCCACAATATTAAAGACCCCGATCAGGGATATCGCTATGGCGCCAACCATCGGCGCCAGATTGAGATCCGTCACGTAAATCGGAAGGTGGACCGTAATAAACGCAACATGAAACCCGCAGACAAAAAATCCCGCGGTCAGCAGCAGGAAGCCGCGATGCGCAAAGGCTTCTCGAATAGCGCCAAAACTGCTCGTATGGACGACATTCTCCTTTTGCACGCGTGGATCATTTGGCAGCAGAAAAGCGAGCGGCAATATCGCCAGCACCGATACGGCTGAGAGGATCAACGCAAACGACCAACCGTAGGACTGAATGACACCCTGGGTGATCGGAGAATAAAGCACCTGACCGACCGAGCCGGCCGCGGTACCGAGACCCATAATGAAAGAACGTCGCTCAACACCAACCACCCTTACCATAGCGGCCGTGGCGAGCGAAAAGGCGGTAAACGCGACACCGGTACCGACCAGGACCCCGCCCGTCAAATGCAGGCCCCAGGCCGTCTCTGCGACCGTGATGCCGACCGTTCCGAACGCATAGATCAATGCGCCGACGCCGATTACCCATAATGGCCCGATGCGATCTGCGAGCATCCCTGACAGCGGCAACATCATGCCCCAGAACAGGTTTTGCAGCGCCATAGCAAAAGCGAACGTCTCCCGCGTCCAGCCCAATTCCTGCGTGATCGGGCCAAGATACAGCCCGTAGCTCGAGCGAGCTCCGAAGCCGATCAACGAGATCAGGCAGCCGCCAAGAATCACAACCCACGGCGTCTGCCAGGTTTTCGCGGTCAGGCGAAAATCATCGGAATGCATTAGAAGTATCCTGAGGGGGCGGCAGTGCTCGCGCTTGAACGCGGTGGATTCGCAGCGAAAGCACAACCGGGTCGATATAATTCGTAGTCTACCGTTTATCCACTTAAATGTACCTAGGCCTTATGGACCACGACTTCCCGATCGACTATCCCCGAGTGGTAGAAGCCTTTGAACTCCTTCAAGATTGGGATGCCCGTTATCACTTCATTACCGAGTTGGGGGAGAAACTACCTCCGTACCCCGATGAAGAGCGTCTTGACCTGTATCTTGTGCCTGAGTGCATGAGCACGGTTTATATCCGAGCGATTCGCGAATCTGACGGGCGATTTACCTTTCATGGCGATTGCGACACCTCAACAGTGAAAGGCGTAGTGGCCATTCTGCTGGCTATGTTCCACGGTAAAACCGCCAGCGAGATTGCAAGTTTTGATACCGATGACGAGTTTGAAAAACTTGGACTGTTCGAGCATTTAAGCCCGAGTCGACACGTGGGGGTTTATGCCATGGTCCAGCGTGTCAAACGACAGGTCTCCGCGATCGACTCGACTAGTGCTGATTGATTGATGCTGTAGTGGGGAGTTCCCCGCGGTTTCGTTTGTCCACAAGCGTATCGAGCCAGTCCGGATCCATCTCAGGGACCGACGACAGCAAAAGTTCTGTATACGGCGCATGCGGCGGGCTGAGGATTTCCGCCTTCTCACCCTGCTCGACCACCCTACCCTGATACATCACGACAATATGGTCTGCGATTGCCTTTACCGTGGCGAGGTCGTGAGTAATGAAAAGATAAGAGACACCGAGTTTGTTCTGCAGGCTCTGAAGCAACTCGAGAATACCCTCTGCTACCAACTGATCAAGAGCAGAGGTCACTTCATCGCATATGATGAGATCCGGCTCTGCAGCGAGCGCGCGAGCAATGCAGACCCGCTGCTTTTCTCCCCCCGAGAGTTGGCTGGGATACCGCTCGGCGTAATCCGTGGGTAATTCGATCTGGGTTAAGAGTTCGTTGATACGATCGGTCTTGGCCCGTCCTTTCAACCCCAGATAGAACTCCAGCGGTCGGCCAATCACCTCTCCCACCCGCTGTTTTGGGTTTAACGCCACATCCGGCATCTGATAAATCATTTGTATGGATCGCAACTCGTCTTTGCTGCGATGCGCAAGCTCCGGCGAAAGTGGCTTTCCGCAGAACGAAACACTACCTTCATAGGGTGGGAGCAAGCCCGTTATCACCCGAGCAAGCGTACTCTTTCCGCTGCCCGACTCTCCAACGACTGCTACCGTCTGTCCACGAGGCACCTGCACGGTAACGTCCTGCAGAACAGATTGATCGGCGCTTGGATATCGGGCACTTATGCTCTTTGCATTCAACACCATCTGATCACTGGCGCCATGCTGCTTATCCTCGCGCAGGGAACGCACGGCAAGCAGGCGGCGGGTATATTCCTGTTTCGGGTTTTCCAGGAGTCCGCGAGCGTCGCCCTCCTCGACCAGATCGCCGTAGCGCAACACCATAATGCGGTCCGCCAACTGGGCCACCACGGCAAGATCATGCGTGATGTAGATCGCCGCGACACCGCGCGCACGGACCGCTTCTTTGATCGTCGAGAGCACCTCGATCTGCGTGGTCACATCGAGTGCCGTAGTGGGCTCATCAAAAATAATGAGCCGGGGATCACAACCCATCGCCATGGCCGTCATTGCCCGCTGCAGTTGGCCGCCCGAGACCTGGTGAGGAAAGCGATCACCGATGTGCTCAGGGTCCGGCAGATCCAACTGGCGGTATAACTCCGTTCCGCGGCGCTGGGCCTCTTCCGCCCGCATCTTCCCGTGCTGCACCGGCGCTTCCGAAAATTGAGCGATCAGGCGATGTGCCGGATTAAAGGAAGCGGCTGCACTTTGGGCCACGTAGGACACGCTGTTGCCGCGAATCTGACGAAGACGCGAGACACGCGCCCCAACAAGCTCCTCGCCTTCAAGCTTAATCGACCCGGACACGATACGACAGCCCGGCTTGGTGTACCCCATCGCGGCGAGTCCGAAAGTGGATTTACCGGCGCCGGACTCTCCAATCAGGCCGATGATCTCCCCCTTGTGAAGATCCATACTGAGGCCTTTCACAATAGGTTTCCATTGGCCGTCAACATCAGCTTCGATGACAAGATCCCGCATGCTTAACAGTAAATCGCTCACGATTTTTTCCTTTCGCTCTCGGGGTTTAGACCTGACACCCGCTCACCCGACTCACCCAAATAGTTGCCTTATGAAGATCCTCTAGGGGTTAAGATTACTTCAATAATGACGCTTATCCAATTGATTCAGCATCCGCTTATAAATCACTTAACCCAATGCAATAGAGATTAAAAATGAGCGACTACCTGCAGCCTTTCCTGTCCACTCTCGCGCGGGTATCTCGGGGCTCGAATCAAACAGCCTTTAGAGATCTGGCGTCACTTATTGACGCGGTACCCGCTGATCGCCGCCCAGAACCGCCGAGCCAGTGCCCCACCGCTGAGAAATCGCTTTCGGATGCGATACAGCGTATACCGACGGATCTCGAAATGGCCGCAGAGGCCGCATTAGCCGCTCAATATTCCCCATGGGCGGAAGCCAGTCGCGGCATACCCGAGTTTTTCTCCGGCGGTTACGCTTACTCTATGCTGGTTGATGAAAACGAGCCCTGTGGTCCAGAACCCATCCGAGCGGGACTGCTATTGCAACAACCCCAAATCGCCTACCCAGGGCACGCTCATGATGCGGAGGAGTTTTACTTTATCTTGAGTGGTTACGCCGCGTGGCGTGTTGATGATCATGAATTCACAGCCACCCCAGGAATGCTTATCCATCACGCGCCGACCGCAATACACGCAATGGAAACTCAGAATCAGCCGCTACTGGCAGCCTGGGTCTGGCGTGGCGACCTCAAAGGTCGCTTCTGGTACGAAAGCGCGCCAGATGTCGACTGCCCGCGCACCTAACTCCTCCCCGTATCCTCCGCCTAGATTTTCGGGGGTTCCAGCAACACGCTCGCCACACCCAGCATCAGGTAGGTGCATCCCGCGACACGATGGGGCCACCTTCTAGCGTGTGACGTCTTATCCCATAAGCGCGTTAGATGGGACGACAGAACGGCATACAGGCCATCGGTTATGGTTGCCAGAGCAGTAAGCATTAAGCCGAGCAGAATGAATTGCGCCGCAGCCGATCCGCGGGCTGGATCGATGAACTGCGGAAGGAATGCGAGAAAAAAAATACCCACCTTAGGGTTCAGTACGTTAACAATGATCGCCTGTCGCACCCGGGCCAGCGACCCGACCGACACCCGGGAAGGACTTCTCATCGCAACTGAAGCTCCGACCCGGAACACCCGCACACCTAAATAGACTAGGTAGACCGCGCCTGCATACTTCAACGCGATAAATGCCTGCGGAAGTGAGGCAATAAGAGCGGTAAGCCCTATTGCTGCGAACAGAATATGGCAGAGCGTGCCCACCGCAATACCACACACGGAAAGCAATCCTGCGCGAGTGCCGCCTTCGAGACTGCTAGCAACGATATAAAACACGCCCGGACCCGGCGTGATGGCAAGAATCAGTGCCGCGGTTAGGAACAGTCCAAGCTGCGGTCCCGGGGGCAGTAACTCAGCCACCCGTGAGGGGCGCCATAACGACCATCTCGTCGTTCTCCTTCAGAAGCACGACAGAGCGCTTCGCTTTAGAAACCGCCTCGCCGTTCACGGAAACCAACCCAACCTGGTTTGACGGGATCCCCAGTGCGCTCAGCGCCGCATCTATCGACGCCCCGTCCTCAAGATCGACGTGAGTCACCTTGCAGAGGTCAATGAGATGGCCCGTAACCTTAACAGCTACACGCATCCGTTATCCCAGGCCCAGACGCCCCAACGTGTCCTCAGTGGGTACTCCGTCTTCGCTCCAACCCCGAAGATCGTAGTACTCCGGCAGCATGCGATCCAACTCATTCACCTTGCCCTTGGCAGTGCCACTTGGGGCTGGGTCCTTCAATAAACGCGGCGGGAGCGTGTCGTCGGCTTTGGTAAGACCTGCCGCGAGATTAAACATTCGCTCGAGGTTCCAGATCCTCTCGCCGCAATGCATCAAGCGTTCAGCTGTCCATTCGCCCTCGGTATCCGCATCCAACTGCGCCGCAAATTCCGGTGCACCCCAAGCCCCCATCGTGAACATACACAAACCGCTGGAATCCACCGCAGCCGTCCAATCCTGCGAGGTCTTGCAGGGCTCGGCCTTTCCGGCGCCGGTCTGATCATCCATATCCACCTCAAAAGTATCGTGCTTTAGGTGGCACGCGCCGCGGTTGCCCGTCGCATAACCAAGACCCATACCCTGAAGCGCTCTGGAGTCATAACCGGCGAACTCCTGGCCCTTAACGGTCATCGACAGCTCCGGATGACCGTATTTTTCACACATCAGTTTAGAGCCAAGGCCCAAAATCTCACCGAATCCTTCCTGCTTGCCGGTTTTCTCGGCCATGATCGTGAGCGCTTCCGCATTACCAAATCGGAGCTCGACCCCATCGGTCTCCTCTTTGGAAATAACCCCCATCTCATAGAGTTCCATCGCAGCGGCCAGGGTTACGCCGAAAGAAATGGGATCCATACCATGCTCGTTCATGAGGTAGCCGGCGAATGTACAAGCATCGATATCGTCTACGCCGACAACCGGTCCAAACGCAAACGCCGTCTCATACTCGAGACCGCCCGAGGCGTGCCAGTACTCTTTTCGATTCTGGATGGTGAAGTGATCTTTACGGATGTGAGCAATTCGCCCGCAGGCGATCGTACAGCCAAAACAGGCTTTGTTGGTCAGCAGGTTGGTATGGCCGCTCTCATCGGTGGCGAGCATTGCTTTCGCATCGACCTTGTCGTAACCGTCAAACTGAACCTCCTGGAAATTTCGCGTCGGCAGTCCCCCGAATTCCTGCATCGTATCCATCATGGCGTTGGTGCCGTACTTAGTAAGGCCTCCCGTATGCTCAGCCAGGAGGTTCTTCATCTCGTCGGTTACCGCCATGAACCGCTTGGGATCTTTCACCTTAACCCCTTGCGTACCTCGTACCGCAATGGCCTTTAGGTTTTTAGACCCCATCACCGTCCCGACGCCTGACCGCCCAGCCGCTCTGTGGAGGTCATTGACCACCGAGGCATAGCGCACACCGCGTTCCCCGGCGACCCCAATCGTGGCGATCTTGAGGAGCGGATTGTGGTGCGTCTTTTTGATCCACTCATCGGTTTCCCAGACCGTCTTGCCCCATAACTTGTCCGCGCTCTGAAGGCTGATCTCATCGCCCTCGATAAGCAGATACACGGGCTTTTCCGCTCGGCCCTCGATCAACAGCAGGTCGAAGCCGGCAAATTTAAGTTCGGCGCCGAATTTTCCACCACTGTTCGAACACGCAATCGCGCCGGTAAGAGGGCCCTTGGTGATTACCGCATAGCGGCCGCTGGTCGACGCGTTGGTGCCCGTAAGCGGCCCGGTGGCAAAGATCAGAACGTTGTCCGGACCCATCGGGTCGGCCTTTGGATCCATAGTCTCCCAAAGATATTTTGTGCCAAGACCACGTTCGCCGATGTAATCGTTGGCCCACTCCATATTGAGAGGCTCGGAACGAATGTCTCCCGAACTGAGGTTCACCCGCAAGATGTTGCCCTGCCAACTCATGCCGTCACCCCCTGCGAAGATTGCTGGGCGGACGCCGCCATCTTCTGAATACCGGTAGCGCCAGCGTCCAGATAGGTTATGGCGTCGGTTGGACACGCCTTGACGCACTGCGGATCGCCGCCGCACAAATCACATTTATCGACCTTGCCGCTGGCTGGATTGAACTCGATGGTGCCGAATGGGCAGGCAGACACGCAAGCCTTGCAGCCGACACACGCCTGGGCGCTCACGAGCTTTGCACCAAGATCGTTATCAATGAAAATCGCGCCGGTCGGACACGCTCGCATACACCAGGCCTCCACACACTGCGTACAGGTGTAAGGCACAGACGTTCGCCCATGCTCAAATTCAAAAACACGAATGCGAGAACGGGCGGGATTGAATTCCCCCTCATGCTCAAAACTACAGGCCATTTCGCACTGCAGACAGCCTGTACAGAGGCTCGGCTCCATATGTAGCGACCGATGCATAGATCGACTCCTTTATTCAGAACGTTTCATTGATCTTCGGCCACTGTACCAAAAAACCGGTCGGCCGTGAGGACTCGAGAACGACGGGCCGGCCTATAATTATCCCCTGACCGTGCGGGCTAATCGCCCTGTTGCTCTCTCTTCACATTGGACTTGAAGATCCGGATGGAATCCCTGCTTTGCCGACTTGAGAAGGTGCTTGATGCGCGCGGTTTGGTGACCGACCCGACGGCACTGGACCCCTATCTCGCAGAGCGTCGGCGGAAATTTCAAGGCAAAGCCCGAGTTGTCGCCAGACCCAGAAGTGCTGAGGAAGTAAGGCAAATTGTCCTGGCCTGTATCGACGAGGGCGTTTCTATCGTTCCTCAAGGAGGCAACACCGGGCTCTGCGGAGGTGCGGTAACCGAATCCGATCAACTCATACTGAGCCTGGAGCGCATGGATCGCATACGCAACATCGATACCGACAACAGCACCATGACAGTGGAGGCGGGTTGCATACTTGCGAATTTACAGAGCGCCGCAAGCGACGCTCAGTTGTTCTTCCCACTGAGTTTGGCCGCGGAGGGAAGCTGTCAGATTGGCGGAAACCTAGCGACCAATGCCGGGGGCATCAATGTTCTACGGTATGGGAACGCCCGTGATCAGGTTCTCGGGGTTGAAGCGGTCATGCCGAACGGCGATCTTCTCTCAGAGCTAAGGGGATTGCGAAAAAACAATACCGGATACGATCTCAAAAATCTCCTTATCGGTTCCGAGGGCACACTGGGGATTATCACAGCCGCTACGCTAAGCTTTACCCTTTTCCCGATCAGAGCGCGACAGCGCTCGTGGGATTACGCGACCTCGAAGCGAGCCTCGCGTTCTTGCGGCTTGCACACCGCTCCGGTGGCGGAACCCTATGCAGTTTCGAACTGATGCCAAAAATGGGACTCCGCTTTGCAGTACGCCACGTTACGGGTTGTGAACAGCCTCTAGAGCGTGAGTATGACTGGTATGTGCTGCTTGCCTTACAAACCTCCGGCTCGGGAATCGATCTTAACAACGCATTACAGACTCTGCTTGAGAGCGCATACGAGCAGGAGCTGATCCATGACGCCGTGGTCGCCTCAAGCGAAGTTCAGACTCAGAAACTCTGGAAACTGCGGGAGGGGATCGTGGAGGGTCAACTGCATGAGGGCGGGAGCATTAAACACGATGTATCTGTGCCCGTCTCAAAAGTTCCGGAATTCATCCTCAACGCGTCTGAGGCGGTTCAAGGTCGAATTCCCGGTATCCGGCCCTGCGCGTTTGGTCATGTGGGCGATGGCAATATCCACTTTAACTTGTCGCAGCCTGTTGATATGGACACGACCGAATTTTTGTCCCGCTGGGAAGAGATCAATTTACTCGTGCATGATTTGGTCGAGGGTCTCGGCGGTTCGTTTAGCGCAGAGCATGGTGTCGGGATGCTGAAGCTTGATGATATGCATCGCTACAAGGATCGCGCGGCTTTGGCGGCGATGCAGGCCATTAAGCGCGCACTTGACCCGCACAATTTATTCAATCCGGGCAAAGTCCTCCCGCCCTTTTAATGCCCCTTCTCGCCACCCCTTTCACAGCCGACGGTGACTTCCCCGATCAAACAGAAGTGCTGATCATCGGGGGCGGAATCATCGGGGTGAGCGCAGCCTTAACCCTCATTGAACGCGGTATCCCGGTCACGCTCTGTGAGAAAGGTGAAATTGCCGGCGAGCAGTCCTCTCGGAATTGGGGCTGGTGTCGTCAGCAAGGGCGAGACCCTCGCGAACTGCCCTTAATCGTTGAGTCGCTTCGACGCTGGAGCGAGATGAACGAGCGAGTGGGTGAAGACACAGGGTTTCGTCGCTGCGGGACGCTTTATCTTGCTGAAAACGAGGATGATCTTGAGAAAAAGGCGTTATGGCTGGACTTCGCGGCTCCATTTCCCATCGACGCTCAGGTGATTAGCGCAGCAAAAACAAAAACACATCTCAACTCATCCATCCGGGACTGGGCCGGCGCCCTATATTGCGCATCCGATGGCAGAGCAGAACCCTTTTCCGCAGTCCCGGCCATGGCGCGAGCAGCGCAACGAAAAGGTGCGAAGATCTTCACCCACACCGCCGTGCATTCCCTGATCACCTCATCCGGTTCGGTCAGCGGAGCGATAACAGAAAAAGGCGAGATTAAGAGTCGGGCAGTACTTCTTGCGGCAGGCGCGTGGTCCCGATATTTCTGTGCGGATGAGCAGCTGACGCTGCCGCAATTAAGGACCCGCTCATCCGTTCTCAGAACCGGGCGCCTGGATAACGGTCCCAACGCCTGCATCAGCGCCCCGCGCTATTCCATCCGCAAACGAGCCGACGGCGGCTATACCGTGGCGGCTGGCGCGAAGAGTCGCATCGACTTTGATATCACGCCCGATGCTTTCCGGTTTCTCCCGCTTTTCAGCAAGCTGGCATGGATGGTGCGGAGTCACCTGCACTTACGGCTCGGCGAGCGGTTCAAAGAGGAGTGGCGCGACGCCAGCAAGAGTCCGGGCGAGCGTTATGCAACCCATCGGATGCTGGACCCCGCCCCGATTAACTCCTCCCTGGATAGCGCCTTTCAGGCGTTGCAAGATGATTTCCCGGGATTTCAAACGGCGCCTATCGAACAACGCTGGGCGGGGATGATTGACGTTACTCCCGATGCGGTGCCGGTTATCTCACCGGTACCCTCACGCCCGGGACTGGTGATTGCCACCGGGTTTTCGGGTCATGGATTTGGCATAGGTCCCGCTGCCGGTGAACTGGCAGCCGATCTCATCGCCAACTCGGATCCGATGGTTGATCCGAGCCCTTTTCGGTTCTCACGGTTCAGTGACGGCTCAACGATAGAGCCGATCGTTGGAATCTAAGCTTGCATACGGCTCGGCTCGCGCTCCGGGCCGTAGCCGAGCTACTCCCGGAACTGGTTGATTTCCGCTCCCTTAAATCGCGCCACACGATTCATGGGTGGCAGGGATTCCTCATAGAAAAAGCCGGGCAGATCATCGTCTGAATCCGTAAAGCCGGCCGCTTTATTGAACTCATGCTCGAGACGAAGAGTCTCGCGACCGATCTCATTGTAGTACGACGCCGGAAAAGTCGTTCCCAGTGCGTTATTGATCGCCTCGACAATAAATCCAGAGTGGGCGTCCGTAACCATGCGGCCAAAGATACAAATTCCTAGGCTGTCGGAGGCTGCCATCACGCGTTGTGCTTCGAAACTTTTTGCCACGATCTCGGCAGCGCTCATCTCGCGGCAATCCAACTTTGGCAGGTTTCCGGCCGTGTGATCCGCACCCTGGGCGGTCATCATCATCGTTATTCCCGTCGCCTCAACAACGCGTGGGTCGTAAGCGCTGATCGCCTGTTGCTTGATCACCGGGACGCGCGCAGCGCCATAGTGCTCACCCACCCGAGCCGTTCCCTGTGCCCAGATGCGGCCTTTCTCAGATCCTTTACGAATTTCTTCGAGCACGTCCATCATGAATTTGACGTCACCAAAGGTGCCCTCGCCCACATCCATCAGTACAGCGATCATGGCCCCGGCCTCGATCGTATCGATCCCAAGATCGTTCGCCATAAAGTTGACCAAAGCCAGTTCATCAGGATCAGTGAGGCCGCAGTTGGTCCCCATCAGCCCGATGGTTTCATATTCCACAGGGGATACGATTTCTTTGCCGTCCTTATCCACATACACGTTGCTGCATTCAATCGTGCAGCCGGGCATGCAGGCATGAGCCGTCTCGCCACCTCGCTCCAGGTTCTGTTCGCGGATGAATTCTCCGCCCATTTTCAGAACTTCCTTATCCGGATCAACCAGCTGCCCCGCAGAGAAATTACGCACCGGTAGGCCGCCCAGGTAATTCTGAGTGTCTGCCATGAGCGCCGTCCCATAGGTCTTCATGTTCTGGGCGATCTCATCTTCTTTGAGCAGAGCGTTGTACTGTTTCACGGCACCGATCACTTTTTTTCGATCGTGAAGCTTAGGCATCTTGTTGAGGTCCATCACAATCGCCTTCACTTTTTTCGCACCCATCACCGCCCCGACGCCGCCTCGCGCGGCGAGTCGAGAAGGTCGTAGATCTGTATCGCTGAATGAGATTCCAGAAAGAAGGCCCTGGTACTCGCCAACCGGTCCGCACAGTGCAAGCGAGACCTTTTTGCCAAACTGCTCGTGCAGTCGCGCCGCACAATCAAAATTAGAAAGACCCATCAGGCCCTCGGCGGGCAGGAACTTAACCTCGCCTTCGAGGGTGATATGTATAACGGTCCAATCTTCACTGGCATCATGGAGCGTGAAGCCGGCGATACCCAGCTGACCCATCGCGAAGCCAAAGCTACCTCCGGCGTTTGCCTCTTTGACACCTCCCGTTAATGGGCTTCGGCATCCCACGCTGACCCGATTCGCGTTCGAGAAATTAGTTCCCGCGAAGGGTCCTACGGAGAAAATCAATGGATTTTCCGGCGACAAGGGATCGACCTTTGCTGCACCGCTTTCGACAAGGGTCCGGGCGATAAAGTATCTCCCAGCGCAGGCGACCTGTTCCGGCGTTAGTGCGCTGCGCTCGGCAGCCCGCTCTGCAAGATTGATATGCAGGTAATCTCTCATGGTTTCCTTGGTCTCCGGTTCGTTGACTAGCGTTTAACAACACGCCAGATCAGCGGCAGCGTTACCACCGCCAGGATAATCTTGAATGCCTCTGCAGCGAGGAAAGGCGTAAGGCCCAGGGCAATGGCTTTCTCGCTACCGACGACAGCAGCGAGCCAAACTACGCCGGGGAGGAATATCAAAACCTCACCGATCACCATCGCGACGAGTACGCCCGACCGGGTTTTATCCCATCCGCGATCAGCCAGCAGCCCCATCACGGCCATTGCGGCCACAAATCCAAAAAGATAACCCCCTGTCGGCCCCATCAGGTACGCAAGACCCGCTCCCTTGGCGAACACCGGCAGGCCTAGCGCGCCCTCAAGAAGATAGAGCAGACCCGTTGCCAGACCGAGTCTTGGGCCATAGGTAATCCCAATAAGGAGCACAACGAAAGTCTGCATGGTCATTGGAACAGGCCAGAACGGAACCTGAACCTTCGCGGATAGCGCTAACAGAGCGGTGCCGGCGACGATCATAAAGGCCTGGGCCATACGTGAAGATCGGCTTGCCGGCCAAATTTCATGAACGAGCGTGGTCTGCATATGTCACCTCTTGAGAATGGGACTGTGGTTAAAAGGAACTCGCGCCCTCAAAACGGGGCTTATTGTCGTTTTTAGCTTGAACTCTGTCAAAGCATAGGGTCGATATCGGGATTGGCATACCTCAGGCATTCAGATACTGGGCTCTGAAATCCATGCCGACCTCGGAAGAAAAAGCATCGGATAACGCGTGCGTGATTGGACCCAGGGTGCCATCCCTCATGAGCTTTCTTCCATCGAAGCTGCGGACCGGGCAGATGCAAAAACTTGTCGAAGTGATAAACGCCTCGTCGGCCTGCTTAGCCTGCTCGGGCGAGATATCGGCTTCCGTAACCTGCACGCCCTGGTTTTTCGCCAGCGCGATCACAACATCTCGGCTGATGCCTGGGAGTACGTAATCAGAACGCGGGGTAAGGAGGGCCCCGTTCTTAACGATAAACACATTGCTACCGATACCCTCGGAGAGGAATCCACGGGTGTCGAGAAGCACCGCCCAGGAATGGCTCGATTGCGCCCTCACCTCAAGATCTGCCATCACCAGATTCAAATAATTGTGGCTTTTGATATTCGGATCGAGACTCTGTGGTGGTGTGCGCCTCAAGGACGGAATAAAGATATCCAGTCCATCGCGAATCAGTGGAGCCCGTGCCTTAAACGGCAGGGGCGTACACTCGACAATCACGGTAGATCCGCTGCTCTGCCACAACTCTCCACCGACAACATTCAGACCGCGTGTGACCCGCTGCATGACCCAGTAGTCTTCGCCCGCCTGCAATAGCGGACGATTACGCTCTAGGGTCTCCAACGTAATCTCGATCATCTCCCGCTTTGATAAACCAGGATCAATATCGACTTTCAATAAGGACTTATAAAGCCGATCGATATGAGGCTCGAGCCTGAAGATCTCTCCATTAAATGTCCGTTCCGCATCAAAGACGGCATCGCCCAGAGTGAACCCGCGATCCCTGAAGGAGATAAGTGCCCGGGATTCAGGTACGAACGACCCGTTCAGATAAACCTGCCGCTCTATAGGGTCTCGCTCCGTACGAGTATTCGAAGGATCGACCGACATTGTTTATATAGGACGCCTAGGACATCTAGGACATCTAGGACGCCAACACTTCAAAGCCATACTCTTCGGACGCATCCATAATCCATCGTACGACATGATCGGCAAAGCTTCGACGAACAACAATATCTACTGCATCTGCCGCTTGGCCTGCTTCGCCAAAAGAGCCCACCTCGAGATCGTTTAAAGCGCGGATCAGAAGGACGTTGGTGTGAGCAAAGACGGTCTGCGCGCATTGGTTGATAGCAAACGCGCGTGGATGCAGATCAAGCGGACACGCAGAACTTAAAACATCGCGCCAGACCGCTCCAGATAACCGAACCACAGTCTGCCCGCCTGATAGGTCCACCACCGAACTGTGTTGACCCGAAAACGCCTCTATAAGATCATGCTCAACGGGGGCATCTGTGGCCGTAATCAACAACCATTCATCGGGGCCCAGCCACGACACACACGTCTCTCCATTTCGGCTAACGGTATTTGGCTCGACCGGCCACGCGAGGCCCGAAACCCTCTCAACGCTACTTAAGAAGTGCGCATTATCTTTATCGCCACGAATATTGATATGCAGACGAAACGGGAGTTCCTGTATGAGAAGCCGCGTTCTCCCATCTACGCCCGGACTTTGTGTAGGCGCGTCGATTTCCACCAGGGGAGATTGTCTATCGATCATAGGGACTGCTCTTTTCGTTTCTGAACGTCGGGGAAATTTGGTGGCTGTCTAGAAGACAAATGCCGGTCATTACGCTGTGAGACCAAGCAGCGCTCGCGCTTCACTCGGGCTCGCCGGATGTCTGTCATAGTCTGCTGCGACATCCGTGATCAGCTGGACTAGGGCGGCGTTACTCGGCGCGAGCGTATCTTTGCCGATCTTTACGTTATCTTCAAATCCCGTGCGCGCATGCCCTCCCATCTCAAGACTCCATTTATTGACCTCGAATTGATTGCGCCCGATACCCATCGCGCACCATGTTGCCGTCGGAGCAAGCGTTTTAAGTTCATCGACTAAAAACTCCAGCAGTTTGCGCCGCGCGGGCATCGCGCCAGGAATACCCATCACAAACTGAACGTGGATTGGCGACGGGATTTTTCCGGCCTCGGAAAGCTTCACGGCGTTGTACAACATCGCAGCATCGAACACCTCGATCTCGGGCTTGACCCCATAGGTCTGCATATCCTGAGCCAGCGCATCAATGAGTTGGGGTGGATTTTCGTAGATCATTCCCGGGAAATTCACCGACCCGGTAGCGAGAGAGGCCATATCGGGTTTGAGATTGAGCATGGCGCCACGCTTATCGGCCTCCCTGCCCCGCCCGCCTGTCGAAAACTGTACGATCATGCCTGGGCAGTGCTTCACAACTCCTTCCTGAACCTGGGCGAAAAGATCCGGATCGGAAGACGGATTCTCGTCAACATCGCGAACGTGGATATGAACCAGCGATGAGCCTGCTTCAAACGCCTCGTGAGTGGATTCAATCTGCTCGACAGGGGTAACCGGCACGGCGGGGTTGTCTTTTTTCCGCGGCTGGGAGCCTGTGATGGCAGTCGTAATGATAATCGGGGTGGTCAAGAGTGAGTCTTCTCGTTTTGAGGATCCAGAAAGACGGGATCACAAATCACCGCGGGCACGATTGATCCGTCCATCAACTGTGCGTAGATAGTTGCACCCTGTCGGGCGGCTCCCCCTTTGACCAGCGCGAGCGCTATAGATCGCCCAAGACACGCGCTATGGTAACTGGAAGTCACGTGGCCGATCATGGGAACCGGCGTCTCCGATTGAGGCGCGTTAACAAGCTGTGCGCCCTCTGGAAGAACAAAGTCTGGTTTTTGGGTCAATAAACCCACCAGCTGCTTGCGATTATCCCGGCGGGTGTCGGATCGCGCTAATGAGCGCTTACCGATGAAATCTTTCGTCTGAGAGACGATCCAGTTCATGCCGAGATCGATGGGGGTCACCGATCCGTCGGTGTCCTGGCCCACAATGACGTAGCCTTTTTCAGCACGAAGCACATGCATCGCTTCAGTGCCATACGGCGTGATGTCGAAAGGTCGTCCCGCGGCCATGACCGATCGCCAGAGCGCGAGACCCTGATTCGCGTTAACGCTAATCTCAAACGCCAGTTCACCGCTGAAGCTAATCCGACTGATGCGCGCCGGAATTCCCGCAACCGTTCCCTCGCGCATGCTCATAAACGGAAAGCTGTCGTTTTCAAGATCGACATCGCATCCCGCAGCCTGAATAACCGTTCTTGCGTTGGGTCCCGCAACACTCATTACCGACCAGTGGTCTGTAACCGACGTGAGGTATACCTTCAGATGAGGCCACTCGGTCTGTAACCAGCGCTCCATCCATGCCATAACGTGGGCCGCGCCGCCGGTCGTCGTGGTCATCAGGTAATGGTTCGGGGCAATACAGGTCGTTACCCCGTCATCCATAACCATGCCGTCTTCGCCAAGCATGAATCCGTACCGACACCGACCAGGCTGCAAGTTGCCCCAATTATTGGTGTAGATCCAATTCAGAAACTCGGCCGCGTCTGGGCCCTGAATATCGATCTTGCCAAGCGTGGAGGCATCCAGAACGCCGACACTATTGCGTGTAGCAAGACACTCGCGATCCACCGCCTGATGCATCGTCTCTCCGGCGCGCGGGTAGTACCAGGGACGCTTCCACTGACCCACATTCTCAAACATGGCGCCCCGTTGCACATGCCAGGGATGAATCGCTGTTTTGCGAACCGGATCAAACAGTGTCTCACCTAAGGCTCGACCCGCCATCGCACCAAAGGTCACAGGCGTGTAATTAGGCCGAAACGTGGTCGTTCCCACCTCGCCCGGTTCCTTATTTAAGGTCTTACCTAAAATAGCCAGCCCATTAATGTTGCCAAGCTTCCCCTGATCGGTTCCGAATCCGAGCGCGGTATAGCGCTTCACGTGTTCGATCGATCGGTACCCCTCGCGCGACGCAAGACGAATATCCGAGGCTGTCGTATCGTTCTGATAATCCACAAACTTCTTGGATCGACCGCCATCCAGCATATTGGTAGGCACTTCCCAGAGGGCCTCTACCGGTGCTTCGTCGGGTAGATCGGTCGAGGGCACATCCACACCGGGTGATGCAAAACCGGCATCCGAAGCCGCATCGACTCCGGCCTTCGCGCCCTCCGATAAACAGGCATTCAGGGCGAACGACCCGCGGCATGCCCCCACAGAGCGCTCTGCCTGTATCGACTTACCCGGGACGAAACACACGCGATCGGCATCATAAATGGGCTTGGCGCCCGATTGGGAATGCAAGTGCACGACCGGACTCCAGCCCCCTGACATCGCGAGAATCTGGCAGTCAATCATGCCTTGATGCGAATAGATCGTCTCACCGGACGCCGCGAGTTTAGAAAGCTCTACACGAGTCAAACCCTCACTGCCCGTTTGCGCAGAAGATATGACGTGCTTGAAGTGAACCACAATACCCAGGTCTGCCATCTGCGCGGCGACCGTCTGACCCGAAGCGCTTCTCGAATCGACCACACAAGCCACTTTGATTCCAGCCTCACGCATATCCACGGCCGCTTGATAACCGGAGTCATTATTGGTAAAGACAACCGCGCTCTTACCTGGGCTCACGGCGTAACGTCGGATATAGGTGCTCACTGCTGAGCAGAGCATCACGCCAGGTGCATCATTTCCATCGAAAACCAGCGGCCGCTCTATAGACCCGGTTGCGAGGACCACCTGCTTGGCTCGTACGCGCCACAGCCGCTCGCGCGTGATCCTTCGATCCCCAGATCCCGGAGGCAAATGATGCGTCCGGCGCTCGTTAATGGTTAGAAAATTGTGATCGAAGTACCCTACTACCGTCGCCCGCTGCAGAAGCGTGACCTCCGGCATTTCCTGAAGCTCTGCCACGGTGCGATCTACCCAATCCAGAGCAGGTCGTCCCCCAATCTGCGGCTGCGAAGTCAGCAGATCGCCCCCAAAGCGCGCCTGGTCATCGGCAAGGATCACTCTCGCGCCTGACCGCCCCGCAGCAAGTGCAGCCATGAGACCCGCCGGCCCCGCACCCACGACCAACACATCACAATGGGCGTGTCGCTTGTCGTATCGATCCGGATCCGGTTTTTCAGGTGTCCGACCTAAGCCCGCCGCCTTCCTTATAAAGTGCTCGTAGCGCATCCAGGCGCGACGCGGCCACATGAAGGTCTTGTAGTAAAACCCTGCCGGAAGGAGTCTTGAAACCAGGTTGTTAACGGCGCCGACGTCAAATTTCAGACTTGGCCACCCGCTCACCGTCCGCGCGATCAGTCCATCATAGATCTCGACCTGTGTTGCGCGAAGATTTGGGGTACTGAAGCCGTCTTCTCCGACCTGCACTAAGGCATTAGGCTCTTCCGCCCACGCCCCGATCACCCCGCGGGCACGGTGATACTTAAAACTCCTGCCGAAAATTCTGACGCCCTGCGCGAGGAGGGCTGACGCCAGGGTATCCCCGGGATGGCCCGAGTAACGCTTCCCGTTAAACTCGAAATGAATTCTTTGCGATCGATCAATAAGACCGCCCGCCGAAAGCCGCCGCGCCCCGCTCACAGGTCGTCGCTCGGCGGTTTGTCGCCGACCCGATAAACCCCTCGGATCGCATAGCTGACGGTATCGCGAATCACATTAAACCAACGTCGGCACCCGGAAGAATGGCACCACTGCTCCGCGTGAGCGCCCTTTGTATTTGTCCGAAAGAAAAGATAATCGCCCCACTGCTCATCATTGAGCGCATCGGGATCGGCGGGACGCACGATGTGCGCCTCTCCTCCGTAATGAAACTCATCCTGATCGCGCGATCCGCACCAGGGGCATTCAATCTCAAGCACGCAGCAGGTCTCCGTGGGTCAATTAGTGCGCGACTCCAGCCGCACCGTGCTCATCAATGAGCGCTCCCGAGTAAAAGCGGTCAATTGAAAACGCAGCGTTTAATTCATGCGGCGCGTCGTGAGCTATCGTGTGCGCAAACGCCCAACCCGACCCCGGCGTTGCCTTAAAACCCCCGGTGCCCCAACCGCAATTGAAGTAAAGGCCGCTCACCGGTGTTTTCGAGAGGATGGGGCACGCGTCCGGGCACACATCAACGATCCCTCCCCACTGGCGCAGCATTCGAACACGGCTGAATACCGGAAAAAGTTCAACGATAGCTGCCACATTGCCCTCAATGATGGAAACGCTTCCGCGCTGACCATAGCCCGTATAGGCGTCAATCCCCGCGCCAATCACAAGCTCCCCCTTATCGGACTGACTGACGTAGCCATGTACCGCGTTAGACATGACAACCGTATCGAGCACGGGCTTAAGAGGTTCCGAGACCAATGCCTGGAGAGGATGACTTTCAACGGGTAACCTGAAACCGGCCATGTCTGCGAGAACACTTGCGTGACCGGCTACCACCACACCCACTTTCTTTGCGCCGATAAAGCCTCGACTGGTTTCGATACCGGTCACCCGGCCATTTGCCCGGCGGATACCGGTCACCTCGCAATTCTGGATGATATCGACCCCTCGAGCATCCGCAGCACGCGCGAACCCCCACGCTACGGCGTCGTGGCGTGCGACACCTCCACGGGGCTGATACGACGCACCCAAGACTGGATACCGCGTGTCGGGGGAAACGTTCATCGCCGGCACAAGCGCCTTTATCTCAGCAGGCGTCAGGATTTCGCTGTCTATTCCGTTCAGTCGGTTTGCATTAGAACGGCGGTAAATGTCGCGCATGTCCTGCAGGGTATGACCGAGATTCATCACCCCGCGCTGACTGAACATCACATTAAAGTTGAGCTCCTGACTTAAGCCTTCCCATAGCTTGAGCGACTTTTCATAAAGGTGGGCCGCTTCATCCCACAAATAATTTGACCGCACGATCGTCGTGTTACGGCCCGTGTTACCGCCGCCAATCCAGCCCTTTTCAACGAGGGCAATGCGTCCCACGTTGTGCTGACTGGCGAGGTAATACGCGGTAGCCAAGCCATGTCCCCCGCCACCGACGACGATGACGTCGTACTCTGAGGCCGGATCAGGACTGCGCCACGCCTCTGGCCAGTCTTGGTGATAACTGACCGCGTTGCGGGCGAGACTAAAAACCGAATAGCGATTCTTTTTCACGCGTCCTCTGAAGCGCTTCGTGCAAGTTCCCCATCGTTACCGATTGGGGTGTTCAAGTGTGTTCGGCGGTGCGCCGACCTTGTTTACCGACGGGTTAGCAATCGACTATCAAGCGTCCCGATACACCGGGAAACGAGAGCATAGTTCAAGGACCTTGTCCTTCACGGATTCGACAACGGACTCATCGCCCATATTGTCCAGCACATCGCAGATCCAGTGGGCGATCTGACCCATCTCACCCTCACCGAAACCTCGGGTGGTTCCGGCCGGCGAGCCGATACGCAGTCCGCTGGTCACAAACGGCGACTGAGGATCGTTTGGCACCGAGTTCTTATTGACGGTGATGTTAGCGCGCCCCAGAGCGGCGTCAGCGTCTTTTCCTGTGATGCCCTGCTTTATAAGATCCAAGAGGAACAGATGGTTATCCGTACCTCCTGAGACAATGTTGTAGCCTCGGTCAATAAAGGCTGTCGCCATTGCGCGGGCATTTGCAATCACATTCTCGCCATAGGTTCGAAACTCAGGCTGCAACGCCTCTTTATAGGCCACCGCCTTTCCGGCAATCGCGTGCATGAGCGGTCCGCCCTGCGTTCCCGGAAAGACCAGAGAGGCGAGCTTCTTTTCAATCTCGGGATTGGCTCGAGCCATGATCATGCCGCCGCGAGCACCTCGAAGGGTTTTATGCGTCGTACATGTCGTCACGTCGGCAATGGCCAGCGGGCTGGGATAGAGATCCACCGCTACAAGCCCCGTGACGTGAGCCATGTCGGCAAGAAAGTACGCACCGATGCTGTCCGCGATATCGCGGAATCGCTGCCAATCAAGAAAGCGGCTATATGCCGAGAACCCGGCGACCAGCATTTTAGGTTTATGCTCTTTGGCCAATTGCTCGACCTGGTCGTAATCGATCTCACCGGTGGCTGTATTCAAGCCATATTGCACGGGATTGTAGAGCTTGCCCGAAAAGTTAACCGCGGCACCATGCGTGAGGTGACCGCCATGGGCAAGACTCATACCGAGAACCGTATCTCCGGGATTGAGTAACGCCATGTATACCGCAGCGTTTGCTCCCGATCCCGAGTGTGGCTGCACGTTTACGTAATCCGCCTTAAAGAGCTGCTTGGCGCGATCAATCGCCAGCTGCTCAGCCACATCGACAAACTCGCACCCGCCGTAATAACGCTTACCCGGGTAGCCCTCGGCATATTTATTGGTTAAGACACTGCCCTGCGCCTCCAGCACTCTTGGACTGGTGTAGTTTTCAGACGCAATAAGCTCGATGTGCTCCTCTTGGCGGCGACGCTCATTCGTCATGGCTTCCGCCAATTCAGGGTCAAATCCGGCAATCGTGTCTTTCATGCTAAACATAGTCTGTCTCTCGTGAGGTCCTCGACCTCGTCGTTGATTTGCTTACTAATTTAAACGCTCGAATTCTACAGAAGTCAGGCGTTCGACCCAATACACCTTCTGGTCAATAACGTGGATTTTCAGCTTTTCTCGGCATACCAACGTTTGAGCGCATCTAGGGAGCGTTGGCCGTGATAATCCAGCTGCGCTTCGCTGTAGCGGTACTCGGCGCCCACCGGACACGCCAGTCTCGACCGACATCGCATTCCGCATCCTGAGGGGTCATCTATCCGTTGGGTGAGGCAAGCGTCCAATTGAAATGCGCCCTCAGGATCCACGGCCCCAGCGGGACACGCCGTCACGCAAGGCTTCGTCTCGCAACTCCGACACGGCGACTGAGCTGTTTCGACGCTCGTAAATGGCAAAGGGCTTTTAACAAAAAAGACCGCCCGATAGGCAAACCAAGGTCCGTACACGGGACTGATATCGAGCCCGAGCGGTGATGGGCAGGCCCAGCCAGCGACACGGCCCAGTTGTTGTAGCGGTATCGGCAAGACCCCCGGGTAAAGAATCCGCGCCGAAGGGTCCCCCCAAAATCTCTGACTGACTGAAAGCGCCGCCTCTCGGGAGAAATCGTCAAAGGGGTGATCCGCTCCAGAAGACCTCTCCTCAAGATGGGTCCACATGGCGGAGCCTGCCATGCCCAACACCACCAGTCGCTCATCGGGTCCTGGAATCGCTCCAGCTGCGGTAAAGGCGCCACGCAATTCTCCACTGAACGTCTCGACATCCAGAACGGCACAAAGATTAAAGCCCAACCCTTCTAGCCAGTCACGACCCGCAGAGAGCGCGTTTGAGTCAGGTAAAGTCATAGCGTAGGGGTCAATCGTGATCTGTCGCGCTGGCGGCGACCTGCTGTCAATAATATAGTGGCGGTTCAGCCCTCGTCACCCCATTACGACCATGAACACGCAATCAGACGCCATCGTTATCCATGGTCATCGCGGGGCCCGGGGGTTAGCCCCAGAGAACAGCCTCTCCGCTTTTCGACGCGCCTGTGAGATTGGTGTCGACGGACTAGAACTTGATGTGCTTATCAGCAAAGACGAGCGAGTTGTGATTCATCATGACCATCGTCTCAATTCTGAGATTTGTCGGGGCCATGATGGTCGGTGGGTAGACAAGCCTGCGCCGCGGGTGCGCGACTTAACCACCGCCGAGCTGCAGACACTCGATATCGGAAGAATTCGGCCGGGCTCGTCCCTACAGGAGCGCTTCCCTGATCAACAGAGCATCGATGGCGAAAAAATACCCCTGCTGGCGGATCTCGCAGCATGGTGGAAAACGCTTCCCGGGCAAAAACCAATTCTCAATATTGAGCTGAAATCCCATCCGGACAGACCAGACGACACGCCTCCCGCGCGCGACTACGCTCGAATCGTCATCGAAGAGATCCGGCGATATGGCCTGGAAACCCATACATGGTTACAGGCCTTTGATTGGAGACTCCTCCTTGAGGTAAAGCACCAGGCCCCGAAGATTTGGGTTGGTTTTCTCAGCTCGGAAAATGATGAGGAACCCACAGTACTCCCATCCGAGTCGTCGCCATGGCTGGCAGGCTTTGATCCTTTTCGCTTCAACCATAGCGTCTCAGCAGCCATTAAGGCGGCTGGCGGTGACTACTGGGGTCCATGGATCGGCGACCTATCGGCGAAGACCGTACGACAGGCGAAAGACATGGGCCTTGGCGTCCACCCCTGGACTGTGAACTCTGCAGAGCAAATGGAATCAGCCATCCGCTGGGGCGTTACGGGCCTCACCACCGATTACCCGGATCGCGCTCGGGCTTTATTCATCAATAATGGAATGGAAATACCCCAGCCTTGTATCTGATCGACTTTTAATGTTTAAGTTGGCGCGATGAACGAGCCTCTACTATCGGTACGCAACTTAAAGATTGCCTTTCGTATGGCGACAGGCGAGGTCGAAGCGTTGAAAGGCGTCGACTTCGATGTCTACGAAGGTCAGTCTGTGGCGCTTGTGGGTGAATCGGGATCGGGAAAATCCGTAACAGCCCAAGCGATTATGGGCATCTTGCCGAGCAATGCAGTCATTACCGAGGGCCAAATCCTCCTCAGAGACCCCGCAGCGCCGGATCCGGTCGACATTGCGTCGCTTGCCCGAGATAGTCATCGCTTTCAGTCGATTCGCGGCGGTCGTATATCAATTATTTTTCAGGAACCCATGGTATCGCTCTCGCCCCTTCATACGATCGGCGACCAAATCAGCGAAGCGCTCTTCCTGCACCATCCGTTAAGTCACGCCGAGGGGATCGCCCGGACTGAAGCGATGCTCGAGATGGTCGGGTTTCCTGATCCTGCGCGTGCACTTCGCACGTACCCTTTCGAGCTTTCAGGAGGACTCCGCCAGCGCGCCATGATCGCCATGGCGCTGATCTGCCGACCTGCGATGCTCATTGCCGACGAACCCACGACCGCGCTGGATGTTACGGTGCAGGCTCAGATCCTCCGCTTGATCCGGGATCTGCAAACGGAGTTGAAGATGGCCCTGCTCCTTATCACTCATGATCTTGGCGTGGTTGCAAATATGGCTCGTGAACTCGTCGTCATGTATCACGGAAAGATCGTGGAACGCGGGCCCTCGCACATGCTGTTCACAAATCCACAACATCCATATCTATCTGCATTATTTAAGGCGGTGCCGCGTTTCGGCATGAAGCCTGAGGAACGACTGGTTCCGGTACGTCCCATCCAGCATGAATTGACAGACCATTTTCGCGCCGCCCCGGGCGGTGACGCGCCGGCAGGCGATCTTCTGGAGGTTAGCGGCCTCTCCAAGCGATTCACCATTCGTTCTGAGGGATTTTTTAACAAGACCTCCTCAGAGATTCTGGCAGTGGATGATGTGAACTTCTCGATCCGGCGCGGCGAATGCCTTGGCCTCGTTGGCGAAAGTGGGTGCGGCAAGACGACGGTCAGCAAAATGCTTATGCGAGCGCTTCGACCGGACACGGGTGACATTCGATACCATTCGAGGGAAGGTGTCATCGACGTGCTGGGTCTCGAAGGCGAAGCGCTCTTAGCCTTTCGTCGAAGAATGCAACTCGTCTTCCAGGACCCTTTCAGCTCCCTAAGCCCCCGCATGACGGTCTTCGATATTGTTCGGGAACCGTTGGTGATCCACCAGCGCGGTGATCGGGAGTCACAGAGAGAGTTGGTACAGGAACTCATGCGTCTGGTCGGCCTGGATCCGCGCTTCCTAAGCCGGTATCCCCACAGTTTTTCGGGCGGTCAGCGACAGCGCATCAGCATTGCCCGCGCGTTGGCTTTGCAGCCAGAGCTTTTAATTTGCGATGAGCCGGTCTCTGCGCTTGACGTCTCCATACAAGCACAGGTGCTCAACCTGCTAAAAGACCTGAAATCAGAATTAGGACTGACGTACCTGTTTATCTCCCACAATCTAGCGGTGATCGACTACATCGCCGACCGGATCGCTGTGATGCATCAGGGACGAATCGTCGAATTAGCCTCTCGAGAGGCTTTATTCTCGAAACCTACTCATCCTTATACACAGTCGCTGCTTCGGGCCGTGCCCCATCCTGATATCGACCGTCCGCTGGATTTTGACGCGCTCGCTCAGTCCGGTGGCAACGACCCAGGACGCTGGCCAGCGGCGTTTCAGTTAGCAACAGACGATGCTGACCATTGGCTGGATCTTGGTGACGGACATCATGTGAGAGCCAACCGTGAACTTATGACCGGAGAAAGAATCTGATGCGTTCACCCCGATTCAAGTGGATACCTTTGCTTGGTTTTTTGATGACTGCCGCTGCCCAAGCGGAAGCGCCGCTCCTTCAAGAGCGGGTCCAAAGCGGCGCTTTGGCCGCCGAGGATCAAAGACTGCCGAGTAACCCGATGGTCACCGACATGGAGGCGACGGGTCGATCCACAGGCACACAAGGCGGTGATATCGAGATACTCATGGCGAGCAGTAAAGATACGCGCATGATGACGGTTTACGGATACGCTCGTTTGGTGGGCTTTACTCCAGACCTTGAGCTTCAACCCGATATTGTTGAGCGGGTCGATATCGAAGACGATCGCCGCTTTACTTTCCACCTCCGCGAGGGCCATCGCTGGTCGGACGGTCAACCCTTTACCAGCGAAGACTTTCGATACTTTTGGGAAGACATCGCCAATAACGAGGATCTCTCGCCTTTTGGCCTACCCGAAGCGCTGTTGGTTAACGGACAGCCGCCCCGTTTTGAGGTGATCGATCGACATACCGTCCGATATGAGTGGACTTCGCCCAATCCGTTGTTCTTGCCCGCCATTGCCGGGGCACGGCCGCTGTATATCTATGCGCCCGGACACTACCTAAAGCAGTTCCATGCGCAATATGTAGATCCGGAAAAGCTTGAGACCATGGTCGATGATGCCGGCGTTCGCAATTGGGCTGGCCTGCACACGCGCTTCGGTCACCAGTACAAATTCGACAACCCAGATTTACCGACGCTGCAGCCGTGGATCTGTGTCACTCCCGCGCCGTCAGAGCGTTTCGTTTTCGAGCGAAATCCGTATTTCCATCGAGTGGATTCGCGCGGACAGCAATTGCCTTATCTCGATCGGGTGATCATGAATATCGCGAGCTCTGGCCTCATTCCGGCAAAAGCCGGCGCTGGAGAATCCGGTCTCCAGGCGCGGTATCTCCGTCTGGATAACTATCCTTTTTTGATGGAGGGAGGCGAAAGGAACGGCTTCATGGTTCGACTCTGGGAGATGGGAATCGGCTCGCAGATGGCAATTTACCCGAACCTGAATGCGACCGATGACACCTGGCGCGCGATCATGCAGGACGTGCGATTTCGCCGAGCGCTCTCCCTCGCGATTGATCGCGAAGAGATCAATCAGGTGATTTACTTTGGTTTGGTCAGTCCCAGCGCGAACACTGTCCTGCGGCAAAGCCCTCTTTATCGAGAGGAGTATGCGCAGGCTTGGACGGAATTCGATTTAAATCAGGCCAACGCGCTTCTGGATGAGCTTGGACTTATCGAGCGCAACAAAGAAAATCTCCGATTGCTGCCAGACGGACGACCTATGGAGATCGTTATCCACTCGGCTGGAGAGAGCACTGAACAGACCGATCTGATGGAGCTCATTCACGACACATGGCTCAAGCTTGGCATCAAGATCTTTACCAAGCCGTCTCAAAGGGAGATATTTCGGGAGCGGCTTTATTCCGGGGAAGCGCTCATGTCGATCTGGACCGGGCTGGACAACGGCTTGCCTACCGCGGACAGTCCCCCAACGGAGCTTGCCCCAACGAATCAGACCCAACCGCAATGGCCCGTTTGGGGTCAGTTCTTCGAAACCGCAGGTTTGACGGGAACCGCACCCGACCTCCCGGAAGCGGCACAACTCGGAGAACTGCTTGAAGCATGGCGCGCCGCGCCCGACAAAAGCGCCCGTGCGAAGATCTGGCATCAGATGCTAGAGCTGCATTCCGAGCAAGTTTTCAGCATCGGCACGGTTAATGCCGTGCCGCAACCGATTGTCATTCACTCGCATCTTAGGAACGTACCGGAGGAAGGCGTTTATGCCTGGGCCCCCGGGGCCTACTTTGGCATGTATCGACCGGATACATTCTGGCTCGCCCCCTGATAGCAGATTAGTTACATGCTTCAGTACGTCGTTCGCCGTTTATTAACCATGATCCCCACGCTGATTGCGATCAGCGTGATCGTGTTCGTCATCATCCAGTTACCGCCGGGCGATTACCTTGAAAGTCATATTGCCACCATGCAGGCGCAAGGCGAGAACATTGATCAGAAGAAGATTGCGTTTCTGAGGGAGCAGTACGGACTCGATCAGCCGATGTGGCGGCAGTACCTTAACTGGGCGAGCGGATTTGTCCGAGGCGACTTTGGCTACTCCTTTGAATATGACCTGCCGGTGAGTGATGTCATTGGTGATCGGATGTTTCTGACCATCCTTATTTCCGTGGTGACGATCATCTTTACCTGGTTAATTGCCTTTCCTATTGGTATCTATTCGGCAACCCATCAGTACAGCTGGGGCGATTACGGGCTGACCTTCATCGGCTTCATCGGACTTGCCACACCAAACTTTTTGCTTGCGCTGGTCATGCTTTATCTCGCGAACGTGTATTTTGGGACGTCCATCGGCGGGTTGATGGATCCCGAATTTATTGATCAGCCCTGGAGCCGAGCCAAGCTGTTCTCCGTTCTCGAGCATCTTTGGATTCCCGTTGTTGTCATAGGAACCTCCGGCACGGCGGCGATGATCCGTCGCCTGCGCGCAAACCTACTCGACGAACTCGAAAAACAATACGTGACGACGGGTAAAGCCAAAGGCCTGCCCCCGGGAAAACTTTTGCGCAAGTATCCCCTGCGAATGGCCATGAACTTTTTCGTTGCCGATATTGGCAATTTATTACCGAGCATTATTTCAGGCGCTGAAGTCACCGCCGTCGTGCTGTCTTTGCCGACTACGGGTCCTTTGCTGATTGCTTCCCTGCAGAGCCAAGATATGTACCTCGCGGGTTCATTCCTCATGTTTCTCGCAATCTTGACCGTGATCGGGATGCTGGTTTCTGATCTGCTTCTGGCCTTGCTGGATCCCCGAATTCGACTGCAGGGAGCGCCGTCGCGATGAGCGCAAATCGCTCCGATCATTTTGTCTCGCCGGAACCTTTCGATCCCCAGTCGGTCGAAAAACTCTCCGCGAGTCAGGAGACGCTTTATCTTGCCTCGCAATGGCGTTTGATGTGGTGGAAACTTCGTCGGCACAAGCTGGCGCTTTTCTCCGGGGCAATCCTGCTGTTTTTCTATCTCGTCGCGGCGCTTGCAGAAGTGGTGGCCCCGTATGACCTCCATACACGCACTCGATTTATCCATGCGCCTCCACAGGCTGTGCATGTCATTCACGAGGGGAAGTTCATTGGGCCGTTCGTATACGGATACAACTTCAAATTGAACATGAAAACCCTGAAGCGGGAATTCAGCGAGGATCGGGACAACATTCAGCCGATTCGCTTTTTTTGCTCGGGGGAATCGTATGAATTCTGGGGTCTTTTTACGTCACGGTTTCACCTCTTTTGTGCGGCCGACGACAGCTACCGCTTCGACGGGGAGCGTAAGACGCTTGTATCTCGTGGCAAGGAGGGAGCGCTTTTTCTATTTGGTACTGACCGGCTGGGGCGTGATTTACTTTCACGCATCATCTATGGCTCCAGAATCTCGCTAACGATCGGACTGGTCGGTATCGCGGTGAGCTTCATTCTCGGCATCGTGATCGGCGGACTGGCCGGCTACTTCGGCGGCTGGATTGATGCGCTTGTCCAGCGCATCATTGAGATTTTGCGCTCGTTTCCTGAAATTCCGCTATGGATGGCTCTTTCTGCTGTTCTACCGGTGACCTGGAGCCCCTTGCTTATCTTTCTCGGGATCACGGTCATCCTTGCCCTGCTGGACTGGACGGGTCTGGCGCGTGCTGTACGCTCAAAGCTGATGGCGCTTCGCGAGGAAGACTACTGTACCGCCGCACAATTACTCGGGGCGAAACCGCGGCGAATCATTGGTCGTCATCTCCTGCCGGGTTTTATGAGCCACTTGATTGCTTCCGCGTCTTTGTCGATCCCCGGTATGATCCTGGGCGAAACCGCATTGAGTTTCCTGGGGCTCGGTCTTCGGCCCCCGATTACCAGCTGGGGCGTCCTTTTAAATGAGGCGCAGAATATCAACGTGGTGGCACTGTATCCTTGGCTGATGCTGCCGGTTTTACCCGTGATCATAATTATTCTCGCCTTCAACTTTTTCGGCGATGGGCTGCGGGATGCGGCTGACCCCTATAAGACTTGAGCGGTTCACGAACGATGCCCGTTACCATCCCAGAAAATTACGTGAGCGGCGGATTCGCAATGGAATACGAAGTGCCGTGGATGACGCCCGGGGCGGTAAAAAAGCTTGACCACCTCTTAATGCCGTCCGATCATGTCATTGAAGTGGGGACCGGAGGGTCCACGTTATTTTTTGCTCGGCGGGCGCAGTCGGTGATTGGCATCGAGCCGGCGGTCGATTGGGCGGACTCTGTGGTTGCCGAGACGAAACGGCGCGGAATTCAAAACGCTCACATTATCGCTGAGCCCGATCCCGCGGCAGTGCTGGGGATTGCCCATCGGCTTGGGGGATGTACCGTGCTGTCTGTAGATCCTGACGATGGTTACGATCGCGACGAATTACAGGACATTCTTTCGCGTCGCGCCGGCGAGCAGCTCGAAGTGGTCGTCATGGACAACTACGGTGCCGAGAGTCTCTTCTCTCGTTCATTCAATTGGACCAATGATCAGGTGATTGCCTCGCTACCCGGCACCGGTTGGGAAGGTGAAGCCTTCGACGATCCTAAATGGCGAGGCCACGGCACCCGCGTATTTTGGCGTCGCCGTTGAGCTGATCTTTCCCGACCGTTTTCTAGACGCTTCCCTCGACGCTTTCGTCCAACCGCTTGCTCGCGTAACGTCCGGGCGCCGCCTCAATAACGGGATAGGCTTTTTTGGCGCCGGGTTTTCTGGCCTTCACCGCAGTCCCCGAGAACTTGGACACCCAGCTCTGCCAATCCGGCCACCACGAGCCATCCTTTTTGGATGCCTTTTGAAGCCACTCGTCAGCATCACCTTTAGGTCTTTCCCGACTAATCCAATGTCCGTATTTGTTGGCAGAAGGCGGATTGACGACCCCGGCGATGTGGCCGGATCCGGACAACACGAACCTGACTGGCCCCTTAAAGAGCGTGGCTCCCTCGAAAGTGGACCGCCAAGGCGCAATATGATCCTCATAGGTGGAAAGAAAATACGTCGGTGTTTTTATTGACGATACGTCAATGGGTACACCGGCGAGAGTCATCCCCCCGCAATCCTTGAAACGGTTCTCAAGATACATCGTGCGCAGGTATTCGCTGTGCATTCGTGCTGGCATGCGCGTCGAGTCTGAGTTCCAATACAGGAGGTCAAATGCCAGCGGCTCGTCACCCATCAGGTAGTTGTTGATCACAAAAGACCAGATCAGATCATTTGAGCGCAACATATTGAACGTGGTGGCCATATCGCCGCCATCAAGATATCCGTCCTGCTCCATTTTTTTCTCAAGACTTTCTATCTGATCTGCGTCGATGAAGACCCCGAGGTCTCCAGGATGAGCGAAGTCAATCATGGTGGTCAGGAAGGTAGCGCTGGCCACGCGTTTCTGTTGCTTGGTCGCCTCGAGATAGGCCAAGGTAGCGGACAGTAGCGTTCCACCCAGACAGTACCCAATCATGTTTGACTCAGACGCCCCGGTTATGGCCTCCATCGCATCCAGTGCGGCCATTGGGCCTTCCAGCAGATAATCCTCAAAGCCTTTATCGGCCAACTCTTTACCGGGATTTACCCAGGAGATGACGAACACGGTATGTCCCTGGTCGACCAGCCAACGAATAAACGAATTCTTGGGTTGCAGATCGAGGATGTAGTACTTGTTGATCCAGGGCGGAATGATGAGCAACGGAGTACGGCTGACGCTTGCGGTCGTCGGCTCATACTGGATCAATTGAATTAAGTCATTTTCAAAGACCACCTTTCCTGGGCTGACCGCTACATTCTCGCCCAGGGTGAATGCCGCGGTATCCACCATTCGGGTTTTAAGTCGGCCCTCGCCACGCTCCAGATCATCCAGAATATTCTGGAAGCCCTTTACCAGGTTCTCACCGTTGCTCTCCATGGTCTTTTTCAAGACGTCTGGATTGGTGAGAGCGAAATTGGTAGGCGCCATCGCATCAACAAACTGCTTCGTATAGAAGTTAATCTGTTCTTTCTTCTTTTCGTCGATGCCTTGTGTAGATGCCGTCGCCGCCATCACATATCGAGAAGCCAAAAGATATGACTGTTTGATGAAGTCGAACACATGGCCGTCATTCCAGCTGTCGCTGCGAAAACGATAGTCTCCTTTTTCAGGCTCTATGACGTTCTCTTTTTTTCCCTCAACGGTACCCAGCATCGCCTGCTGCCAAAGATTGACGGATCCCTGCCAGAAGTCGATCTGAGCCTTCATTAACGCTTCCGGATCAAAGCGCATCTGTGTCATGCTTTGAAGGAACTGCTCACCGAGTTTTACGGGATCAAAACTACCGGCAAAATGCCCTGCCTGACTGGTCATGAAATCCGCAGCGATCTTCTGACTGCGGGCAATAACCCGGGTCATGGTTTCTGTGAGTTCAGCAGGATCAGGGGTAGCGCTTGAATATGGGTTATCGCTCACAATAGGTCTCGGAGATTTGTTGCAGTGCAACATTTTAGAATCAAAACCGATGAAAAACAACCGTTTGGTTCGTAGCTCGCGACTCGATCGGGTATGATCGGCGGCCCGTTTTCCCAGACAAAACCCCCCATGAGCTCCATTTTTGACCAGGGACTGGCGCGCAACCCCGCCAACTTCGCGCCACTCAGCCCCCTCAGCCTGCTCCGTCGGGTTGAACGTGTTTATCCGGACTTGCCCGCCGTGATTCATGGCCGGCAGCGCTACTCATGGCGTGAGACAGCTCGACGGTGTCGTCAACTGGCTAGCGCCCTCGCCCGCCGCGGCGTCGCGCGCGGAGATACGGTAGCGGTCATGGCGCCCAATACCCCCGCAATATTCGAAGCTCACTTTGGCGTACCGATGACCGGCGCGGTGTTGAATGCCCTGAACATTCGACTCGATCCCGCGACCCTCGCCTTCATCCTCAACCATGGCGAGGCAAAAGTTCTTATCACCGACACCGAATTCAGCTCAGTCATACGGGAAACGCTGGAATTACTCAATCGGAACATTTTGGTCATCGACGTAGCAGACCCCGAGGGACCGGGTGGCGATTGCATCGGCGCAATCGAATATGAAGCCTTTATCGCCGAAGGCGACCCCCACCATCCCATCGAGCTACCGTCTGACGAATGGGACGCGATCGCGTTGAACTACACTTCGGGTACAACAGGCAATCCCAAGGGCGTCGTCTATCACCACCGCGGCGCTTATCTCAATGCGATGAGCAATATCATCGCTTGGCAGATGCCTAATCATCCCACGTACCTGTGGACTCTCCCGATGTTTCACTGCAACGGCTGGTGTTTCCCGTGGTCACTCGCTGCGCTGGGCGGCACCAGCGTGTGCCTTCGATCCGTTTCCGCGCAGGGAATCTTCTCCGCCATCGCTGAGCATGGCGTCACGCATTTTTGCGGCGCTCCGATCGTCCTGAATCTCCTGGTACATGCAAAAGATTCTGAGCGTAGATCGTTTGGCCATAGGGTTCACGTCATGACTGCCGCAGCTCCTCCACCCCCGAGTGTTTTAAGCGCCATGGAGAAAAACGGCTTCAAGATGACCCATGTCTATGGTCTCACCGAGACCTATGGCCCGGCGGTTATTTCTGCTTGGCAACCGCAGTGGGATTCTCTCAGCGAGGATGAACAAGCACGCATCAAGTCTCGCCAAGGGGTCCCCTATCCTATGCTGGAGGACGTTCAGATCTTGGACCCGACACAGTTGAACGGTGTGCCTGCCGATGCCGAGACTATTGGGGAGGCAATGTTTAAGGGAAACATTGTGATGAAGGGTTACCTGAAAAATCCAGACGCCACCGCCGAGGCGTTCGCCGGCGGCTGGTTTCATTCCGGTGATCTCGGCGTCATGCACGACGATGGATACATCCAGCTTAAGGACCGATCAAAAGACATCATCATCTCGGGCGGCGAAAACATATCGTCCATCGAGATTGAGGATGTGCTTTACAGACACCCCGCTGTGCTCGAGGTCGCCGTCGTTGCGAAACCCGATGCGCACTGGGGAGAAACACCCTGCGCGTTTGTTGCCCTAAAGGAGGGTGCGAGCGTCTCCGCTGAGGAATTAATTGCTTTCAGTCGCGACCATCTGGCACATTTCAAGACTCCCAAAACGATCGTTTTCGGGCCGCTGCCTAAAACGTCGACCGGCAAGATTCAAAAGTTTAAGCTTCGTGAGGTCGCACGAGCTCAATAGACACGCACCGCTCCTTATGGCCCAGATTCTTTCAACGAACCACACCAGCTTTACGGTCTCCAATCTGGATCGCAGCCTGGCGTTCTTTCAGCAGGTCCTCGGTTTCGAGGTCACCTCGAAAGCACCCCGTGCCCCTGAGGTCATCCAACGCATCACGGGTGTTGAGGGCGCGGAGGTCATGATCGCCTACGTTCGCGGTCCCGGTCACAGCATCGAGCTCATCGAATTTACCGGGCCCGCGAGCCGGCAAACCATGCGACCCCGCGCCTGCGATCTTGGCTTTTGCCATATCGCTTATGACGTTCGTGGTCTTGACGAACTAATTCATCAGGCTAAGGCGTTTGATGTTTTCCCCGAGGGCGACGTCATAACGGTAGATCAGGGGCCCAATGCGGGGGCGCGCATCGTATATCTGCGGGACGCCGATGGCGTTACCTTTGAATTGATCGAGAAACCGCTATAGCAGCGGCGAGCGATATTTAACGATCACATATCGCTCGATGCGAAGGGCTGATCAATCGAGGGCGACGGTGAAGTAAACCACTGAGGGCCTGTCTCAGTCATAAAGACGTGATCTTCCAGGCGCACCCCAAACTCCCCGTAGATGCAGATCATCGGTTCATTCGAAAAACACATACCGGTCGCAAGCGGCGTCTTGTTGCCCGGGACGATATAGGTCTCCTCGTGAACGTCGAGACCAATCCCATGTCCGGTCCGGTGAGCAAGCCCCGGCACTTTGTAACCCGGCCCAAAACCTGCGGCCTCGATCACGCCCCGGGCCGCAGCATCCACCGATTCAGCCGGTTGACCTAGCTGCGCCGCATCAAAAGCCGCCGATTGCGCGGCTTTCTCAAGGGCCCAAACCTCGCGTTGGCGCCGGGTAGGCTCTCCAAACACATAACTCCGCGTGATGTCCGAGTAATAGCCGTCGATCGGCGCGCCGACATCGATAAGGACCATATCTCCTTCTTTCAGTTCTTGCGGAAAAGGGACGCCGTGCGGATAGGCCGTGGGCTCACCGAACAGAACAATCTTAAAGGGAGGCGGCGTATCGGTTCCCATCTTGAGATGTGCCTGAATCAAGAAATCCTGAACGTCCCGCGTACTCATTCCCACATCCAGAATCCGGGCTGCGCTCCGCTGAATCCTCAGCGTCAAGTTCATAGCGTATTGCAGTAAGGCAATTTCATTCTTTGACTTATGCATACGGCACGCCGCTGTGACACACGCGCCGTTTTTGAAATCGGCCTGAGGCATGGCGCGGCGCAATCCGTCAAATACAAAAAACGGGGTAGCCGGGTCCACGGCGACGACAGGCTGCGCCTGTCTGACCTCGCGCACGCAGGCCGCAACAAGTTCTGTCGGATCCTCGTGCTCCTCCCACGTCCGAACGTCATCGCCAAAAAGCAGCATGGCCCGAGTTTTCTCTTCTTCAAAGCCGGGGGTGATGTAGATAAGCTCGCCGCGGGCGGGCAGCACAGCCCCGTGCAATCTTTCTGACGCCCAGAGTCGCAGTCCGGTGAAATAAAAAAGGCTGCTTGAGGCATCCAGATAAAGCGCATCGATGCCTTGATCGATCATGAGCTGCTGAGCGCGCGTAATCCGGCTTTGGCGCTCCTCGATTGTGATCCTTGTAAATCCACCCGGCGCCTCAAGAGATGCCAACTCTTGCTCTGCCGTGGACCCCCCGATGCCTGTGGTCATGAACGCTGCTCCGCCAAAATTACTTCGGTGCTAAACGAATCGCCCCATCAAGACGAATCACATCACCATTCAACATTTCATTATCAATGATGTGTGAAACCAGCTCTGCGAATTCCTCGGGCTCGCCAAACCGCTGCGGAAAAGGCACCTGCGTAGCAAGGCTCGCTTGTACGTCATCGGGCATATTCAGCAGCATGGGCGTACCAATAAGGCCGGGCGCAATAGTCATAACGCGTATCCCAAAACGCGCTAACTCACGCGCCGCCGGAAGCGTGAGCGCGACCACCCCTCCTTTCGAAGAGGCATACGCCGCCTGTCCAATTTGTCCCTCAAACGCTGCGACCGAAGCTGTGTTGATAATGACGCCGCGCTGCCCGGACTTGGACGTCGGCTCGAGCGCTGTCATCTTCGCGGCTGCCAAGCGCAACACATTAAACGTGCCCACAAGGTTGACATTGATAACTCGCTGAAAAAGTTCAAGCGCATGGGGCTCTTCCCGCCCGACGATGCGCGACGCCGGCGCAATGCCTGCGCAACTCACGACCACTCGCGGGATGCCGAGATCTCTTTCCACGGTATCCAGAGCCTGTTGGACCGACGCCTCGTCTGAAACATCGACCGCCAACCCTAGGCCGCCGATCTTTGCAGCGACCTCCTTGACCGCTTCGCCATCGAGATCAAGAAGCGCCACACGTGCTCCACGATTAGACAACGTGCTCGCAGTAGCCGCACCCATGCCCGAGGCGCCACCGGTCACTACCACCGCAACGTTTTCAAGGTTCATCCGTTGTCCTCCAAACTCACACTAACCAAATTGGATTCGACCATGCCCGCAGACCGTGCGCATCAACGATCGTGATCCGGAAATACCCATCTCGGAAGCGCTTAAGCGGCAAGGCAGCATGGGTCATCTCCTCGCCGAACACTTTATCCGCCCGCGACCCGCGGCCGGCAATCATCACCGTGCTCGCAGGCGAGCAATTAACGGTGACATAGTCGCCCTCAATCTTAATATCGTCGATGATAGGCCCCTGAGAGGAGTAGTACTTCCCTTCTTTGAGGCTTTGCAGCAGATCATCAGGGCTTAGTGAAGGCGCTTTGACATGGATCCAACCGCCAAAGGCGTCATGGGTCAGCAAGTGCGCGTCATCCGTGGCAAACCCGTGCAGCCGATGACCCTCGGCGAGAAGGATATCGCACAACGCCCATCCGTCTCCCCGTTCGTTTTCCACATGAGAGCCGTGGTTGTAAACCTCGACGGCGTGTGCGAACGGCAGCAGGCGAGCATCCTCTGGCTGCAATCCGTACCATTGCGGATGGACAATCCCAAGGTAGGCGCCCGCATCGAGAGCCCTTCGGGACAGCGCCTCTATTCCCTCGGCGTTCCCCTTGGACTCAAAGTCCAGTGGCAATCCCACGGCCAGGACATGCCACAACTCATCGTTCAATAGTTTACCGGCATGAAGCTCGGCAGCAATCAACGTCGTGAATTCCTCAGACCGCAGGCTGGTGGAATTCGTTACCGGATAACCGTAACACTCAAGAAAATGATCGCTCAGGGCAATAAAATCATATCCCCGTTCGCGGTAACGGCGAACGACCTCCTCCGCCTCCAACAGCCCGTCCGAGGCCGTGCAGTGGGTGTGTAGATTGCCCTTGTAAAACGTTCCGGGCTCCGAGAAAGGCAAAACACTCTGGGTCATGTTCTGTCATCCACTTTAAGGGTTAAAGATGTACCGGGTGTCATCCACAACGACGGTCTAATGGTATCCTCTCCAGGCGCTAATGCACAGAAAATCAAACCCATTGTCAGCACCGATCGTTCCACGCGACCCGTGCTGCCCATGCATGCTTCATGCACGTCCGAGAGAGCCAGTTTATGAGTGATTCTGAGAACATTGTGGAAAGAGAGTCAATGGAGGTGGACGTCGTTATCGTCGGTGCCGGACCGGCTGGCCTGTCTACCGCATGCCGATTGATGCAGCTATCTCAGGAAAACAACACCGAACTCAGCATTGTCGTTCTGGAGAAGGCAGCAGCCGTAGGCGATCATATTCTGTCGGGCGCGGTTATTGAGCCAACCGCTCTGAACGAACTCTTCCCCGACTGGAAAGAGCGCGGCGCACCGCTCAACACACCGGTTACGCGAGATGAGATTTACTTTTTTACCAGCCAGAAGAAGGCGTTAAAGATTCCGAACGCGCTTGCGCCTCGCACGATGCACAACGACGGGAACTACATCGTCAGCCTCGGCAATGTCGTACGCTGGCTTGGTGAACAAGCCGAGGCACTAGGCGTTGAGATTTATCCAGGCTTTCCAGCGAGTGAGATTCTTTTTAACGAGACCGGGGCCGTAAAAGGCGTCGCCACCGGTGAAATGGGTCGGGGAAAAGACGGGGAAAAGAAAGCTTCATTCGAGCCGGGTATGGAACTGCACGCGAAGTACACGGTCTTCGCTGAAGGTTGCCGCGGGCATCTCGGAAAGCAGCTGATCGAGACTTATGCGTTGGGCCATGAAGCCTCTCCCCAGCATTACGGGATTGGCTTAAAAGAACTCTGGCGGGTTCAGCCTGAAAAACACAAACCTGGTCTCGTGGTGCATGGGGCCGGGTGGCCATTGTCCGAGAATAAGGCCTCAGGCGGCGCCTTTTTGTATCACCTGGAGGATTGTCAGGTCGCATTGGGTCTGATCGTCGATCTCAATTATGAAAACCCATACCTCAGTCCGTTTGATGAGTTGCAGCGGTTCAAGACTCATGCTCGGATTGCTCCAACCCTCGAGGGCGGCGAGCGTCTTTCGTATGGCGCCCGTGCGATCACCAAGGGCGGGTTCAACTCGCTCCCGCGGATGTCCTTCCCCGGAGGGTTCATCGTGGGCTGTGATGCGGGTACCCTGAATTTTTCTAAGATCAAAGGCACCCATACGGCCATGAAATCCGGCATGCTCGCAGCGGAGACGATTTTCGAGGTACTGCAGGACGGTGACTTGGGCGGAAAAGACCACACACACTTTGCATCCAATATGCAGCGGTCGTGGCTCTACAGCGAGCTCAAAGGAGCTCGCAATTTTGGCCCCGCGCTGCATAAGTACGGCCCATATGTAGGGGGCGCGTTTAATTACATCGATCAGAACTGGCTGCGAGGCAAGATGCCCTTCACACTTCAGGACAGAAGCCTAGATCATGCGAGCCTGACCGAAGCGAGCAGAGCCAAACCGATCGACTACCCCAAGCCCGATGGCGTCCTTACATTTGATAAGAATAGTTCGGTCTTCTTAACTAACACCAACCACGAGGAAGACCAACCTGTGCACTTGCGTCTGGCAGACGCTGCGATTCCCCTTGCGGTCAATTTGCCGGTCTGGGCCGAACCCGCCCAACGCTATTGTCCGGCCGGCGTGTATGAGATTGTTGGGGAAGCTGAGGAGAAGAAATTCCAAATCAACGCGCAAAATTGCATTCACTGCAAGACCTGTGACATTAAGGATCCAAGCCAGAATATCACCTGGGTGACCCCGGAAGGTGGCGGAGGACCCTCCTACAGCGCAATGTAGTCCTCGCGCGAAGAGACCTACAGCTCGCAGAGAAGGCTAACGCCTACCCCACGAACGCCCGGGCGTTTTGGAACATGCGAAGCCACGGGCCATGCTCGCCCCATTCCTTGGGATACCAGGAGTTGGTAACCGTTCGAAACAGACGCTCAGGGTGAGGCATCATAATGGTGACGCGACCATCGGCGGCAGATAAACCCGTGATCCCGCCCGGGGAGCCGTTCGGGTTATACGGATAACGCTCCGACGGCAGTCCCTGATTATCAACAAAGCGCAGGCTGACCTGGCGGCTCGTCTTTAGACGCGATAGCGCAGCATCATCGGTGAAGGTCGCCCGCCCTTCACCATGGGCCACAACAATCGGTATGCGCGCCCCGTGCATATCCGAGAAAAATATCGAGTCGCTGTCGAGAATCTCCGTCATGACGGTTCGTGACTCAAACTGTCCGGAGAGGTTGGATTTGAAAACGGGCCAATCCTCAGCTCCCGGGATCAGCGATTTCAGGCCCGCCATCATCTGACAGCCGTTACACACGCCAAGCGCAAAGGAATCCGAGCGCGAGAAAAACCCGCTGAACATATCCCGCAGTCTTTGATCAAAAAGAATCGACTTGGCCCATCCCATCCCCGCGCCCAGGACATCACCAAAAGAAAATCCGCCGCACGCGACCAGACCTTCGAAAGCCGCTAAATCATGTCGACCCTCATGAAGATCCGACATCGTCACGTCGATCGCCGCAAAACCCGCCCGATCAAACGCGGCTGCCATCTCCATTTGTCCGTTTACCCCCTGCTCTCGTAGTACGGCGAGTCTCGGCCGTGCGCCCGTCAGAATAGCCTGAGTGGCGGGATTCGAACGCACGTCAAACCCAAAGGCAGCGTGCAATCCTGGGTTGTTGAGATCAGCGATGCCTTCATACTCCTGCTCTGCACAGATCGGGTTGTCGCGACGTTTCTGCATTTCATAGGAGAGTTCTGACCAAATCCGATGCAGCCGGCTTCTTGAATCGTCCAAAATAACTTCTGCCCCGCATGAGATTCGAATCCTGTCTCCACCGGCCGCTGGAGACCCAAGCGGGATAACCCAATCTCTGAAGCCGGCGTCGTCGAACAGCTGTAGGATGCTCTCAAGCTCTGAGGTGGGCACCTCAAGCACGGCGCCGAGCTCCTCATTAAATAAGGCTCCCAACGGATCATCTACCTCACCGATATTGAGATCCAATGAGCATCGGCTTGCGAAGGCCATCTCGAGCAGCGTCACGATAACTCCACCGTCGGAACGATCGTGATACGCAAGCAACTGACCGTTGGCGAGCAAGTGGCGGGTGATCTCAAAGAATGCGCATAAATCGTTCGGATGGTCCACATCCGGACTTTCCATCCCCACCTGACCATAGACCTGCGCCAACGCCGATGCACCCAGCCGACCAGCGCCGCGACCCATATCAACCAGAATTAACGTGGACGGGCCAGAACGCAGCAATTCGGGAGTAACCGAAGATCTCACGTCGGCAACGGGTGCGAAAGCCGTGACAATCAAAGAAATCGGTGACGTTACCGAGTGACTGCCTGCTTCATCCTGCCAGCGCGTCGCCATCGACATGGAGTCCTTGCCCACAGGAATAGAGACGCCCAGCGCCGGGCACAACTCCATAGCAACAGCATGGACCGTGTCGTAAAGCGCAGCATCCTGACCGGGCTCCCCCGCAGCGGCCATCCAGTTAGCGCATAAGCGAATATCTGAGATCTTTGAAATTCCCGCGCAGGCAATATTGGTTATCGCCTCAGCCACCGCCATCCTTCCACTCGCGGGCGCACTGATCAGCGCAAGCGGTGTACGTTCGCCCATGGCAATGGCTTCCCCGGTATTGCTATCGAAGCCGGCTGTGGTGATGCCTGCATCTGCTACCGGAACCTGCCACGGCCCGACCATTTGATCGCGGGCAATCTGGCCACCAACGCTTCGATCACCGATAGTAACCAAGAACGTTTTATCCGCGACGCAGGGTAGCCGAAGAACCCGCTCGAGGGCTTCGACAATACCTATACCGCGCTTCTCAAACGGTCTGTGAGCAACAGCAAGATACGATGCCTCGCGATGCATCCGAGGTGCATTACCAAACAGCACCGACATAGGCAGGTTTACCGCATCGTCATGACCATCGCCGCCGCTCAAAACAAGCTGCTCCAACTCAGTCGATTGACCGACCACCGCAAAAAGGCAGCGCTCACGCTCACAGATCTGCCGGAATAACGGCAGACCGGTGGGCATGACAGCGAGAACATAACGCTCCTGCGCTTCATTACACCAAACCTGCATGGGGGAGAGACTTGCGTCATCGCTGGGGATCTGATCGAGGTAAAAATGAGCTCCCAGCCCCGCATCGTGGACAAGCTCCGGCAGCGCATTAGATAAACCGCCAGCCCCCACGTCATGGATCGACACAATCGGGTTATCCTCGCCTAAGGCGATACACCGATCGATGACTTCCTGACAGCGTCTCTGCATCTCGGGGTTTCCTCGCTGCACAGATGCAAAATCCAGCGCTGCGTCACTTTTTCCTGAGTCCACGCTCGACGCTGCACCGCCGCCAAGGCCGATAAGCATGGCAGGGCCGCCCAGCACCACCAGAATGGCATCCTTGGGAATCTTCCCTTTCTCGACATGTGCCCCCCGAATGTTGCCCATGCCGCCCGCTATCATGATGGGTTTGTGGTAGGCCACCCTCGCTCCAGACTCCGTGTTGTCCGACATCACCTCGAGCGTCCTGAAGTAGCCCGCGATATTCGGGCGACCGAACTCATTATTGAATGCCGCGGCACCAATCGGCGCCTCAAGCATGATCTGCAAAGGCGATGCAATTCTTTCCGGCGACTGCATCGGCAGCTCCCAAGGCATGGGCAAATCCGGGATGCGCAGGTCCGAGACCGAAAAGCCCGTTACCCCTGCTTTGGGTTTGCCGCCCCGCCCCGTAGCTCCCTCATCACGGATCTCACCTCCCGATCCCGTAGCTGCACCCGGGTGGGGAGAAATAGCCGTCGGATGGTTATGCGTCTCTACTTTCGCTACGAGATGTAAAGGTTCCGCGAGTTGGCCGTATTCTCCATTGATTGGACTCGGCAAAAACCAAGAGGCCGAATACCCTGCGAGCACAGCAGCGTTATCTTTATACGCGCTCAGCGTATGCTTTCCATGTTGCGCATGCGTGGTTCGGATCATGTCGAATAACGAAAGATCGCGTTGCTCATCATCGATTGACCATGACGCATTGAAGATCTTGTGACGGCAGTGCTCGGAATTCACCTGTGCAAACATCATGAGCTCCGCATCGGTTGGATTCCGGCCGAGCGCTTTAAACGAATCCACCAGGTACTCGCATTCCTGCGGCGTGAGCGCGTAGCCCTGTTCCCCGTTTGCGGCAAGAAGGGCTTCCAGACCGCCATTGATAACGTCCACTGACTTAAGCGGCCCGGGGCTTTGAGTACTGAAGATGGCGTCAAGCGCGGCAAGATCTTCGACAACCGACTCGGTCATCGGATCATGTATCAGCGCTGCCCATCGGGTGTGATTACTATCGGCGCTCAGTGCTTCTTCGAAGTGCCAGACCGTTCCGCGCTCGATCCGATGGATCCCCTCAAAGCCGCAACGTTGGGCTATCTCTGTCGCCTTTGTTGACCAGGGCGATCGGGTACCGAAGCGGGGAACAACGAGGAGCTGGTTCTTTCGCTCACGAATGATACGCCCTTCAGCCAACGTGCCCTCAAGCAGGTTTTCAAGGATACCGAGGGATTCACCTTCCGGAGGGGTCTCAGACTCGATGAGATAGACATACTGCGGGCATGGCGGCTTCGCGATCCGGTCGCTATCTCGCAGACGCTGTGCGAGTCGCTCGAGGGCAAAAGCGGATAGCGCGGGACCGCCGCCGAGAATTAACACAGGCGCCCTCACCCCCGGGCGTTATGAGGCAACCGGCGCCTCTAGATCAATACCGAGCCGATGGGCGACTTCCTCATAGGATTCAACGACGCTGCCCAGACCCTGGCGAAACCGATCTTTATCAAGCTTCTTGCGCGTCGACTGGTCCCAAATGCGGCAGCCGTCGGGGGTGAACTCATCGCCCAGTATTGCTCGACTTTCAAAGCGTCCGAATTCAAGTTTAAAGTCCACGAGGATCATGCCAGCATCGGCAAACAATCGACTCAAGATCTCGTTCACGCGAAAGGTCTGGGCTTTCATCGATTCAATTTCTGCGGCACTCGCCCAACCGAAGGCCTGCGCGTGATACTCATTAATCATGGGATCATGTAGCGCATCATTCTTAAGGAAGAACTCGAAGGTCGGAGGCACAAGATCAAGCCCCTCCTCAATACCGAGCCGGCGACACAGCGACCCCGCGGCAACATTACGCACAACACATTCGACGGGAATCATTTCGAGACGCTTCACGACGGAGTCCGTGTCGCTCAGCAAACGATCAAAATGCGTCGCGATGCCTTCGCGCTCGAGATGTTGCATGATGAACGCATTGAAGCGGTTATTCACTGCCCCCTTGCGATCAAGCTGGGCGACCTTTTCGCCGTCAAAGGCAGAGGTATCGTTACGAAATTCAATCAGCAGTTTCGATTTATCGTCAGTCAAGAAGACCGATTTCGCCTTGCCGGAGTAAAGGAGGTCGCCTCTTTTCATTTAGTTCACCGCCGCAGTCATTCGTCAGAGAACGCCTGCGGAGCGCATCGCTGCCTTGAGCGGCTCATGGAACGCGGGCGACAACGTGACGAGCGGCAGGCGAATTCCCTCGCCAATAATGCCTTGCTGATGAACGGCCCACTTCGCCGGGATCGGGTTGGACTCAAGAAAAAGCGCCTTGTGGAGGGCCTCAAGTTGCGCGTTTAGCCCTCTCGCGGTCTCTTCATCGCCGTCGATTGCCGCGGCACACATCCGATGCATTAGAGCAGGCGCCACATTCGCGGTCACCGAAATAGTGCCCTTCCCGCCCGCAAGCATCAGTTCGCAGGCAGTCCCGTCTTCTCCGGAATAAATTGAGAAATTTTCCGGCGCGCGCTGTATGAGATCGCGACCGCGGTCCAGATCATTGGTGGCATCCTTTATAGCCACGATGTTGTCAATCTCGGCAAGCCGCAGGGTCGTGTCGTTATGCATGTCGACACCGGTTCGACCGGGTACGTTGTAAAGAACCTGGGGAATAGATACCGCCTCAGCAATCGCCTTGAAGTGTTGATAAAGACCTTCCTGCGGCGGTTTGTTGTAGTAAGGAACGACCAGAAGACAGCCATCCACGCCGGCCTTCGCCGCATCTTCGGTTAGGGCAATGGCTTCCCTCGTGGAATTTGCTCCAGTGCCGCCAATGACCGGAATTCGGCCTGCTACGGTCTTCACGGTATGGGCGATCACTTCGCCATGTTCGTTATGATCGAGGGTAGCGGACTCCCCTGTCGTCCCTACCGAAACGATCGCATCCGTTCCTTCCTTTATGTGGTGCTCGATGAGCCGATCAAGTGACTCCCAATCCACCGAACCGTCATCATGCATCGGGGTCACGATTGCGACCATGCTTCCGCTAAACATCAAGATTGTTCCTATGCTCTATAGAATGAAGACAAACCTGGCCCAATCGGGCCCGATCCGCGATAACGAGATGGTACTTTGGGCAGGCGCCCAGTACAAGGCAAGGCCCATACGCAGTCGGGCCGATGCGAGCGGGCCCCGTACGCACGTTAGGCTTAACGATCGGATCTTATTCGGATCTAAGCTGCGGGTCGAACACCCAGGACAGACGCCGGCCACTTAACGTTGCGTGCGCTCCGAGCATCAGCGGATAGTTCTCGGGAATATGCCCGAACTGTTGACAGGTATAGACGCAGCATGGTGCGCGTTCTGCAATCTGCCCCGCAAGCCAGGCTTCATCCGTCGCAGAGCCGTCCGCATTAGTGAATCGACCCAGAACGACCGCCTGCACTCCCGCTAAAAGTCCGCTATCCAGCCACTGGCGCCAATAGCGAAGCACACGAGATACGCTCTCGCCCGTATCTTCAAAAAACAAAATATGGCCGGATAGGTCTGATGGAAGATAAGGTGTCCCAATCAGCCCGCTCAAAACACTCAAGCATCCGCCGAACAGAATGCCTTGATGATTGTGCTCTTTCAGCTCACCTCCTCCAGCGGGATCTACGTCGAGCGATCCTCGCAAGGGCATACGGCCCGCCTCATCAAAGTAACTTAATAGCTGGTCGATATGAGGCCCTTCGCCCCACAGGGGCGAGCCCGGCATGGGACCGTGCAGAGCCGGCCAACCAGCCAGCGTATACAGCGCACTCTGAATCGCAGTCACATCGGAAAAGCCTACAAGTAACTTCCACGGAGACCGCTTGATCCGCGTCCAATCGAGAAGATGCAGCAGTTCGCTTGCGCCATAGCCTCCACGGGCACTTAACAACACATCGCTTGCGTCTTGAAGCAAGGCCGCCTGGAGATGGGCCGCGCGTGTGCTTGCTCCCTCCCAGCTCAGACGATCCCGATTGCTCATCAATAAAGGTTCATGATCAACCTCTAACCCGGCTGCCCGCATTGCCGCCACGTTGTCCTGCAGGCACTGGTCCTCAGGAGGGCCGCACGGCTCAATCACCATTAAGGAACGCCCTGTCATGTCATCGCGATAAGCCGCTGCAGTTCGCTATTGCTCGATGCGAGCTCGGTCGGTTTACCGCGCTCAATAATCTTGCCGGACTGCATTACCCACACCTCGTCGAAGCCGGTCACCATGGCGGGCGACTCGAGCACCCAAAGCACTCCGCGGCCGGACATGAGCTGACGAATTGAATCGAGCATTCGGGACTGAAGTTGGGCGTCAAATATCATGAGGGCTTGATCGACAACAAGAAGGTCGGGCTCCTTCAGCAGCGCTCGGGCAAAGGCCAGCTTCTGCCGCTGCACGCTGCTCAGTCGATTGCCTGCAGCTCCAACCTCGCGGCTCAACCCCAAAGCAATAAGGTAGTCACCCAGGCCTTCTGCAATTACAAGATCATCGATTGCCCTTGAAATCGCCTCGCGTTCACGAGGCTTGCCGTAAGGAATGCTGCCGAAAAGGATATTGCCCTCAACCGATAGCGCAGGACAAATCTCATTGGGGTCAAAAAACACAACGCTCGGATTGTCGCTTCCCAGTTTTTCAAACAGTCGATTCCGAGCGGCGAGCAATCGTTCCTGCACCTCAGCATCGATTATCCCGAGACGGTGTTGCGCCGGAATGAGTCGAAAGACGACCCCCCGCAGCAGTTGCTGATCGGTGTCGGTAAGAGCGGTTAACGCAGGCAAATCCTCGCGCGGGCAGTTACGCAGAATTCGCTCAAAGTTTTCAAGATCTTCGCCGGTTACGAGGCTAAACCGCTGCAGAAGTTCATCGTCAGGCTGAAGACCCGAAAAAATCTCGGTCATCGCTTGCGCTACACGATACCCCATGAGCAAAAACGCATCAAAGAGATCTGTCTCGCGCAACACGTCAGAAACGATGTCATTACCGGGGAGTCTGTCCTGAGAAAATTCCGAATCGACCGCGTATCCGAAAAGTATATTTTCGGCGACGGTCAGGTTCGGATCATATCGATCACGATCAAACTGCTGTAGATCGCCCCGGGAGGCGCTCAACTGCTTGCGTGCGGCGAGAATTTTCTCCCTCACTTCAGCACTCATCGAGAACTGCTGTATCCGCGCCCCGAGCCCGAGCCGGTAGACATCCTCCCAGAGCTCCGTCGCCTTGAGGATGTCGCCAACACGATCCGTCGTGGTTTCTGGATCTTTTTCGCCACCGGCTATCGCGCGCAACCAGTTTCCCTCGGGATCATCCAGACTATTGCCGGACGCAACGGCTTCACGTCGATGGCGCCGTTGCGTTGAATCAAGCTCCTGCACGCCGTCCGGTTGCGGCGCCGTCATCAATCCATAGTAAAGATTATGCGCAAGCGTGCCCGCAAAGATATGCGAGCTCGAACCGACCCAGGCAACGCGTCGACCCGTAATCGCTTCCGGAGTCTCACTCCAGTTGCGCGTGCCCATCATGACCTCGCCAGATAGAGGCCAGGCCAATCGTGCGGCAATTTTAGAGACGTCGCCCGCGCCTGATCCGGGCTTGCCCACAAGCGCGACATGCCGGTTCAGATCCAGCTCGAAACTGACGTTCGCCACCAGACCGATCCCATCGTCCGGATCGGTGCTTACATTCCGGCCTACCAATGGGCCCGTCAGCTGACCGACCGATTCCTGATTCTCCAAAAGCGAGGCGCGAATCATGTTGGCAGGTTCAAACTGTTCGGCTACCTGCAGATACTTAACCTTGGTGTCCTCGAATACCTGATAGAACTTAAGAAGCTCCTTCCATGGCGGGCCGATGTCCTTATAGGCTGCGAGGACGGCGACGAGTGCCCCGAGACTGACATCGCCCTGAATTACAAGATAACCGCCGATCGCAAAGAAGAAAAACGGCGTAACCTGGGCAAGAAAATTGTTTAAAAACTTGATAAAAAACTTGCGGCGGTAGATTTCCTCGCGGATATCAAAAATACGTCCCAAGTAACTTGATGTCTTTGCGCGTTCAAAGCGTCCCGCGTCATTGGCGTGAATATCAACAACCCCATCAACGGTCTCTCCAATGTGCCCGGCCAGCTTTCGAACGTTTTGCACGCGCGCCCGGGAAAGCGCATTCACTTTTGCCTGCAGACGCGGAATCAGAATCATCTGAGGAGGGTAAAGCGCAATTGAAGCAACCCCCAGCCAGAAGTCCTGCTGGAAAATAAATGACAGATAGGTCAGCAGAAGAGCGCCCTGAAAAGCAGGCGCAGCAATCGCATCCCCGATTAACCCACCCAAAGGCTCCGTCTCTGCCGTAATCATGGGTATGAGTTCAGCGGACGGGCTCTTACGGATGTGCGCCCCGGGAAACCGAAGAATTCGGGCATACAGGTCGAAACGGAATCGTCGCAGCATCCGCTCACCCAATACGCCTTTAAAGACATTTAAATAGTACTTGAGGCCGCCAGTGAGAATCACCGCGAGCAAGAAGGCTACGGACAGAAGCATCAAAAACTCGATCTGGGAAATCTCAAACCCGAAAAGGGCCTGAGGCAGATCGGTGCCGCCGATAGCCTGGTTTACGATACGCTTGGGGATCTCCAGTGACACGTACACCAGAGGCATCGTGACCACGGTAAGCAGGAGAAGAAACGCCTGGCCTCGCCAAGTGTGTCGGAGCACGTATCGATAAATTGACCGATCGATACGTGGGAAATCATCTTGATCAACCATGGCGGTTGGCTTTAAGAATAAAAAAGGTGTGAATCCGACTGTTTTGCGTTGCTTGCGCTACTTTTATAGCATACTCGCTTCAGTTCAAACCCGCCGCGGGATATGGACCGCGCGAGACTCTAACCCATGTCTGTTGCTGTCGTTCTCAAGGGCTATCCGCGACTGTCGGAAACCTTCATCGCGCAGGAAATCCTGAGTCTTGAGCAATCGGGTCTTACCCTCGAGCTTTTCTCCCTGCGACACCCCACGGACACCGAATCGCATCCGATCCACACGCAAATCAAAACACAGCCCCGCTACCTGCCCGAATACCTGTGGCACGGCCCCAAGCGGGTCTTTCGCGCCTGGCGCAAAATTCGGCGGCTGCCCGGCTATCGGAAGGCCAGAGCGCTATGGCTTCAAGATCTACGACGGGATTTTTCGCCTAATCGAATTCGTCGATTCGGTCAGGCGCTTGTCTTGGCGCAGGAAATGTCCAGTGCGGTAGCGCTCGTCTATGCGCATTTTCTTCATACGCCAGCCTCAGTGGCTCGATATGCGGCGAGCATGCGGGGGTTGCCGTGGGCCTTCTCGGCACACGCTAAGGATATTTGGACGCTGCCGGAATGGGAGAAACGCGAAAAGCTCCGCGATTGCGCTTGGGGGGTGACGTGCACCGAAATGGGCTTCGCGCATCTGGCCGGGCTGAGTGATGAGGGAAGTGCCATCACCCGCGTGTACCACGGTCTCGATGAGCGCCGTTTTCCTGATCCGGGACCTCGGCCCAAAGAATCTGCAACCCCATCGACCGACGTGTTCAGGATTCTCAGCGTGGGACGGGCGGTCGACAAAAAAGGTTTTGATATTCTCATCGATGCGCTTGCGCTGCTCCCCCCGGAAATTAAGTGGCATTGGCGACATGTCGGTGGCGGTGAGCGCCTCGGCGCGCTTAAAGAACAAGCGGTACACCGCGCGCTCGATGATCGCATCTCCTGGATGGGCCCCCTCGCTCAGGAGGATATTCTCGAGTTGTACCGACACAGCGATCTCTTCGTTCTGCCGAGCCGTATCACTGCCTTAGGTGATCGAGATGGTCTACCCAATGTCCTTATGGAGGCCGCGAGCCAACGCCTGCCCCTGATCGCCACTAATCTTCCGGGCATAGCGGAGTTTATTGAATCGGGTAAAGACGGCACGCTAGTTCCGCCGGAGGATGCTTCCTCGCTTGCGGACGCCATTATTCATGTCTGGCGCCATGCAGATGAAAGATCTTTACGCGCGAATTCAGCGGCAGAAAAATTAAAAAGGGATTTCTCCCATTCACGAGCGATCCAGCCACTCATTGCCCTGCTTAAAAGTCACCATTAAGGTTAGAGCATGCAGATCGGCTTCTATGCGCCCCTTAAATCTCCGGATGATCCTATTCCGTCTGGGGATCGCACAATTGCGATGCTCATGGTTGATGCTCTAACGCAAGGGGGGCATAGCCCACGGATCATGAGCGCCCTGCGGGCGCTCGACATCTCCGGGGATCCACTGCGGCAAGAAAACATTCGACGACAGGCCGAGGAGGAAATAGATCGCATCCTCAAAGGGTTTGAGGCCGCGCAATCGGAGCCGATAGATCTTTGGTTTACCTACCACTTATTTCATAAGGCGCCAGACTGGATTGGACCAAAGGTCTGTGCTCGACTGGGTATTCCCTACGTCGTAGCAGAGGCCTCCTACGCACCAAGGCAGAAAAATGGGCCATGGGATATGGGCCTGCAACAGGTTGGGCAGGCGCTAGCCTGTGCGAGCGGTGTTATCTCTCTTAATCCGCGAGATATACCCTGTATCCAGCCCTTAATTTCTGAGAACGTTTCACAATTATCCTTGCGACCATTCGCTCACGACACGCCACAGCGTAATCTGTCCAAACAAGACTGCAAGGATAAGCTTGCTAAGGAATGCGGCCTTGATGCCGATGTCCCTTGGCTTTTATCCGTAGCGATGATGCGGCCGGGCGATAAACAGCGCTCCTATGAAGTGCTCGCGCAATCCCTCGAGCTGCTACCAAATCAAGAATGGCGTCTGATCGTTATCGGAGATGGTGAGGTCAAGACCAATATTCAAGAACGCTTTCGGTCGGTCAGTGACCGGGTCTTCTTCGCGGGGTCGCTCGAAACTGAGAAGGTTCATGCCTTTTTAGACGCGAGCGATCTTTTTGTCTGGCCAGCTATCAACGAAGCGTTTGGGATGGCTCTTCTTGAAGCACAAAGACACGGGGTCGCTGTCGTTGCGGGAAGAACGGACGGCGTTGCAACGGTAGTTGAGCAGGGAGTGACCGGGACGCTCGTAAATCCAGGGGACGCGGCGTTGTTTGCCGAGGCAGTCGCTGGATTCCTGAACGCGCCGGCTCGATGTCAGCGCTTCGGCGCCAGCGCCCGGAAAAAATTCTTGGCTCTTCACAATTTTCACTCAGCCTCTCAACAGATCGATACCTTTATTCGGAGTTTGATTTAAGTTGAGCCAAATTCTTTTTCTTCGGCATGGCCCCACCCCATGGAATGAAGCAGGCCGGATTCAGGGTCGAACCGATGTACCGCTCAGCGAACAGGGTCGAGTCACCGTCTCCCAATGGCGCCTCGATGCGCGATTCTCGGGTTGGCGCTGCTACTGCAGTCCATTAACGCGAGCTCATGAGACGGCCATGCTCATGCAGCTTCAACCCGAGGCATCGGTTCACGCTCTGCAGGAGATGGACTGGGGGCAGTGGGAGGGGCATACCCTCGAGTCCCTTCGGGCGCTAGACCCCTTGGCATTCACTCGTAACGAGGATCGAGGACTGGACTTTAGACCACCCGACGGGGAGAGCCCCCGGGATGTGCGATCTCGCCTGCGCCAATGGATCGAGAGCCTCACGGATCAAGATCTGCCTGCGATCGGCGTGTGTCATAAGGGCGTGCTCCGCGCAGCCTTAAGTCTTGCGACGGATTGGGACATGACGGATGATCCGCCGGAGAAACTTCGGGACGGCAAGGCTCATCTTTATAGAATTCATGAGGGGCGACTCTTGGTCGAGGAGTTAAACATTCCCCTAGTGAGCAAACAGAGCTGAAGCAATGAGCAAGTCAAGAGCGCGTGATTTAGGGCTGAACCTTCCAGGTCTACCCGGACCCTTGAACGCAATAACGGATGTGCCGGGATTAGAGGTCGGCTTTACGACGCTAATAAATGGTGATGGCTCCCTGAGGGTCGGTGAGGGTCCCGTTCGAACCGGCGTAACCGCTGTCCTGCCGCGCGGCCACCATCCCGTCCCACAGCCAGTCTGGGCTGGCGTGCATCGATTTAACGGAAATGGCGAAATGACCGGAACGCACTGGATCAGCGACGGGGGTTACTTTCTTGGGCCGATTCTCATCACGAACACCCATAGTGTAGGACGCGCACATCAGGCTGCAGTGCAGTGGATGATTGATACGTATCCCAGTCACTGGGGTAACGAGCATCTGTGGGCCATGCCGGTGGTCGCCGAAACCTATGACGGCCTACTGAACGATATCAATGGCCTGCACGTGACCGAAGCTCATGCACGCAGCGCACTGGACGCTGCAACGGCCGGACCGGTATCCGAAGGCAATGTCGGCGGCGGAACCGGCATGATTTGCTATGACTTCAAAGGCGGTACCGGCACCGCATCGCGTGAAGTATCTATAAACGAAAAAGGTTACCACCTTGGCGTTCTGGTTCAGGCAAACCATGGTCGACGTGAGGATCTACGCATTCTGGGTGTTCCTGTCGGTCAGCACCTTGTGGAAAAGCCCATGCCGCGAGATGAGGAACTGGGCTCCATCATCGTCTTGATAGCCACCGACGCGCCGCTCATGCCGCACCAACTCCAGCGCCTTGCCCGACGAGGCGCTCTCGGTATGGGTCGAGGCGGTACCAGTGGCGGCAATGGATCCGGGGATATATTTCTCGCCTTCAGCACCGCGAACGCTATCCCCATCTCTCAAATGGCGGCGATCAACGAGGGGTTTAAGTGGCTCGGCGACGATCTTTGTGACTCGCTGTATCAGGCTGCCGTCCAGTCCGTGGAAGAGGCGGTGATCAACGCCCTTCTGGCTGCGACATCGATGCAAACCCTTCGGCCAGCCGGATACACCTGTGAGGCCATAGATCACTCGGCTTTAATCGATGTGATGCGACGATACGGTCAAATCACGAGCTAGACTCGTCAGCCGCCTCTGGGATCCCATCCCCCGATGGATACGGCTTTAGCCATTTCTGCATAAGGCGGACGTCGCCGTCTTCGTAAGACAGGCTCCGGTAAAAGTCAGAAACCGCGAGATTTTCCTCGCGAATCATCGCGTGAATCTTGCGGCCGCCCTTTTCCAGAATCCAGGTCTCTGCCTGACGCATGAGCGCACGCCCGGTACCGCGCTTTTGTTTCTCGGGGTCAACGGACAAATAATAGACCCAGCCACGGTGCCCATCATATCCGACCATCACCGAACCGATGATTCGCCCGTTTTCGCTGGCAACGAAAAGTGCGGAAGAAATGTTGTTAAGACATTGCGCTATATCTCCAACCGGGTCATTCCAGGGCCGGATGAGATCACACCGCCGCCACAAATCGATGACTGATGCCTCATCCTCACTGGAGAAAGCGCGTATCTTCACCACAATGAATCTACAGGTCGCGTCATTAGTGAAGGTGAGCGGCGAGGATTTCTGCACTTCGCTGCGCGCCGTTACATTGAATCGGTTGAAACTTTTCAGGTTCGCGGTCCAACACACTATCCACGTTCTCCGCAAGTTCCGCAGGATCAAGATTACTCTCGCTCATCACCGTCACTCGACCCGCCGCCGCGAGGCGAGCCGCCCGAACCGACTGCTCTGTCTCGCCCCCCTCGCCCGTGAAGGGGATCATGACCGCAGGGACACCCGATGACAAAATATCCACGGTGCTGTTGTAACCCGCTTGCGAGATAGACAAACGGCTTCCCTCAAGAAGCGCTCGATAGTCGCTCCGATTTGCCTCCACAATGAGTCCCTCGCCGCCAGTTTTCTTCAACGAGTCGATTAGGGATTTATCCGGATCTGTCCCCACCAGCATTTGCCAGGGCACGTTGGGGTGGCGGGTGCAGACGACGGGCTCGTGCCATAGTTTCATACAGAACCCTGCCCGCGGCACCGCCACCCGCTGCAGCGATCACACCTGAAACACGGGACACCGACGGAGGTACTGACTGCGGTGCGGTGTCGACAAAGCCAGAATAGGTCAAATTTTCAACCTCAGCAGCGCGCCGAAACGAGGCGGCGAACGGCAGAAAACTCTCGTCGCCATGAACCAACACACCGTCAAAATAGCGCCGCAAAAAGTCGAGCGTCTCCGCCTCACGCTCGTCCGAGCGTTGTTGGACGCAATCCCTGACCGAAGAGAAAATTCGTATCCGACGACGTTGTGCCTCGTCCAACAGCGGCTCGAGTTCAAACCGAAAGCGCCTCCTGCCAAACGGAAACAACTCAAGCACGAGCAAGCGCGGCGACTCGCGATCAAGTATCTGCAGGAGCTGGTCACGGCGGGTCTTTTTCAAAAGTGGCATCGATCGGCCTGTCGTCCGCATCCACTAAAGACGAAAAAGCGAGATCCGCACTCCGCACGGGCGGCAACTGATAGACCGGCACACCAGATAATGCTGAGAGATCTATCGACGGGCCACCGCTTACGACACTGACCGGTATGCCTTTTTTTGCGCAGGCGTTGGCGATTGCAATCGTTCGCCGAAGATGACCGATTCCCAGCAGATGCTGAACGTAAAAAAGAATCACGGCGCAGAAGGAGAAGGAAGAGGAAAAGGAGTCAGGCGATATCGATTTTTGCCGGAGACTCTTCTGCGAGCAGTGCCTTGGTTCGTGAGCAAATCACATCTAAACCATTTAAGACCTTATCTGCTCCCGCCTTCGACGGAACCGGTTGACGCTCAAGTTCTCTCAGTGCCCGCGCCATCGCATCCGGAGAGCGATCACCATCGCCACTCAGCATTGACACAAAGCCAAGAGATTGCGCCCGCCGTGCGCGAATGGTTTGCTCTAACCGAGGTGTCGATCGCGGAATGAGTAATGCAGGCTTATCGAGCGACAATACTTCGCAGAAGGTGTTGTACCCGCCCATCGCCACCACACCCTCAGCTCGATCGACCAACAACTCCATATTGGCGTTGAAGGTAATGGTGTGAACGCCCTGTAGAGCTGCCGCGCGACGCTGAAACTGATGCCGTAGGGCCTGGGGCATAAACGGACCCAACACAATTACCACCGACCGCGTGGGTCTCGGCTTTTGCTCAAGAGCACAAAGCACCCAATCCACCAGCGTCTCGCCATCACCTCCCCCGCCTGGAGTAACGAGGAGAAAGGGGTCTTTCGGTAGACTGACCGGAGGCATCGCGATCTCAGGAACAGAGCGCTTGAGGTAACCGGTAAAAACCAGGCGTTTGAGACTCTCAGCCGAGACACCCAGCTCCGCCAAGGGGTTACCCATCGATGGCGACCCGAATACCCAGATTTCGTCATACCAGGCTTCGAGATCTCGCGGGGTGCCCCGCTTATCCCACTCCTTCCTCAGTATCACGGGGTCGTCCAGAATATCCCGCAGACCCAGAACCGTTCGAACATTGCGGTCACGAAGCATCTTTAAAGTAGCCGTGACCTCACCGCGAAGACCAAGGGGCTCCTTGTCCACCAGAAAAAGATCGGGAGCGAAGGTCTGCGCGGTCTGCGCAAGAATCGAACTGCGTAATTGCAGGGTCTGGGAGAGATCAATATGATCCGAGAGCGAGGTATAGTCGCCGCCGCGAAGTTTGACCACGCCGGGAATACGTACAAAATCCACTCGGCTCTTAAAATCAAAGCTCCCGATAATTGGTGATCCCGACACGATCAGGACGCGCAATCCCGCGAAGCGATCAACCAACGCATGGGCGATGGTTCGGCAACGCCTGAGATGCCCCAGCCCGAACGAGTCGTGGCTATAAATCAGTATGCGTTTGCCGGCAAGCGAGGAGTCCATATCGATTCCGTTAGCCCATGGCCGACGTTGATGCCACCATGATTTTGCCAAGCGCCGTGGCCACCTGCTCGTCGCGTTGATTGGTGCAAATACAGGACAATCCCACCACACCGCCCGAAAATTTAGGCTTTTCTGCCTTGTCGGTAATCTCCCAGGCAGCGCGAAGCGTATCCCCCGGCTTCACGGGCGCAAGAAAGCGACAGCTATGCTCAAGATAGGCGATCGCGGTTCCCGAGAAATAGATACCCACGGGCGCCGCCACGAAGGCGCTGGTAAATGGACCGTGCAGTATGCGGCCACCAAATCGGGATTTCGACGCGAAGGTCTCATCGACGTGAAGCGGATTGAAGTCGCCGAACAAGCCCGCCGCCATGACCAGATGGCTTTCGGTAATCGTCAGCACATAATCAAAGGTGTCGCCCACTGCGACTTCGTCGAATGATCTTCCCGCAGGAATACGCATATTCGCTACCCTATCCAGCTTCAGGTGGGCGATTATAGGATGCTATACGCTATGGCTACTAAAAAGCTGATCGTTCACCTGTTTTTTGCCGAATCACGATCACTCCGTCGTTTGAGTTCTGACATCGCTACCCAAAATCGGTAGGATGCCCCCATAGTCTTTTGGAGAATATCCGTGTCCATTTTCGAAAGCGAGCTTCCTCAAGTCAGAGCAAATTTTGAGCCGCTCTCGCCCGTCAGTTTCTTGCGTCGGGCGGCCCAGATTGCACCAGAACATACCGCAATCATCCACGGGGCGAGACGTTATACCTACCGTCAATTTCTCGAACGATCCAATCGTCTTGCCAACGCCCTAACCCAACGCGGTATCGGCGTAGGAGACTGCGTTGCCATCATGGGTGCCAACACACCGGAAATGCTTGAGGCCCACAACGCCATTCCCATGATGGGAGCAGTTCTCAACTCGTTGAATATTCGACTGGATGCCAAAACCATTGCGTTCATTCTTGCGCATGGCGAAGCGAAAGTGCTTCTGACCGACACCGCTTTCTCGGCCGTCATAAAAGAAGCGTTAACGATGGTGGAGCAACCTATTCTTGTAATCGATATTGATGACTCCGAGGGTGACGGAGGCGAATGTCTGGGCGAGACCGACTACGAGACATTCATCGCGGCAGCCGAACCCAATTTCTCGGGCGATCAGCCCTCTGATGAGTGGCAGGCGTTGTCATTGCTGTACACATCGGGCACCACGGGTGATCCCAAGGGTTGCGTATACCATCATCGCGGTGCCTACCTGAATGCGATGGGCAACATGCAGACCATGGGCCTGGGGCGGGATTCGGTCTATTTATGGACCTTGCCCATGTTTCACTGCGACGGTTGGACCTTTACCTGGGCGGTAACCGCCGCCGTTGCAACGCACGTTTGTCTTCGCGCGGTGGAGCCTAAAGCTGTTTTTTCTTCCATTGCCCAAAACGGCGTCACGCACATGTGCGGCGCACCGATCGTTATGAATATGCTCGCGAACGCACCCAGCGATGCGAAGGTGAAGTTCCCGCAAGTCGTTGAAATAGCAACAGGGGGCGCAGCGCCCCCTTCGGCGGTAATCGAGGCGATGGAGGCTGATGGATTTCACGTCACCCACCTCTATGGCCTGACCGAAACCTACGGACCGGCTACGGTATGCCTCCCCCAAGAAGACTGGCCTGCCCTGGAACTCTCGCAACGCTCCGCTCGGATGTCACGCCAGGGGGTCCACTACGGCACCCTCGAGAACGCCAGCGTGAAAGATCCCGAGACTATGGAAGATGTCCCATGGGATAGCGAGACCTACGGCGAGGTGATGGTGCGAGGCAATACCGTGATGAAAGGGTACCTAAAAAACCCTACAGCGACGGACGCCGCTTTCTCGGGCGGATGGTTCCATAGCGGTGACATCGCGGTGCGCCACCCGGACGGATATATCGAAATCAAAGATCGCTCCAAGGACATCATCATCTCGGGCGGCGAAAATATTTCCAGCCTGGAGGTTGAAGAAACCCTCTATCGCCATCCGAAGATCTTGGAGGCCGCTGTGGTGGCTCGCCCCGATGAGACTTGGGGAGAAAGCCCCTGCGCTTTCGTTACCCTGCGCGAGGGGGAGGCGGCCACACCTGAAGATGTCATCCTTTTCTGCAGAGACCACATGGCGCATTACAAGGTGCCCAGAACGGTAATCTTCGGTGATTTACCGAAGACGTCCACGGGGAAGATTCAGAAGTTTGTATTACGAGAGACCGCAAAAGCGCTGGGCTCGAATCGTTAGGCCGCTTTGATTCGGTCTCCGACTCGCAAGGTACCGCCAGTAAGAATTTCGCAGCGCAGGCCGCCCCGATGCGTTAAGTGCTTGACGAGCGAAGGCACGGCAAGAAGGTCTTGAAGATAAGCGCAAGGCTCGCATAACTCCACGCCGCGCAGCGTAGCCTCGCCGACAGAAAAAGACCGACCCACAAGATCATTCAGGCGCACCGATCTTGTCACCAGGTTACGCCGGAACATCCGAGGCGCAAGATCGAGACCCAGCACGCTATTAAAACTCTCGATCGCTTCTAACTCGATCAACGTGACCTGCGTCTCAGCGTCTGCGCCCTGCGCAAAATAACGATCCCCCTTTAAACCCGCGCCTGCAGTGGCTATCACTTCGTCAATCTCATGAGCCTCTACACCGACCTCTGAGGCAATGCAGATCGCCACAATCTGTTCGTCATTCTCAACCTTCACGGCATCACATTCCTCAGAGGGGTATGTTGCCGTGCTTTCGCCACGGGTTCTCAAGGTGCTTGTTTCTAAGCATTTGAAGCGATCGGCAGATTCGCCGACGCGTCTCGCTCGGGAGAATGACATCGTCAATAAACCCGCGGTGACCCGCGATAAATGGATTTGCGAACTTTTGCCGATACTCTTCGGTGCGCTCCGCAATCCTTGCGTCATCACCGATGTCCTCGCGGAAGATGATTTCGACCGCGCCTTTTGGGCCCATCACGGCAATCTCTGCCGAGGGCCACGCCAGATTAACGTCTCCACGCAGATGCTTCGAGGCCATCACATCATAGGCCCCGCCGTAGGCCTTGCGCGTGATAACCGTGACCTTGGGCACGGTGCATTCGGCATACGCATACAGCAGCTTAGCGCCGTGACGGATGATGCCCCCGTATTCTTGTGCTGTTCCGGGCAGAAAACCGGGAACATCTACGAAGGTCACGATCGGAATGGAAAACGCGTCGCAGAATCGTACGAACCGCGCGGCTTTTGTAGATGACTGGATATCGAGACAACCCGCGAGCACCATCGGCTGGTTCGCCACAACACCCACCGTGCGCCCCGCCATCCGGCCCAAACCGGTGAGGATATTGCCGGCATAGTCCGGTTTAAGTTCAAAAAAGTCTCCCTCGTCGAGAACTTTTTCGATGAGCTCGTGCATGTCGTACGGCTTGTTCGGATTGGCAGGGACCAACGTATCGAGCGATGGCTCGAGCCGGTCCGCAGGATCGATCTGTTCGCGCTCGGGCAGATCATCAACATTGCTAAGCGGCAGGTAATCAAAAAAGTCACGTACCGCGAGAAGCGCGTCGATGTCGTTATCGAACGCCCCGTCAGCCACTCCGGACTTGGCCGTATGCGTGGAGGCGCCACCCAGCTCCTCGTGCGAGACCACTTCGTGCGTCACGGTCTTCACAACCTCCGGACCGGTAACATACATGTAGGCCGTATCCCGAACCATAAAAATGAAGTCGGTCATCGCCGGTGAGTAGACCGCGCCACCGGCGCAGGGACCCATGATCATCGATATCTGCGGGATCACCCCCGACGCAAGAACATTGCGCTGAAAGACTTCCGCATAGCCGGCGAGAGAATCAACGCCCTCTTGTATGCGAGCGCCACCGGAGTCATTTAATCCGATAACAGGAGCCCCGACACGCATCGCATGATCCATGACCTTGCAGATTTTTTGCGCGTGCGCTTCCGAAAGAGATCCCCCAAGCACGGTGAAATCCTGACTGAATACAAAAACCGTGCGGCCGTTGATCGTACCGTGGCCGGTAACAACGCCATCTCCGGGGATGGTCTTGCCGCCCATATCAAAATCACTGCAGCGATGCTCAACAAAGACATCCCATTCTTCAAAGCTGTCTTTATCAAGCAGGACATCGAGCCGCTCCCGAGCCGTCAACTTGCCCTTTGCGTGCTGCGCCTCAATACGCTTTTCTCCTCCACCCAACCGTGCTGCCTGGCGGCGGCGCTCCAACTCTTCGATGATCTCGCGCATCCGGATAGAACTCCTGCTTTAGTCTCTGATCACGGCGAGCACATCCCGAGCAGCCTGCATGATCGGTGTGCCGGGACCAAAAAATGCCGCAACCCCAAGCGCGGACAGCATCTCACTGTCGGCTTTTGGCACTACGCCGCCAAGCACCACGCGTATATTCGAGGCCTTACGATCCTTCAGCATCTGAAGCACCTGGGGGACCAGCGTCGCGTGCCCTGCAGCCTGCGAGGAAATCCCAACGACGTGTACGTCATTGTCAATCGCCTGTTGGACCACCTCTTCCGGCGTCTGAAACAAGGGTCCAATATCCACATCAAAGCCGAGGTCGGCAAAACCCGTTGCAATAATTCGGGCACCCCGATCGTGACCATCTTGACCCAGCTTGGCCACCAGAATACGCGGACGTCGACCTGCGCTCGTAGCAAAGGCATCGACCTCACTTCTCAGAGCATTGAACTCTGCATCCTGCTGATAAGCATCGCCGTACACGCCGGAAATCGTCCTCACTTGGGCCTGATGCCGACCAAAGACCTCCTCAAGCACGGAAGAAATTTCACCTACCGTCGCGCGAGCGCGGGCAGCATCGACGGCATACTGTAGCAGGTTCGCTCCAGGGGTCTTTGCAGCTTCTTCTAATGCCGCGAGGCGGGCGTCACAATCCGCTTGATCTCGTCCTTCTTTAACACGCGTAAGCCGCGCGATCTGACTGGAACGAACTTCAGAATTATCAATACTGAGAATATCCACCTCGGTCTCACTCGCGGCTTGATACCGGTTGACTCCGACAACGACTTCCTCGCCTTTATCAATGCGCGCCTGCTTACGAGCCGCAGACTCTTCGATACGAAGCTTCGGGATGCCGCTGATAACAGCTTGGGTCATACCTCCCATTTCTTCGATCTCGTCGATAATCTTTCGAGCGTGGCTCACCAGACTCGCGGTCAGACTCTCCACGTAATAGGAGCCTCCCAGCGGGTCGACCACGTGTTGAAGCCCAGCCTCCTCGCGGAGGATAAGCTGGGTATTGCGAGCGATATGAGCCGAAAAGTCCGAAGGCAGCGCCAGGGCCTCATCAAAACTGTTTGTGTGCAGCGACTGGGTGCCGCCTAAGACCGCCGCGAGGGCTTCGATCGTGGTGCGCACCACGTTGTTATACGGGTCTTCGCTGGTCAGGCTAACCCCCGAGGTTTGGCAGTGCGTTCGCAACATTAACGACCGCGGATCCTTCGGTGAGAATTTCTCTTCAATCAGCTGCGCCCAGAGTAATCGGGCTGCACGAAGTTTTGCGACTTCCATGAAAAAATTCATCCCGATCCCAAAAAAGAAGGACAGACGAGGCGCAAACGAGTCAATGGCCAAGCCGCTTGCTACCGCAGTGCGCGCATATTCCACGCCGTCCGCCAAGGTATAGGCAAGCTCTTGAACAGCGGTCGCACCCGCCTCCTGGATGTGGTACCCGGAGATGGAAATAGGATTGAATCGCGGCATGTGCTCCGCTGTGTAGGCAATGATGTCCGACACAATACGCATGGATGCCTGAGGAGGATAAATATAGGTATTGCGCACCATGAACTCTTTCAGAACATCATTCTGGAGCGTCCCGGAAAGTTCAGCGGGATCCACCCCTTGCTCTTCGCCCGCCACAATGAACATAGCAAGAACCGGAATCACCGCGCCGTTCATCGTCATGGATACCGACATCTTGTCGAGCGGGATGCCGTCAAACAGTATGCGCATGTCCTCAACCGAATCAATAGCTACCCCCGCCATGCCGACATCGCCCATCACGCGCGGATGGTCAGAGTCGTAACCCCTGTGGGTCGCGAGATCAAAAGCCACGGAGAGACCGCTCTGCCCTGCCGCAAGATTACGTTTATAGAAGGCGTTGGATGCCTCCGCCGTAGAGAAACCGGAATACTGACGGATGGTCCAGGCCCGACCCGCGTACATGGTGGCTTTTGGTCCACGGACATAGGGCGCAATACCCGGCAGTCCGGTGTGGTGCTCCAGCGCCTCAAGATCCTCCGCGGTATATAACGGCTTGATGGTGATACCTTCTGGCGTAGACCATGACAGCGTCTCGGGGTCCGCGCCTTTCAGCTCATCCTGAGCGCGTCGTTGCCACTCACTGAGATCGGGTTTTTTCGGGGAGCTGGTCATAATTATTCTGAAGCTTGCGGGTATCCAATACCCGCTAGCGATTCTGTAATTTCATCAAGAATCGCAGGGTCATCAATCGTTGCGGGCATCTTCCAAGTCTGGCCATCGGCAATCGCTCGCATGGTGCCTCGCAACACTTTTCCTGAGCGGGTCTTGGGCAGACGCTTAACGACCACCGCCTGCTTGAAGGCCGCTACCGGCCCAATGCGCTCGCGCACGAGCGCGACGACTTCGGCACAGACATCCTCGTGGGCGCGATCCGATCCGGCGCTGAGCACCAGAAAGCCCAACGGAACCTGTCCCTTCAGTGCATCAGCGACCCCAGTCACGGCGCATTCCGCCACGTCAGGATGATCCGCTAACACCTCTTCCATCGCGCCCGTTGAAAGCCGATGCCCAGCCACATTAATAATGTCATCGGTTCGGGACATCACATAGACGTATCCGTCGGCATCAATAATTCCGGCGTCGGAGGTGTTGTAGTAGCCCGGGAAATCGGAGAGATAGGCGTCAATAAACCTCTGGTGCGCATTCCACAGCGTTGGGAAAGCCCCGGGCGGCAGCGGTAGCTTGACGGCCAGGGTTCCAATCTGACCACGCTCTGCCTCCACGCCGTTTTCATTCAGAACGCGAAGATCCCAGCCGGGCGCTGCGAATGATGGCGAGCCGTCGCGAATCGGCAGGCGCTCAATACCCACGCAGTTTGCCGCGATAGACCATCCCGTCTCGGTTTGCCACCAATGGTCGATAACCGGCACTCCGAGTTTTTCCTCAGCCCAATGCAGCGTATCCGGGTCTGTGCGTTCGCCAGCAAGAAAAAGCGTCTTCAGCGAGCTCAAATCGTAACGACCGATATGCTCTCCGCGGGGGTCTTCCTTTTTGATGGCGCGAAAGGCAGTGGGCGCCGTGAACAACACGCTCACGCCATGCTCGCTGATGACGCGCCAAAACGCTCCCGGGTCCGGAGTGCCCACCGGTTTGCCCTCGTACAGCACCGTCGCATTTCCCGCCAGCAGGGGTGCGTACACAATGTAGGAGTGTCCCACTACCCATCCGACATCCGACGCGGCCCAGAATGTTTCGCCGGGATCCACGCCATAAATATTCTTCATGCTCCACTTCAAAGCAACCGCATGACCTCCGTTATCCCGCACCACCCCTTTGGGCTGGCCCGTCGTGCCGGAGGTATAAAGAATGTAGAGGGGGTCGGTGGCCTTGACGGGCACGCAGTCGTGCCGGGTAGCGGAGGCTCTGGCGTCCGCCCAATCAACATCGCGATCGGCCTCCATGGAGGCCTGGGCCTGATCGCGCTGCAAAATGATGCAGCGCTCAGGTTTATGCTGTGCGAGGCGAATGGCCTCGTCGAGCAGAGGCTTGTATTCGACCACCCTGCCCGGCTCGATACCGCACGACGCGCTGACAATCACGCGCGGAGTCGCGTCATCAATTCTTACCGCGAGTTCATTCGCTGCAAATCCTCCGAAAACAACAGAATGCACCGCCCCGAGGCGAGCGCAAGCCAACATCGCGATGGCGGCCTCCGGCACCATGGGCATATACACGATGACACGGTCACCTTTTTTAACGCCGTGCTCGGCAAGCACGCCGGCGAATAGAGCGACCTCATCCCTCAGCGATCGGAAGGTAAATCTCTGTTTGGCGCCAGTGACCGCGGAATCATAAATAAGTGCGACCTGATCCCCTCGCCCCGCCTCCACGTGCACATCCAGCGCGTTACGACAGGTATTGAGCTCTCCACCGACAAACCATCGATAGTCAGGCGGATTGGAACTGTCGAGGACCTGCTCCCACGGCTTGTCCCATTGCACGGCCGCCGCAGCCTCTGCCCAAAACGCCTCCCGATCGTTAAGTGAGCGCCGGTAAATATCTCGATAGCGCCCATCTTGTGGCTCAGCCATGTTTCACTCCGTTCTTATTTTTGAAGCGGTCCATTGCGCTCCAGGCGCGTTTGCGCCGAGTTCGATTTCACCAGAAGCGCTCTGATAAAATTTATCGCGTTCCCGTCGGCCATTAACCGCGTGGACGGCCAGGATCCGCTCCAAACACCGTATCAGCGCATTGTAGCGGGTTGTAAATCTTTCCCAAAGGAATCCTCATGAGTTACCAATACATTCTTAGCGAGACCCGCGAAAACGTCGGTTTGATCACCCTGAACCGTCCTGAGGCGCTGAATGCGCTTTCGGATGACCTGATGGATGAGCTCGGCCACGCCCTGGGTAACTTTGAAGCCGATGATGCGATCGGTGCCTCAATCATTACCGGCAGTGAGAAAGCCTTTGCGGCGGGCGCCGACATCAAGGGCATGAAGGACAGAACCTACATGGATGTCTATCTCGGAAACTTTATCGGTCGAAACTGGGAACGCGTCACCGAGTGTCGAAAGCCGGTCATCGCTGCAGTGGCCGGTTATGCGCTCGGCGGTGGATGTGAACTGGCGATGATGTGCGACTTTATTCTGGCCGCTGACAACGCGAAGTTCGGTCAACCTGAAATCAAGATCGGCATCATCCCGGGAGCCGGCGGCACGCAGCGGCTGACCCGATTTGTGGGGAAATCAAAAGCAATGGAGATGTGTCTTACCGGACGGATGATGGATGCCGAGGAGGCTGAACGCGCAGGCCTGGTGAGCCGCGTCATTCCCGCTGCAGATCTTCTTGAAGAGGCGGTGAAGACCGCCCAGTCCATCGCCTCTCTGTCTCGGCCGTCGGTAATGATGGCAAAAAGTGCCGTCAATAAAGCTTATGAGACAACGCTTGCCGAGGGTGTGGCGGCAGAACGCATCATGTTCCAATCGCTTTTTGCTACCGAGGATCAAAAAGAAGGCATGTCTGCCTTTTCCGAGAAGCGTGCGCCCCAATGGGTTAACAAGTAACGATTCATGCAGGTCAAGGGTATTCCTTATCGATCAATCTGGATTGATGCAGATCAGCCCAGGGTGCATGTCATCGATCAAACCCAACTGCCGTTTCGATTTGAGACACGTGTCTTAACCTCCCACGAGCAGACGGCAGACGCCATACGCAACATGATCGTGCGGGGCGCGCCCCTGATCGGAGCCACAGCCGCCTGTGGGCTTTTTCTGGCCGCGGTCAAGTGACACCTCTGACCAGGCGCTTAAAGACAGTGCTAATCATCTGCTGGCCTCACGACCGACGGCCGTTAACCTGCGATGGGCTATCGAACGGCTCTTGCCGGTACTGCTCGCAACCCCTCGTGACCGGCGTGAATCAACCGCACGAGCACTCGCGCAGCAGATATGCGACGAAGACGTTTCCATCAACAGCGCCATCGGAGACCACGGTCTCCCACTGATTCAATCCGTCGCCGACGCACGATCCGGTGGCACCGTTAACGTGCTCACGCACTGTAATGCGGGCTGGCTCGCGACCGTAGACTGGGGGACCGCACTTGCACCTATCTTTAAGGCGCACGATGCTGGGATCGATATTCATGTCTGGGTCGACGAGACCCGCCCCCGCAATCAAGGTGCCGCACTGACGGCATGGGAGCTCGGCGCCCACGGCATCCCCCACACCGTTATTGCTGACAATGCCGGCGGCCACCTCATGCAGCATGGACATGTCGATCTTTGTATTGTCGGCTCCGATCGAACCACCCGAACCGGCGACGTATGCAACAAGATAGGAACCTATCTAAAAGCACTCGCTGCTAAAGACAACAGCGTTCCTTTTTACGCGGCACTGCCCTCTTCAACGGTGGACTGGACCATCCGAGATGGTCTCCGTGATATCCCTATCGAGGAGCGCTCCCCCGACGAGGTCGCCTACATTGCCGGTTTGGATGAAGGCGGCGGCCTTCGATCGATTCGCCTTATTCCACCAGGTAGCCAAGCTGCCAATCCGGCTTTTGATGTAACACCCGGGCACCTTGTTTCAGGGATCATTACAGAACGCGGCGTGTGCAGCGCCACAGAAGAAGGCCTGCTCGGGCTTTTCCCCGAGCAACGCCATTCATGAGCCGTATAATCGAGATATCCCGCCACTGACGCGATAAAAAGAGGGTAGCATCACGCCGCTCCGAACCTTTCGAACCCGAGTATCGCTATTTGCCATTGCTGCCGCGACTGCCGCGGCGGTGTCGTGGTCCGGCCTCACATCAGCCGCTAGCGCCCCGGCCGGGCTTGCCGATGCCCCAGCGTCTCTGGCGCCGGCGCCGCATCACGCGCGTACGGTCAAACTGATTAATTATTTCATCGAGCGATACCACTACCAAAAGACGCGACTTGACGACGCTCTCTCGTCGCAAATTCTCGATCGGTATATCGACGCGCTGGATAACAATCGGGTTTATTTCCTCGCATCAGATATTGAAAGCTTCGAGCGGTATCGGTTTTCGCTCGATGATGTGTTGCGCGACAACAAAACCGATCCGTTTTTCGAGATCTTCAACGTATATCGGGGCCGCGTCATTGATCGATTACGGTATGCGCTAGAACGGCTGGAGCGCCCGTTCGACTTCTCGATCGATGAGAACTACCCTTTCGACAGGACCGAGGCCCCTTTCGCTGTTGATGTAACCGAGCTTGATGATCTCTGGCGCCGCCGCGTCAAAAATGATGTCCTCACCCTGCGGCTTGAGGATAAGCCGGAGGAGGAAATCCAGACAACCTTGAGCGAGCGCTACACGCAGCAGATTCGGCGGACCAGCCAAATTACCTCACAGGATGTTTTTCAGACGCTCATCAATTCGTACATGACCTCTATCGAACCGCACACGGGGTATTTTTCGCCGCGGGCGACGGAGAATTTCAAGATTCGAATGAGCTTATCCCTAGAAGGTATCGGAGCGGTGCTTCAGACCCAGAACGAATACACCGTCGTCCAGAGGATCGTGCCCGGCGGCCCAGCCGAGATTGAAGGCGGACTTCGGGCGGGCGATCGCATCGTAGGGGTCGGCCAAGGCGATGAGGAGGCCCTGATAGATGTCATCGGCTGGCGACTCGATGATGTTGTCGAGTTGATCCGAGGACCAAAGGGGACCGTGGTTCGGCTACAGGTGAGACCAGACCCTAAATCGGGAAGTTCTGAGCCTCGCACCCTCGCGATAACACGGGATCAGATCAAGCTTGAGGAGCAGGCCGCTCAAAAGTCGATCATTGAAGTACGGGATGGCTCAACAACCCACCGGATTGGCGTTATCGATATACCCACGTTCTACGTGGACTTCGATGGAAAGGCCAAAGGTGAGGCCGACTATCGCAGCACGACTTCAGATGTTCGTCGTCTCATCCGTGAACTTCAAACCGAAAAAGCCAACGGCCTGATTATTGACCTTCGGGGCAATGGCGGCGGCGCCCTATCCGAAGCGACAGCCCTCACCGGCTTATTCATACCTTCAGGACCGGTGGTGCAGGTGCGTGATGCGAAGGGCCGAACGCGAATTAACCGGGATCCAGAGGACGACCTGGCTTATGACGGACCCCTAGCCGTCATCGTGGATCGCGACAGTGCGTCCGCCTCAGAGATCTTCGCGGGTGCCATTCAGGACTACCGCCGCGGCGTCATCATTGGTGAGTCCACCTTTGGCAAGGGCACGGTCCAGAATCTTGTTGACCTAGACAGATACTCCCAGGAGCCGGATCAGCCCTTGGGTCAGCTTAAGATGACCATTGCTCAATTTTTTCGCGTAAACGGGGCGAGCACACAGCATCGGGGTGTCACTCCGGACATCATTCTGCCGACACCGCAGGTGGCCGAGGAATACGGCGAACGCGCGCTCGATAATGCCCTCCCCTGGAAGCAGATTGACGCGACGGACTTCGACATCTACCCCGAGCGTGCCCGCACCGGCGACCTCGATGCCCTTAGAGCACTTACGGCGCAGCGGCTTACACACGATCCAGACTTCATTTACTTAAGCGGTCTTCGGGCTCTTGATGCGCCCATCGCTGCTGCGACTGAGATCTCGCTACTTGAGAGTAAACGCAAGAGCGAGCGTGATGAGCGCGTTCAGGAGCAACAAAGGCTCTTAGTCGACCTCAAAAACGCCTACGACATAACCGAGAATAACGCCGACGATGCCTCGTTGCCGCGCGATGCCATTCTCGTGGAATCCGCCCGGGTGTTATCGGACCTGGCCTTCGGTCGTTATGACGATCGACTTATCGTTGAGGCCCGAAAATCAAACCTAGGCTCCGACGCATCCTCCACCGCCCAATAAACGTTAAACGTCCTCTTCGATGAAATATTCGAGATTCGGCACGTTTCTACGATCCGGCTCGGGGATCCTTCAGCTTATGGAGGATATCGACGCTGCCCTGACCGGACCCGATCCCATGATGCTCTTGGGTGGGGGCAATCCGGCCAAGATTCCGGCAGTACAGGAGCGCTTCCGCCAAGCCATGTTGGGACTGATGCGCGATGGGCAACGCTTCGAGCAGATGACCGGCAACTACGACGGCGCGAGGGGCAACAGCCGCTTCATCCGCGCGCTCGCCGAAATGCTGAATCGAAGATACGGCTGGAATTTGAGCCCTGAAAACATCGCCATCACCAACGGCAGTCAGACTTCCTTTTACGTCTTGTTTCATCTTTTTGCGGGAGTGTCAGATGACGCGATCTCGAGAAAAATTCTCCTGCCGATGGTTCCGGAGTACATCGGGTACACCGATGTGGGCATGGGAGAGGATCTTTTTAGGGCGCAAAAACCGCTCATTGAGACGTCGGGCGATCATGAGTTCAAATACCGAATCGATTTTGATGCGATCAAACTGTCCCAGGAGATCGGCGCGATTGCCATCTCGCGCCCCGGCAACCCCACCGGCAATGTCTCAAGTGACGATGAGATCCGCCAGCTTCGGCAGCTGGCACAAGAGAGTGAAATCCCGCTTATTTTGGACTGCGCGTACGGCGATCCGTTTCCGGGGATCGTATTCCCTGCGGTAACCACCGCCTGGGACGAAGAGACGGTCCTTTGTCTGAGCCTGTCAAAACTCGGTTTGCCCGGTATTCGAACCGGAATCGTCATCGCCAATGAAGACATTATCCGGTCCATCTCGGCTGCAAATGCCATCATGTCTCTTGCGCCATCGAGCTTTGGCCCGGCCCTCGTAACCCCGATGGTCGAGGATGGCAGTATCCTGACTATGTCGAAGGACGTGATTCGCCCGTACTATGAGAGAAAGTCTGAACTCGCTCAGCAGTGGATCCGCGAAGCCATGGGCAATCTCCCGTGCAGAATTCATCGGTCGGAAGGCGCTATCTTCTTATGGCTATGGTTCGAGAACCTGCCCATCTCAAGCGAAGCGTTATACCAACGACTCAAGAAGCGTGGGGTGCTCATCGTTGCCGGTGAGCATTTCTTTCCCGGGCTCAATGAGCCGTGGCCCCATCAAAGGGAATGCATTCGCGTTTCCTACGCGCTCAATCCGGACTTGTTAAAAAAAGGTATCGACATCATCGCCGATGAGGTGGCTCGGGCCTACGACGCCTGAGCCTGCACCGGGAGCGGTACGGTCAGGGAACGTCTCTTAACCGACGCCCCACATAGGTCGGTACGTTTCCCAGATCAGGCGGAAGACCTCCGATACCTCTTCATTCGCCTTGGCAAGCTTGGCTTCAATTTCGGCGCGACTAAACCAACGCCCTTCGGACATTTCATCCAGGTTTGGCGTTAGCGGACCATCGGAATCGACCCGATAAACCCAGGCAAACTCCATCCCGGTCACCTCGGTTGCTTCAAGTTTGAAAAGGCGAGGCGGTACGCCTCTCAGTTTTAAACCGACCTCTTCGTCAACTTCTCGAACGCAGCACGCATCATACGTTTCACCCGCATCGACATGCCCCGCAACCGAAGAATCCCAAAGGCCAGGATTTTCTTTCTTGTGCATACCCCGCTTCTGCAGAAAAACCTCTTCCGCAGAATTGAAGATCAAGACATGGATCGCCCGGTGGCGAAGCGCTTCCTCGTGGATCCGATCTCGGCGCTCCTCGCCGATAACCTCATCGCGTTCGTCGACAACGGCGAGAATCTCCGCATCCTCTGCGGGTCGGTCAACGCCCTCGCTCACGTGATCGATGCCAAGGGACGGGCGGATTCCCCGGGACGCTGTCGCGTTAGCCAATCAGGAGCCTCCCAGACCGGCGCATCGCTTGCGGGGAGAAGCTCCCGTCCGGCAATGATATCTGCCGCGCGCTCTGCCACCATGATGGTCGGCGCATTGAGGTTGCCGTTGGTTATGCTCGGAAATATAGACGAGTCCACCACACGGAGCTGCCCGATGCCTCGGACCTGGCACTCGGCATCGAGTACCGCGAGCGGATCATCATCAGAACCCATTTTGCAGGTGCACGAAGGATGATATGCGCTTTCGACGCTCTGACGTACCCAGGCGTCAATCTCAGCATCGGACTGAATCGCCTTACCCGGCGCGATCTCCTCGCCCCGGAAGCGATCCATCGCAGGCTGACCCAGGATCTCGCGAGTCAACTTAATGGTTGCCCTCCAGTCCTCGACGTCTTCACGGGCGGTCAGGTAATTAAATTGCACGAGCGGGTGCTCCCGCGGACTGTCGGAGACAATCCGGACCGCGCCCCGGCTATGCGGTTTATTCGGCCCCACGTGTACCTGAAAGCCGTGACCGTCAAAGGCGGCCCTGCCGTCATAGCGCATGGCGCCAGGAAGAAAGTGATACTGGATATCGGGTGATCGCCGACCCGCTTTAGAGCGAATGAAGGCGCACGACTCAAAGTGGTTTGTCGCGCCAAGTCCATCCTTAAAAAGTAGCCATCGAAGCCCAATCAAACCTTTTTGAAAGAGCGACAGCTTTCCGTTTAACGATATCGGCTCGAGGCAGCGGTATTGAAAATACACTTCCAGGTGATCCTGAAGATTCTGGCCAACGCCGGGAAGGTCGTGAAGCACCGGCACGTCCGCCTGCGCCAGGTCGGCCGCCGGTCCAATGCCCGAACGCTGAAGGATGGCAGGCGACCCAATCGATCCGGCCGAGAGGATCACCTCGGCCCGCGCATAGAGCTTAAATTCGTTACCGTCTTTCTCGTACTCCACGCCCACCGCCCGACCATTCTCAATAATCAGGCGATTCACCAACGTCCCGGTTATGACGCGTAGGTTTTTTCTGTCCTGCACCGGGCGCAGATAGGCATGACTCGTAGAGGCCCGCTGACCCCGATCCACGGTCATGTGCATCTGACCGAAGCCTTCTTGCTGAAGCCCGTTGTAGTCTGCCGTCTCGGGATAGCCCGCCTGAACCCCTGCGTCAATAAACGCGCGGTACAGCGGATTCAGTCGCATATCGTTTCCCGCGCAGACCGCCAGCGGGCCGTCCTGCCCGCGATACGAATCCCCTCCGCGATACCAGGTCTCTGCACGCTGGTAATACGGCAGGCAGCTGGCGTAATTCCACCCGCGCGCGCCGGCGGCATCCCATTGATTGATGTCCTCGGCGTGGCCACGCACATACACCATGCCGTTTATTGATGATGAGCCTCCAAGACCGAGACCGCGCGGGCAGTCCATAACGCGGTTATCGAGACCGGGTTCGGGTTGAGTCTCAAAGCCCCAATTAAATCGTCGGGTGTTCATCGGCATAGAAAGCGCCGACGGCATCTGAACAATTATGCTTCTATCAGACCCGCCCGCCTCCAATAAGACGACGTTGACATCCGCCTGCTCACTGAGGCGCGCGGCCAAAACGCATCCTGCGGATCCAGCGCCAACGATTAGATAATCACAATCTCTCAATCAAAATTTCCCTGTATTTTTCTGCGCGACAAGTTAAGGCTGAGTAATAAATTTTCCCATAATCACCAATTGACTGTAGTGAATTGGTGCGGAAAAGCCAATTACCGCGCAAAGATTTTTCGGGCCGATCGAAGGCCAAAAACCGGCTTAAACATGGAAAAAGAAATACCCATATTTTCTGATTAAAACGGTGAAACCCCATCGAGTACTCCACCCTAGGCGCCAAACTTAAGTGTTTCTATAATTAATATACTTTTGTCAATCTTTATAAAGCGCATGCTGAAACTCACAAAAGAGAACCATTTCGGTATTCCTGCTATTGGCGACGGTGTTGCTGTTCGCAAGTTGCGGGCGCGAGCAGTCCAGCAGCGGAATAAGCGAGCGCGATTTCGTCACGCCTCCTTCCGATAAGGCGACCTGTGACGCCGCTTTGGGTCAGTGGCTAAAAGGCGAATGCGTCGGTGCAAAGTCAGTGGCCCGCTCGGCGGCGGAGCATGACGGCAGTCAGGAGAACTACGGCGATCACCAGCACGGCGGAGCTGATCGTCTGAATACCAGCAATGACATTGATGGTGATGGTATCCCGAATGTCCTTGATCTTGATGCCGATGGCGATGGGGTTCCGAACCGGATTGATCCGGACGACGACAACGACGGACTCCCGGACGAAAAAGACCAGAAGCCCCTGGGTGAGACGACTGATCCCATATCGCCCTCGACGCTATGCAAGAATTTGGGAGGCACATACTCAAAGGGCGAGTGCGTGTACCCGACGGTCGATCCCGGCATACCGGTAGTCACCTGCCCCATAGACGCGGTTGGCACCTATCCGCAATGCTCATGCAGCGCCGGCTTCACCTATGAGCAAAACACCAATACCTGTAACAGCATAGATACCGGACAGCCTTCTGATTTCTGCCCAGAAGGCTCATACGGCACCTATCCAAAATGCTTCTGTAAATCAAAGGCGAGCATCTTCGACCCGAAGCTAAATATCTGCATGAAGATTGACCCTACCGATCCAAGCAACTGCCGGAAGCAAGGGGGTCGACTTCTAGGCGGCGAGTGTGAATTTCCCGAAAATCGGTGCCCTATCGGTGCAACCGGAACACCACCGGACTGCCAATGCCCGGAAGGTGCCAGCTATGTCGATGAATCGAATACCTGCGAATCCACCGTAGTGCCGCCCCAGATTCCAAGAAATTGTCCTGAAGGCTTTATCAACGTTGGGGAGACCTGTATTGAAGCCCCATCGATTTGTCCAACGGGTAGCCAATGGAATCCCATCAGCAAGACTTGTGTCGAACAGAAAGAGTCTGAGTGTCCAGCTGGATGGACGTCATTACTTGGGGGGAGGCAGTGCCTTCCGCCTGCGTGCCCAGCAGGCACATCATGGGACCTCGACACACTCTCATGCGTTCCGGGCCCTCTAACTTGCGGGGAGGGTTATGAACCCAACGCCGACGGGGGTTGCGATCTTATTCTTCTATGCGAGGATGGTTATGTAAAAAATAGCGACGGTCAATGTGTTCTTTTGCCTGAGCAGTGCACTGGCGGTCTCGTCTCGGACGGGAACGGCAACTGCGTAAAGCCTGAGCCCACGGAATGCGTGAACGGCAGTTCAGGACCCTATCCTGAGTGCCCAGTACCAACGCAGTGCAGCTCAATTGGTAAGAATGCCTCCGGAGTCTTTCCGAACTGTAGCTGTAACAAAGCGCAGGGAAATGTGGTCTGGGATAGCACGCTTGGCAACGGCAAAGGCGGTTGCCGAAATGCAAACGCCTCAGCAGAGGCGTGCGCTAACGAAGGCGGCGTTTGGAAGGGACAAAAATGCGTCAAAGATGACGGCGTAACCAACATTAACCAGGCCCACGGAAACGACGGAGATTCTGCGAGCAGCACTTCCGAGAGCGAGAATAAAAACAGCGGCAATCCCGGGCCGAAAGGAGGTCGTCAAGGCGCGAATGAAACGTTGGACTCAGACGAGGAAGAGCCTTTGGAGACAAGCGATCAGGTTGACGGTGGCGGAAAAGACTAATCAGAAGGCCTTACAAAAACTGCAGTCTTGAGGTCTGTGAAATCTTCGATCTAGGACTTCTTGCCGCCGATAAACTGAGTTGTAAGCAGCAGCACGGTAGACACAGCTACCATGATCGTAGAGATGGCCGCGATTGTGGGATCAATAAAGTCCCGAAGGGCGGCAAACATATGCTTGGTGAGCGTCGCATTGCTTCCGCCAGAGATAAAAATCGAAATAATCACCTCGTCAAATGAGGTCAGAAACGACAGCAGCGCTGCGGTTACCACTGAAAATTTGATCTGTGGCAGCGTCACCATAAAAAAGGCCTTCACTCGGCTTGCCCCGAGACTCCGCGCGACGCGCTCCTGATTGAGATCATACGATCGTAAAGCCGCGGTAATCAGAATCATGACCAGCGGTGTCGCCATAGCCGTATGGGCAAGAACCAAGCCCGTGATCGAGTTATTGAGCCCGATACGGCCAAAGGCATAAAACGCGCCGATCGCAATCAAAATCACCGGCACGATCATCGGCGTAATCAGCATCATAAATATGGCTCGAGCGGCACGATGGCCCGACACAAAAAGAGCGTAAGCGGCCATGGTGCCCAGCGGCGTCGCGACGAGCATGGTCAGTATCCCAATTTGCACTGACGTGACCGTTGCCCGCATCCATTTGCGCGACCCGAAATATTCCTCGTACCAGCGGACGGACCACGTCTCCGGCGGAAACGCCAGATACTGCGAATCGGAAAACGACATGGGCACCACGATAAAAGTCGGAATCACCAGCAACAGCATGATGATCGCCGCCGTCACGTAAAGCCAGAAGCGATCGCCATGGGTAATCTGGGTCTGTGTCGCCGGTTGCGTCCACCAACTCATCATAAGCCGCCTCTGCCTAACCTTTGCCAAAGAGCGCCGAGTCGAACTTGAAAAAGCGGCCTGCCAGATAAAGCACTCCGATGGTGGCCATTAATAGCACCACGCCTAGCGCGCTCGCCGCACCCCAATCAAATCGATACTCAAGAATAGCGGTAATCTGCGTTGCCACCATCACCACCCGCCCTCCTCCAAGCACTGCGGGCGTGACGTAAAAGCCCAGGCAGAGAACAAATACGATCAGAGAACCGGCCACCAGACCTGATACCGAGAGCGGAAAATACACATTCCAGAATGATCGAATCGGTGACGCGCCGAGATTGGAGGCCGCATGCATCATATCGGGCTCGATCTTCTTCATTGCGCCGTACAGCGGTAAAACCAAAAACGGCAGCATGATGTGCGCCATACCGATCAATGTGCCGGTCATGTTATGGACCAGTTTTATCGGCGAGTCCCACAGGCCAATCTGCATGGCAAGGTCATTAAGAAGACCCTTACGCTGAAGCAAGACCAACCAGGCATAGGTGCGCACGAGCAGCGAGGTCCAGAACGGCAACAGCACAGCAAGCATGAATAGACCCGTCCAACGGCCCGGTAGATGGGCAAGAAAATAGGCCAGCGGATAACCCAGCAAAATACAGATCAGCGTGGTCAGCAGACTGACCTGAAATGTCGTCATAAAGACACGAGCATAGGATTTGTACTCGATCATCTTTTTGTAGTGCTCAAGCGAAAACTGTCCGTCACTACCCACAAACGAAAGGTAAAAAAGCCAGCCCACCGGCACCAGAACCACAATCGCGATCACCAATATCGCCGGCGTTGACAGCCCGAGCAGCGTCCATTGTTCACGCCGCTCCTGGCCCGAGAGCGCGACCTCGTTCAAGGCTTGCGCTTGCCCGGGTGTTGAGGCCGTTCGCGTCACTGAGCCTGCTCTCTTGGTATCAAAATAAGGTCTTCGCGTATCAGACCTACGGAAACGGATTGACCTGCCTCAAGGCGCGACCCCTCCGAGATAGCGCCGGTCCCAAATCGTACCGCCAGCGTGGCGCCACCCTCTAAGTTGACCAAAGCGAACGCTGTTTCACCCTGAAAAACCGCATCGCTGACGGTCCCTGAAAAAACCACGTGCTGATCACCCGCCGAGGCGTCTTTTGCAAGCACGCGAAGCCGTTCAGGCCGTATCACCAGACTCCAATCGTTGTGGCCTGGATCAGGCGCCTCGCTCGCTACAACAGAGTCACCAAAAGTTAGTCGTCCGGCGGAATCCTGCGTAAGCGGCAGCATGGTCGACTCGCCGATGAAATCCGCCACGAACTCATTCGACGGTTTGTTATAAATCGCTTCCGGCGTATCCACCTGAGCCAGTTCGCCATGATTAATGACGGCGATCCGATCTGACATCGTGAGCGCTTCTCGTTGATCGTGGGTCACATATACGGTGGTGACGCCAAGCTGCCGATGAATGTGCTTAAGCTCGATTTGCATCTGCTCTCGAAGCTTTTTATCGAGCGCAGACAGCGGTTCATCCATCAGCAGAATACGCGGGCGGAAAACGAAAGCCCTCGCAAGCGCTACGCGCTGCCGCTGGCCGCCAGAGAGTTGATCAATCCCCCGTTCGCCAAGACCGGATAGTTGAACCGTGTCCAACGCCTCCTCAACGCGGGCCTTTCGCTCAGCAACCGCCATCCCGCGTAGTTTCAGGGGAAAACCGACATTCTCCGCCACCGACATATGCGGAAAGAGCGCGTAGCTCTGAAACACCATACCCACATCACGCTTGTGGGGAGGCGTAAGCACCATCTCGGTATCCCCAAAACGAATGCTGCCTGAGTCGGGCCGATTAAACCCCGCGATAGCCATCAGCAAGGTCGTCTTGCCCGACCCGGAGGGGCCAAGCAGCGTCAGGAACTCGCCGCTCCGAATCTCGAGATCAACCGCCTTTAAAGCGAATAAATCGCCATACTTTTTCGTCAGACCCCGAATCGAAATCGGAAGCGCGGTGGTGTTATCCACGTGTAAATCTCTTTTTCAAAAAGAAAAGGCTATGCCGGACCCGTGTCCGACATAGCCGTCTCGCCTTTGACTTACTGAGTCAGAAGCTCCATGTAGAGCTCCTGCGCCTCAGCACGATGCTTGGCGTACCAGTCCAGACTGACCGGCAGCATAAAGGGCACATTCTTCGGATGCGAAGGCAGCGCTTCAATCAACTCTTTAGGCGCCGTCGTCACCTCATAGGCCTTCTTATTGGTGGGGCCGTAGGTAATGTGATACGGAAGATTTGCCTGATACTGCGGCTTGGATACTTCCGCCAGGAACTTCATAGCCGTATCTTTATTCGGCGCGCCTTTCGGCATGGCAAAACAGTCATAGTCCAGTAACGCCTGATTAAAGGTATACCCGACCGTAGCGCCGTCTTTCTTCGCGTTGTCAAAGCGGCCGTTCCAGCCCGTGATCATGTCGACTTCGGCGTCTTTCATGAGTTGGGCCTGCATAGCGCCTGATTCCCAGAACACCGCAATGTGGGGTTTCAGCTCACGGATCTTATTGATCGCCCGCTCCATGCCTTCGCGGGTGGAAAGCACTTCATAGACTTTGTCCGCGGGCACGCCGTCCGCCATCAGGGCCGGCTCAAGAACGCCATCCACGCTGTTTGCCCGGTAGGAGCGCGTGCCGGGAAACTTCTTTACATCCCAAAAGTCTGCCCAGGACTTTGGAGCACCCGGCGAACCCGGCGCGCCGTATTTTTCTGTATTCCATGCCATCACGGTCGCGAAGACATCGGACCCGATGCAGTAATCGGTATAGGTGTTCGGGTAGAAGTCAGAGACATCGACCACATTGAAGTCGATCTTCTCAAGGCAGCCCTTGGCTGCGGCCGCTGCAGCACCCCCAGAACCGGTAACCACTAAATCCCAAGTCACCGCTTTTGATTCGACCTGCAAACAGGCCTTGGACATGCTCGCGCCGGACTCGCGATTAATCTCAATACCGGTGTTTTTTGATGCGTCATTGAATAACGCGTTATCCTGCGCTGCGCCATACGTGCCGCCCCAGGAGACGACGGTAATCGGATCGGCATAAGCCGCACCAGACATCATGAGAGCAACAGCCCCCCCAATCAGAAGGCCGCGTGCAGCCCCCTACCTGTTCGCTTTTTCATATCATCCTCGTAAGTGTTTAATGAGAGATACCTTTTAACCGCCTTCGGAATCGAGCGGACAGATCCATCGGCCGCGGCCCTATTCCGAGAAGCCGCGTCGAATGTAGCACGATTTTTTTCTGTGCCCTAGCAAAAAACCGGCACCTACCTGGGCTAGACTGCGGCTCTGGGGCTGACCAATAGAGACGGTTCAAACAGTAATGGGATCAATCCCGCTTAAGGTTAGTCATCAACATATTCATGCGCGCTATATCGTCTTTGATAAAGACGGCACGCTAATCGACTTTCATAAGATCTGGGGCCCGCGGCTCGTGCGGGGCGCGCTAAAGCTGAAAGAGTTCTGCGCCCTCGATAATAATTTCCTCGATCACCTGTATCGCGCTCTTGGTTACGACCCGCAAAGCGGCCAAACCTTCGGCCAAGGACCTCTCGCTACGGCGCCGCTGCACCAGTTCGCGACCATCGTTGCGAGCGTGCTCTTTCAGTTTGGACCAAGTTGGGATGAAGCCTGCCAACTGACGCGAGATTACATGTCGTCAGAAATGACTGCCGCACCCTCCGACGATGAAATCATCGCCAGAGGCAATGTACGCAGCGCCCTCGAAAACCTCTCACAAGCAGGGTGTCTTCTTGGTATTGCGACTACGGATAACCGAGCCGCTACGGAATCTGCGATCGCACGGCTTGGGATCGGAGATCTTGTCATGGACATCCGGTGTGGGGACGACAACGGCCCGGTTAAACCTGATATTGCAGTGCTGCACCAGCTCGCCGCTTCGCGGTCGCTCCCGGTATCGGAATTGATTATGGTCGGGGATACGGTCAGCGACCTCGCCATGGCGAAAGACGCCGGCGTAGGCCTTAGTGTGGGTATTTTGGGTGGCGCAGGAAGCGAATCCCAGCTTCGGCCGTATGCGGATGTGCTTATAGAGTCGGTCGAGGAGATAACACCGAGCTAGGCTGACTCTATTAGAAACCGTTCCTGCTCAGGTGACTCAACCGTTCCCGGTCGAGCCGATCGAACGGCTTCAATAGCGCTTCGCGGATTCACACCCGTCGCGATGAGAAGTCGAGCGGCGAGCGTACCGGTACGACCGAGGCCCGCTGCGCAGTGAAAAAGAAGCCGCTTGCCCGACGCTAAGGCTTCTGCCCAGCTTGCAAACGCGGCGGCAGATTCGCTCGAGTCCGATGGTGCGCCAAGATCCCGAATCGGCCAGTGCAGCCAATTGAAGTCTGCTTTCGAATCGCCTCGGTAGCTCGGGCACGCCTAGAGCTTCGAACTCGTGAAACTCCACAAGCGATATGACCTGATCGGGTGACCAATCCCTAACCATCAGAAGGTCCTCCTCGAGATCCCGCTGTCTCTGAACGCCATCAACATGCCGCTCGATTCGGCCCGGACAACAGCACATCCCGATAACGCCGGAAGAACCGGCAAGCGAGACGTGATTAATGTCTAGCGGTAGACCGGGAGTTTGCAAATCGGGTCTTGGCCTTGCGTGGCTTTGGAGTCGTTACCATGCGCCGGTATTGGGCATCGACGCCCATGGCTCCGCGGGCTCAAGCGCATCACCTTTTTGCAGCAGTTCCACAGAAATGCCGTCCGGCGACCGGATGAAAGCCATTCGTCCATCGCGCGGCGGTCGATTAATCGTCACCCCGCCATCCATCAGTCTCTGGCAGAGCGCATAAATATCCTCAACCTGATAGGCAAGGTGTCCAAAGTTTCGCCCGCCCCCGTAGGCCTCGGGATCCCAGTTATAGGTGAGCTCCACCTGTGCATCATGATCGCCGGGCGCCGCCAGGAAAACATTCGTGAAACGCCCCTGCTCCGAGTCATAGCGCCTTATCTCCTCAAGCCCTAACTTGGCGCAGTAAAAATCAAGCGACTCGTCAATATTGGTGACACGAACCATCGTATGCAGATACTTCATTTCATAGTCTCCGGCTAAGTGGCACTGGAAACGCGCCAGGCTTGGGTTTTTGCCTCAATGCCGCGGCTTAAAAGATAGTGCAATATCTTAACGCTCGCAGCGGTATAGAAGATCATCATACCCATCGCAGCGGCCGGCGCGATATCACCGGCATCGTCCATATTCAGGACCGCAACCGATGCCAATGTGGTGTGCGGAGAATACAAAAATACGACCGCTGAAACGGTCGTCATCGCGTTCACGAAGAGATAAATACTGATATCAAGGATCGCCGGCGTACACACAGGGACGGTCACCCGACGGAAGGTTCGGTAAAAGGGTTGCTTGAGGGACGCGGCCACCGCCTCAAATTGCGCATCCATCTGCTTTAAAGCCGTTGTCGCCGTTAAATGAGCAACGGTATAAAAATGCGGTGATCGTGCTGATGACCAAAATGGCCATGGTGTGATAAAGCACGTTTAAGGGATTTGACGGCGCATTAAAGAAGAAAATGTAGGCCAGCCCGAGAACCAAACCCGGAACCGCCATCGGCAGCATGGCGAGAAACTGAAATGCGCCGCGAACCACACCCAGGCCTTTTCCCTTCTCTACCAAGTAGGCCCCGTAGAAAACAATAAGCGTGCCGAAGATGGCTGTGTAAGACGCCATCTCAATCGAATTGAAGTAGCTGTCCCAGCCCCCACCGTCCATCAAATCGAACTGATAATTCGTGAGACTCAAAGAAAGGTTGTAAGGGAAAAACTTAAAGAGCGCAGCAAACTGACACATGCCCAAAATACCAAGAATAAAGACGCTCACAATCACCGCGTATACGAGCATGAGGGTATCGAATCGCTTATTCGGCTTTGGCTCCAACGCGACGGCACGTGCCGATAACAGGGCAACTTGTTTCTTTTGAACCAGTCGATCAACGAAAAATGCCAAAGCTGCGGGAATCAGCAAAACAACGGAAACCACAGCGCCCATTTCGAAGTTCTGCTGACCAATGACCTGCTTGTAAATATCCGTGGCCAGCACGTTGAAATCACCGCCGATGACCTTCGGCGCACCAAAATCAGTAACGGCTAGCGTGAACACCACAAATGCGGCGCTGATGAGTCCGTAGCGCACGCCCGGAAGCGTCACGGTGAAAAAGATTCGTGCGGGACTTGCCCGCAGCGCAGTGGCGGCCTCATAAAGTCGGGCATCAGCAATAGAAAGCGCCGTAATGATGATGATCAACGCATGCGGCAAGGTGAAGAATACTTCGGAGATGATGATTCCAATCGGGCCGTAAATCTCATGACCGAAAAGTGCCCAGTTAATAATGCCCTGACGTCCGAAGAGATAGATCAACGCAATCCCGGGCAGCAACGATGGCACCAGAATGGGAATCATTGCGATGGTCTTGAATAAAGGCTTCCCGGCCATGCGGCTGCGGGTAAACCCGTAAGCCAAAACAAACGCGATCGTCACCGTGATGCATGTGGTGACAATTCCGATAAACAGACTGTTTTTGATCGAGTAAACCAGCGCCGGGGTCTGAAAATACTCAAAGTAATTCGCAAGACCCACAAAGGCGCCGTCGGAATCGAGCACGCTTTTGGAGAACATCGCGTAGAGCGGTAGCGCTAGGGACACCACAAGATAAAGACCGATAACAAGGACAAAGAGGCGCATCACCTGATCGTCCGAGCTGGCTTTCGGCTTCAAGGGTCGCACCCCCCTCGCACTCTGCACTGGCGATTCAGCCATCAGGCCGTTTCCGGGTAAACCAGGACCTTCTCGGGCGGCAGGTCGACGTTCGCAAGCGCACCCACCGTAACACCTAAAGCGCTGACGACGTCGGTTGAGGCATCCACCTGTAACGTGGACTCCCATCCGTCCGGAGCGAGCGTGATCCGCACGAAAGCGCCTAGATATTCAGCCGAAACCACCTTACCGATAACCTGATTGGGCTTATCCGAATCAAGGGCTGAAATCAGGGTTATATCCTCCGGACGTATCGCCAGGCGCACCCGATTGCTTGCTTGCAGATCATTACCTCTAACCTGCAGAGAACCGCCGGAATGCGTGCAGGTATCTGATCCCGTGGCAAGCGCGGAAATAAAATTCATTGTCCCAATAAACTCCGCCACAAACTCAGACGCCGGAGTCGCATATATCTCCTCGGGCGTACCTATCTGCTCGATCACGCCGTGATTCATCACCACAATGCGATCCGCCATGGTCAGCGCTTCTTCCTGATCGTGAGTGACCATAATCGTTGTCACGGCAAGCCTGTTTTGCAACTGCTTTATCTCCTGACGCAGATGCGCGCGCACTTTGGCATCGAGCGCTGATAACGGCTCGTCAAGAAGCAGAAGTCCGGGCGAGGTGGCCAGCGCTCTTGCCAGGGCAACGCGCTGCTGCTGACCGCCGGACAGTTGCGAGGGATATTTCTTCCCCTGGGCCGCAAGATCCACAAGCTCAAGAAGTTCTCTGACACGTTGTTCGGTCTCGTCGCGGCGATTGCGTCGACTCTCAAGGCCGTAGGCCACATTCTTACTGACGGAAAGATTCGGAAACAGCGCGTAGGACTGAAAAACAATTCCAAAATCACGATCGGAAGGCGGCAATACGGAGATATCCCGACCGGCCTGCTCGATTCTCCCTTGTGTCTGAATGTCCAAGCCCGCAATCGCGCGTAAAAGCGTGGTCTTGCCACAGCCGGAAGGACCCAGAAAACAGACGAACTCCCCTTCAAACACCTCAAGAGAGATATCCCGCAGGGCTGTGAAGTTTCCGAAATTCTTGGTCAGGCCTTCGATTCTTAAGAATACATTTTCCATAGCAAATCCTTGACCTCTAACCATCCGACATTACTTACGCGGCACTTACGCGGCACTTGCACGGCATGTTTTGCGACACTTGAGATCATTTGATTCTTGCACAAAAAGAAAGCGGCCGGTCCTGACTCTGCAGCGACCGGCCGCCCATTGCGTCAAAGTGACTTAGCTTTTCGGCTCAGATTTTGAATCGTAGCGTTTTTGCCACTCAGCCAGGATGCGCTTGCGGTTGCTCGCCGCCCATTCAAAGTCATTGTCAATCATCGCCTGCGGAATGTTATCGGGGAAATGCTCCACAGGCTTTGCGAGCCGCTGAATTCCGATAACGGCGTAGCCTTCGTTATACATCTTGTTGGCTTTTTCGGTGATTGACCAATCCACGAGCGTTTTTGCGGCGGCCATGTTTTTGGTACCTTTCACGATCGCGGTGGCTTCCATATCCCAACCAATTCCCTCGCTCGGGATGATGACTTCTAACGGAGCTCCTGAGGCTTTTGACTTGGCGCCGCGGAAAGCAAATGACACGCCAATCGCGACTTCGCCGCGGGCCGCCTGCTTGCAGGGCTTAGACCCGGAGTGCGTGTAATGACCGATGTTTTCATGCAGGGCATCCATATAGGCCCAGCCTCCCTCTTCGCCAAACAGCTGTAACCAGCTGGAGACGTCAAGAAACCCCGTCCCTGATGAGTTGGGGTTCGGCATTGCGACATGGCCTTTGTATACCGGCTTAGTCAGATCCTTCCAGGAGGTCGGCATCGGCAACTTGTTCTTCTCCGCCTCCACCGTATTCACGCAAATCGCTGCGACCCACGCATCCATTCCTGTCCACGTCGGGGGATTCGATTTATCACGAAATTTGGAATCGAGCGCGTTTAATCCTTTCGGCGCATAAGCCTCAAGCATTCCCTCGCCCTTCATCAGAAGAAGACTGGTCGCCGCGAGACCCCAGATGACATCGGCGCGCGGATTTTCCTTCTCGGCCAGCAACTTCGCCGTGACGATACCGGTCGAATCCCGAACCCAATTAATTTTGATGTCCGGATGATCCTCATTGAAGCGGGCCGCGTATTTTTTAAGATCCTCGGCCTCGACGGCGGTATACACGGTCAGCTCAGTCGCTGCCTGCGAGGCACCCATGAGGCCCATCGCCAGGAGCGCGCCTGCGACGAGGGAGCCTCCGCGGTAAAAAGACTTTCTCATACTGTTCTCCAATGTTGATAAATGGGTTAACCCCAAAGTAGGCGCAACTCTATGGTTTTTTTGTTACATTCATATGACGCTGCGTGTGACGATGATAGAGCCTCCTCCAAAAGTGGGCAACTTGACCTGCGGGGCTTTAAATTCCCGCGCACACGCCTGCCTTAGCCGTGTGCGCCGCAATATACCCGGCGCTCTTTAGGGAAAATCACCCGTTTAACCGAACCATCACTTCACCCGTGTATCACAGCTCTATCGCCCTTGAGGCTTACAGAAAGAAATGAGTTTTTTAAATTTCCTCAAGCAGGAAACACGCCTTCTGCAGACCAGCCGTAACGTTGAGGGGAAGGTAGAAAACTTCCTACAGGTTGTCTTGAAGGCAGGACAGATTTTCCAGGAATCATTCAGCGCCTATGTCTCCACCGGCGCCTCTGAAGACTTCACGATGCGATTTCAGGAGATCAAGGCTCTTGAACATGAGGGTGATGACCTTCGGCGGGACATCGAGACAGAACTATATTCGCGCACACTCATTCCTGATCTTCGGAGCGATGTCCTCTGGCTCGTTGAGAACATCGACAAAGTCACCAATCTTTACAAATCAAATCTATTCAGACTCTCAATCCAGCGTCCTCAAATCCCGTCCATCTTCCATCAAGACTTCATCCGGCTTGCACAAGTCTCCGTGCAGTGCTCTGATGCGCTCATTCAAACGACCAGCGCATTTTTTGCAGACCACACCGCGGTACGCAAAGGCGCGCAATTTGTGGCCGAGCTTGAGACTCGTGCCGATGAGATCAGCACGCCCCTGTTGCGCAGCATATTTGATAGCGATCTGGATCTTGCCCACAAAATGCAGCTTATGTATTTTGTGGAGCGCATCGACGCGATTGCAAACCAGGCAGAGGATATTGCGGATCAGCTGGCGATCAGCGCAATAAAGCGCCGCATCTGAGTCCCTTGCATTGGACTCGTTAATCCTTTTCTCCCTTGCGGGCGGACTCTTTCTGGGTTGGGCGTTAGGCGCCAATGATTCTGCAAATGTCTTCGGAACCGCAGTCGGAACCCGAATGCTTCGGTTCCGGACCGCGGCCATTCTCTGCAGCGTTGGAATCCTCCTCGGAGCCGTTATCAGCGGCGCCGGACCGACAGCAACCCTTGGAAAACTAGCGGCGATCTCTTCCCTTCATGAGGCAGGGATTGCAAGCGCGAGTGCCGGGCTCACGGTTTTTCTCATGACCCGAAAAGGACTGCCCGTCTCAACCAGCCAGGCAATTGTTGGCGCTCTCATCGGCTGGAACATCGCCAACAGTGTGCAGACTGACGTCACAGTCATCACCAAGATTGTCAGTACTTGGATTATCTGTCCTCTGCTTGCCGCGGTTATCGCCGCCGCATTACTCCCCCTCACGGGATTAGCCGTCAAGGCGTCCCGCATGCGCCTGCTGCAGCTGGACGCGTTTACCCGCTGGGCCTTGGTATTGGCGGGCTTTTTTGGAGCCTACAGTCTGGGCGCCAACAATATCGCTAACGTGATGGGGCCCTTCGCTCACTCGATCAATTTTGAGACCCTGAACATTGCAAATCTCGTTCATCTCAGTCCGCTTCAGCAACTCTTTCTGCTGGGCTCCATCGCAGTGGCCGTCGGTGTATTCACCTATTCCCGTCAGGTCATGATGACGGTTGGAAAGGACCTGTTTGAGCTGTCCCCGGTCGCGGGTTGGGTTGTCGTGATGGCGCACTCCATTGTGCTCTTTATCTTTACGTCTGTGACCCTCTCCCAATGGGTTGCAACGACCGGTCTACCCGCTATCCCTCTCGTTCCGGTGTCGAGCTCGCAGGCGGTCATTGGCGCAGTCATCGGTATCGGTCTAATTCGAGGAAGACACGGCATTCGATGGCGCGTGCTTGGCGGGATTGGTTTGGGCTGGCTGATGACGCCTCTCGTCGCCGGCGCACTTTGTTTCGGCGCGCTCACCCTCATTCGATTCGTTTAGGGCAAGGCGCGAAACCCGCTACCGTTTAGCGCAGCGCATGCAACGCGCGTTCTGCATGCCGTTCGAGACCCAGCCCGATAAGCTGATCAATCAGATCAGCGTAGTCGAGTCCACTGGCTCTCCAAAGGCGCGGGTACATGCTGATTGGCGTGAACCCCGGCATGGTGTTTATCTCATTCAGAAATATCTCGCCATCAGGCGACATCAGAAAATCGACCCGGGAAAGTCCGGCGCCATCGATCGCATGAAAAGCTGCCAACGACATGTCCTGAATTTCCCTTGCCTTGTCTTTTGGCAGGTCGGCAGGGACGATCAGCTGGGATCGATCGTCAAGATACTTAGTGGTGTAATCATAAAATTCTGCGCCCGGAACAATCTCTCCAATCACAGAGGCTCTCGCGCTATCGTTGCCGATCACGGCGCACTCAAGCTCACGAGCCTGCTCAACGGATTCCTCGACGAGAATTTTGAGATCGTACTGAGCCGCTTTATCAATGGCATCAATAAGCGCGGCTCTTGTTGAGGCTTTGGATATGCCGATGCTCGAACCGAGATTTGCAGGCTTTACAAACAAGGGATACACCAGGGATTGTTCGACCTCCGATAAAACCTCGTCACGGGATGCCAGCCAACGATGTTTCTTGAGGGTCAGATAGCGGGTTTGCCTAAGGCCTTTCGAGGCGAAGACCGATCTTGCTAAGTCTTTATCCATACCCACCGCTGACGCTGCGACCCCGGCTCCCACATACGGCACACCGCGTAGCTCGAGCAGGCCCTGCATGCATCCATCCTCACCATGCGGGCCATGCAGCACCGGAAAGACGACATCGAAAGCACCACTGTGCAGCGACGTGCCGTCATCATGGACGAGTGTATTTTTCCCGGACAACCATTGAACGGGGATAGCGCCCTCCGAGGTAATTTCCTTATGCTCCAGAATTGCGGAAGACGGCTCACTCACCACCCACTCCCCAGCGCGAGTAATACCCACCGGTATGGTCTCGTACTTATCTCGGTCGATCGCGGAGTAAATCGATCGCGCTGAGATAACCGAGACCTCGTGCTCTGCCGATTTGCCACCGCACAGGAGTAAAACGCGAGTCTTAGGCATTATCGTTTTGTTCTTTTGGACAAAAGGTCATCTCCTAGGCAATAGCCTCTGCCTCATGAGCCTGAATATAGCGGTCCACATAGGCTGAGTATGTCTCCATTGCGAGCCGTGTCATTTCACCGCCTCCTTCAGGAAAGTGAATGGTTTGCCCATTCGGCAGGCCGAGGGTCGCGCAAGGCATTACCTCGCGAGTGGCGCTCGTCACAAAACACTCAGTCGCACCAAAAAGGTCGCTGACGTGAATATCCTGCTCGGAACTTTCCAAGCCTTGCTCCTTGAGCGCGATATGCACATGTTTTTTCGTGAGGCCTTTGAGGTTACCGGTCGCTGGCGTCACCAATCGATTCTCGATAACAAACCAGATGTTGCTGTTTGCAGCCTCCGTGACCAAGCCGGATGCGTCCAGCATTACACAATCATCGGCACCGTGCTGACGCGCCTCAGATAGACCCAGTATGTTATTGAGATAGTTGCCGCCCTTTATGTTGGGATCGAGCGCGTCCGACGGATTGCGCCGAACGGCCGTGACCACCATGTCGACACCACGCTGATACAGACGATCTGCCCAGACCGGAAGCGCTTTAACAATAATGACAAACCGGGTGGTCAAATCAGGCTCCGGATAAAGGTCAATCTGGCCAGTTCCCCGCGTTATCTGGAAGCGCACGTAGGCGGGATCCTCAGGAGATACGCCGGCGGCCCGGGCTGTTTCAGAGATGGCCTCGACCAGCTGTTCTCGGGTTTGGTCGATCTGCATGTGGATCAGCCGCGCTGAATTTTCGAGCCGATCAAAATGATCCTCAAGAAACAACGGGATATTTCGGTAGGTGCGAAACACTTCATACACGGAGTCCCCGTAGAGAAACCCTCGGTCCAAGACCGGTATCCGGGCCTCCTCCGCCGGGGTAACCACGCCATCAACGTTAATTGTTGGAGTAATCATTGAGGAACTATAAGTCGATCACCTGGGATCCCTATCACCGCTTTGCCATCCTTGCCGAAAATCCAGAGTCCAGTCCGGAAACGGTATCATACCGGTCGGATTAATCGGTCAGCGAAACCCTCTCGTAGCGCGGCTCATGCCGTGAGGGAATCTCTTTCTTCACACCTTCCGAAATTTTATGGCACTGACACAAATCCTTAAGGAGGGTCATCAAGGGCTGGCTAGAGTGGTCTGTCTATTCGGGGGCGCGATTTGGGGTCTTTATTGGATTCCGCTCCGAGAGCTTGATGCGGCCGGTATCTTGGGGGTATGGGCAACGGGCGCCTTTCATCTGCTCCCGTTAGCGCTACTGATACCGGTCGTACTCTTCCGTCGCCAATATTGGCGCGATGGCGGCTTGCCGCTGCAAGCGACCGGGGCCGCGATGGGCCTCGCCATTTTGCTCTACTCCACCGCTTTTCTCTACACTGATGTCGTCAGGGCGCTTCTGCTTTTTTATCTGAATCCCATATGGGGCGCCCTTCTCGCTCGTTTTTGGCTCAAGGAAGAAATAACCCTCGATCGCATGATCGGGATAGCCTTCGGACTTACGGGAATGGTGATCCTGTTAAAAATCGATCATGGCATCCCCTGGCCTCGAGGCGCGGGCGATTGGTTAGCACTTGGATCTGGACTTGCGTGGGCGGTATCCGCCACACTCACGCGGCGCTACCCCAAACTCCGAACAGTCGATATCGTCGGTGGCTGGTTTTTTTGGGCGGCCATTTTCACTGTCATTGCCGGAAGCCTCTTTACCGAGCCAGCCACACTACCCGCGCTTGGGGCCTTTGCTGATGTATTAATTTGGCTGGCGCCGCTCAGCCTGCTGATTGTGTTGCCGACCTATCTCGGAATAACCTGGGGTCTCCCCCAGCTAAACCCGGGAACCTCCGGCCTTTTATTCATGACAGAGCTTAGCGTCGGCGCCCTTTCGGCCGCACTGCTTACAAACGAGGTCTTTGGTATTCGGGAAACGCTTGGGATTCTTTTTATCAGCTTTGCCGCACTGGCCGAGGTGATACTTCCTCGTTTCAGGCGCCGATGATACGCCATGCAATGAGCTTTTTATTTCTTGGGCTGTGCGGAACTGCGTTGACTTGATCGATTCGCAGGGTGCTCAGGAAAATCCTCTCCAGGATACCAAACACTCCACGCCGGGAACGGCTCGCTGGTCGATGCGCCAATCTGGGAGACCCTTGATTTCGGGAAGTCGGGCTTTTTTGCGACCTTGGGATGGCGCCTGCTGAACCACCTATCGCGCAAACGGGTCCCACTTCCCAGTTCGCCGACCGAGCGCCCCTCTTGGGTGGTATAGGTTTTGTCGTATTGGAAGGTCTTTTTTGTCACGGGATGCGTAAATCGATCGCTATTCCTAGGCGCATTCTAAATAACTTCTAATGCATTGTTTGACGAACTGTCTAATGTAATGCTGGATCAAAAAAAACCCCGAGAATGCACTCGGGGTTTTTTATTAATATGCCTGGCAGTGTCCTACTTTCACATGGGGAGGCCCCACACTATCATCGGCGCTATGCGTTTTCACTTCTGAGTTCGGAATGGATTCAGGTGGTACCCGCACGCTATTGCCGCCAGGCAAACAGGCTGCCGCGGTGATTGGTCAGCGCGGCAAATACGGTAGTGATGTCGACGGTGCTACTGAGTTGCAGCATGTAAGTCTTCTTGGGTGTTATATGATCAAGCCTCACGGGCAATTAGTACGGGTTAGCTTCACACATTGCTGCGCTTCCACACCCCGCCTATCAACGTTGTAGTCTACAACGACCCTTTAGGGACCTCGAGGGTCCAGAGAAACCTAATCTTGAGGGGGGCTTCCCGCTTAGATGCTTTCAGCGGTTATCCCGTCCGTACATAGCTACCCAGCAATGCCATTGGCATGACAACTGGAACACCAGAGGTACGTCCACTCCGGTCCTCTCGTACTAGGAGCAGCTCCTCTCAAGTTTCTAACGCCCACACCAGATAGGGACCAAACTGTCTCACGACGTTCTAAACCCAGCTCGCGTACCACTTTAAATGGCGAACAGCCATACCCTTGGGACCGGCTACAGCCCCAGGATGTGATGAGCCGACATCGAGGTGCCAAACACCCCCGTCGATGTGAACTCTTGGGGGGTATCAGCCTGTTATCCCCGGCGTACCTTTTATCCGTTGAGCGATGGCCCTTCCATACAGAACCACCGGATCACTAAGACCTGGTTTCCCACCTGCTCGACGTGTCAGTCTCGCAGTCAAGCACTCTTATGCCTTTGCACTAACCGCGCGATTTCCGACCGCGCTTAGAGTACCTTCGCGCTCCTCCGTTACTCTTTGGGAGGAGACCGCCCCAGTCAAACTACCCACCATACGCGGTCCCGGACCCAGATAATGGGCCTCGGTTAGAGCCTCAAACATGCCAGGGTGGTATTTCAAGGTTGGCTCCACGCAAACTGGCGTTCACGCTTCAAAGCCTCCCACCTATCCTACACAAACATGTTCAAAGTCCAGCGTAAAGCTGTAGTAAAGGTGCACGGGGTCTTTCCGTCTTGGTGCGGGTACACTGCATCTTCACAGCAAGTTCAATTTCACTGAGTCCCGGGTGGAGACAGTGTGGCCATCGTTACGCCATTCGTGCAGGTCGGAACTTACCCGACAAGGAATTTCGCTACCTTAGGACCGTTATAGTTACGGCCGCCGTTCACCGGGGCTTCGATCAGAAGCTTCGTCCGAAGACTAACCTCATCAATTAACCTTCCGGCACCGGGCAGGCGTCACACCCTATACGTCCTCTTTCGAGTT
>JAYPPP010000001.1:0-437500 GCA_038131525.1 Gammaproteobacteria bacterium | reverse complement strand
GGATTTTGAACACCTGGGCTTTATAGGTCGCCGCATTGGATTCGATTTCTTCACGACTGAGTGCGGGGCGAGTGACATTCTTGCCACTGGGATCGCCAATCATTCCCGTGAAATCCCCGATGAGAAACACCACTTCGTGTCCCAACTCCTGAAACTGGCGCATCTTATTGATAATGACGGTATGACCCAGATGGAGATCCGGCGCCGTCGGATCAAAACCGACCTTCACGCGCAATGGTCGGCCGCTTGCAAGTCGCTCCGCAAGTTCCGATTCCACCAGCACTTCGTCCGTACCCCGCTTGATCTCATCAAGCAGCTCTGCGTGTGCCGCAGAGGATTTGATTGGAGTTTCAGCCATGGCAGCGCGATTTTACCCGAGCCGCCTATCGCCTAAGGCCATCTGGGTCGGTCGAGCAAATTAGGCCAACAGCGACCTCCCCCGAGATGCCCTTGCTGTTGGCTTTACAGATGAGCTCCGGCCTGAATGACGGATACGACGGAGCTGCACACCGCCGGCGCCCCATGAACCGCCTTTTGGCAACGCGGGAATCGTTACCGGATGGACCTCAGCAAGCGTAAATCGTCGCTTTCAAATCGGGTTACACGCTCGGAATTCTTGTTAATAATTAACTTTAAGACTAGACAACAAATTATTTTGACGAATAGTTATTAGACCGTTAGATTAGGCCCTCTCGAAGCGCGCTGAAGCGCTTTTTTAATGTCCAACGACATCGAGCATGAAAAAAGACCCCTCGGTATTCGATACGGACCTTCGCTACCTGTCGAGTAACGCCCACGTCCGGCCCAGAAACTTCGGCCGCCCGCATCATTGGCTTGCCGGGCTCGCGATTGCCGTAGCGGTTGGTATTTGGCTGGGTAGCGCCCCCGATGCATCGGTCGAGCGCAAATCACCAACGCTACGACTGCAGATCGAGTCGGTCGTTGAGCAAGACCGTACTCCGATTGACTTTCCTCCCCTGCAGACCGGCGTTAGCGTACTGCCAACCTTCGAAGATTTTCGCGGCATGGAGTTATCGCTGGCGATATCTCCTTTGTTGAAATCTACTGATGAGGCTTTCGAATCAACTACCCTGAAAGAGGACTCGGATTTAGCGAACGTTGATAACGTTGATGCTGACGCTTTAGCCGTATCCGATGAGGGTCTGCTCTCTCCCGCTGTGGCGTCGTCTCCGCCTACCGCAGCTTTACCGACACCGTCTGTCACTGGCGATCGACCGTTTGATGACATTGAGATCAAGTCAGGTGATTCGCTCGTACGCATCTTCAAGCGTCTTAAGCTCAATATCGCGCAGGCGATTGAAATCAGCAAGGTTCCCGGTGCGCAGGAATTAACTCAACTTAAACCCGGGTCTTTGCTGAAGATTAAGCGTGAGGGAGCCACCCTGTTGGCCTTGCGTTATCAGCCGGAGATTCAGCGGTATCTGGACGTGGTCGCGCAAAACGACACCTTTGTCGCTGAGTCCATTGACCGAGCCTTCGACATCCGCCAAAAGGAAGTGATCGTTGAAATCACGGACACCCTGTTTGATAGCGCAAGACGGGCCGGCTTACCGAACTCAGTAGCGTATCGCGTTACGGAGATTTTTCAGTGGGAAGTGGACTTTTCATCCGACGTTCATCGGGGAGACCGACTGTCAGTCATCTTCGAAGAACAATGGCTGGATAACCAAAAAATAGGCCTTGGCCCAGTGCTTGCGGCGCGCCTCGAGGCCGGATCCGAAGTGCATCATGCGATTCGGCACATCGATGCCAACGGCGACTCGACCTACTACAGCCCCGAGGGCGAGAGCCTCCAGCGCACATTCCTTCGCTCACCCGTGCCGGGTGCAAGCGTCAGCTCAGGATTTTCTTACCGCCGACTGCATCCCATACTCAAGGTACGCCGACCCCATCTTGGCGTGGACTATGGTGCGCGCAAAGGCACGCCGGTTATCGCCACCGCAGACGGAAAGGTGATTCGGGCCTCGCGCAAGGGTGGCTATGGAAAAACTATCATCATCAGACATGGTCAACAGTACAGAACACTCTATGCACACCTGTCGGGTTACGCGAAGGGCGTGCGCTCGGGCAAGTGGGTGAAAAAAGGTCAGATCATTGGCTACGTCGGCTCCACAGGGTTATCCACGGGCCCGCACCTTCACTATGAGATTCACGTGGCGGGAAAAGCGAAGAACCCGCAGACCCTAAAGTTTCCTCGCGCCGCATCGATTGCGGCTGAAGAGAAAGCCTCGTTCCTCGAAGCCTCAAAGGCCTTGTTAGATCGGCTGGAGGCCATGGAAAAAACCGGCTAGGCGAGCGCGACTGCCAATACCCTCCGGCTGTCGCACAGTAAGTACTACGAACCTCATGTCTGATATCTCTATCGGTCTGATGTCAGGCACCAGTCGTGACGGTGTTGATGCGGCTGCCGTTGACTTCGCCGAAAGCCCCCCCGCTTTGATAGGGACCCACTCCGTTCCTTATCCGTTAACACTTCGCCACGATGTTCAAAGCGTCTCGGAAGGCTCGCGAGATCGCCTTGACGACGTCATGGCGTTATCGGTAAGTCTCGCCAAGACCTATGCGGCCTGCGCTAATGCTTTGATCGAAAAAATCGGCGTCAAACCCCGAGTCATCGGATCGCACGGGCAAACCGTTCGTCACCGACCGGAGAATGGATTTACGGTACAGCTGGGCTGCGGCGCAATCATCGCAGAAATGACCGGTGTTCCTACGGTAACCGATTTTCGAGCAATGGATATTGCGCTCGGCGGCGAGGGGGCACCTCTCGTACCGGCTTTTCACCAAGCGGTGTTCAGCACGCCCCGAGAGGGTCGCGCAATCGTAAACATTGGCGGCATTGCGAACGTGACTCTGCTTCTCGCCGATATTGAACCCCGCGGTTTCGATACGGGACCCGGTAATACGCTGCTTGATCACTGGTTTCGCGCGCATGAGGATGGGGACTGGGATCACAACGGACAGTGGTCCGCGCAAGGCCAAATTATTCAACCACTTTTGGAGACGATGCTCAGCGACGGCTATTTTCGTAGAGCAGCGCCAAAATCTACCGGTCTTGAATATTTCAATATGGAATGGCTTTCGGCCTGTCTCGCAGGTGACGAGGCACCCGCTGACGTACAGGCCACTCTTCGAGCGCTCACCGCACGGTCGATCCTTCGCGGCATTCGAGACAACGCGACTGGCGTCGAGGCAATCTATGTGTGCGGAGGGGGGGCTCAAAACACCGCACTCATGCAAGAGATCCAATCAGTGGCCTCAGGGTGTTCTGTGGGCACAACAGGTCCACTTGGCATCGACCCGCAGTGGGTAGAGGCCAGCGCATTTGCGTGGCTTGCTTATCAGCGTCTAGAGGAGAAGCCAGGAAATCTTCCCAGCGTTACCGGAGCGAAACGCCCGGCAATTCTCGGCGCGCTTTATCTGCCTTAGGGGCAGAAGTGCTCGTGGCGTAAGCCGTCGTCCGCTTCTGACTATTTAATCTGGCTAGATTTAACCTGACTAGATCCCAAAGCTCGCGCCGCATCCGCAGGTCGTGGATGCATTGGGGTTGTTGACGACGAAGCGCGTGCCCATAAGATCATCGATGAAGTCGACTTCAGCACCGCCTAAATACATAAGACTCAGCGGGTCGACAACGACCTTAACGCCCTCGCGGTCAAACTCAATATCGTCCTCGGCGGACTCCTCCTCAAACTGAAATCCGTACTGAAAACCCGAGCACCCGCCGCCCTGAACAAAAACCCGAAAGCGCAGTTCCGGATTGGCCTTTGACTTGATAAGCGCGCTGAGTTGTTTTAGCGCGTTGTCTGAAAGGAGCAGTTCGGTCGATTCGGTCATGACGAAATCCATTGGTCCAATAAAATTGATATGGGGCGCTCGCTGTTTGTTTTCAACCCGGCAAAACTACGGCCAGAGAGCGGCGCTCTGAAGTCCGAGCGTCTCCGATAACCCAAACATCAGGTTCATATTCTGCACCGCCTGACCCGCAGCACCCTTCACGAGATTATCCTCAACCACCAAAATCACCGCTGTATTGCCGTCCTGCGGCCGATAACAGGCGATACGAACTTCATTCGAACCCCGCACGCTTCGGGTTTCAGGTAGGGAACCGTCTGGCATCACGTCGATAAAAGGTTCACCGGCAAAGCGCTCGCGATACAGGGCCGTCAAATCGATCGATGTGTCTTTGAGCTGCGCGTACAGCGTAGACTCGATTCCACGGATCATCGGGACCAGATGCGGGACGAACGTAAGGCCCACCTCAGAACCTGAAAGACCCGAAAGCGTTTGTCGAATCTCTGGGAGATGACGATGACCCGCCACTGCATAAGGCTTGAACGAATCCGACACTTCCGCCATCAAAGTGCCGACCGCCGCACCCCGCCCGGCACCCGAGACGCCGGACTTGGAATCCGCAATCAGCGTGTCAGTAAGCACCAGACCCGCTTCGAGCAGCGGGCAAAGCCCAGAATTACCGACGTGGGATAGCAGCCTGGATTTGCAATCAACCGGGCATCCACAATGTGCTTTCGATTGAGTTCGGGTAACCCATAGACCGATTGCTCAAGAAGCTCCGGACAGGCGTGGGGCATTCCGTACCAACGACTCCATTCTTCAGGGTCTTTGAGCCGAAAATCCGCAGACAGATCAATAAGACGCACTCCTGCGGTCATCAGATCTCGGGCATGGGTCATCGCGACCCCATTCGGGGTGGCCGCGAAAACGACATCACATCGTTCAAGCGCCGCCTCATCCGGATCGCAAAAATCGAGGTCAATTCGTCCTCTGAGACTCGGAAAGATGTCCGAGACTGGCTTACCCTTCTCGGATCGAGAACTGATCGCATTCAGTTCTACCTCGGGGTGAGCAACGAGAAGCCGAAGCAGTTCGACCCCGGTGTAACCCGTTCCACCAATAATGCCTGCCTTGATCATGAGACCGTCTCTCGTGCCTTTTAACGGGCTATTTTACCGCTGGCGCTGAGGATGTATTGGCCTCGCGCTCATAGCGCTTCAGCAAAATACCGTCATCGCCGCAACACGAATCCGCACACTTTTTGACTTCATGCAATGAAGTCCATCCCGGCAGATAGCTCGACACAGGCGCGTTTTCATCAGCGCAGTCGCAGCCCTTATCGGAGTATTCATAAACATTCTCAAGGCCCACCTGTCGGCCCATCTGGGCCGCCCGTTGCAGTGTTTCCACCGGCGTTGCCGGAACGTCTGCCATACGATACGCGGGATAAAAGCGGGTGACATGCCAGGGGCTCTGGGGACCGAGGTTGTCTTTAACCCACCGCGCTATTGCACGAAGTTCATCCTCGTTATCGTTGTATCCGGGAATCACATTGGTTCTCGTTTCCACATGGATACCGAGCTCATGCGCCTTTTTGATTGATGCCAGCACCTCGGCTACGGATGCACGGGCACAAATCCGCTGATAAAAGCTGTCGTCCATGCTTTTGATGTCTGAGCAGAGCACGTCAACCTTCCCTTTCAGCAATGAAAGCGCCTCGTCGGTCACGAAGCTATTGCTCACATAAACAATATAAAGACCTTGCCGATGGGCAATTTCCGCAACATCAAGAACATATTCAAGCCAAACCGCAGGCTCCGAATAGGTGAATGCAATACCCTGAACGCCGCTATCAATGGCGGCTTTCACCAACTGTTCTGCCGGCACAAAAGCCGCTCTTGATTCACCCCGGGCGAGTTGATCCAGGGCATCGGTTCCCCACGAAATCTCTAGGTTATGGCATCCGCCGCAACGAAAGCTGCAACCGTAACTCCCTACCGATAGCACTTGAGTACCAGGGCGGTAATGCCGCACCGGCTTGGCCTCGATCGGGCCGACATCCATCGCTGAAATAATCCCGTAAGACAGGTTATACAGCGTGCCATTCCGATTCACATGCGCCTGACAGAATCCGCGCTGCCCGTGATGCAGGCCACAACGCCACAGGCATAAATTACAGCGGGTTTTTTCTTCGCCGATTTTTTCCTGAAGCCGTGTCGGCATCAGGCGATATACCGCCGGGCTTTCAATCTCCAACTCAGGTTCTTTCATTTTTAGGCTTTTATTGCTTCGAGACTCTTTGATGAATAGATTCTATCGAGCCCACACCATCGGGACGCTGGTATTCTCGCATTATGAAGCCGGCAACGCATCGTAAAGCTAAGTGGGTTCAGGGTTTCTGGGCAGTGATTACGTTGTGCTCGAATTTGACGAGCCCACCGCGAGTGCGCAGCAGGCGGCATCGGCAATCGGCTGCTCCATCGCGCAGATCGCCAAGTCTCTTGTGTTTAAAGATACTGAGGGACGCGCTGTCCTGGTGATTGCCTCAGGAGCAAATCGAGTGAATACCGATTCCGTAGCTCAGGTCATTGGGTCTTCCATCGAACGCGCGGACGCGGACTTCGTAAAACAACAGACGGGCTTTTCTATTGGCGGAATTCCGCCGGTCGGCCACACTCATCCGTTGACAACGGTGCTTGGATCTAGATCTTCAAAACTTCTCTGAGATCTGGGCTGCTGCAGGCACACCAAACGCGGTTTTCAAGCTGACGCCCCAGCAGCTTAACGCGTTGACTAGTGGGAAGTATGCATTGATCAAGAGTAAATAAACCGATTTACATTAATCTCTTCGAGGCGTTAAGCCTCGCCTTAAACCATAAACCCTTGGCGCCACTCACTCCGAATTGGTAATCGGCTGGCCCTCGAGGCCTGCATAAAAAACCACGATCTCCGCTTCTGATTCACCCGTGTTGGCACCAAAGTGCCATTTATCGACGAGCTCAACTATGCTGTCGCCGGCCTTCAGACGCAGGCGTTGACCATTCTTTGTAGTGATGGTGAGTTCTCCCCGAAGGAGTAGGCCAGCATTAATCACCGGGTGCTTATGCATAGGCAGCTTTACGCCAGCGGGGATTTTGATTCGCAGAATCGTGATTTCAGGCTGCCCTGATGGATAGGCGGGGAGTGAGGAACCATCCCAACTGGTGGTCGTCTTTGCAACCACTTCAACGGCGACATCGTCAGCCGACACGGTCGACGCAATCAGACTGAAACCTGCTGCAATCACTAATCTTCGCATGAGAGCGCTCCTAAGTCGCGCTTTGAATTTTTAAACTTCTGATAATGAAGAGGCGCACCACTATTGACTGTTTTCTCGTGGACCATTATCCACCTCCGAAGTCTCGACCCCCGGCCAGGCCGGCGGCGTTCGCCCAGCATCGATAAACGTGCGAAAGCCGGCATCAGCGAGCGCAGCACCCAGCGCGAATGCTTCTTCCCCAAACACGATATCTTTAACCATTCCTGGTGCTGATTGAAACATTTCGATCGCTTCTTCTTCACTCACAACTGCATTTTTTGCAATCGACTCAAGATGCGCGGAGAGGGATATAGCCCATGCATCACACCAAAGATAGAGCCGCCGAATTGCATCTGGGTCGCGCTCATACTGAAAAGACAGCGCCCTCAAACGCTCCGCCCGCGCTTCGAATATCTCGCGATTCGTCGGCATCGGCTGACCCTCTCCCCGATTAACGACGTAAACACCAAAGTACACTTGGGAGACCATATGCATGGAGCTATAAAAAGTCTCCACATAATCAGAGGTCAATTTTGTAATGCTTGACACTTTCTCTGGAGGAATCAACGTTGAGGCGAGCGCCATTCCACTGCAGTTCACGGCATCATCCGCTGTCTGAGCATTTGCCATCGCGAACCGCTGCAGCACAAGCATTAGAAAAAAAAGTAGCAGCCCCCGGCTCCATCTCTTTAGAGATTCCGCCTCCCGTTTTTTACTCATTACGATTCCAGGAGCGTTAAGCATTCGAGTCATTGGGATGGGAAAGCCTAACGCTTGCGTTTTGGCTGGCCGACACCGTCCTTAAGAAAAGAGACACCGCAAGTCGACAAAGAGCTCAGAACATAAATGAGACGCCAGCCACAAACCTCAGATCATCAACCTCTCCTTGCTTGGCCTTGGCAATATCTCTGGTGGCGCCGGTGACTGTTTCATAATGAACGCCCGCGTGAGCACTCCAACCATAACCGAGGCTGAATGCAGCTCTGGCGCCAATTTCCACACTTGCTCCCCACGCGCCTACGTCGGTTTCAGGATCATCGTTAAGAGGAATATCTAATTCCACGCTGGGGATGAGTGTTGAACCAAAAAGGAACGGTGCTTCATACTCAAATTCCAGACGCGCAGAGGAATACTCTGCGATAGAAAGCTGCACACCGGTCTCGACAAAATAGGGGCCAGTTCCCCTCACACCGATCACGCCAGACAGTCGCTCCAGGTCCTCAGGAGTATCGGCGCGAAGACCCACCTCAACGTCGTAAAATCGTGTCATCGGAAATCGGAGGAGCCCGTAGGTCTCGAATGACTCGAAAACGTTCTCATCGATCTCTAACTCGGCTTGATTCCGCAATACCCATTTTCTCTCATCCGATCCAACCAGAAATTCACCATTCCACTTGACCAGCCCCGCACTACCATCTGCCGATCGCCACTCGAGCTGCTCGACGTTGAGGCCATAGATCATTGGCTCCTCCAGCGCATGCGCACTGACCATTATGAGAGTTGCCAATAGCCCCGCCGCCCGTCCGAGAGGGTTCACCATTCCTAGTACCTCGTCTACTGTTGTGGTTCGACTGCTGCTGAGGAAGGGCTTCCCTCGACGATCACCTTACGAAACATTCCAGCATCAGCGTGGTAGGCGAGATGACAGTGAAACGCCCATTCACCCGGAGCGTCTACCTCAACCTCCGTATAGACCGTCGTACCGGGAGCAATATTGATCGTATGCTTTACAGGATCCCATTGCCCTTTGCCGGTATCCAGAATTGACCACATTCCGTGGAGATGCATCGGATGCACCATCATGGTCTCGTTTACAAACTTAAATCTCACTCTCTCACCATAGGTTAATCGGATTGGCTCCGCATCTTTAAACTTGACCCCGTTTAGAGACCAGATATAGCGCTCCATATTTCCGGTTAATCGAATCTCAACTTCCCGTGTTGCCTGTCGGTCCTCGTACCAGGGTGCTGTTGCCCGGAGATCCTGGTAGGAAAGGAACTTTCCCCCATTTGCAGCCATTGGCATCAGACCGCTCCCAGCCGCATAGAACGGATCGCCCTTCGAGCCCATGCCTCCCATCGCCGCCCCGTTACCCATGCCTTGGGCCTCCGCTGATGAACCCATATTCGCCATGGTTGGCATTCCCGCCATGGTGCCCATATCCGCGGGCGTAAGCACCGGAGGTGATCGCAACTCAGGAATTTCCGCCGCAAGGCCCTCTTTTTGAGCGAGCGTTGCCCGCCCAAACTCTGTTCGACCAAGAGACTCCGCAAAAATCGTATACGCCAATTCCGTTAGAGGCCCTACAACCACATCATAAGTTTCCCCGACCGCAATCCGAAGTTCATCCACCGTGACGGGCTCCACGCTGTTTCCATCGGCCTGAACAACCATCATTTGAGCGCCAGGGACCCGCACATCAAAGTAAGTCATGGCTGATGAGTTAATAAGACGCAATCGAACCGTTTCGCCCTTCTCGAAGATCCCCGTCCAATTTTCCTCGGCTGACTTCCCATTGATCAACGTCGTAAAACCTTGCACATCCTCAATATCAATCGGGGACATTCGCATCCTTCCCCAGAAGAGGCGCTCTGACCATGGCACCTCGGAGATATCCGCCTCAGAGTAGTAATCTGCTTTAAGCTTGAGGTTACGCATGATTCGATCCCCGAGTGCACGTGCTTGTCCGTTAATTGAACGATGTACTCGCGGTCCGCTACATTTTGTTTGCTCTCTTCAGGCTCAATAACAATGGAGCCATAAGCACCATCTGATTCCTGAAACCCACTGTGACTGTGAAACCAATAGGTTCCACTCTGCACGATCGGAAAGCGGTAAGTAAATGTCTCCCCAGGGGCAATCCCTGAATAACTAATCCCCGGCACCCCGTCCTGATCAAACGGGAGGATCAGACCGTGCCAGTGGATCGACGTTGGAACCTCAAGGTTATTGGTCACATGAATGGTCGCTGTATCCCCTTCTCTCATGCGAAGTGTGGGGCCAGGCGACGCGCCGTTGTATCCGATACCAGGTCGACTAAACTCACCGGCATTGATCATTATGGGGTCCACCGACAGGTTAAACTCTGCGGCAAGCACTGGGCTGGCGAGTAACAGGAGCAAGTGAGCGCCAACAGACCAAGAGGCCTTTTGACTCTTGCACCAGAACCTCGAGCGATTGCTTTCGAGACTTTGCTTTCTCACGTTATTCCCTCGGTTAAAAACACATCTTTTCGCAAAAAAAAAGACCGGCATGCGCCGGTCTTTTCAAAACCTTTGTCTGGTCAGGTCGCAGATTAATCGTAGAGCGCGTTACCCGCTATACCACCACCGACTGCTGCCAGAGCCGTCGCAGCCCATCGGGTCGACACCCTTACCGCTGCTCCCAGACCCCCGTCCGCTGCCACACCCATTGCGAGACCGGTATCCATTCCCGCCCCAATAATCGGCACCATAGCCATGCCGCCCGTCACCAAATTGAGCAAAGCAACACCAGCTACCGCTCCCGCACCAATAGCGAGATATCTGAGGCCGTCGCTTTTTTCCTCTACCATGAGTCCAGTGGCTGCTATCGTAGCGGAGTCGTTCTGCGCTCGGGCCGGGGCGCTCGAAAGAATGAATGTGCCCATCATCAGGGTTATCACTATGGCTTTTAAGTTTTTCATTTTTTTCCTCCAGATTTTTGGACGAACGATCAGGACCACACTCCGTCCACTTTAGCACGAATTCAACGAGTTCTTGCTAGCCGCACCCTCTCGGGAAACAACTGTTTGTGAAGGCGTCATTTGAGCCTGCTTTTTTCGGTATAAAGTGGCAAATCCTGTCAGTTCTCGCTACTATGAGCATATGCGTGGATGATAGATACCAAGCATCTTTTCCACTACCTCGCGAGGACTCAAGATGGCAGTTTGGCTGAAGCGATGTGCACCTCTCCTGACAGGATTGTTTCTGCTTTCAGGAGCGTATTCACCGGTATGGGCGCAATCTACGGAATCGGCCGAGGCCGAGGCTGCTGTGACCGTTGAGAACGCCTCCGAAATCTCAGCGGCACTCGCTGAGGATATCCAGCAGGAAATAGCGGATTACATGAACGATGCGACTGATCGATTCCGACAGATGGACAGTAATGCACTCATGGGGATGGGTGTCGGCATGATCAGCGGGGCGGTTTTGACCGATCTGCTCGGTGGCAGCGGACTCGTTACTTTGACCGGCATGATTGCCGGCGGCGTTGCGGGTATCTGGGCTGCTGATAATTTGTTTTAGGCTGCACTCCAACCGAGACCCCTGATGCTACTCATCCTCGCAGTCCTCGGGCTAACCCTTGGGGCAACGGCGATTCAACTTGCTCCGGAGGTGGCGGGAGAGGCAATCGCGATGTATATCGTGGAGCCTCCGTCCGATGGCAGTTTCGGGGCGAGTCTCGAGAAGCAGAAAAATACTCGGCTGCTTTCAAACGCGCAAGACTCGGGGGTTAATGCCAGTCCAGTTTTTGGCGAATCTCAGCCAGTAATGGCCGCTACCATTGGGTATGCCAGCACTCCGACGTCAGCCCACACCGCGGGCCAGCAAAGCCCGCTGGAATCTGCGCCGACCCGATCAACTCATTCGGCGAGCATTGGGGACCAATCCCAAATCCCCGCTAGTGAAGGTGACGAAGAACAAAGATCTAACGCGCGTATTGCCGACCCCGGTGACGAGGCTGCCACCGTGACATTGTCCAACACAGTGTCCGAGCTTTCTTCACTACAACTTTCCTTGATGAGAGAGAAACCCAAGGTGAACCCTGATGGAACGATCTTTTTGCCCATTTCCAGTCAGCGCGCCTTCGGTGTCAGAACAATCGCAGGCCAACTCAGCAATGTACCGGTCGGAATAGAACTCCCAGGAAGAGTGGTCGTAAACCCGGCCAGCAACATTTTGGTTCAGGCGACCTATCGTGGGTCTCTGGAAACAGCAAACGGTCATTTTCCTTTTGTGGGACAACGCGTCTCAAAGGGTCAGCTCTTAGCCAAGCTTCGACCTATAAATAATCATCTTGAGGAGGCGCAGGTTCGGGAGCGAATCACGGAGCTTACTAACGAGATCGAGTTGGCACGCAAGCGAATGGCCATGCTTAACGAAGTCGTTTATGTGCGCTATCGTATCAACAAGATAGAGGAAATTCGAACCGAGATTCAGGGCCTCGTACGTCGACTTTCCGTCCTCGAAGAATCACTGAATAAATCCTATGACCTTCGGGCCCGAACAGATGGCGTCATTTCTGAAGTAGGCGCCTCAGCGGGGCAGCATGTCGAAGAAGGCGCCACCCTTTTTCGAATTGTCGATCCGCAGATGCTATGGGTAGAAGCGTCCGGCTATGCCCAAGGTCTCCAGAGCTCCATCAGAAGCGCGAATGCCCTCACACTTGACGGAAGCTCGCTCGACCTCGCCTTTGTAGGCGGCGGCCTATCACTCAACAACCAAGCTATTCCCTTGCTCTTTGAGGTGGTATCGACTAACGCCGCGGCGCTGTCCATTGGCAATCCCGTCACGGTATTTGTTCGTACGGACGACTCCGAAGTGTCCGGAATCGTGGTCCCTCGGAGCAGTATTGTTCGCGACACAGACGGCACCGCTCTAGTCTGGAAAAAACTTTCCGCCGAAATATTTCTTAAAACTCAGGTATCGGTGGTTCCGATTGACGCCAAAACCGTTTTAGTCGCGGGTAACCTCGCACCCAATGATCGTGTTGTGTCCGCGGGCGTGGGATTGCTCGCTCAAATTCGATAGGCCAGAACAACTACTATGAATCCATCATCTGAATCGACGCTTGAGAAAGACTGGGCAGCACAGGAGTCGAGCGACTCGAACAAGGCCTCCGACGATCGTTCCTCCCCGAGGTTCACCGTGCTCGACGCCCATGGCGACGACACCCCGACGCACACGAGCAACCCGCTTGGACGGCTTGTTGAACCGTTGCGCCTGTTTCGCGATCGGTTACGTGCAGCAGCGTCTTTCGCGCAGAAACACCCAATCACTTCTGGCGCATTTCTTGGGGCACTGCTCGCTCTTTTTGTCGTGTACCTCGCGACCCAGTTCTTCAGGAGTCCGGATCCAGCGCTCATCGAGGTCAGTTCGGCAACGAGTGCACTTACGACGAATGTCGACCGGAACAACCAACGCCTTTCGGGCCTTGAGGCGGACGTCGCCCAGTCTATTAATCTCGCTACTCAGAACGCTGAGTCAATCGCAAATTACGACCGGCAACTACAAGGCTTCATCACTCGTTTAGACTCGGTTGAAGCATCGAGTCAGAGTCAGGATTCGGTCGGCTCTCCGGTATTTGGCGTTGCAGCAGCGCAACTTCTGTCGAAGATTGCTGCGGGCGAAGGCTTCGCACCCGAATGGGTCAACATTTATTCCCTAACAGAAGCGGACTCACAGATTCGCCAAAGCCTGGATAGACTGATGCCGATGGCCCAAAGCGGAAGTCAAACGCCCACACAACTGCTTGCGACCCTCATGGCCTACCGGGAGAAACGGTTTTTCCCCGAGTCCAGCTTGGGTCGATTCTGGGTGGAAACACTATCCACCGTTCAATACAAGCTGGGGGTTCCAGTCGGTCGCCCGACCTCCGAAGAGATCGCCCTGCAACATGTTGACCAAGCGATCGGTTACCTTCGTACCCAGGAAACAGCGCGCGCTGAATACATTATCTCCACGCTTGAGTCCCCTTTTGCGGAAGAGCTCGGGCCATGGCTGGAATCAATAAGGCGTTATCAAGTAGCACTTGAGGTCGCCCGAAGCATATCGGCCACTGCCGAGAAAGAGTTAAGACAGCGACTTCAGTGAGTCGAGGCCGGCATTCAACGGCGGCAAGGTCAATTCCACCCGCTCTGGGGCTTTGCCCATAACCAAATCCCTAGCGCTCTAGCTATTCAGATTATTCAGGACGTGGGCCTCAAATAGCCGAGCCGCATCATTCAAAGCAAGTCGCGCGCGAACCAAGTCTACATATCCTTGAGCCACATTCTTTTGGGTCGGCTCCAGATGAGAAAGCGCGGCAATCGCCCCCAATAATTTATCGGCCTCAAGCTGATTTGCAGTGACTTCAAAAATGGCTTGCGTCCTCTCGAAACGGGTTAATTTATCGTTAGCCTCCTCGCTGAAAAACGCCAACGCGGACAGGAACAAACGGCGACTGGAGGAGGGAGGCTCGAGACCCGAGAAGACCTCGACTTCTAGCTGCAAAGTAGGGAGCAACTCTCGAAGCCCCTGATTAGATGGAACCCTTTGTGGTGCATATCTGGCCACTAACTCTGTCAGCTGGTCCAGCTCATCAGGCCGCTGGGAATTCTCCGATAAGGCCAACACCGCTTTCAATTGTTGCTCAAAGCCTTCTGACCGACGCATCGCGGCCGTTAGATCAAGTATCGCGACGCTTAGCGCTGCATGATCGGGAATGACCTCACCGGCTGTGTCCGCAGCCTGCAGAGCCTGCGTATCATCGGCGGCGGGAACGGCAACTGGATTAGATTTAGTTGACGATGACCGCTCATCAGATACTGACGGGCTTCGCTCATTGATGTCGTCAGATATGAAAAAACTGACCACGCCAATTAATGCAAAGACCGCGCCCACCAAGGCGTACTGCCATTTCGTCAGGAGGCTTCGAGCATAAAGCGTGTTATCCGCGCGATTCTCAGAGCGAGCTCGCTGGCCTTGGCTCGGCAAGTCTTCAGTTTCAGGCGCCCTGACCTTTGGGGCCCTGGCCTCTTCGCCTGGCTCACCCCGCTGAGATTTCACAACGGGCGACTCTGATCGAAGCCCGCCTTCTGTCGGCGGTGCCGAGTGTGAGTCCGCCGTTAAATCCAGCGTGTCCCGCGCGTGCCAACGGCTTCGGCACATCAGCCGCCGCCGATACCCGGACATCTGGGATCTTACGTTTTCCCACGAATCACCACACTAATTGGATGCCAAGTCGGGCGGAACCCTTTGATCCTCGAGCCCACTAAGGATGTTCTCAATTTCATAAGCGACCGATCGTATCTCTCGAGCCGCGACCGATGAGGGGGATAACTCCAATGGAGATGTCCCATGAAATGAGGCTTCCTGAAAAATCGCACGATCTCCTACAGTCGCAGACAAAAGGGGCAAACCCAATTGATCGAGCTGCGCTTTGGAATGCTCGGTAACGAGCGCACGCTTGACCCGGTTAAGCACGCCAAAGACTACAGGCTGCCGGCCTGACATCGTTGCGGCGTTCTCTGCAAGGCGCTGAGTTCTCACGGCCTCATAGATATTCGCTTCGTCTGCCATTACCGGGATGAGGACTGCATCGGACGCGCCTAATGCGAAAATCATCGATTGACTTGCAAACCCTGCGCAGTCGACTATCACATAATCATTGCCAGGCTTATATCGATTGATCTCGGGGACCATCGAGTATTCATCAACATCTGAGGTTAACGGCAAGGCGCCAAGTCGATTTGGCTTCTCACACCATCGACTCAGCGTGCCGTTCGGATCCGCATCAATAATCGCTACCCGTCTTCCTTCGACCGCCCAGTGGCTCGCGAGTCCCGCTACCAGCGTCGATTTACCTGAGCCTCCTTTGATAGTGGCCACAGTAATTACTTTTGCGCGGGAGTCTGCCGGAGCGAGCTTCTCGCCGGAGCTGTCCACCGTTGAGATCATCGCCTGCCTCCCTGCCTCATGCGTTACCCTCTTGCGCCGCGGAATTTTGCAAATACATCGTAACTGAAACCAAGTTCCGTCTAGGTGACGCTGGAAAGTCTAATACGCCTCAGCGATCCCTGCCTCTGAAGGCCCTCCGCGGAGTTTCACGAGACGATTCAACGAGGCCTCGCCAAACCTCAAGAATAAAACCGGCGTTAAAACCGCATCAAGCGCTGTCGACACCAGTAATCCGCCTGTGATGACGACCGCCACAGGGAACAGCATTTCCATCCCTGCTGCGTCCCCTGCGAAGAGCAGAGGCAACAGACCGAAACATGCCGATGCGGCAGTCATCAGGACGGGTTTGAGTCGTTCCTGACTGCCGCGAATGATCACGCTTCGGCCAAACGTCTCGCCCTCGTAAAGGACCAAATTAATAAAGTGACTGATTTTCAGAATTCCGTTACGCGTGCAAATTCCCGTGAGGGTGATAAATCCAACTGCACTGGCGACGGAAACCTCTAAACCTGTGAATTTCAGCGCAAGCACACTTCCAATCAACGCAAGAGGCACGTTTGCCATGATGATCAGAGCAAGCACAGCCGAACGATATCGCGTGACCAGCACAGCGAAGATTAAAACCAGCGACAGCAGTCCAAGAAAAAACAGCCGCTTGGCTGAGGTGTCCTGCTCAGCATAACGGCCCTCAAACTGGACGTAGTAACCATTTGGTAACTCGAAACTATTAAGCATAGCGCGAATATCCGAGGCGACAGTTTTGTCGTTCTTTTTGTCGGCATTGGCCATGACCATTAAACGCTGCCGACCGTTCTCCTTCAGTAACTGATTCGGTCCACTCGACTCAATCACGTTGGCGATCATAGAGAGTGGGACTGGTCCCGTCGCCGTCATCATCAAGGCGCTTGACAAGTGCCGCGCGTCACGCTCGGACTCTTTCATTCGAACGACCACGTCAAAATACCGCTCGTTGTCGACAATCTGCGCCACCTCAATTCCATTGGTCAGGTGACCCAACTGTCGGGTAAGAGCGCCCTGTGGGAGACCGAACAGTTTCGCTTTCTGCGGGTCAAGCTGGACTTGGATTTGCGGAATCAGCGTCTGCCGCTCCGTATTGATATCGACAAGCCCTTGTATCTCGCTAAGGCGAAGCTCCATTTGATTCGCCAAGTAACGTAGCGTACTGAGATCCTCCCCAAAAATCTTTATCACGATCTGCGCAGGCGCGCCCGTTAGCATGTGGTCGATAAGTCGATGCGAGATGGGCTGCCCTACGGAGATACCGGCGGGGATGCTGACGAGCCGTCCTCGCACGTCGCGTTTGATCGACTCCATATCGCGCTCGCCGACGCGAACCACCACCTCAAACTCGTTGGCGTGAACCCCCAAGGCGTGCTCATCCTGCTCTGACCGGCCTGTCCGACGACCCACACTGACAACCTCCGGCACCTGCATGATCAGACGCTCCACAACCTTTCCAATTTTGACGGATTCATCCAGTGAGATCCCAGGCTGAAGCGCCACCGAAACCGTTAAGGATCCCTCCTGAAAGGCGGGCAAAAAGGTTCTTGGCAAGGTGGGTACGGTAAAAGCCGCTACTCCGACAGCAACGGTGAGCGCCAGAAAGATCGGTGCCGGTCGGTCCATGACCCTATGAAGAATGCGCTCGTTCCAAGTCTTCAATTTCCGAACCGTCCAGGTCTCTTGATGGGAGAGACGCTTCATGTTCGGCAACAAATGCGAGCAAAGCACTGGGGTTACGGTAATCGAGACCAGCAGACTCGCAAGAATAGAGATGATATACGCCATCCCGAGAGGCGCGAACATTCTTCCCTCAATCCCCGGAACAGCGAAAATCGGCACGAACACCAGGACGATAATAAACGTCGAGTACACGATCCCTGAGCGAATCTCTTGAGAGGCATCTGCAACGACCAGCAAGGTCGCCCTGGGTACTTTCAGAAGCCGGTTTTCTGACAGTCGTCGGTAAATATTCTCCACATCAACCACGGCATCGTCGACGAGTTCACCGATTGCTATAGCAAGCCCGCCCAAGGTCATCGTATTGATCGTTAGTCCAAGCAATTTAAAGACGATTAACGTGGTGAGTAAAGATAGTGGAATAGCCACTAGCGATATCGATGTCGTGCGGACATTAGCGAGAAACAAAAACAAAATAACCGTAACCGCAAGAACCGCTTCGACCAATACTTTCTTCAGATTGAAGATCGATGCCTCGATGAAATCGGCTTGACGAAAGACGTAATCATCAATCTTTAAACTTGCTGGAAATGTCTCGCTTAATTCCGCCAAAACGAGATCGATCTCTTCTGTGAGTCTCAGCGTGTCCGCACCCGGCTGCTTCTGAACAGAAAGCAATACGGCATCCAGACCATTAAGCCCGCCATCGCCCCGTCTCTGCTTTGGCACAAACTCTACGCCAGCCACTTGATGAAGGAGAATCGGCTGACTGCCTCGCATGCCGATGGATAGGTTGCGCAACTCGTCAAGGCTTGTGGTGCGTCCTATATTTCGGATGAGAAATTCCTGCGACGTCTCGTCAACGACTCCGCCTCCCGTATTGCTGCCGAACTGTTGGACGGCCTCTTCGATATCGCTAATGGAGATTCCTAATTGGTTCATCCGCATCAGATCCGGAATGACGTGATACTGGCGCACCAGGCCACCAAGCGGGACGACTCGACTGACCCCCGGAATCGCTCTTAGTCGCGGCGCAATGATCCAATCGGCCATTTCTCGCAGCGCCATCGGATCAACGTCCTCACTCACAATAGCGGTTAAAAGGATTTCCCCCATGTATGAGGAAATCGGCATCAGGGTGGGCTGGATGCCGGGCGGCATCTGATCATCCGCGGTATCCAGACGCTCAGCTACTATCTGTCGCGCCTTGTAAACATCGACATTCCAGTCAAACTCCACATAAACAATCGACAGGCCCGTCGTCGACACGCTTCGAACTCGCGTCATGCCATCTGCTCCGGCCATCGCCCACTCGATCGGGGTCGTGACCAGGGCTTCAACCTCTTCCGGCGCGAGCCCATTTGACTCAGCCATTATCGTCACCAGACCTTTATTGAGGTCGGGAAAGATATCGATCGGCAGTTCGCGTTGAACCACGAGGCCGTATCCCATCATGGCGGCGGCCACGAGCAGGATAATTAGTCGACTGCGAAGGCTGGCGCTTACGAGAAACCGGAACATCTAATAAGTCCTAGAGTGCGCCTATTAACGATGACGCTGCTGCGCGGAAATAGTCAATATAGCTTTTCGCCGGTCCGCTGCGATCTGGCCCAAAAGGTATAACCACTATGGGAAGATCGCGCTGCGAGGCAAACGCGACGTGCGCCGATGGGTCTCCCATGCTCGTGTGAACAACGCCGAACGCTTCTCGACCTGCCGCGATCTCAATACTGGTGGTCACCTGCAGGCCTAGCCAGTCAAGCAAATAGGCGCTGTAAACATCACTGACAACTGACTTCCCTTCCAAGCCCGTTACATCCTTCTCGACTTCGGCAATTAGCGCTCCGAGATCACCGATAAATCTTTTTGCATTGGCCCTGTAGACATCCGCTGACGCCGCATCAATCTGAATAAGACGGGCCGTTGTCTGGCCCGCAATCGCGCGTAGCCGCTTGGGATCAGCATGGACATATCGGTTGTAGTGAGTATGACTTGAGTGGCCATCCTCGATCACATTCAACTTAACAAGTTCATCAGCCAAGATAAGCCCGGATGCGCCAACCTGAATATTGGGGTTGCCACTCTTCTCTATCGCTTGCGACAACCATTTAAATTTACTCGAGCAAAGCACAACATCCGCACTTCGCAAGGCGCTATCTATTGATCCAGACAGCTGAATCTTACGAGAGTTTTCAGCGGTGGTTCCTGGGGTGAAAATCGACGCCGACTCGCCGGCTAGCTCTTCGGCCAGGATCGCCCACTCCTCGTGGCAGGCAAATACTTTTAGACCCGCACAAGCCGGCCCAGCAAACAGCAGTGCGGCCAATACACCAAACCAACAAACGAATCGGTCTTTATTTTCGTTATTCATAAGCATCACATGATTCCTGCCGTTTTATTCGGGCATAAACGGCGGTTGCAAGAGGTTTTGAGGTGCAGCGACCCCACCATCCAATGTAGTTAGAAAGGCGGCCAGACTCGCCAACTGACGCTCATCCAAACCAAGAGGTCTTAACTCGGAATGGCCAATCAGCGACGCGGGAGCATCGTTATAGTGGGCGAGCACCCGGTCGAGGCTGGCAAACTGTCCCTGATGCATGAAAGGCGCAAGATGAGTAATATTTCGAAGCGAGGGTGTCCGCATAGCACCCTCGAGTTCCGGTCCGTCGGAGTTGATAAATGTGAGCTCGTCACATTTATCCGGCGTCGCATCGCTGAAGCGGCCCAAACAGTTGAACTCGTCATCCAACAACAACTTCACCCCTTCTAATCGCCCGCGATCGGGCCGCCGACCTTCACTGGGCGGTACCCCCGTGTTATGGAATTCATTATTGGTAAGGAGAGGACCGTTGTGGCACTGGATACATCGCCCTCCTTCTTCACTAATAAACAGACGTAGACCTTCCTCCTCTTCGGGCGTAAGAATCCCAGCCACGCCATCAGCCTGCGCCGAGCGATGCACCGCCTGAGCGTATTGATCGAATCGTGATCTCTTAGGCAGGAATTGACGCTGATAAGCCGCCACCGCTTTCCCCATATTCACAAAAACCGTCGAAATTGCATCTTGATCCTCGGCCGCCATTTTGCTCCAGGCCGTTCGCTTCACGGGATCCGAAGAGTTTGGAGACGCATGTAACGGGAAACGACTATCGTCATCGAGACTCGGGAGCGGACCAAAGATCCGCTCATAGGTTTGTGCGTAATGCTTCGCCACCAGGTGGGCATAATGTGCGCGGTCACCCCCATGCTCAACCGGACTCTCCCACGGGCCCAACGCCTGAGACCACAAGCTATCCTTCCGCCCATCCCAAAAAAGCCAGGGGCTGATCGACACGCCAATTATCGTCATGGTTTTGCGGTCTGTCGTTTGCAGACCTCCGGTCGCCAACGCCGATCCGTCGATGAACAGTTTTTCCGGGATATGACAGGAGGAGCAAGCCACTTCACCGTTAGAGCTGAATCGCTTATCAAAAAACAGTTGATGGCCAAAACGAACGGCTCGCTCATCATTGGCGTACTGATTTGAGACGCTCGGTGGCGGGCTAAAATCGCTGCCTAACTCCAACGATCGGATAAGCGCTTTTTCGGCATCTGTCCAGTCAACTCCAGCGCCATTTGCGCTGCACGCGAGTGACCACGTGGCTAGGAGAACAACGCCTACGTACCGCGAAACGGGCGTGGCAAACATTTCTCTAGCCCTTCCTCTGCGTCTTCCCAGCAGATAGAAACACTCAGACCTCAAAATTAAAGATAACGCTGTCTTCTTGACTGGCCGTCCGAATGTCAAAAACCAGCTGCCACATGCCGTGCATCGAAAATTTCAGGCCCTCCACCAGATACTTTCCATCGCCTAAACTCTTAGTGACACGGGGCTTTGTCGGCAGCCCATGCCCATGAGCCGGCATCCCGCCGTCTACCCAAATTTGTGCGCCCTCAACAGGATTACCCTCTTTGTCCAGAATTTCAATCACACACTTATGCATCTGATTCAGCGGCAAGGTGTCAACTCCGTGATCCAACCGAACAACGAAGGTTCCCCAGGTAGAGCCCTTCTCGGTACTCACGTCTACAGACATGCTTCCCCCGTCCATCGAATGTCCGGAATGATCATCGCCGTGATCATGACTTGAGTGATCATGCTCTGACGAGCCATGCTCCATCGTCGAGCTGGCGGAAACCGATGCGGAACTCACAATACCAGCAAGGATGAGTGCCGCAAGACCACTCAACACGTGCTTTTGCTTACTTGATTTATCCAACATAAAGACTCCTCTTTTCATGTCAGCGGTTGGCACCGCTTCGTTAAAAAACCCCTACGCGACTCACCTCGGCTTTGGCGCACCCTCTGAGGTACTCGCGCCGGGACGGAAGAAGCTCAGACGCACAAACGGCCACCGAAGAAAAACTATTGCCGCGAAAAAGATCCAGAAATTAAGGTGATGGACGCCCCATAGCGCCAGCGAGGTTAGGCCCTTGACTAACCAGCCCGTGACGAAAGCCCAGACAACACCTGACACCAGAACACGCACTCGCCGATTTGTCGAAGCATTTAGCCAAAAAGTCGCAAAGATATAACTCGCCACCAAGAGCGGCAGCACACCAAGCGCCAGCCCCGATCCCAAGGAACTCTTATTGAGATTTTGAGCTCCCGACTCCCGGTCAAAAGCTAAAGGATTCAGAACTTGAGCGATCCAGTCCTGAAGATCAATTGCCCAATAACTTTCAGCGTTGAATATCGCGTTTAAACTGCGATCCTCCGGGGCAATCGTTGCAATAATAGCGATCACTCCCACCGTGATTCCCGTAAGGGTGCTCAAGCGCCAGAACACAGGCATCTGGGCGAATTCTTCGCGCGCTAACCCAAGAACGATCAACCGAGCGCTTGTCGAGACCGCAATAAACAACACAACAACTAAGACTAGGCTAAGAAGCATAGACGACAGGCTCGCTCAGTCGAGGATGGTTTAGCGTATCAACCACGGCGTCACTTGTAATCCAGTAGAGCGTCAAGCTGGTCTTTAAGCTGGTAAAACGCTCGGTTATCAAAGAAATTCATCATGACCGCATTTTCTGAGATGGCATCATGGAGTTGATAGCCTGTTGCCGGGGGCGCGCCCGGGTAGGCAATCAGAAAGTATTCGTTCAATAACAAAGGCTTTACAATTGCGACCCCCGAGATATGGCGTAGCGGAATCGTCCGCTCTATTCGGGGAGTGGCGCCTGATACCCAGCGCAACAAGTGGTTTACCCAGCCATTTCGGACGATCAGCAGCTCTTTTTCGAATAAAGTGACCGATCCGCCCACCCCGACGGCGAATGCCAGGGGTTTCCGCGTCGCAGATCGAGTCGCCGCCTCTACCGGCATGCCCAGTTATCGGGCTAATTGTCCAAACTGATAGGGATTCTTCAGCTTGGCGATCTCTTTTTTCCTGAGCATTTGGTCAATCTCTTCCTGAGGCCGACCCAGGTCCTCGAAGATCACTGCCTTTAGCTTATAAAGATCGCTGATTCCCGTACCCTTTGGCATTGCTTCAAGCTTATCAAGCACTCGAAGGGCGTGGTCTGGCTTGCCCTGCTTCCAGAGGACGGCCCCGGCGTAGAGATACGTGACCGCCAACTCTTCGTTAATTGATAGAGCCTTTCTGAGATAACTCAGCGATGCCTCATAGTTTCCTTGAAGCCCGAGGACAGCACCCATATTGACGTAACCCGCAGCGTGTTCCTCATCCACGTGGATTGCCTTCATAAAGCTTTTGCCCGCCAGATCTAATTGACCCTCTGCCATATGAGTCAAACCCAAGATATTCCACATGTGAGAACGAGTCACCATCTGGCGATGAAGATACGAATGGGTTTGACGGGTCTCTTGCCGCTCGAAAGAGCCGGTTCCATGTTTCACAAGCCATTCTTCTATAAAGCCTTGCGTTCCAGCGAACGTTCCCGCGGGCACAGGCTCGTTCAGAATGAGCATCTCGCGATGGCTATCTGGGAGTTCCTTAGCGAACAGTCGCAGTGCATGAGCCGCCGGCGCCGCCAATTCAATAATCTGCTCGCCGACCATGTCGAGCATCGGCAAAAGCTCGCCGGGCCCCTTCATCCTGACCGATCTGATCAACCGGCCCGAGCGGGTCTCCAGTAGATGAATATCAGCCGTTAGCTCCTCAATCACATCGCGATATTCGTTCTCTTTTTCTTCCGAACTGTAGATCGCTATCGTCATCCGATAGGCAACCATGTCCATCAATGAGTGGAGGTTATCGATATGCTCCATAATGCCAAGGTCGTCGGCGAAATTGGCAAGTGCGGAGTCTGCGTAATTCAAACGTAGGGCCGTCCTGTCGAGCGGGCTAATGCCAGCTTCTGCTTGAATTTCAATCACCTTTTGATTGAGTAGTCCGAGGACGGTTTCCTCGGTCAGGCCAAGCTCTTCGTAATCGCCCGCGACGTATATCTCGTCGATCGAGATATCGGTGGGTTCGGTTATAAAAGTAATACTCCCCACGGCCGCAGCAAACCCAAGAGCCAGCCATTCAAGAATACCCATCTGTTACCCTCCTATAATGTTGCAAAGCGCGCCGCTCAATGAGTTCTGCTCTGAAAAATCTGTTGGTACTACTCAGGGATCTTGTTGTACCACCGTTTTGACCGCGTCCATCTACTGCGCCCCACCCGCCAGTCATTTTCCTCAATCATGCGCTTTGTTTTGATCTTCACGTCCTGTTCGGATATGCCATTTCGCGCCCAGTTGCGATAGATCGCCACAGCATCATTGAATTCCCGCCGACTGATCTTGCGGCGTCGACTCGTCTTGGAAAATCGGAGCAAGACACCCTCTAACCGACGATCCAGCTGGCGCTCTAGCGCAACGTTGCTTTCATGGAGAATACCAACGGCGAGCCAGCGCGCTTCGTCATAATCGATCGCGAAGCGCGCTACTCCCGCACGAACCAGCTGGCGCTCCTCTTCTTGCGAGAGGAACGGCAGATCCGCCGCATGCGCTCGCACATACTCTGCGAACTGCTCATGATCGGGCGCGTTCATCCTTCTGGTGCCGCCCTGCAGCATCAGGTCGTGACCCATTCCACCCTGCCCCATCGGCTGCACCTCAGGCAGATCGTTTTTGCGTCTCATCTGTATGAATTCTCCAAAGTAAACAACGCTATAAGGTTAAATAATTTGCACACTGGACTTTAAAAATAACTCGATTTCAGGTCTGAAAGCGCGGCGAGACCCCGCTCCACCTGACCCATCGCAAACACCGTTACGTCCCGCAGCCACTGTTGGGTCTTTTGCCACATCTGATCATACGGCCGACCTGACAGCACATCCCCTGCGCTTATGACTTTCACAACCGACTCGACGTACTCATGATCGCTGGCGTTGGGGAGTTGATTATTGGCAACTACGCCCAGCGAGGTACAGACGGTACGAACCTCAACTCGACCGGGAAACCAGCCTCCTGAATCCACCGCAACGGTCAACGGGATATAGCCCCGAGCGCCAAGGGTACCCCAAAGATCCGCCTCGCCTGTTTCACCGGCCGCGGGGTCTTTTGGAACGCCTGCTATCGCGAGATCTGGATGTTTTTCAATGAATCGGAGCCGAGGAGAGTCCACACCCGGTACATCAAGGAAGACCGCCGCGGAAGAGCGACCCTTGGCAACCCTATCAAACGCGCGATACCCGCCCAGGAACTCAAATTTCGCGTCATTAAGAGGATCCGCATGTTCGATCTCTGGCCACACGGCCCGCAACATGAACAGGGTGTCGTTATTGTGCTGAGACCCTAGATCAAGCCTTGGGGTGGTCGCTGGAGCCTCAGCGCCTCCTGAGTTGCTTGGTCTCGACGAATGCGTTACCGCCGCAAAAATACAAATCGGCATCTCTCCATATAAATCGAGCTTTCCGACCAATTCCGGATGACGGTTAAGGTAGTCGACGTAAAGATCCAGACGGACGAGGCCGACGAGAGCCGGGTCCGTGGCCACGGCATCAATGAGCGTCTCGGTATCGGAGACTCGGCGAAGGGACAGCCGATAAGGTCCTTCTAGCCTTTCTTGAAATTCCTGCGCGAGACGCTCCTGGCCAGTCCCGCCGGAAGCATTCGTCACGAGAAAATCTCTCGGGGCCTGATCCTCTCCCGAGGCGCTCGCAAGCGTACTACCGGCGCTCAAAAATAAAGCGATGAGGCCGACCATCGGAAAAGAAAGCGCACGACCATCAGATCGCAACAGCGCACCGAGCGCTCTAGAGAAGGACGACAGCAGCCGAATCCAAAGACGAGTCATCATCACGAATAACCGTCGCATACCTGTTCCCGTCAACCTAAAACAAATTATCAGCAGCCCAGATACCCGCAACGCCGCCGGCAATCATGCCGGTCAAAGTAACGAGTCCGCTGCCACCGAGCAGATCGGTCAAAACCGCCCCGCTGATCATGCCGACACCCATCCCCATGAGTGCATTACTGTCCATCTGTCGGAATCGATCAGTCGCATCGTTCATGTAATCCGCTATTTCCTGCTGGATATCCGCAGCGAGTGCCGCTGAGATTTCGGAGGCGTTCTCAACGGTCACAGCAGCCTCGGCCTCGACCGATTCCGTGGATTGCGCCCATGCCGGTGAATAAGCCCCTGAAAGCAGAAACAATCCCGTCAGGAAAGGTGCACATCGCTTCAGCCAAACTGCCATCTTGAGTCCTCGCGAGGTAGTGGAAAAGATGCTTGGTATCTATCATCCACGCATATGCTCATAGTAGCGAGAACTGACAGGATTTGCCACTTTATACCGAAAAAAGCAGGCTCAAATGACGCCTTCACAAACAGTTGTTTCCCGAGGAGGGTGCCGATGGGATTAGGGAAACCCCCTGGAGCTTAAAGCCCAGGGTTTTGGGGGTTGGTCGATGCGGGCTGTACCTGGGCGGACAGACGATAACGTAGGTTCGAATAGACAAGCCCCATCGTGGTAAACATACCGAGGCCCGTGAGTATGACGGTGGGGAGGCCCCAAGTTGCCATCAGATAGTAGCCAATCACAATCGTGAGTGGAATTGTTAGCATCAACAAAATGGCGCCACCAATTATTCCAACCCCATGGTAGATGATTGACGCAAAGGTAAGCAAAACAATCGCCAGAAAGAGGCCGACCGCGATCTTCAGCATCACCATCACAAGCCCATAGCCCACCCCAGAGTCATCAAAACCAGAGAAAATCCAGTGGAAATAAGAGTACTTAGACGGATTGTAGATAGCAAAGAGGATGCCAAACACCAGAAGCGCTCTCACCAGAATACTCGATAGGCCGAAATTGGTCATTGATGCAAAACGTTTGCTAAGGGCAATCCTCGCGCCATTTTAGGCCGTGCGACACGATCAAACAATGAGATACCCAGATTCTCGAAACGAATCCTTACATGTAGACTACCTAATGGTAAATTCACGAGCTCTCAGACCGGTCAACATCCCACCCTTTTGGCTATCAAGTATTCAAAAACCCGTGCCTAGAATAGCAGTCAATTTGTTTTTCTTTTCTTTGTTGACCCTGCCGCTGGCGGCCACAGCAGGCCACGAATCTGCTTCAACACCCGCGCTCAAAGTGAGCGCGCCGACGGAGACATTCTCGCCTGACGGACTTTCCCCGAAGATCGAATGGTCCGAAAGGCAGGTTGAGGAACTGATCAACAGCAATGTTCAGCGTCAGCAAAGAACGCGGCTGCGAGCTTATGAAATTGCAGGTGTCACGGCATTTACCGGGGGAGTAATGCTGGTGGGTGCCATCGCGGGCGGTCCTGCAACAGCGCTCGCCGCCGGTATTGGAGCCTTAACGATTTATATCGTCCTTGATTAACGCGGAGGCTCAGGATCGCTCATGATTTCTTTAGGGGTAACGGCTTTATTAATTGCGCTGGCCGTCGCTTCAGAAACTATTTTAGAAATCGGGTCTGAGCTGACCGCAGCAACTATTGACGATACGGATATGGGCGCCTTGATAGAACCGCTTGCGGCCCCGCAAACCACTTTGGTTGATTTATCCCCCAACGCCTCGGTGGAATGGCCCCGGCTGGAACAACAGTAATGGCAGCCGCCATAGTGCTTGCAGCGATATTATCCAGCCTGATGGTGGAGACCGGAGCTGAACTGGTTATCGAAAAGTACTTCACTGATGATGAACCGGGCGCCCTCGCCATCGCTAGCCCGGGCGCTCCAAGCCAGATCGTCAATCTCTCCCCTCAGGCGACAATCATATGGCTAAGTCCTGAGGCGCAGTAGGCGAGCCGCAGAGGGCTCACTCCGTGAGGAAACCGAAGGATAAGCAACCGCGAACCTACACGGTCCGTTGCCGAGAATCACGAGCGCTCCTGAATCTTGCGCCAAGATAGCCTAGTACGAGGAAAACAAGTCCAACGCCCGTTAGCAACCACCAGTCGTTGAGGACGCTATCGCCGGTCGACTGAGATACCGCCGACCCTTGTTGTGAAGCTTGAATATCAAGAGTCACTGTTGCTTCGGCTGGGAAATTATCATCATTCAGGATGACCGCAATCTCTTGAGCCCCCTCGGAGAGAATCACTTCTTCTACCGTGTATATCCCTGGACTATGCTCCTGTGCAGAAAAAGGCACGAAATTGACCGTCACCTCGAGCTTGGCGCCCACCTTAGGGGCTGCCGTATTGTAGTCCTCAAGAAACAGGACCAGGCGACCGGCCGAACCGGATGAGGGTTGTCCCGGATCTGATTCCCTAGGTATGTAGAGCAGAATCATTTGACTGCCGCCTAGCCTTGCCTCTACTCGATCGTAGAGGCTGTTCACCGGACCGCCGACCGACGTGCTGATATCACTTTCGGTCATTTCGTCTGAATGAACATGCCCCTCATGCGACAAAACAGGTCGAAGGCCAGCAAAAAGAAAGATCGAAAGCAGCGCAATCCAGCCGACGAGGAGTCGATACCGCTCCCTCAAAACCGCGAAACTACCGATCAGCTTCAACATCAACAAGGCCCGGCTATATCGAGGCCAATGTCCCGACAGCCGGAGATGAAACCTCGTCGGATGTTGGCGCCTGCTTCGGCATGGATGCAGGCGCGTCTGAAGGATCGCCTTCAGAGGACGGCCAAAAGTAGACCGCGGCCGCGCCCTTAAGAGCAATCCCTCCCAGAATAGCCAGGGATGCGATCTCTATTGCGATCAGCGCTGCGACAACTGTAGCCACTGTCTCGCCGCCTTTTGCCAACTGGTAAAGGCCGTATCCCGCTGCAGCAGCCGTTGTGGCAAGACTCCCTCCGACGGCAAGTTCCGTTCCGCTGAGGCCCCACAAAACCCCATCACTTCGCTTCGGCTCAGCATTGGCATCGATAACCGTCGGTTGCGACACTCCAATCGACTCAGCCCGCGCGGTTTGAATCACCGCAAACACCAGCGCGAATACGCTGATGAAAAGACGTAGCAGTCGGGTAGTATCGTGCATGCGTAGAAAAATCTTTGTTCTTCCTAACGATTATAGCTTGATCACCTGATGAGTCGAACCTATCCCATCCCGATGGCATTAAACTGGCTCCAGATAAATCCGTCTTTACCCACTACAATAGTGTGCCGTCGAGCCGTGTGCGACTGGAATCAATCCAACGACTGGACGCTGCAAGCCGAACCAAAGGAAGATGACCTATAAAATTACATGCAAGGTGCTCAAGCGATGCGCGGCAACCATCGTCGCCACCATCTGCCTAGCCCAAACGGTAAGCGGCCAAACTACCGACTCCCAGCCTGACGCCAATCTTGATGGCGTGCTGGCTGTAAGGATCACCTTTAGTCAATTAACGCCTGATGCGATCAATTGCGGATTAACTCTCGACCGTTTTCAATCGATTCTCTCTAACGAATTACAAAGCACTGGGTTTAGCCTTTCCGAAACAACAGATACGCTTGTCACTCTTGGGTTGATGACCACTTTTGATCCCCGCAGGAACGCCTGTGGCACCTCAGCCACTCTTGGCGTTTACAAAAAAGTCGCCTACTTCGACGAAGCGGTCGGTTGGCTGAAGAGCGGTTACATTGTGCTCTGGCAAAGAGGACAGCAGGTCATGTCGGGCATTGCGGAGCATTCTGATTCAACCGCCACAGTTACCCAAAGGCTGATTGATGTTTTGGGGCAGAGCTGGCGGGCGGAGAACAATTCCAATGGCAATTAAGCGCACTATGCAAAGACGTTCATTAAAGGTCACCGACGCAAGACCTCGACGGATTGCAACGCTCCTACGTGCCGTGCCGCCACTTTTGGCCACTATAGGAATGGCTGTCTTGTTGGTCCTCGCTCCAGCTTAGTCAACGCGTGCTGACTTGCCTGTCCCAAGCCAACACAGCAACCCATCCGGCGATGATGGAAATGCCGAGCCCAGGATCCTCGGAATGACCTACGCACAGGCCGCACTAGCCTCCGCTGCTGTGGTGGGTGGCGCCCTCGTGATCAACTCTTTCGTAGGTGCAAATCTGGGCACCACGCTTGCCGTGCTTTACGTTGGGCACCTTATCGTTGAGGCAGGCATTGTGGCCTTAGCCGCTGGTGGAAGTCTAGGCTTGAGCTGGTGGTCCGATGACTCCGACAGTGGAGCGGCGCTTTTTTAAACAGTTGCAAAAAAGTACCCCTTGCAGACGAGCGCGAATAAACTCTAGTTCGCCAACCGAGCGTCCGCACTTCCTGAGCAAACTGCTGCGGCTTTGAATTGAACCCAGTTCGCACGGGATTCATCAGATGCGCAGTTGAGTCGACCACTTCTCTTATCGCCACTTTCCTCACAAAAGGCCTGCGCTTCGCTCATCAGCTGAGGTCTCACCTGCGAGATGCATTGGGCAAAATCACTCTCGCGCTGCATGTCTGAGAAAAAAGAGACGGTGGCGGTCAGCGTCAGCACACCCACCAACGCAATAATCCAGATTTCGAACCTACTCATTTTTTGCATCCTCAATGATTGCTCTGGGCAGATGCCGTCCGGTCATCGCACCCGACCTCGGCCCTAGCTAAGTAGCCTAACAGAGAGGCCTCCCCTGAATTTCAATCAGAAATAAGCAGCCGGGACACCGCCGTCCCGTTGAGTCCGGCGTAACAACCAAGATAATTGCAAGTTGGCTGGGGGACCAGGATTCGAACCTGGGTTGACGGAGTCAGAGTCCGTAGTCCTACCGCTAGACGATCCCCCAGCAGAACCCGTATTTTAGAAGATTCAGAGAAGACTTCGGGTACGACTGAAGTCAGGAAGCGTACTCATTAGAAAAAAGTCCGGCTCAGCACGAAGCGCCGGCCACTGCTGCGAAGAATAGGCCAGCCGACAGGGTCTCGTCTTGCGAGACCCTTACGTCGATTATCGCTTGGAGTACTGCGGAGATTTGCGGGCTTTGTGCAGTCCGACTTTCTTGCGCTCCACTTTTCTGGAATCGCGGGTCACAAAGCCAGCTTTTCGCAGCGGGCTTCGAAGCGTCTCATCGTAGCTCATCAAGGCCCGGGTAATGCCATGCCGAATGGCGCCGGCCTGACCGGTACCGCCACCTCCGGTGACGCGGACCGTCACGTCGATCTTATCTTGAAGCTCTGTCGTCTCAAGAGGCTGGCGCACCACCATCCGCGCGGTTTCCCTGCCGAAATATGTATCCAAGCTTCGCTGATTCACGGTGATATTCCCAGTGCCGCGCGTAAGATAAACGCGAGCAACAGAGGATTTACGACGTCCCGTTCCGTAATGGATTTCGCCAGATTGTGCCAATGTTCTTTCCTATGATGAGGCGATCATGTCGCCAACGATTAAATCTCTAACGCCTTCGGCTGCTGGGCCTGATGCGTGTGTTCCGGCCCTGCGTACACTCGAAGCTTTGCAAACATTGCGCGGCCCAGAGGATTTTTCGGGAGCATGCCCTTTACAGCAGCTTCGATCACGCGCGTCGGATGCTTATCCAGTTGGTCGGCCAGGGAGATTTCTTTGATCCCGCCCGGATATCCCGAGTGACTGTAGTAATTCTTTGCCTCGGTTTTGCGGCCGGTCACCCGCACCTTCTCGGCGTTAACGATCACGATGTGATCTCCGGTATCCACGTGCGGCGTGTATTCGGGCTTATGCTTTCCTCTCAACCGAAACGCGACCTCGCTGGCCAATCGGCCGAGCACCTTGTCAGTGGCATCAACAACGTACCAGTCACGCTTGACGGTCTCGGGTTTGGCGCTAAACGTTTTCATTGGAATTTCGGCTGCAATAGGCAAAAAATGAGGCGCGGATAGTACAAGAACCCCGCTTTTAGGGCAAGTTTTTCAGCGCGATTTAAGCCTAAACCTAATGCTTGCCCGTGCTTTGCAGCGTCGCGAGGCCGGCCCAATTCCCACAAAAAATACGGAAAAATACGCCGGGTTTTAGTTTTTCAACCCTGTCCCGGGGTCGAGAAGCTCAATCCAGTGGCGGACCGGGACCTTACTTTCTGAGTCGATATGGATGAGGCAGCCGATATTGGCGGTTGCGATCACTTCTGGGGCGGCGCCGGTCAGGGCGTTCACCTTTCTCTTCAGGAGCTCAGAGGAGATCTCCGGCTGCAAAACCGAATAAGTGCCTGCCGCTCCACAGCAGAGATGCTTGTCCTGCGTCGCAACAAGCGTCGCACCACAGGCCTTTCAAGATGGTTTCCACTTTACCGACAATCTTCTGGCCATGCTGAAGAGTGCATGGCGAGTGGAATGCGACTCGCACGTCCTTGAGCGGCTGACGGGTTGCGATCTCGGTGGAACTCACGATCTCGCACAAATCCATCGTTAACTCGCTCACGCGACGCGCTTTGTCCGCATACTGCGGATCGTCTTTCAGCAGGTCGCCATAATCCTTGACGGTGACGCCGCATCCGCTCGCGGTCATCACGATGGCATGCGCGCCGGCTTCAATCTCTGGCCACCACGCGTCAATATTGCGACGCATAGCTTTTCGGGCTTTTTCTTCTTCGCCCAAATGCAGATCGACCGCGCCACAGCAACCTGCTTTCTTCACGTGAACTACCTGATAACTCAGCATCGCTAACACGCGACTTGCCGCCGCGTTAATGACGGGCGATAACGCAGGCTGAACGCATCCTTCAAGCATGATAATTTTTTTGCCTTTGACCGGGACCGGCCGATCGCCCGCAGGACGGACTTTGGGAATATGCCGTGCAAGTGCAACTGGCATGACACCCCTAAACCATTGACCCATTCTCAGCAGCGGAGAAAACCACGGCCCCAGCATTAGGTTTCTGAGCGACCATCTGATCAGCCTTTGCGATAGCGGGCGCGGGCTAAGCTTGTTGACCTGTGGTCGACTGATCTCCAGCAAGCGGCCGTAATTCACACCCGACGGGCACGTGGTCTCGCAGGATCGACAGGTCAGGCAACGATCAAGATGAGTGCGGGTCGTCGCGGTACAGCGACCCGACTCGAGAAGCTCCTTTATGAGATAAATACGTCCTCGAGGACCATCGAGCTCATCACCGAGAAGCTGGTAGGTGGGACAGGTCGCGGTGCAAAAGCCGCAGTGCACGCATTTGCCGAGGATATCTTTGGCCTCCTCGCCATATTCACTGTGCGCAAAATTAGGTGCAAGCTGAACGTACATGATCTGGGTTTAGATTAGGAGTCGACCCGGATTAAGCACATGATGCGGGTCAAAAGCATTCTTGAGGCGTTCATTCAGCCGGATTGAGACGCCATCAAGCGCAGAGCATCCCACCTTCCGGTCCCCGCCCCGAAAGCGAGTCGCGTAACCGCCGGCGGTCTTTGCACATTGACTGAGATCTTCCAAAGGACAATCGCTTTTAACCCAGTAAACGCCGCCGCCCCAATCGATAAGAAAATCCCCAGGGACATTTAAGACTTGAATCTGTGGCTTCACGCTGAGACGCCACAACGGCGCCGGGCCATCAAAAAATGAAAGGCGATGCTCCCGAAGATCGTCCCAAAACGCATCGCCCGCCGGATCGGACTCACCCTCAACCGCTTCAATAGCCGCGGCGACCGAAGCCTCCACGCCAGAAAATCGTACTCTCAGCAGACCGTCATGCCATGCGCTCGCGGTCACGGGAAGCGGTCGGGTCAAAAGGCCAGTCATCCGTTCAAGCGCCGCGGTCGCTGATAACTCGAAACATTGCGTTACCGAGATCTGCGGAATCGGCAATACTTTAAGAGAGACTTGAGTGATGATGCCAAGCGTTCCCAACGAGCCCACCATGAGTCGAGACACGTCGTAGCCAGCAACATTTTTCATAACCTGCCCACCGAAGTTAAGAATCTCACCTCTTCCGCTGACACAGGAGATTCCGAGTACGAGATCCCGCGCGGCGCCGCGGTAGGGTCGTGCTGGACCGGAAAACCCGCATGCAATTGTTCCGCCGAGCGTCGCACCTTCTCCGAAGGCGGGAGGCTCAAAAGGAAGCATCTGGCCCGATTCACGAAGCGTATCTTTAATCACGCTAAGCGGTGTACCCGCTCTGGCGGTCATCACGAGCTCCGTTGGCTCATAACTGACGATGCCCGAGTAATCAGTCATCGAGCACGGCTCCCCTCTCGGTTCTCCGCCATAGAACGCTTTGGTATTTCCGCCCTGGACGCGCATGGGCCTCGCGCTGGCGACAGCGTCCCGCACGGAAGCCGATAGCGACTCTAAGAAATCACCCACGCCGGCATCCCATCAGAAGCGCGGCAGATCGGCATGCGGGAGCATTCCGTCATGCACGTGCATCGCGTTGAACTCGGCACAGCGCGACAGCGTTGGAACCGCCTTGCCGGGATTTAGAAGTCCATCGGGGTCAAACACAGCTTTCAGCGCATGAAATTGCTCGAGCTCACCAGAGCCAAACTGCACACACATCTGATCAATCTTTTCGAGGCCGACGCCATGCTCGCCGGTGATGGTGCCGCCCGCACGCACACAAAGTTGAAGAATCTTCGCGCCGAGCTCCTCCGTGCGTTCGAACTCGCCTGACTTGCCGGCATCGTAAAGAATCAAAGGATGCAGATTGCCGTCTCCGGCGTGAAACACGTTGGCAACGCGCAGCTGATAGGTATCTGCGAGCCGCGTGATTTCCGTCAAGACTTCTCCAAGAGCGCGGCGCGGAATGGTGCCGTCTATGCAGTAGTAATCGGGCGAGAGCCGGCCAACCGCTGGAAAGGCATTCTTGCGCCCGGACCAGAAGCGCGCCCGTTCTTCTTCATCGCGCGCGACCGCAACCGAGCGCGCCCCGCAGTCGTACAGGACTCTCGATACGGTTTCGATATCGGCATCAACTTCCTCTACCCCGCCATCCAGTTCGCACAGCAGAATCGCCGCGGCGTCACGCGGATAGCCGGCATGCACAAAATCCTCTGCCGCAATAATTGCCGGGTTATCCATCATTTCGAGACCACCCGGGATAATTCCGGCGGCAATAATCTTTGCAACGCTGTCCGCCGCGCTTTCAACAGACGCAAATGATCCCATCAGTACTTTCGCGACCTGAGGCTTTGGTAAAAGACGCACGGTAACCTCGGTCACGACGCCCAGCATCCCCTCAGACCCGATGAACGCGGCGAGCAGATCGTACCCGGGGTTGTCAGCCGCCTCGCCGCCGATCTCCAGCACTTCACCGCCCATCAAAACCACCTGAGCGGAAACGACGTTGTGCACCGTAAGGCCATATTTAAGGCAGTGCACACCGCCGGCGTTCTCGGCGACGTTTCCGCCAATGGTGCATGCAATCTGCGACGAAGGATCAGGCGCGTAATAAAGACCAAGATCGGACACCGCCTCACTGATCGCAAGGTTTCGAACGCCGGGTTGAACGCGAGCCGTAGCTGCAATCGGGTCTATAGAGAGCACCTGATTGAAACGCGCCATGCTCAGCAGAACACCCTCAGGATGCGGAGTAGCACCTCCCGAAAGACCCGTCCCCGCGCCACGGGCCACCACTGGAACTGAGTATTCCTGACAAAGCGACAGGATCTTCTGAACCTGTGACAGTTGGTCAGGAAGCAGTACAACCCCGGGTAGAGCGCGGTATCCGGAAAGGCCGTCGCACTCGTACGGTCGCCGCTCTTCAGCCGAAAGTAACACCGCGTGCGCCGGAAGCGCCCGCAAGAGTTCGGCTACAAACAAATCGTTTAGTGGTGCAGACAAAACAGGGCTCCGCTCATTAAGACCGAGTATGTCACATGGCCACAGCCCGTCTAAGCCGAAGTAAGCGCTGGTCTGACCTCAAGGGAGACGTTAAGACGAATTGTCCGCTATCCTCTCTCTGATGACCTCGACCCCCACTGCTTTCTCAATCGCATTTCAGGAGGAGACGATCAACGCGATCTACTCCAAAGTTGATCAATTCCCTTGGCATGAGATGCCCGATGATGGCGGATGGGGCTATGGCACGAATCTTGAATACCTGAAAGGCCTTTGTGAATACTGGACTCGACACTTTGACTGGTTTGCTCAAGCGAATGCGTTGAATCGTTTTGCTCAGTACACCGCGCAAGTGGACGAACTTACCCTGCACTTTATTCATGAAAAAGGTATCGGGACTAATCCGATCCCGCTCATCATTAGTCACGGCTGGCCTGGGAGCATTGTCGAATTTAAAAAAATAATCGGACCTTTGACTGATCCCGCGCAATTTGGCGGTGACCCACAAGATGCTTTTGATGTGATCGCTCCGTCCCTTCCCGGCTTTGGGTTTTCCGGAAAACCGAAGCGGCCAATTGGCCCGCGCCGAATGGCGCAGGTCTTCAATACCCTGATGACTGATGTTTTGGGCTATGAGCGCTACCTCGCCCAGGGTGGAGATTGGGGCGGCGCGATCTCGAGCTGGCTCGGCTTCGATCATGCGCCCCCGTGTTTGGGTATTCATATCAATATCCTGACCATGCGCCACGCTCAAGGTCCGATGGACGAGGCCGAGAGAGCCTGGGAGGAACAATTTGATAAAGACCAAGAAGATCAGGACGGCTACCGCGCCATTCAGTCCACCAAGCCACAGACCTTGAGCTACGCCATGATGGACAGTCCCGTGGGTATCGCCGCGTGGATTATCGAGAAGTTTTACGCGTGGTCTGATCTTGCTGATGGTGACCTGGAGAGCGTTTACAGCAAGGATGAGCTGCTGACCAATATCATGATCTATATCCTCACTCGCACTTTTAATACCGCCTCATGGATCTATTACGGGCGACGGGAAGAAGGCGGCCGCGTACTGAGTCACGATAACAGGCGGGTCGAGGTCCCAACGGCTGCCGCATTGTTTCCGAAAGAATTTCTCGCCTGGCCACCCCGCTCATATGTGGACCGGCTTTACAACATCAGCCAGTGGACGCAAATGCCCCGAGGCGGTCATTTCGCGGCATTGGAAGCTCCAGAGCTTCTGATAGAAGACATTCGCGCCTTCGCCAGGCAATTTCGCTGACTCACGACCTTAACCGGTATGAACACACCAGAGATACTCATTCGAGAGCTTTCGATGATCGCTCATCCCGAGGGCGGACATTACGTGGAGACCTATCGGGCCGACGATGCGTCAGCAAGCCTTATTTTTTACCTCCTCCAGCAGGGGGAGCGATCCCATTGGCATCGCCTGACCAAGGATGAAATCCTGCATTTTTATGACGGTGAACCCATGAGGCTGAATCTTTCCGAGGACGGCAAAAATACTCGGGAGGTCTTACTCGGTCGAGATCTCCAGAACGACGAACGAATGCACGAAGTCGTGGCTAAAGGAACGTGGTTTTCGATGCAATCAAGTGGCGCCTGGTCCCTGATTGGCTGTACCGTGTCGCCCGCCTTCAGCTTTGATGATTTTGAGCTTGCGCAAGAAGATTGGAAGCCGAAGGCCTTTGAGGGCTAGACCCGTATAGCCTTTACAAAGTGCTCAAATATCGTTGACGCATTTGCGTTCATCTCTTTCATGTGGCGCTCACCCATCTTATCCAGGGCCTCGAGCGCGCCTTCGCCCTTTTCAGCAGTCAGGACCTGACGATGCACATCCACCCCACCCCAGGTTCGGATGGTCTCAGCCTCGATCTCGATATGAAACTGAACGCTCCATGCGTTATCTCCAACCCGCATCGCTTGCCACTTACATTCTTCAGAGCTCGCCAATTGCGTCGCCCCTGGAGGCGGGACATCGATCTGCACCGAGTGCCATTGCAACGCCTTGAACCGCGAAGGCAGGTGACCGAATATCGGGTCGCGCTTTGCCTCGCTCGTTAAGGCGATATCAAGAACACCGATCTCGGGAGGATCCTGCCAGGTACAGCGTCCGCCGAGTGCATCCGCAAGCAATTGGTGCCCCAGACATAACCCAAGATACGGCCGCTTGAGGTCAGCGACCCACTTTTTTATCGCCGCTTTCTCCTCCTGCAGCCAGGGAAATTGAACGTCATCCCAGACATTCATTGGGCCTCCGAGGACGATGAGGGCATCAAAGTCGCTCAGTGAGGGGATGGCATTACCCTCGTCCAATGCGATGACGGTCTGCGACACGCCGGCTTTGGCCATACAGTGCCGAAAAATTCCGGGATGTTCACAGGCCAGATGCTGGAAAATTAAAAATTTCATGGGCCCTACCAAAAAAAGGGCCCGCGGTTGGGGCCCTTTTCGTGCCTTGAAAGAAAATCAGCAATCGAGCGTATGATCCCGCTCCCATTGACTGATCGCTGCGCTGTAGCTTCGCCAGTCCCGATGCTTGAGCTTGGCATAGCTTTCGACCAGTTCCTTGCCAAGGCCTGCTCGAAGCACCTTACTCTTCTCAAAAAGGCGAATCGCATCCAAGAGATTGGATGGCAGACGCCTGACATCCTTCACCGTATGTCCTTCAGTGTACATGTTGATATTGAGCGGTTTGCCCGGATCGCGCTTATTTGCGACGCCATCGAGTCCGGCCGCCAATACGCCTGCCTGCAATAGATAGGGGTTCGCAGCACCATCCATGAGCCGCAGCTCGAAGCGACCTTCGTCCGGCACACGCACCATGTGAGTGCGATTATTGCCGCCATAGGTAATCGCATTGGGAGACCACGTAGCCCCAGAAAGCGTCACCTGAGCATCAATGCGCTTGTAGCTGTTGACGGTAGGGTTAAAGATAGCCGCGAGCGCATCGGCGTTATGCAGCACCCCACCTAAGAAGTGATAGGCCATCTTTGATAAGCCCATTTTGTCGCTCGCACTATGAAAGAGATTCTTTTTGCCTGTCTTATCCCAGACTGAAACATGGGCATGACAGCCATTGCCCGTCAAATTACTGAAACGGTTTCGGCATGAAGGTCGCCCGCAGCCCATGTTTTTCGGCGATCGCCTTAACCATGTACTTGAAGAATACGTGCCGGTCAGCGGTTACCAGCGCATCATCAAAATCCCAGTTCATCTCAAACTGGCCGTTCGCGTCCTCGTGATCGTTTTGGTAAGGGCCCCATCCGAGCGCGATCATGCAGTCGCAGATCTCACTGATGACGTCGTAGCGTCGCATCAGCGCGGATTGGTCGTAACAAGGCTTTTCCTGAGTATCGCTCGCGTCGGAGACCGCGCTACCGTCTGGACTCACCAAGAAATACTCGCACTCGACACCTGTCTTCATACGCATCCCCTGCTTCGCAGCAAGGGCGATCTGATTTTTGAGAGCAACACGAGGGGAGGCATCAACGAACTTGCCGTCCATCACAAGGTCGCCAGCCAACCATCCGACCTCCGGCTTCCAGGGCAGTTGAATAAGGCTCGCGGGATCCGGCACCGCGAACATGTCCGGATGGGCCGGCGTCATATCCAGCCACGTTGCAAACCCGGCAAACCCGGCGCCGTCACGCTGCATGCCGGCAATCGCCCGAGCGGGAACCAGCTTGGACCGCAGCACGCCAAACAGATCCACGAAACTGATCAGGAAATACTTGATCTTTTTCTGTTTAGCAACGGCAGCTAAGTTAATCGCCATTTCAAAACTCCTCCAATGAAGCTTGCTTTGTTAGTGATAATTCTTGGGCGGACTACTATCTCACGCCGCCGACTGCGGCTCAACGATAAATGAAAGAAAGCGGATGGGCAGACGGTTCAGTTCCTCTGGGCCATGCGGCGCATCGGCATCAAAATAAAGCGAGTCACCCTCGCTCATCGCATAGGTGCGCGAACCATGTCGATAGACCATTTGCCCTTCGAGCATGTAAATAAACTCGACGCCGTCATGTTGAAACAGCGGGAAGACGTCTGACGCCTCTGAGATCACGATCAGATAGGGCTCAACCAAGGTCGCGCGGTCACCCACGGAATGTCCCAACAGATGGTATTGGTGGCCTGCTCGGGTGCCGCGTCGGTCAATCACCAGACCCTGCCCCGACTTCACGAAAGAGGCCTCGCGATCCTGCTCGAATTTACGAAACAGCGCAGTTACCGGCACGTTAAGAGCGCCCGCGAGCGACTGGAGCGTCGTCAACGATGGCGACGTCTGTCCATTCTCAATCTTAGAAAGCATCCCCGGGGACAATCCCGCCTGACGTGCAAGATTGGCGATCGTTACCCCAAGCTGCGTCCTGTAAATATGGACCTGGCGTCCTATCGCGTCCTCAAGGCGGTTACGTCGCTCTGCCGTCTCGGTTTGATTCGATACCACCTCAAGCGACGGTCGTGACGGACGCTGTGTCACGCGCTGGCCTTGTGTCGGGAAACGTTATGACCCGGTACCGGCACACCGGTGACCGTACTCGTTACAAGCGTTACGCTTCGTAAATCTTCAGGCTCCAGATTATGAAGGCGCGTCTTACCCGTACAACGAGCCATCATTGAGGCCTCGCCAGCGTTGGCATTTAATATTGCGCGAAGCGCTTCCGAGCGTTCATCCACGCTTCTGTCGGACGACCAACGTATGCCGTCCATGGCAATCTCACCGCCCATCGCAAGCGCGGCGGTAACGCCATAGACTACCGCGCTGGCGCCGAGCGCAATCAGTCTCGCGGCATCGGTTCCGGAACGAACACCGCCGCTGTAAACAATGTGTAGCGCTTCCTCACGCTTGCGCCGCCGTAAGGCCAGAACGGATAACCAGAGTAATTCAAATTTAGGTGATTGACTCAACTCGCTCGCTAACGAGCACTCTTCTCCAGTTCCATCGATGAGCAAAACGTCGTAGTCGTGTGTCAACGCGAAATCAATCACATCATCCACCGTTGACGGATCGGAGATGCCTAAGCCTCTCAGCCTACCGGCTGCTTCGACAGCTTTCGGGTCAGCCGTGGAAGCAGGCCAGGATTGAATCCAACCCGCTGCACGGGGGTCGGGAGGTATCTGGCCGCTCAGGATCTGCAGCCAGGGAACCGATAACGGGGGCGGCGAGACACCAAGGTATCCGATTCCATTTTTTTCTACCGCATCAGACGCCGCCCGACGCACTTCCTCCGGCGCCTCATCAAGGCCCGCAATGAGAAAGGGCTGATCAAGCGTTAGCCCATTGCCGAGGGATACATCAATTCGACAGGCTTCGCGGTAAGGATCGATCACCAGTCGCGAAAGGTTTGCAGGCAAAAACACCAGATCATCAAGAGAGGCAGGGCGACCCAAGGGATAAGGGTTCTCCCGTGGTGTCAATCGACGCTGCAGCATGGCCTGATGTTTGGCGTTATCCTGAGGATGCGTTCGCGCCATTGAAAAAAGATCTTCGCGATGGCGCACAGAATAGTCTGTGGAACCCGTCTCAAGATCACACCGATAGCACCTCGCAGCCTCTCTGAGCGCCGCGTGCTCGTCATAGGTGTCTTCAATTTCGGGGAAAGTCTCTGGCTTTTCGCCAACCCCGTGAAAAACCGGCTCCTCGATGGGAAGCTGCTCCCATTTCAAATCCTGGGCCACCGGCACACGCCGGGTTCGATAGGGCGTGCGATATGGGATCGGCACATCCAAATTGTCCAACGCTGCTTTGACATAGTACGCCGCGCGTTGGCCATGACTCATCGCCATCACAATAGTGGATCCACCAAAGGCGCCATCACCGGCGGCAAAGACCTGCGGGTCCGAGGTGCGCATGGTCGCAAACTCGGTCTGCACGCGGTCTGCCGCCATCAACCCAGCCGCATCAAGCGCCTCGCTTTCTCCTTTCTGGCCCACGGCCGCGATGATCATGCCAGAGCGAATATCGTGCGCGCTGTCCGCCACTACCACCGGAGAGCGACGACCATCGCTATCGGCAGGGCCAGCTTCCGTACGTACGCAACGCAGCAGTAGTCCGTCGGCGTCTTCAACTACCTCTGTCTGCAGGGTGTTGTAGATAAACTCAATGCCTTCTTTCTGCGCGTGATGCAATTCAATCTTTCGCGCTGGAATATCTTCTGGACCCCTGCGATAAACGACCTTGACCTGTTTGCATCCGGGAAGGCGTAAAGCGGCTCGGCAGGCGTCCATCGCAACATCACCTCCGCCCACAACGACCACCGTTTCTGGCATCTGCGGGCGCTCGCCGGCATTGATCCGACGCAAAAAACTCACACCGTCTTCAACCTGAGGATGATTTTCTCCGGGAATCCCCATGGGCTTGCCCCACCACGCACCGATCGTCAGCAGCACCGCGCTGTGGCGCGCTTTTAATTCTTCAAGAGACACGCCCGATCCGAGTGGCGTATTTAGATGAACCGTCAGTCCTTTGCACTGACGCTGCAACCGATTGATATCTTCCTCGATAATCCCTGTTGGCAACCGAAACTGCGGGATCCCCCAAACCATCGTGCCCCCCAGGCGATCGGTCATCTCGTAGACATCGACCGAGAATCCAGCCTTGCAGAGCTCGAAGGCAGCCGTCAGTCCTGCAGGTCCCGATCCCACCACCGCAACCGATTCCGGTCGCGTAACCTCAAACTGGGTAGTCGGCGCATCCGCCCCGAGCTGGTCCATCACAAAACGTTTTAAATTTCGGATCTGCACCGCACCGTCGCTACTCTCGCGTCGACAGGCAGGCTCACAAGGCGCGTCACAGACGCGCCCGCAAATAGAACTGAATGGGTTCGTCGCCGTAATCGCTTCGAAGGCTTCGGCGTATTTCTTCTCCCAGATGTACCCGATGTACGACGGCGCATCGGTCCCGACTGGGCAGGCCACCTGACAGGGTGCCGGCACATAGTGACGATCAGCGGTATCGTCGCTGAACCCGGGAGGTGCCACCGGAACCGAAATACGCTCGAGCCCGTAGACGCTCATGACAGCACTCCCGCTTCGCGGTCAGCGGTGGGGGTTTCAAAGGGCGCGTAGGGTAAGCCTGTTATGTCCGCCGCCTCTGGCGTATAAGCTACCAGGTCTTCGCGGCTCAGTTTCCTCACGTCGTCGTATCCCAGCGCATCAGTGAGTGCAGCAATCTGCCAGCGCACGCTCTCCAGGAAGCGATGGATATTATTTGCCTCGACCTGCGGCTTATAACGTTTTTCGTGCTCGGGATCCTGGGTCGCAATGCCGGTAACGCACTGACCCACATGGCATTGCATACAGGAGATACAACCGCCCGCGACGATCACCGAGGTGCCAAAGGCTACGGCATCCGCACCGAGACAAAGTGCCTTAACCGCATCAATGCCGTCTCGCAGACCGCCCATCAGGACCAATTGGATCTTGTCGCGCGCGCCAATCTCATCAAGCGCCTCAAGCGCCTCAATAATCGCGGGCAACGTGGGTATCCCGACGTTATCGATCACCTCGGCGCTGCCCGCACCGGTTGACCCCTGCATTCCGTCAAGCTCTACAAAATCAAAGCCATCTTTTGAGGCAATCTTGATATCGTCGCGAATGCGCCCCGCTCCGAGCTTCACACTCACCGGCACCTGATAACCGGTCGCTTCCCGAAACTCCTCAACTTTGATGACAAGGTCGTCCGCGCCCAGAATATCCGGATGCCGTGACGGCGAGCGCAGATCGATACCCGAAGGAATCCCGCGGATCGCGGCGAGTTCAGGGGTCACTTTCTTAGCCATCAACTGGCCGCCAAGGCCCGGCTTGGCGCCCTGTGAGATATAAATCTCGAGTGCATCCGCACGACGCATATCATGAATATTCCATCCCAAACGGCCACCCAAACACTGAAAGATGAGTTGGCCCGCCGCGTCGCGCTGGGCATCACTCATACCGCCTTCGCCGGTGTTCTCCGCAATCCCCGACATGGCCGACGCCATAGCGATCGCATACTTGGTTGATCGACTCAGCGCCCCGTAACTCATGGGTGCAATCATCACCGGCATACTGAGCTTTAGGGGTCGCGCTCCGTTGATGCCGCCAATCTCAGTCGCCATACGAACCTTATCCACCACATTGCGCTCCGAGCCCGCAGTAGAAAGATCTTTTACGAAAGCCGATATCGCTCAAGTGAGGTAACGGTCTCGCCCCACCATAACCTCTAATGCGGTAACGACCGCTTTGCGATTTAACCGCGATGTCTTCTTGCACCTTGGGATTCCAATACGAAGAAATCCCTGAAAATGAGTTAAAGGGAATGCTTCGCATGGGGCGCTCTGGGGTGCCGTAACGAAGCTTCTTCCCGGCGTTCACTACCTTCGAAAAACTTTTGGGCGCTGAAATGTCGTAACGGTCCAGAAACTCGCGAATCGAATCGATTTCGTCGGAGGCAATATCCGTAAGCATTGCATCGGAGCCAAGATCCTGCACTTTGCCGGCAATGAAGATCTCTCCGGCAGACATATCCTCGCCGACGCGCTCGCCGGAGTCGCCAAGAATAAGAATACGGCCTCCGTACATCATGTAGCCCGCCATGAAGTTGGCGTTTCCAACGCAGCACAGAGTGCCCGCCTTCATCACTTGCCCGGCGCGCGAACCCATATTGCCCTTGATAACAATCTCGGCGCCTCGGATCGCTACACCGGGGATCGCTCCGGCGTTACCGCCGACGACGACAGATCCTGAGTACATGTTGTCGCCCACGCCCCATCCGACGTTGTGTGTCACGGTGAAATGCGCCTGATCGGTCAGTCCGGCACAAAAATAACCCGCCGACCCCTTAACCGTGACGCGAATAGGCGCCGTGAGACCGACGCCAATATGATGCCGGGCGTCAGGGTTGAGGACTTCTACATCCTCACCGGCTTCGCCTAATTTACGTAGCTGCTCGTTCGCCTCGCGAACACTCAGTTCGGCTAAATCGAGCGTGACCATGTGGCATAGGTTCCGGGTGCGGGTTCACGGGTATTGAGGGCCCGTCCAGGGAACAGCCGATTCAGAGAGACTTCCTCTGAAGCGATGGCCACCAGATCATCATCTTCGTACATGATCATCGGCTTCGCTGCGAGCCGATCTTTGGCGTAACCGATCTCGTCCTTGGTCGAGACGAGGAATGAGAACGTGCCGTCAAGGTCATCGATCGATGTCGCAAGGGCATCCTCCAGCTTGATCCCCTGCGCAAGCTTATCGGCGAGATACACGGCGATAAGCTCACTGTCGTTATCGGTTGTGAATTCGAAGCCACGCTGCTCAAGCCGGCGACGCATCTTCCAGTAGTTGGTGATCTGACCATTGTGGACAATGGCCACGTCAGCAAATCCCGTCGCCCAGAACGGATGAGAGGCCTCAGGCTTGACGTCACTCTCCGTCGCGAGTCGGACATGGCCCAGACCATGCGTGCCGCGAAACTGATTCACGTGATACCGATCGTCGACGTCATGCGCGCTGCCGATATCTTTGACAATCTCAAGGCTCGTCCCGATTGAGATCACCTTTGCGGCGTGCTCCATTTCATAAGAAAGTTTTTGCACATCACCGTCATAATGAATCGTCACTCGATAGTTATCGCCGGCCTGCGCCTCTTCCTCAATGGTGGCGCCGAGGTCAGACGAGCCGTCTGTCGGATCGCGACAATTGCGGCCTCCTGGTCGGAAGCGCCCTGCGGATCAATAAAGAATCGCAGTTTCAGACGTCCCGCCGGCTCTGGCGCGTAAAGGGCAAACCCGGTTGAATCGGGGCCGCGATGCTGGCACCCATCAAGCATTCGAATGAGCGCATCGCCCGTATCAAATGCGTTACTACCACGGTACATCACGCCTGCAATGCCACACATAAAGGTTCTCGAAATAGTCGGTTAGGGCCAAATGAAGAGCGTACGCTTTATCTCGTCATACTTCAATGCTGCGAAAAAAAGTTTCCCATGAGGAAAGTTATTTCTCAAAAAATACCCGGCTAACGCCGGGTATTCTGTTTCGCGTTCGGGCTCTATCAGAAAAGGCCTTCAATCTGCCCGTCTTTGTTCACAAAGATGCTGTTCGCAGCCGGTACTCGCGGGAGGCCAGGCATCGTCATTATCTCGCCACAGATTGCGACCACGAACTCAGCGCCCGCGGAGAGTCGCAACTCCCGGATGGGCACCACATGACCTGATGGCGCGCCCAGGAGATTCGGATCCGTCGAAAAACTGTACTGAGTTTTTGCCATACAAACGGGAAAATGACTGTAGCGTTCTTCGAATTCTTCAAACTGTCCGCGCACCTTCTTATCCGCAATAATGTCCTCTGCGCCATAGATCGTTCGAGCCACGGTCCGTACCTTCTCCCAGAGAGACAGATGATCATCGTAGAGGGGTCGGAACTGAGAACTGCCCGAATCGGCGATCTTCGCCACATGAGCCGCTAACGCCTCGGTACCCGCACCACCGTCTGCCCAGTGACTGCACTCAAACACTTCGGTCCCAAATTTTGCGCAGTAGTCTCGAATAGCCTGAATCTCCGCCGGTGTATCGGACACGAATTTATTGATCGCGACTACCGCAGGCACACCAAACTGACCGATATTGCGCAGGTGTCTCCCCAGATTCTCTAGGCCATCGACCAACGCGCCGACGTTCTCCGAGTTGAGGTCACTCTTCGCGACACCGCCATGCATCTTGAGGGCGCGGGCCGTTGCCACGAGCACCACGGTATCGGGCTTAAGGTTAGCCTTACGACATTTGATATCGAAAAACTTCTCCGCGCCGAGATCAGCCCCGAAACCTGCCTCCGTTACCACATAGTCGGCCAGTTTCAGCGCGGTCTTGGTCGCGCGCACCGAGTTACACCCGTGCGCAATGTTGGCGAACGGACCGCCATGAATGATGGCCGGATTATTCTCGAGGGTTTGAACCAGGTTGGGCATGAATGCATCACGCAACAGCGCCGTCATCGGACCCTCAGCCTTGAGATCTCTGGCGTGAATGGGTTCACGCGCCCGGGTGTACCCAATAATGATATTTCCAAGCCGGCGCTGCAGATCCTCAAGATCCTCCGCCAAGCAGAAGATCGCCATAATCTCTGATGCCACCGTAATATCGAAACCACCCTCTCGAGGAAAGCCGTTCGCTACACCCCCAAGCCCTACCGTGATCTCCCGCAAGGCCCGATCATTCATATCAACAACGCGGCGCCAGGTAACGCGGCGAAGATCGATACCGAGCTCATTGCTCCAGTAGATGTGGTTCTCCACGAGCGCTGCCAGCAGATTGTGTGCCGCGCCGATCGCATGAAAGTCACCTGTAAAGTGGAGGTTGATGTCTTCCATGGGCACTACCTGAGCGTAGCCGCCGCCTGCTGCACCCCCCTTCATGCCAAAGCAAGGGCCTAACGACGGCTCACGAAGACAGATCAATGCGTTCTTCCCAATTCTGTTGAGTCCGTCACCAAGACCCACAGTTGTCGTTGTTTTTCCCTCACCGGCTGGCGTGGGAGAAATAGCAGTAACGAGAATGAGACGGCCGCTCTTTTTGTCCTGTAGCGACTGTATGAAGTCATTACTTATCTTGGCCTTGGTAGGCCCGTAGGTCAGCAGCGATTCCTGGGGAATTCCTAATTTGTCGCCTATCTGACCAATCGGCAGCGTGCTCGCCGCTCGTGCGATCTCGATATCACTAGCTACTTTTTTCATTCGAAAGGACTCCTTTGGAAATTCAAACGCTCGGCGTTTTACGGCAGGAAACGCTTAAGTGAGACTTACCCCACACTCTGATCGTCCCGCCCTGTAGACGAGAGCGAAGTCTACGTGATGCATAAGCGATTGTCTCGAAGGTCGCGACTATCACACGATAAACGCTCCCCTTTTTTCAGCCGCACGCGGGCCCGGTTTAAACTAGCAGTATGTCGCCAGAGCGAAAAGGACCGATCGTACGCTGCGGGCAACTGATGAAGCGATTCGGAACGCTCCGGGCAGTTGACGAAATTAGTTTTGAGATTCCTGAAGGCATCTGTTTTGGGATATTGGGTCCAAATGGTGCCGGCAAAACCACCACCCTACGCATGCTTCTGGGGCAGTCTCCCCGCAGCAGCGGGACGCTGGAGGTCTTCGGTCAGGACATTGATTACGGCCGGCGATACATACGACAGCGCACTGGCATCGTGCCCCAGGCAGATAACCTGGATCCGGATTTTACGGTTGCTGAGAACCTTTCGATGTACGGAAGCTACTTCCGTCTGGATCATCAAACGGTTCAGAAACGGATTCCTGAGCTGCTCTCGATGGTTGAGCTGCTCGCCCGCGCGGATGATCGAATCAGCACCCTGTCGGGCGGCATGAAAAGACGCCTCACGCTCGCAAGGGCCCTTGTCAACGATCCTGACCTATTGGTTCTTGATGAGCCTACGACAGGGCTGGATCCTCAGGCGCGTCATATGATTTGGTCGCTGGTGCATAGGCTGAAGCGCGACGGACGAACCATCCTTTTGACCACTCACTACATGGAGGAAGCCGAGCGCCTGTGCGATGAATTGATCATCGTAGATTCCGGGAAATTAATCGCGCAGGGCAGTCCCGACGCGCTGATTCGCCAACATTGCGAAAGTGACGTCCTTGAGATCCGAGGCGTGGGGACAGACTTAAACCTGAACAAGCTCCCGGAGAGCTTTCGCTCGGAATTAAGCGGAGACAGCGCTTATCTCTATTCCAACGACTCGCACGCGTTGCTCGCGTATGCGGCAAACATGGGTGAGGCCACAGCGCTGCATCGCAAGACCGGTCTTGAAGATGTGTTTCTGCGCCTCACCGGAAGAGGCTTGCGCGGATGACGCCCTACCGTCCCCCTCGTATCCGACTTGAGGCGCTCGCGGTATGGCGACGCAATGCCCTCGTCTGGCGACGCCTGATGGCTGCAAGTCTGCTGCTGCACTTTGGGGAGCCCTTGCTGTATCTGCTTGGGATTGGCTATGGACTGGGCCGCTTCGTGGGGGAGATCGATGGCATGGCCTACTTTACGTTTCTCGCTTCAGGCTTTGTGGCCTGGTCGGCGATGAATGTGGCAAGCATGGAATCGATGTGGTCGGTGTACACCCGGATGGTGCCACAACAGACCTACGAAGCTATTCTGGCAACGCCGGCTGAAGTCGACGATATTGTCATCGGCGAACTTCTCTGGTGTGGCACAAAAAGTCTTGTGAGCGGAAGCGCAATCCTCGCCGTCGCCGCGATTCTTGGCGCTGTGCACGACTGGACCGCCCTTCTTGTCATTCCGGTCATCTTTTTAACGGGCTTATGTTTTGCCGCTCCAGGCTTAATCGTGACCGCATACGCCCGGGCGTATGAGTACTTCAACTTTTATATGACGCTGTTCATGACGCCGATGTTCATACTCTGCGGCGTCTTTTACCCCATCAGCACTCTGCCGGCACCCATGCAGATCGTTGTCCAGTTTCTGCCATTGACCCACGCTGTCGCCATTATCCGTCCCTTAATTGTTGGCTCCCCGGTAGAAAATCTGTGGCTCCACCTCGGGGTGCTTGTACTTTTTGGCGCCATGTGCGCCTGGATCGCTGCCGTCCTCGTTCGTCGACGACTTGTGCAGTAAATCGAGCGCGATTCAGACCGGGACAAAGAGCGCTCGACCGTCCGCAACATGCTGGCGAATCGGATGTCCAATTAAGCGGGAGAAATTTTCTTCATTGGCGACACCCTCGGTGGGTCCACTGAGGCTTTCCCCATCTCCAAGCAGGCAGAGCAGATGATCACTGAATCTCGTCGCGAGATTCAGATCATGCATCACCATCACGACGACTTTCTTTTGCGTCCGCCATTGGCGCAGCAGATCCGTAAGCAGCTGTATCTGGAAATGTAAATCCAAATGATTCACGGGTTCATCGAGCAGTACCACCCGGGTATCCTGAACCGCAAGCGCAGCCAACTCAATTCGCCTTCGCTCGCCGCCCGAGAGCACGCCAAATTGTTGATCGATAAGATGCGCAATCGCATGATCGCGCACAACGCGCTCGATTATTTGTTCGTCTTTCCGCTCTACTCCCTGCCACCGGCCAATCCACGGATGGCGGGCGTTCATGAGCAGGTCATGCCCTGTGAGAGACGACAGATCATCCGAATGCTGAAAAAGAATTCCGATTTGCTGAGCACGCGCCCGACCTGAAAGGCGGCTTATATCCACGTCATCGATCGCAACAGAACCCGAGGCACACGGCGCAAGCCCCGCCAGGGTATGCAATAAGGTGGTTTTCCCCACGCCGTTTCGACCGAGAACGGACCAGACCTCGCCGGGCTTTATGGTCACATTAAGGTTCTGGCAAACCCGCGTCTTGGCGACCGTAACAGACAAACCGCGCACCTCAAGATGACTCATGAGTGTGCCCGCCTGACGCTTCTTTGGAGTAAGAGGAGAAAGATGGGAATCCCGACAAAGGCAGTGATGACACCCACCGGGAGCTGCTGAGGTGCGAAAAGTACTCGCGCCAGCAGTTCAGCAAAAACCAGAAGCGCGCCGCCTGCGAGAACAGTACATGGAATGAGGATCCTGTGATCCGAACCCACCAGAAGCCGCATCATGTGAGGCACCACAAGACCGATAAATCCGATGGGACCCGCCAGGGTTACCGCGGCAGCGGTCAGCACGCTGGCGGCCAAGAGGACGGCGAGACGTAAGCCCTTTGTAGGCAAACCCAAAGAACGAGCACGCAAATCACCCTGTGCGAGCAAATTCAGGTCACGGGAGAATATAAAACTCAGCAACAGCGTGAGGAAGACGACGCCGCTACGCCACCAACCCGGCGCTTGGGGCTGTAGATCACCCATGAGCCAAAACAGCATTCCCTGTATCTGGCGCGCCTCGCTTATGGACAGTAAAAAACTGATGAGCGCGCCCCACCCGGAGGCGAGCACGATACCCGTCAGCAGTAAACGCGATGAACTCCAGTCACCGGAGCCGCGAACCAGCAGCAGGAGCAATCCCATCGACAAAAGCGCGCCGGCGCTGGCCGCAACGGGGACCACACTGTAGGGCATGCCCAATATCAGTACGAGAAGCACCATCACCGCGGCCCCGCCCGAAGTGCCGAGCACATAAGGATCGGCAAGCGGATTGCGAAGCAACACCTGCATGAGAGCGCCGGCCAGCGCTAAGCCACCTCCGACCACCAGAGCACTCAAGGCGCGCGGCAACCGAAGGTCAAGCACCACAGCAGTCGCCATCGGACTGCCCTCACCCATCAGCGCGGCGAAAAATTCTGACCACCCTATGGCTACGCTTCCAATCTTTAAAGAGGCCACCAGCGCTACGGCACACAGAAGTAGTAGCGCCACTGGCAACCAAAGGCGCCGTGCGGATTCTTTTCTGCTAACTGCCTCCAGCATCCCAGTTATCCGTCGTATTGCGATCGGGCCGTCGACAATGACCCGCATATAGCTGCCATGGCGTCGACAAGCCGGGGACCCATACGCGCTACCAAATCGGCAGGGATGCTGTGCACTTGCTTATTTGCCACAGCCTTTACCTGCGGCCACGACTCCCAGCGCGTCATCCAGGAAGCCGACTGGTCTGATTCACGCGGCCCCAAAATCACCTCCGGATCAGTATCAAGGACTGCCTCTATGGAGACGACCGGGCTAAGCGCATCAAGCGCTGAAAATACATTTGTGCCGCCGCAGCCCTCTATCATCTGACTGACCACATGATCGCCATTTAACGTATAGATCGGCTGATCCCAGACCTGATAAAAAACGCGAAGTGGGCGCCTGTTGGATCGGGTCTTGCGCAGACGCATAACCGCCTCTTCAAAGTGACGCGCTCTATCCTCGGCAGCTTCCGGTACTCCGAGAATCATGCCCAGACGACGCATCAACGCGGCAACGTCTTCCAGAGTCCGAGGATCGGTCTCAAAAACCTTCAGCCCAAAATCCCGGAGGACCTTAAGGTCCGATTCACGATTTCCGCCGCGCCAGCCAAGGATTAAGTCCGGCTGTAACGAGAGAATCTGCTCAAAATTAAGATGACTGTGATTTCCAACCCGGGGTAAAGCTTTCGCCTGCTCGGGAAAATCGCTGAATGCCATGACACCAACCAATCGCTGCCCTGCGCCGATATCAAACAGAATCTCGGTCAGATGCGGAGCCAGGCTAACAACGCGCACAGGCGGCGCGGAGAGAGAAATCACGGAACCCCGGTCATCGACCTGCTCGAGCGTTGTGGCAAATGCGTATCGACTCAGGAAACCGACGAGCAGTACTAAAAATCCGGCCGCAGAAAGCGCCTGCAAAGGAAAGCAACGAAATAGAGTTCGGGCAATCATCTGTTCACAACGCCGACGCTCACGCCGAGGGTTAAAACCTCCGCATCAGATCCAATGCGCGGTAGAGGTCATAGCTCGAGAAGCGATGCGCATCAGCCATTTAAGCGGGCGCGGCAGTGGACGAGCGCCCGCTTGGTGCGCCGCTTCGGCGTGGGCTCGCTCGTCTTCCTTCATTTGCTCGACGATCGCTCGACTCTTGATGTCTGCTGTTGGCAAACGATCCAAATGACTTTCCAGATGAGCTTCGACCTGCTCCTCGGTTTCCTTTAGAAAGCCAAGACTCCATCGATCACCGAGCATTCCGGCGGATAACCCCATCACGAAAGACCCCGAGTACCAAATTGGATTCAGGAAACTCGGCCTTCCATCCAGGTCGTTCAAACGGGTTTCACACCATTTGAGGTGGTCGCGCTCCTCGGCCGCTGCGCGCAGCATGGACTGGCGAACCTGAGCGCTCGACGCTGCCAAGGCCTGCCCCTCGTAGAGCGCTTGAGCGCACACCTCCCCCACGTGGTTGACACGCATCAGACGAGCCGCTGCGGCTTTATCCGATGCCGAAAGCTCCGGCGAGGAAAGCCCAGCAGCAGGATCCGGTCGGCTCGACGCCGTAGATTCTGTAAACACGGTGGCGAGCGCCGTCTGCGCGGAGGCGAGCATCTGGTCGAGGGGGCTGAGTTGACGTTGCATAGCCAAAAATACGTTGATAAAACCTATTGCCCTAGCGACGCCACTTCATGCCCACGAAAAACCGCCGGCCGGGCTGTTTGTAAAAGCTTGCGTGCTCGTAGTCTTCATCAAACAGGTTAGCGACCTTGGCGGTTAACTCCCAATGCGATGCAAATCGAAAAGCGGATCTCAGGTCAACGACAGCGTAGCTGTCGATGGGAGTCGTATTGGCCAGATCATCATAGGTCTTTCCAGCCCCACGAATAGACCCTCCCACCGATAACTTATCAAAGCGACGATCCGCTCGGATCTCCAAAATCTCGCCCGGTCGTCGCGGTAGACTGTTCCCGTCATAGGTGCCGCCTTTTTGCTCGGCAGAGAGGAGGGTCAGCGCCGCCCCGATCTGCCATCGACTGACGAGCATAGCGGCCTCCATCTCAATACCCATGATCGAGGCAGAGTCAACGTTCGCCGGCGCTGATATTGCCGCATCATAAGCGATGAGTTGGTCGACATCACTTGCGAAAGCGCTTAGTGTCCAACGACCTTTTGAACCGCCACGCCGATAACTCGCCTCTAGGGTTGCTGATTCTTCGGGCAGGAGATTCGCATTACCAAATCCCGGGTAATAGAGTTCATTGAAGGTAGGCGCTTTGAACGCGGTGCCGTACTGAAGGGTCCAACGGCCGTTTGCCTCGCTGCCCCCGCCCACACTCGCGTCGCCCGTAATCGCGCTACCGAATTGCTCGTTCTCATCGAAACGAACCGCCGCCTGGATATCAACGACTGACAGGGTCGAGATCCACTGGCCAAAGAACCCCACGTTATTCCGCGTCGTCTCCGTAAAAGCCGTTTGGCTATCAATCTCGTCATCCAGGTAGTCCAAGCCAAAGGTCGCAAGGTGCGCGGACGAGGCGGCCCAATCGCTCTGCAGACTGAGTGAGGTTCTGGCGGTATCAAAATAATCAACAAAGACGCCGTCTTTGAGCATGTCCTGCTCATCACGACTCTGGCCAGCCGACAGCTTAAGCGCGATGCGATCGGTTGCCGAGACATTCGCAGTGGCTCCAAGGACGCTGGTGTAGAACTCAGTCTCATTCTGGAACGAGCCGTCGAATTCGTTTCGTCCATCTGAAGAAAGAAAGCTGACGCCGAATGTGGTTCGCTCACCCAGCGCACTCGTCAGGCCAGCCTGTAAGGAAAGGCTTTCAAAGCCATCCGGGTCATCCTCAATTGCAAAACATCCGGCATTCAGATTTCCTTTACATACGTTGTAGCCGTCCGTCTGTTCGCTGTTGGCAGACAAGGTAAACCGTGTGCGCTCTCCGCCGGTCGACAATCGCGCTCCGGCTTTGGCGTAGCTTTCACTGCCGCCAACCAAGAACGCAGAGGCGCGGTCCGCGCGACGGGGGTCGACGGTAAAGATCTGAATCACGCCACCAATAGCGTCTGAGCCATAGAGGCTAGAACGAGGTCCACGAACAATCTCAATGCGCTCAATTTGATCCGGGTCGATAAATTGGAATGCGGTCGCGCCGAGCGAAGCCGATCCCACCTTAACCCCATCGATCAGCACCAGCACATGATCAGTCTCAGACCCCCGCAGGAACACAGCGGTCGGCTGCCCGAGGCCGCCGGTCTGACTTACGATAACCCCGGGAACAGTTGCCAGCAGTTCTGCGACGGTATCCGGCTGCAACATCTCGATTTGCTCACGCTCAATAACGCTTACAAAGGCCAAAGATGCATCCACGGTTTGCGCGGTCCGCGTCGCAGTAACCACAACGGGGTTGGTCTGCGCCCATGCAGAAAGTGATACGACGAAGCCGACGAACATCGCCAGCACGCTGCGGAAAAAAACCATCAAGACCTCCCACGCACTCCCCGTGCGCAAATCATGCGGGGAACGAGCAGAAGGATTAACCCCCCGTCACCGCCCCTCGCGGTGGACCTAGGATGCTTTTTGGCCGGTCTCCGGACTCGCGAGGGGTTTTCATCCGCGACCGGCGCCTTCCCGCGAAGCATTTCGCAGTGGCTTTAGCCGATCATCCTCGCTTACCGTTGCGGGGGCAGTGCCGGGTTAGCCTTGTCCTAAAACTAAAGACCTGGCGCACCGGCTTCCCGTTTCACCGCGGCTCATCAGAGAGCGCGCGACACCAGAAAGCATGACCCATTATACGGCGGGAGCTGGGCGCCGCGGGTACTCCCGCAAGACCCATTTAGCGCCTCTTGCGCTATTAAATTTCAAGGGGGTTTCAGGTCGAACGATCCGCGCTTGACTTTAACTTCCTCAGCCCTGAGCATTCCCCGCTGGTGACGGCCCCGAAAGGGGTAAAAGGGAACAAGGCGCGCTTCGGCGTTACCTTGGCTGTACCCGCAACTGTAGGCAGAACGTACGGATTGACGTTTGCCACTGGCGAATCGCCGGGAAGGCAATATCCGTGGAGAAAACTGCAAGCCAGGAGACCTGCCGTCACCGGCGTCGCTAGCCTGAGATCGGGATCAATCTTTGGCGCGAACCACTCGAGTGGGCGACGCACCATGTCGCGAACAAGAGAGGATCGATATGACGACGCCAGTCACAACGGGTGCCACTTACCCTGCTCACGCCGCCCCATTTAAGGTTCAGGCCAGTGCTCTCACTCGAGCTTTTACTGGCCAGCCTCAAACACGGCGATCATGAACCGCTCCGCGTTAACCGCTCTGCTCGGCTCGGCGATTGCCCACGCAACAGTTTTATCCTTCTGGAGCGCTTCCGCTCCGCTGACCCCGCCCGAGATACCGCTCGCGAGTCATGTCGAGGCAATACTCCTCCATGAAGCACAAAATGCAGGCGAGACAACGCACGAATCATCACCCTCGGCAGGCAGTATGCCGGCAACGCTCGAAGCTGAGCTGAGAAAAGAAATCGAGCAGCTGACCCGCACCACAGCGATGCTGGAGGCACAGCTCGCGGAGATTAGCCAGCAAAAGGCGGCTGATCAGCGCCAGTATGAGGCAACAATCGAATCCCTTCGTTCAGACCGCGTGACGGCAGAACGCGCCGCCCATGACCTGGCCTCGGAACTGTCAGACTCGCTTATCAAAAATCAATCGCTGACTCAGGCTAACGCCCAACTCGCCGCGGACCTCGAGCATAGCGAAAACGCTGCCCGTCGTGCCGAAGACCAACTCAGGATTAACGACGGTCTTATTCTCTCTCTGGAGAACACGATAGTTGAAGCACGTATTGAAAGAACGCGTCTTCTGAGGAATCAACAGAGACTGACTGAGGAAGTGGAGTCATGGGCTGTAAAAAACAGCGCGACCCAATCTGAGAATCAATCTTTGCGCTTGACGGTAGCCAAACAAGCGGTAGCGCTCGCCGACGCGAGAACGGAAAAAGAGCAGCTTCGTTCGCATGTTGAGACACTCACACACCAAACCGCGCAACTCGAAATGGATATTGCGGCGTTAGAGGACCGTCGAGAAGCGGAGGCTCAAGCCGCTTCTGCCAGCCAGGCGAGCGCAGCAACGGGCAACGCTATCGCAGATGTGCAACCACTCCCGGTCGCGGGTAATCCCAAGCCGATCTATCCCCGCTTGGCGATCAAACAGGGCATCGAGGGCGATGTGGCTCTCAATGTCAGGGTATCTGAGTCCGGCCACGTGGCGCAGGTCTCGATCATGAGCCCGAGTGGTTCGACATTACTCGACAACGCTGCCGTGGAATCCGTGCGGACTTGGCGATTCACTCCCGCTTACCGGGATGGCCGGCCTTCCGAGACCGTCACGACGGTTCCCATTCAGTTCCGACTCGTGGATGCTCGCGGCTGAGTCGACGGCTTCTCTTTAGATCACGCCCGCGCTACGCAATGCAGCAAGGTCGGCGTCCGAGCGCCGCAGAAGGTCCGACAGCACCTCTTCCGTATGCTCCCCTAACATCGGCGGGGCGCGTAACACCTTCGGAGGCGTAGCGCTTAAATGCATCGGACTCGTGAGCACATCCAGCGCACCCAGGCTCTGATGCTTGACCTGCGTTCGCATTTGCCGATGCGCAACTTGTTCATCGTTTAACGCCTGATCGATGCGATTGATTCGCCCGCAAGGAATTCCCTGCGCCTCAATGATGGACAGCCACTGATCTGTTGTTCTTTCATGAAAAATCGCGGAAAGAATCCGGACAATCTCGGATCGATGAGCGACACGATCCTTGTTCTTCGCGAACCGCTCGTCTGTTGCGAGTTCCGACCGACCCAGGAGATCGCATAGCCGCTTGAACTGCCCGTCATTTCCCACGGCCAGGATCAGGTGGCCGTCCTGAGTGGCGAACACCTGATAGGGAACGATATTAGGATGGGCATTTCCCATGCGCTCGGGCACTTCTCCCGCCGCGAGATACATCATGGCCTGATTCGCAAGTACTGCTATCTGGCAATCAAGTAATGCCATATCGATAAACTGGCCTTCGCCTGATTTCTCTCGATGGATTAACGCGGCTTGGATCGCTGAGGCGCAATACAGACCGGTCACAATATCCGCCATCGCGACCCCTACCTTTCTGCGGCCCGGCACCCTCGGTTTCTTCCGACTCGCCGGTGATGCTCATCAGCCCGCCCATACCCTGAATCATGAAATCGTACCCGGCACGATCAGCGTAAGGACCGTCCTGCCCAAATCCGGTAATGGAGCAGTAGACAATGCGGGGGTTAATCGCCTTGAGGGTCGGATAATCCAGGCCGTAGCGCGCCAGCGCGCCCACCTTGAAGTTCTCCACAACCACATCACTGACAGCGGCCATTTCGCGAATCAGAGCTTGGCCCTGCGGATCGGCCAGATTCACGGTCACCGATCGTTTACCGCGGTTAGCGCCAAGAAAATAAGTGGATTCGCCGAGGCCTTTGGATTCTGACCCCGTCACGAAAGGTGGGCCCCACTGTCGGGTGTCATCACCCGCTCCGGGACGTTCAATCTTGATGACGTCGGCTCCCAGATCGGCCAGCATCTGTGTGCACCAGGGCCCCGCCAATACGCGGCTGAGATCCAGCACTCGAATATGGGACAACGCGCCCATTGACTAGCCCATGAAGGCCTGAAGTCCTGTTTGGGCTCGGCCGAGTATCAAGGCATGCACGTCATGGGTTCCCTCGTAAGTGTTGACGGCCTCCAGATTCATCATGTGCCTCACCACGTGGTACTCATCAGAGACACCGTTTCCGCCGTGCATGTCCCGCGCAGTTCTTGCAATATCCAGCGCTTTCCCGCAGTTGTTCCGCTTGAGCAGCGAGATCGCCTCGGGTGATGCTCTGCCTTCATCGAAAAGCCTTCCGAGACGAAGGCTTGCGTGCGTTCCGAGAGTGATCTCCGTCTGCATATCTGCCAATTTCTTTTGGATCAGTTGATTCGCCGCGAGGGGCCGACCAAACTGCGTGCGCTCCAGCGTGTATTGGCGAGCCGCATGCCAGCAGAACTCTGCCGCACCCATTACGCCCCAGGAGATACCGTATCGCGCCCGATTGAGGCATCCAAAGGGTCCCTTGAGACCCGCAACGCCCGGCAACAGGTTCTCGGCCGGCACAAAGACATCATCCATGACGATCTCGCCCGTGGCCGAAGCGCGAAGGGCGAACTTGCCCTCGATCTTTGGGGTGCTGAGCCCCTGCATTTCGCGCTCAAGAATAAATCCGCGAATGACGCCCTCGTCATCTTTTGCCCATACGACAAATACGTCTGCAATCGGGGAGTTCGTAATCCACATTTTCGCGCCGCTTAGCCGGTAACCACCATCTACGGACCTCGCGCGGGTCTTCATACCCCCCGGATCCGACCCATGATCCGGTTCGGTGAGTCCAAAACAACCGATCGCCTCTCCCGAGGCCAATGTGGGAAGATATTTTTCGCGTTGTGTCTCAGAACCATAGGCGTGAATCGGGTACATCACCAAACTGGACTGCACACTCATCATGGACCGATACCCGGAATCGACTCGTTCCACTTCACGAGCGGCTAGTCCGTAGCACACGTAATTCAGTCCGGCACATCCATATCCCTGGATGGTCGACCCCAGAAGGCCAAGTTCACCCATCCGCAGGAAGATAGAGGTATCAACAGTTTCCTCTCGGTTTGCTTTGAGAATACGCGGTTGTAGATCCTCCTCACAAAAGCGCCGAATGGACTCCTGAACGAGTTTCTCCTCGTCGCTCAGCAATTCGGAAAATCCAAGCGGGTCGCTCCAGTCAAAAGTTGCGGTGTGCTTTAGTGACGTCCCCATTGATCTCTCCGAGTGTGTTTAACGCTGCTGTAAAAAGCCCGATATCTTAAAGTTCTTCCGCTACAGACGGGATCGATTCACTCGATCCACACCTTTTGCCACCCTATAATACTGCGCTGCTGATGAAGACCTTTCGAATGACGTCGACCTCTTTTCCCTCTGGCCTGACCTTATGACTCTCGAACACCTCTGGCCGCTGATCCAGGTCATTCTTGTCGACCTTATGCTGGCAGCTGACAACGCGATTGTCATCGGCCTGGCCGCATCAAGCGTACCGCAGGAGATGCGGAAACGCGTCATTATGTACGGGATCGCCGCGGCAGCGGTCCTTCGCATCGCGTTTGCCCTCGTCACGGTTCAGCTTTTACAGATCATTGGTCTGGTACTGGCAGGTGGATTACTGTTGCTGTGGGTCTGCTGGAAGTTATGGCGTGAACTTCGGAACACCTCAAAAACCAGTCAATCGGACGCCTCGACCCCTTCCGGTACCGCAAAATCAACCCGCCAGGCGATCGTGCAGATTGTCATTGCTGACATCTCCATGTCGCTTGACAACGTGCTTGCCGTTGCCGGGATCGCGCGCGAGCATCCTTTTATTCTCGTATTTGGTCTGGCGCTTTCCGTAGGCCTCATGGCGTTTGGCGCGACATTTTTTGCCCGTTTGCTCGAAAGGTATCATTGGATCGCCTATGTCGGTCTGGCAGTCATCCTGCAGGTGGCGCTCGTTATGATTTGGGAGGGATCAAATCAGGTGATTGCCATCGCATTTGCGAATTAGTCAATTGATAGCAGTCCATTGACGGTCTTTCGCAAGAAAATGAGACACAAACCATGAATCGAAGATACTTACTCTCCCTTGTGCTGGGTGCATTGCTCCCTATTCTCAGCCAGCCTGCAGCGGGGCAATCGTCAGATATTGAGCGGGCTGTAGCAGCATACAACAGCGGTGACTACGCTACGGCTATTGCCCTCTTCGAGCCCAACGCGCATCAGGGTAATCGCGACGCCCAGTACGCGATGGGTGTTGCCTATTACGAGGGAAACGGTGTCAATCGAGATCTTGACGAAGCGCTGACCTGGTTTCGAAAAGCTGCCGACTCCGGGCACCCAACGGCCATGTTCAATCTGGGTGTTGCGCACTGGCAAGGACGTGGCGTCGAGAAAAGTTTCGCTAAAGCCGTCGACTGGTGGGAACGCGCCGCCGAGCTCTCGGATATCCCCTCTCAATACAACCTGGGTCTCGCCTACTACCGAGGCACCGGTGCGGAGAAAGATCTTGGCAAGGCTCGGGAATGGCTCAGTAAGGCTGCAGCTCAAGGACATGCCGACGCGAAACGCGTGCTTGCGATGATGGATGAAGCGTCAACCTCGGTCGCAAGCACCCCAGCCAACACGCAGGCGCCCAGCACCACAACTCAAACCAATACGGCCTCGGGCGCGGTGTCATCCAGTGCCGAGGCGGCGCAAAACGTCATTACCGTAAATTTCCGAGCGGCGCAGATCGCCTATGACCAGCTCACGATGCGCGCCGGCCCTTCCGGTAGCGCAACGTTGCTGGGCACCCTCAAGCAGGGCACGCCGGTAAAGATTCTCCAAACAACCGGCTCCTGGGCCCGAATCGAAGTGCCCTCGGCGCCCCGCTTCTGGGTATTCGGCAGTTATGTGGACGGTGCGCCCTCGGGACGAATCAACGCCGACAAGGTACGTCTGCGTACCAGTCCCACCACGGGGGCTGATTCCTCTATCGTTGCGCAGCTTGACCGCGGAAGTGCGGTCACTGTGCACGCGAGCTCAGGAGACTGGAAGCAAGTCAGCGCACCGTCTCGAATTTCAACCTGGGTGCAGATTTCGGGGCTCGCAGAGCAAAATCCCGTGACGCAAAGCTGGATGGATAATTTCAACGCCCTTTCAGGTAACCGGGGCGCCAGTGCTTCATCATCGGCTCCCGCAGCACCCACTCAGGCGTTCAAAGCGGCTTGGACGACGACTGATGAAGTGGCCATACATGGCCGACCCGCACCGGACTCACCGCTTCTTAACTACCTGAGCAACGAAACTCCCCTAAAGGTCATGGGAAGCAAAGGGGACTGGCTGATGATTCAGCCGCCGGGTGGTATTGATGTGTGGGTCTATGGTCAGTTCGTTACCGAGAACGGCAGTCGAGCTGAAATCAACGATGATCGAGTCCGAATCCGTTCGCTTCCGTCCAGCGCGGATGGCTCTGATGTGCTCGGTCTTCTGGACCGCGGCGCGAGAGTTGAGGTGGTCAGCCGCAAAGACGGCTGGGTTCGCGTCCGGGTGCTTCACTCCGTCGCGGGCTGGATCCTGAAAAAGAATGCAACCGCTCCGGGAGCGTTATCAAGCGGCTGGCAAGAGCGCTGGAATACGCTCCGCTCCGAGGCTGCAGGCGGATAGCCCGAAACCTCTCCTAACCGATTGCATTGCCGGCGTTGCGCGCTCGACTACCCATCTTAGGGCTGGTACTGGTGCTCGGAGTTGCGCCGGCGCTCTGGGCACAAGACGACGCTTCACTAAGCCGTTTGATTGAGGAGGAGCGGTACGAGGAAGCCCTGAACCTAATCGAAACCCAGATAGCGAGCACCGCCGCCGATGTATTCGATCTTCAGTTCCAGCGTGCCCGCCTGCTGCTGGCAAGCGGGCAATTGGAAAAAGCCGAGGAAACCTATCGGTCTCTTATCACGCGCTATCCCGCTAGACCCGAGCCGTACAACAACCTTGGGAAAATTTATGCATCCCAGGGCAAACTCGATCAGGCAGCCGCATTACTTCGAGCGGGTCTTTTTACCGATCCAAATTATCGAACGCTTTACGACAATCTCAGCCAAATCTACTCTGAGCAGGCGGCACGCTCGCTGCGCAGCGCATTAGACCCGTCGGATCCGAAGGCAGACCCGGCGCTGCCGTTGCGGTCTCTGAGCGAGATTAAACCAAGCACGGCGTCTACCTCAGAGTGAGTACTTTTTATTCAGTCACCGGCCGAGTCCGACGGGCTCTTTTTTTATTGAGTTTTTGCGCTTCGGCATCTCTGTTATCGAGCGAGGTTGTCGCGAACGATTATGAGACGCGACTATTGGAAGCCACTCGGCTCGCAACCGAAGGTCAGCCCCGTGAAGCGATCGGCGCGCTCGACCAATTACTCGTCGATTACCCTCAAAGTCGGGTGGGTCATTCCTTACGTGCCGAGCTTCTGTTTCGGCTCACAGGCCGGTCTCTTTTGGCAACAACTGAGAAGTCCCCCACAATGCAGCAAGCTCTGAAACCGCTGAATGAAGAGCTAGGGCTGCGCTGGAGCACGTAAATAAAGCGCTCGCTGAGGTCGAAATGGCTCTGCCATCAAACCTCTTGAAGCCCTCCGTAAAGAGCCCCTTTGCGATTTACGTTGATCTACCGGCTGCAAGACTTTACGTGTTTGATACCAAAGATCCCACGCCAACCGCGCTGATCAGCTTCTACGTCACCATCGGGCGCGAGGGGTACGGCAAACAAAAAGAAGGCGATCTCAAAACGCCTGTCGGCGTATACCGGCTGACGGGATATAAACCCGGCAAGAGTCTTCATGAACGCTATGGCTACGGCGCGCTAACAACTGATTACCCGAACGCGCTCGATAAAAGTTTAAAACGAACGGGGTACGGGATTTGGATTCACGGCACCGAGCCGGGTTGGGAGAATCGAGGGCCAAGAGCCAGTGACGGCTGCATCACATTGAGTAACACCGACTTTGAAACCTTGGTGACCCGCTTCCCCATGGGTAAGGACACCCCAGTGATTATTGATGACGCGCCCCAATGGATGTCGGCTACGACCCTGGATCAACTTCGACACGAACTGGAATCATCACTCCCGCTCGAGAGCGGTCAGGAACAGCTCGAGAAAGGTCCCGATCTCCCTGGAGTCCCGCACGCATGGCCCCAATCACCGCTCGCCGCGTTTCAGGAGATTTACCAATACCCCGCTTCAGACGCCACACTGATCACGCGTCGCCTTTTGCCTGACACCGGTGATCACGCTATTGCGATCGATGAATACTGGACGCAAAACGCTTCCGGAACCTGGGAGCGGATGCCTTTTAAGCCTTAATAGCCCGCTTCCGTCTTGACTAGGTTTGGCCACTGACCCGTGGCTTTATGATCTCGGATCGCGTCTGCAATGTAGCGGCAGGCTGTTGGCGGAAACGTTATGCTGCCGATGTGCGGAGTTACCAATACCTTTGGGTGATTCCAGAGCGGGTTATCTTCAGGCAGGGGCTCCTGCTCAAATACGTCGAGTGCGGCGCCGCCAAGATGTCCGCTGTCCAAAGCGCTTAAAAGCGCGGGCTCATCAATCAGATCGCCTCTTCCCGCGTTGATCACAAATGCACCGGCGGGAAGATACGCCAAGGTTTCTTCGTTCAGAATGTGTCGGGTCTCCTGCGTAGCCGGCATCAGAAGCACCAGAATCTCTGCCCGACCTAAAAACGTCTTAACCTGATCGGCGCCATGAAAAATCTCAACGCCTTCGATCTCAACCGCGGAGCGGCGATAGCCAATCAGCCGATAGTTGAGCGTCTTTAATTGGCGGGCCAGCGCTTCCCCCAGTTTTCCCAATCCCATGATCCCCACGGTTACATCAGGGGCCGGGCGCTGGGTCAACTCTTCCCAGTGCTTCGCTTGTTGTTGGCGCTCAAAAAGATGTATCAGGCGATGAAACCGCAGCACATTAAATAGACAATACTCCACCATCCCGGCTGTTAATTGAGGCTCCACCATTCTGACAATCGGAACGCCCGTCGGCAGGCCCGGGCACCTCAGCAATGAGTCCACGCCAGCGCCGATGGAAAAAATCACCTCAAGATTCTCAAGCGATGCAAAAAGCTCCGCAGGGGGCGCCCATAAAAGCGCGCAATTGATCTCCGTGGGATCGCCCACATCCGGCCAAATCCGCATTTCGATCTCCGGGGCAATTTCCCCAAAGGTCTTAACCCACTCCGTATCACGAGAGTCGGTCTTAAGCAGCATTACAGGTTTTTCGAGAATACTCATGTCATCAGAATGTCGGGCGGTTTGTCATTGCTCTGGGACGATACAACTGCTCTCCGTTTACAGGAAGCGTTCGGGCGGCTCAGTCTAACCTGATGCGTTCACTGGGCAGTAATAACCTGATCAGTCGCCCGCAGACTTCAGCTGTCACCCTGCCAAGGTCAAATTAAAGCGCCTGCTGACAAGTTCTAACCCTTAATGACTATTTTATTAGTAGAACCTTATTGAGATTATTTTTTTGTCGGTCTAGACTCAAACGCATAAAGATTCGACAAGATGGTTAAGTCGATCTGTTCCCAAAACCGTGGAGGAATCATCAAACGATGAGCGCCGACGACGTTTTCGTCCGATTCAAAGAGGTCCAGAAAAGTTACGACGGTGAGACGCTGGTCGTCAAAAACCTGAACCTCGATATTCCGCGTGGCGAATTTGTCACCATGCTGGGTCCTTCCGGCTCGGGGAAGACCACATGCCTGATGATGCTTGCGGGATTTGAGCCGGCCACTCACGGTGAGATCTATCTCGGGGATCGCCCGATTAATGCGGTACCCCCACACAAGCGCGGCATCGGCATGGTGTTCCAAAACTATGCGCTGTTTCCGCACATGACGGTCAACGAAAATCTGGCGTTCCCCTTGGAAGTCCGTCGAATGAGCAAATCCGAGATTGCAAGCCGCGTGAAGCGCGCTTTGGACATGGTTCAACTGGGCGCTTTCGGCGAACGCCGGCCGGCGCAGCTGTCCGGTGGCCAGCAGCAGCGCGTCGCCGTAGCGAGAGCTTTGGTCTTTGACCCTGACCTCGTACTTATGGATGAGCCTCTGGGCGCGTTGGACAAGCAGCTGCGTGAGCAAATGCAGTATGAGATCAAGCACATCCACGAGAGCCTCGGCGTGACCGTGGTCTACGTGACTCACGACCAGGCCGAGGCATTAACGATGTCCAATCGCATCGCCGTGTTTGACGACGGTGTGATTCAGCAGTTAGCAAGCCCAAGTGACCTATACGAGCGCCCCGAGAACGCGTTCGTCGCCCAGTTCATTGGTGAGAACAACCGCCTGCATGGCACGGTTCAGACGATCAACGGCGATCAATGCAATGTAGCGCTCGAGAGCGGGGAAGAAATCCAGGCCCTAAAGGTGAACGTAGACGCAGTCGGTGACAAGACAACCCTGTCGCTGCGTCCTGAGCGCGTCGAGGTGAATCCCGAGGCAGGGAAATTTCCCAACGTTTTCAATGCCAAAGTCGAGGAACTGATATATCTCGGCGACCATATCCGAACCCGCGCGACCGTCTGCGGTAACAGCGAGTTCATTGTGAAAATTCCTAATGCGTCGCATCACGCGTCGCTCAATAAGGGAGATTCAGTAACGTTCGGCTGGTCCATGGAGGACTGTCGAGCACTTGACGTCTCGGCATCGCACTAGGAGCGGTACTGAGATGTTTCCTAGCGTCGAAAGACGATAACCAACCTCGAGAAGGAGGACAATAAATGAGAAACCATCTCATAAAAACCACTCTAGCTTCGGCAGTTATTGGCACTGTCTTAGCGGTACCGGCACAGGCCGACGTCACCGTCGTGTCCTGGGGCGGTGCTTACACCATGAGCCAACAAAAAGCCTATGCGGACACATATGCCCCCGGTGGCATCAACTTCGTAAACTACAACGGCGGCCTTGGAGAAGTGCGCGCACAGGTGGAATCAGGCAACGTGACCTGGGACATCGTCGACGTGCTGCCCCACGAAGCCCGAGTAGGCTGTGACGAGGGTCTCTTCGAAGAACTGCCTCGCGATGTGTTCGTCAAAGCGCCTGACGGTACTTCAATGGATGACGACATGTTCGTGCCGGTCCCGAACGACTGCGTGGTGCCACAGATTTTCTGGTCTTACGTGCCCTTCTATCAAAAAGGCACTTTTGACGGAAATGCCGCCGGCAATCCGGAGACCATTGCTGACTTTTTTGACGTCGAGAAATTCCCGGGTAAACGGGGTATCCACACCTGGGCCAACGCGACCGTCGAGATGGCGCTGATGGCTGACGGCGTAGCCCCGGGCGACGTGTACAAAACCCTCAGCACGAAAGCCGGTCAGGACCGCGCCTTCGCAAAACTCGACACCATCAAAGATCACGTGGTGTTCTGGTCCGCCGGCGCTGAGCCGCTGGAGCTGGTGAAGAGTGGTGAAGTTGCCATGTCTCTGGCGTACAACGGCCGAATCGGTGCCGCTGTGCTGTCTGAGAACGCGCCTTTTGTGACCAACTGGGACGGTCAGGTGCTCGAGGAAGAGTGGCTGGTGCTGCTGAAAGGCTCCCCGAACCGTGATGAGGCGCTTAAGTTCCTTATTCACGCCTCTGCGCCAGAGCAGCAAGCCGGTCAGGCAAAGTGGATCACCTACGCGCCGATGCGTAAATCCGGTATCGACATCATCGCAAATAGCGAAAATGCAGGAAAGCCGTGGTTCAACACCGGCGTAAACATCCTGCCCTTGATGCCGAACGCTGGCGAAGCCACTTCGCAAAAGCACCTTTATGCTGACCCGGTGTGGTGGGCGGATAACGGTGACTCGATCAGCGAACGCTTCAAAGCGTGGATGGGTCAATAAGTCCTGTCGTGACTTGTAAGTGACCTGTAAGTTGTAATCAGAAGCCGGGGTCTCGTGTTAAGCGATACCCCGGCTTTCTTTTCACTTCTTCAAAAATCAAACAATGGCCAGCAGCATCCCGTCCAACAACGCACCGCTTTTAACCGCCGACGGCACACCGCTCAAGGTCAGCCTGCAGCGATCGCTTCGTCGCAGCAAACTTCGGGCGATCGGACTGGTGCTTCCGCCGCTGGTGTTCCTGCTTGCCCTCTTCATTATTCCGATTGGCGATCTGCTGACGCGCAGCACGGACGATACCCGAATCAACTACCAACTCCCCCTGACCTTCGCATTACTGAAGGACTGGGATCGACAAGAATTGCCAAACGAAGAGATTTATGAGGCCCTGTTCCGTGATCTTGGAACGGTCAATAAATACCTAATCGAAAACAACTACGCCGATACGGTCGATCCGAATGACCCGGCGTGGAAAGTAGCCATCCCCCGGAAAGGCCCCTATCGCGAAGCCATGCTTGAGATTGCGCCCGATTGGCAGTCTCCGAAACGATGGCTTCCGCTGCAAAAAATGGCAATAGAGGCCTCCAAGGCAACTGGCACAGACGTCGAGATCCGGGTCGCAAAAATCAAAGCTGAATTTGGCATCTGTAAAAAGATCACGCCGCTTGATAACGCGACCTGCTCAAATCTTTACCGCGAACTGCTGAAGTGGGATGGAAAAACCGATCCCGATGAAAAGCTCTTTAAGGCGCTTTTCAAGGATTTGAGCTATGCCGATAAATACCTGCTCGGCAAGTCAAGCACCCGAATGAATTACGAGAAGCCTGGATTTAAGAGCCTTTTGAAGGTTTCCGGCCGAAAGCTCAAAAAGATTAAAGAAGGCCCCTACAAGGAGGCCATGATCAAGGCGGACGAGCGATGGGGGGATATCGCCTTCTGGCACGCCATGGTCACGATGCAAAGCCCGCAGACATCGGTCTATTACCTCAATTCGGTGGACCGGAAGTGGGATGAAAACGGCAACGTCGTCATGCAACCCGAAGAGCGACGCGTGTACGTCATGCTCTGGAAACGCACCCTGTGGTTGAGTCTTATCGTGACAATCGGGTGTCTGGTGCTGGCCTACCCGGTCTCCCATCTGCTTGCGACGCTACCGCTTAAGTACTCAAATCTTCTGATGATTTGCGTTCTGATGCCGTTTTGGACCTCGCTTCTGGTGCGCATCGTCGCCTGGATGGTGATGCTTCGCCAGGAGGGCGTGGTCAACGACACGCTGGTCGCTCTCGGCTGGCCGGACGACAGTCGACTCGAGCTCATGTATAACTTCACGGGAACCGTGATCGTCATGATTCAGATCCTCCTGCCGTTCATGATTCTGCCGATTTATAGCGTCATGAAAACCATACCCCCGAGCTTGATGCGGGCGGCACAAAATCTGGGCGCCCCTCCGTCACTCGCGTTTCTGCGGGTTTATATGCCGCAAACCTTGCCAGGCGTGGGAGCCGGGGTAATTCTCGTATTCATTGTCGCTATCGGGTACTACATCACGCCGGAACTTGTGGGCGGTAAGGATGGCCAGCTGATTGGCAATATGGTTGCTTACCATATGCAAAAATCCCTGAACTGGGGACTTGCTGCAGCGATGGGCGCGATCCTGCTTGTCGCGATCCTGATTCTGTACTGGATTTACGACAAGGTCGTAGGCATCGACAATATGAAACTGGGCTAAGACCATGGCGCTACCCTCTTACGCAACGCCCGCGCAAAAACTCTGGCACTACATTTACCTCGCGATCTGCAGCCTGGTGTTGTTCTTCCTGGTAATGCCGCTCCTCGTGGTCATCCCAATCTCGTTTACATCGTCGCCGTTTTTACAGTTCACGCCCGAAATGCTTCGACTTGACCCCGAAGCGTTCTCGCTTCGCTGGTATCGACTCATGATGGGCGATTGCTCCGACCCCGGCATTACCACTGTATGCAGCGACAACTGGAAGATCGGCGCAAAAAACAGTCTGTTTATCGGTCTGGCTGCGACGGCTTTGGCGACAACGCTTGGCATTCTCGCCGCGCTCGGCCTTAGCCGGCCGGTGATGCCCGGTCGAAAACTCATTATGGCGCTGATGATTTCCCCTCTTATCGTGCCGCTCATCATTACGGCCTCGGGTCTTTTCTTCTTTTTCGCGCGATTTAACCTGGTCGCAACGTATCCCGGGCTCATCATGGCCCACACGATTTTGGGCTTGCCCTTCGTGGTGATTACGGTGACCGCTACGCTTGTAGGCTTTGATCACAATCTGACAAAAGCCGCAGCAAGTCTCGGCGGCGGGGTATTGCGTAACTTTTTTAAGATTCAGATGCCGCTGATTCTGCCCGGCGTCATCTCAGGCGCGCTGTTTGCCTTCATCACGTCTTTTGATGAGATCGTTATCGTGCTCTTTGTTGGGGGGCCTGATCAGATTACCCTGCCTCGACAGATGTGGTCTGGGGTACGTCAGGAAATCAGTCCAACAATCCTCTCCGTGGCAACAATACTTGTGATCCTTTCGATATGCCTGCTCACAGTCGTAGAACTTTTGAGGCGTCGTAACGAGCGGATTCGCGGCATCCGGCCCACCTAAATTCCGCTGCATTCTGCGGAGACCGTCGTGACCCATAATCAATCGGCGCTGGAAGTCTCCGATCTCTACAAGCGTTTTGGTGACGTCGAAGTACTCAAAGGCGTGACAATGGACGCGGGTGTGGGCGACGTGATCTCTCTCTTAGGTGCATCGGGATCAGGAAAAAGCACCTTTCTTCGCTGCATCAACCTTCTCGAGACACCCGACCGTGGCACAGTCACCGTGCATGGGGAGACGATCGAGATGACCATCGGCAAGTCCGGACAGCCGGAACCGGCGGACATGGCTCAAGTCATTCGCTTGCGCGCCCGTCTCGGTATGGTGTTTCAAAGCTTCAACCTTTGGCAACATATGACCGTTCTGGAGAATGTGACCGAAGCCCTGGTTCAGGTGCTGAACATGTCGAAGTCCGCAGCCGATGAAAAGGCTTGCGCCACGCTAGAGAAGGTAGGCATGTTTGATCGGAAGGACTACTACCCCGCGCACATCTCAGGCGGCCAACAGCAGCGCGCTGCGATTGCGCGGGCGCTGGCCATGGATCCGGATGTGCTGCTCTTTGACGAACCCACGTCGGCCCTTGACCCCGAGTTGGTTGGTGAGGTGTTGAAAGTAATGCGCACACTTGCCGATGAGGGTCGCACCATGATTGTCGTCACCCATGAGATAGGGTTTGCACGCGATGTATCTGATCAGGTTATCTTTTTGCACGAGGGCGCGATTGAGTCGCAAGGCACACCTCATCAGATGTTCAATGAACCGGAATCGGAGCGATTTCGTCAATTTTTATCGAATGCACTGCATTGATAGGGCTTGCGTGCCCGCCTCGGTGTAGTATTTGCACGTTGTCATAAGTTCAAAACCCAATGGAGAAATGGAGAACCAAGATGATGAAAAAGAAACTTACAGCGCTCGGTCTGGCTGGCCTGCTGGCGCTCTTTACCGGAAGTGCCTCAGCCGATGGGCACGCTCTTCGCGTGGGCGTTGAAGGCGCCTACCCACCGTTTTCCTGGAAAGAAGCGGACGGCACCCTTAAAGGCTTCGACATCGACTTCGCCATGGAAGTCTGCAAGCGCCTGAATCGCGAATGTGTTCTGATTGAGCAGGAATGGGATGGCATGATCCCCGCCCTGCTGGCAAAAAAATTCGACACCATTATTGCCTCAATGTCCATCACCGAGGAGCGTAAGAAGAAAGTCGACTTCACCGTGAAGTACTACAACACGCCAGCCAAACTGGTGGCTAAAAAAGGTGCGGGATTTGCCGGCACAGCGGATGGTCTGAAGGGCAAGCGCCTTGGCGTTCAGCGGGCCACGACTCACCAGTGCTCCGCTGAGAAGCTATACCCTGGGGCTGAAATTGTCCTGTACGCAACGCAAGAGGAAGTCTTTCAGGACTTGGCTGCCGGTCGGCTGGACGCGCAACTGTCTGACTCCCTTCAAGCCTACGAAGGATTTCTGTCACAGGATGCGGGCAAAGGTTTTGACTTCCTGGGTCAGGATATCGATGACGTCGAGTGCCAAGGCGTAGGCGCCGGCTTTGCCGTCCGCAAGGAAGACTCGGCACTTCGTGATGCTCTCAGCAAGACCATTCTCGCTATCCGGGCCGACGGCTCCTATAAAAAGATGAACGATAAATATTTTGCGGTAGATATCTACGGCAACTAATTTTCCGGTCCTAAGACATTGACGGGCCCTTAAGGGGCCCGTTTTTGTTTTAATCACACGATGGACTCGGTCTGGGAATATCGCATGTTGCTGCTGTCGGGCACGGCAGTAACCATCCAGCTTGCGCTTGGCTCACTGGCGCTCTCCGTGCTGCTGGGTCTCGTGGGTGCAGCGGCAAAACTGGCGAAGAGTTCGCTCTCAAACCGGATCGCTAGCGCTTACACCACGCTCATTCGCGGCGTCCCTGATCTTGTCCTCATGATGCTGCTGTTTTACGGCGGGCAGCAGATTGTCAATGACCTTGGCAGCCTCACGGGACTGTGGGGTTACGTCGAAATTAATCAGTTTATTGCCGGCGTCTGGTCAATCGGTTTTGTTTTCGGCGCCTATATGACGGAGACTTTTCGCGGCGCCATCCTGGCGATACCGCGTGGACAGATTGAGGCGGGGATTTCGGTTGGCATGAGACCCTTTCAAATCTTCCGCAGGATCACCTGGCCGCAAATGATTCGCCACGCGCTTCCCTCTTTCACCAACAACTGGCTGGTGTTGATAAAAGCCACGGCTCTGGTCTCTGTGATTGGGCTACATGACCTGGTGTGGAATGCCTCGACAGCCGGGCGCTCGGTTCGCGAGCCCTTCACTTTTATGTTTGCCGTACTCGTGATTTATCTTGTCCTCACCGCCTGCTCGGATGTCGGACTACGGTGGATTGAGCGGCGTTATAACGTCGGCGTGGATAGAGCATAACCGTGGCCAACAGCGAACGCACTCTCTGGGAATACCTCGCAGACATCAGCGAGAACCATTCGCCATTGGACTTTATTCTTATCGCAGACCATATCGATAAGTTCTTTTACGGTGCCCTGCTTACGCTTGAAATAACCCTCATCTCATTAATCATCGGCGGGCTGCTCGCCATTCCTCTTGCCGTCGCGCGCGCCTACCGCCGACCTTGGTTAAATCGGCCCATATGGTGCTTCACCTACTTCTTTAGAGGAACGCCTCTGCTGGTACAGACTTATCTCGTTTACTACGGGCTCGCCCAGTTCGATTTTGTTCGCGAGAGTTTCTTATGGGGTCCTGTACTCTCAAGCCCTTGGTGGTGCGCATTGATCACTTTCAGCCTGAATACCGCCGCCTATACCACCGAATTTCTAAGGGGCGCCATTGAGAACACAGCAAAAGGTGAGATCGAAGCGGCGAAAGCATGCGGGATGTCCACTCTTCGAATGCTGCGGCGAATCATTCTGCCCAGCGCTTTTCGCAGGGCGCTGCCGGCATATTCCAATGAGGTTATTTTCATGCTGCACAGTTCGGTTGTGCTGAGCACCATTACCCTGCAGGATATACTCGGCGTCGGCCGCTGGCTGAACGGACGATACTATCTCGCTTACGAGGGCTTTATCACAGCCATGCTGTTTTACATGGCTCTTGTCTTTCTCATCAGTCGCGGCTTTCGCGTATGGGAAAGCCGCTGGTTGAAGCATCTGCGGCCTCGGGAAACTGCCGGCGCGTAGACATAGACTTCGCATTGAACCCTGTTGAGCTCGTCAAGGAATGGATGAAACCGTAGAAATCGCCCAAACGCTCATCCGCATCGGGTCCGTCACTCCCGAAGATGCCGGTTGTCAGGCTCTAATTGCTGATGCGCTTACCCCCTTTGGTTTTGTCGCGGAACCGATGCCCTTTGGCGACGTGAGTAATCTCTGGCTGCGCCGTGGCGAAAAACGACCGCTACTCGTTTTTGCCGGTCATACCGATGTGGTACCGACGGGACCCGAGGAGAAATGGGTGCATCCGCCGTTTTCCGGCGACATTGTTGATGGCATGCTCCACGGACGTGGGGCAGCAGACATGAAGGGTAGCCTTGCGGCCATGGTCACGGCCTGTCAGCGATTTGTTTCAGCTCACCCCAATCACCGCGGCTCGATCGCCCTGCTGCTGACAAGTGATGAGGAGGGTCCGGCGGTTGACGGCACGGTGCAGGTCATCAATACCCTTAGCGCACGCGATGAGCATATCGATTGGTGCGTCGTCGGTGAGCCGACCAGCTCTGAAACCCTGGGCGACACGATCAAGAACGGTCGCAGGGGATCGCTGGGCGGAATGCTCACCGTGTTCGGTCGGCAGGGGCACGTCGCGTATCCGCATCTGGCCGACAACCCCATTCATCGGCTGACGAACATTCTTTGCGCTCTCGCAGACACGCACTGGGATGACGGCAACGAGTATTTCCCAGCAACTACATTCCAAGTCTCTAATATCGAAGGCGGTACGGGCGCAACCAATGTGATCCCCGGAGATGCGCGGGCTAAATTTAACCTGCGTTTCTGTCCAGATCACACGGCCGAATCACTTCAGGAGCAAATTCATCTAACCTGTCAGACCCATGCCGAGCATTACCAGATCGATTGGAGTCCGATTGGCAGGCCCTATCAGACCTTGCCCGACACCCTGCTCGAAGCGGCGGTGGCTTCCGTTGAAGCCGTAACAGGACACCGGGCAAAACTATCGACAGACGGGGGAACCTCCGACGGTCGATTCATCGCGCCGACTGGAGCGCAGGTTATCGAACTGGGTCCGTTGAATAAGACCATCCATCAGGTCGATGAGGTGGTTAATGCCCAAGATATCTCTGATCTTTCTGTGATCTACGAGGGCATTCTGCAGCGACTACTCGCTTGATTCGGGTTGAACCTTTTGCATTAACAAACCGTAATCCACCGGTTATCTTGCCGTAACGCCTGACACCCTAGTCTGTGCTGACTTTCATCAGCCATCACAGAGAGGGCCACCATGCGCATATCCGCGTTATCAATGCGAAGTCAGAAAACGAAACTCGCCGTCGTTGGGCTTGCCGGGCTCACCGCCCTCGGCGCCATTACCTATGCCCGGCAGGGCATCACGGCCATCCCGGGACCTGCCGACACCCGCATCATTCAGCCCGCGGCCGGGTTTGCTGATCTGGTGGAGGCGGTTCGCCCGGCCGTCGTCAATATTTCTGCCCGGAATATTGAAACGGTTGGGCTTGCCCCCTTCGATCAACGCCGCGGCTCAGGACCCCAGAACCGTTTCGAGTTCAACGGACCTCCGGAGATGCGTCAGTTCATGGAACGCTTCTTCAACCAACCAATGCCGGATCAATCTCAACGACGCCCTGAGAGCCGTTCGCTCGGCTCAGGATTTATTGTTGATTCGTCCGGATTGGTGGTAACCAATCACCACGTGATCAAGGGCGCTCAGGATATCGAGGTCATCTTGGACGATGGACGAACGCTTGAGGCGTCTGTCCGGGGTGTTGATCCAAGAACCGATCTCGCCTTATTGGAAGTCCATTCGGAGGACCCTCTTCCTCAGGTGCGCTTTGGAGACTCAGATAGCGCTCGGGTGGGCGATTGGGTGATCGCCATCGGTAATCCATTTGGCCTAGGCGGCACTACGACTTCCGGGATTGTTTCGGCGCGAGGACGCGATTTACGAGATGGTCCGTACGTGGACTACATCCAAATTGATGCGCCGATCAACCGCGGAAACTCCGGTGGCCCGTTGTTTAACCACGAAGGAGAAGTGATCGGAATTAATACGGCGATCTTCTCACCGAACGGCGGAAGCGTGGGTATCGGATTTGCCATCCCGTCCGCTCAAGCTGAAACGGTAATTAATCAATTACGGGAAACGGGATCAGTGGCCCGCTCCTGGCTGGGCGTTGAGATCCAGCCCGTCACGAAGGAGCTTGCTGACGGCTTGGGCCTGTCTGAACCGACGGGCGCGCTTATTTCACGGGTATCGCCAAACAGTCCAGCCGAGCGCAGCGAACTGAAGCCCGGGGACGTGATTCTGGAGTTCAATCAGCGAGAGGTTAAAAAAATGCGTGATCTCCCCAGAATGGTCGCGCAGGCACAGACCGGGACCGACGCCGCCATCACCGTATGGCGGGACGGTACCCAATTGGATGTTACCGCTCAGCTTGAGCCCATGGCCGGGACGCGTCAGGTACTTGCATCGGGGAACGATGCGCCAGAGGGTGTTCGTCTCGGTCTTAAGCTCTCTAACCTGAACGCAGCGGACCGCGAAGCCGCAGGACTTGACGATGCCGGTGTTCGCATTGAAGCCGTGGATCCGGCTGGCGCCGCAGCGCAAGAAGGTTTACGGGCGGGAGACATTATTCTGAAGGTCGGCCCCGAAAACGTTCGCACCGCGGATGACGTAATCGCCGCAGTGCGGGCACTGCAATCAGAAGACAAGAAGCGTCCAGTCGTACTGCTGGTGCAGCGCGGTGACGATCGGCAGTTCGTGGCTGTTCGAACCGGCTAGCCGGAGATGATGGGGATCGGGCCGGCTGCACGGCTACCGATCCCCATTTCGCCTTGCAGGGTAACACCTCAGAGGTAACAATAATCCCATGCGAATTCTCGTCGTTGAAGATGATACCGACGTCTCCCGCTACATAAAGCGAGGCCTCACTGAGGCGGGCCACGTGGTCGACGTGGCCGAATCAGGAACCGACGGGCTGGCAATGGGGCGCGAGGAACGCTTTGATGTTCTGATTGTTGATCGGATGCTGCCAGGGATGGACGGAATAACCCTTATCGAAACGCTTCGGCGTGATAACCGTAAGGTACCGGTGCTCATCCTCAGCGCCCTTGGCGAACTGGGAGATCGTGTTGTTGGACTTCGCGCCGGGGGCGATGATTACCTTCCCAAGCCGTTTGCATTTGAAGAACTGCTCGCGCGTGTTGAGGCGTTAGCTCGACGCAACTATCAGGGCGCCGTTGAAACACAGCTAAAAGTCGCCGATCTTGAAATGGACGTCTTAAGTCGTAAGGTGCGACGCCAGGGACAAACCATTAACCTGCAACCCAGGGAGTTCAGGCTCCTTGAATACCTCATGCGTCACAGCGGGCAAGTCGTCACGCGAACCATGCTGCTGGAGAACGTCTGGGACTACCACTTCGACCCGCAGACCAATGTCATTGACGTGCATGTCAGTCGACTGCGTTCAAAAATAGACCGGGACTTTGATATACCCCTGCTTCAGACTGTCCGTGGAGCCGGATACATGCTTCGTGAGCCGGAATAAATTTCTTGCAAGCTCGACGTTCCGGCTGGCATTGCTGTATGTCACGCTGTTTACCGTCTCCGTGCTGGCCCTCTTCACATTCATATACTGGTCGAGCGCCCGCTACATGGCCGCCCAGTCAGACGCTGCGATGGAGACTGAGATCCGGATTCTCTCGGAGCGCTACGAACGCTCAGGCGTAGTTGGGCTACGCCGCCTGATTCTCGAGCGGATCACCCGGCAACAACCCACCGGTTCAGCACTGTATCTATTAATGGATCCTCTTTCCCGCCCAGTGGTGGGCAATATCAGCCGCTGGCCAGCGGTTGAAGAAAAGGACGGCTGGCTGAGCTTTCGGCTGGAGACGCGAGATCGCGACGACGCTCAAACCCACCCCGCCCGCGCCAAACAGTTTGCACTCAGTGGCGGTTTTCGGCTGCTGGTAGGCGAAGATATTCAGGAACTTAAAGCCGCTGAGCGCCAAATAATCGTCGCCCTGAGCTGGGGTGTGATCCTGACGCTGCTGTTGGGGCTCGCCGGCGGATTCTTTATCAGTCGGCGCATGATGACCCGCCTTGAGGTCATCAACGAAACCAGTCAACGTATTGTCGACGGCGATCTACACCGAAGGGTCCCGGTCAGTCACCGAGGCGATGAGTTTGATCGGCTGGCTACCCACTTAAATCGAATGCTCGATCAGATTCAGGAGCTGATGGAAGGTATCCGCCAAGTGAGTGACAACATCGCTCATGACCTGAAAACACCGCTTTCCCGCCTGCGTCAGAATCTTGAGGAGGTCTCAACGTATCGACCTGACGATCCAGAACTGAGTGAAAGCCTATCGCATGCGCTGCGCGAGGCAGACCGTTTGCTGGGCTTATTCAATGCCCTGCTCCGGATCGCACGGATCGAATCTGAAACCGTCACGCCAACCCTGGTTGATCTCTCACTCGCTGACCTGGTCAAAGATATTGTCGAGTTTTATGAACCGCTTGCCGAAGAAAAGCACCAGAAACTGACACTGGTCATTGACGCCGCGCCACAGCTCTCGGCAGATCGAGACATGCTCTTTCAATCGTTTGCAAACCTCGTCGACAACGCCATCAAATACACCCCCATCGGCGGACGCATTCAGCTGCGGGTCGGCAGCGTTGACCAAAAGCCGTGGTTGAGCATTTGCGACAGTGGGCCGGGGATCCCACCCGAAGACCACGAGCGGGTTTTTCAGCGCTTCTATCGGACCGATTCAAGTCGGTCTACACCGGGCAACGGATTGGGGCTTAGTCTCGCGCGAGCTGTTCTTCAACTACACGGCGCGACAATTACATTAAGAAGCAATGATCCGGGCCTGTGTGTAGAGATTCGTTTTTAACCCTTCGCTTTTCGTCGCACAACCCAACCCGCAGGCCAACGCCCCCTAATCGGATTCTTGAGCGCGGCGCATCGTCTCGGCAGTCTGCCCGAACAAAATGTCGGCAGAGTCTGCCGTTACCGCTCGACCCTGATTCACCTGATCCGCCTCCTGATAAGCCGCGACCACTGCAGGTCGCTGACCCATTTCGACAAACCAGCGCTTTACGTTCGGGAAAGCCGAAAGATCGATCTGGTGGCGTTCGTGCCGTGTCACCCAGGGGTAGCAGGCCATATCCGCTATGGAGTATTCGTCACAAACAAATGAGCGATCAGTCAATTGGTTATCAAGGACCGCATACAGGCGAGACGCTTCCTGGTTGTACCGCTTGATGGCATACGGAACTTTCTCAGGCGCGTAGATGTTGAAGTGATGATTCTGGCCAAGCATGGGTCCCAATCCCGCCATCTGCCACATCAACCACTCCAAAACCTGGGTTCGTTGCCGAAGATCGCGTGGCAAGAATTGCCCAACCTTATCTGCCAGATAGATCAGGATGGCGCCTGATTCAAAAACAGATACGGGCTCTGAGCCGTCCGCGGGAGCATGATCAACAATGGCCGGAATCCGCCCATTTGGCGCAATTTTCAGAAAATCGGTTTGAAACTGATCGCCTGCATTGATATCGACAGGCTGCAGACGATAGGCAAGACCGGTTTCTTTTAGAAATATCAGCGGCTTGAGGCCGTTTGGCGTAGGCCAAAAAAACAATTCAATCATGTCGAGATCGTCCTGGGGTGAGTCGTCGACGACAGCCGCGGGTGCATGGACGTTGAGACTTGGACCCACCCCGCGGCGAATCCAATTGAGAATAGCAAACTTCGGTATACTGCGCGCTCTGAAATATACGGAGGGCGCTCGCCCAGTATCGCGTGGCAAAAGAAGAACATATTGAAATGGAAGGCACGGTTCTTGAGAACCTACCCAATACCCAGTTTCGGGTTGAACTCGATAACGGTCATATTGTGACTGCTCACATATCGGGAAAGATGAGAAAAAACTACATCCGTATTCTCAGAGGCGATAAGGTTACCGTTCAATTAACGCCCTACGATCTCAGCAAAGGTCGCATCACCTATCGCGCTCGATAGGCAATAAAAACCCCCGCCTATAGCGGGGGTTTGTGACCGATGATCCAATCGATCATTTAATTTTGGCTTCCTTATAGGCCACGTGCTTTCGCACCACCGGATCATATTTACGAATTTCCATCTTCTCCGGCTGCGTTCTTTTATTTTTTGTGGTCGTATAGTAGTGGCCGGTGCCGGCTGAGGATACGAGTTTTATCTTGTCTCTCATAGTAATTTCAACTCTCTAGAGGAAGCGGAAGTGGCGCGCTGTTATACCTTAGTGCCTCGACCACGCAGTTCTTCAAGAACGACGTCGATGCCCTTTTTATCGATGATGCGCAGTCCCTGATGAGAAACTCGCAGGCGAACCCAGCGGTTCTCGCTCTCAACCCAAAACCGCTTGTCGTGGATATTCGGCTTGAATACCCGTCGGGTCTTGTTATGAGCATGAGAGACGTTGTTCCCCGTCATCACGCGTTTTCCGGTTACTTGGCAAACTCTGGCCATTGCTGAATTCCTGACTTAAAACAAAAGGAAGGCCGCGTTTTATACCAGATTTCGCTTCATTTTCCTAGAAGCCCTTAAAATCTAACCCCGTTCGTATCCACAACAGCCAAAAGTCGGTATTTAGTCCTTTCAAACCGCCGGTTAGACTTCGCGCCCATGGCTTCCTTAGAAAATCGACACATTCTCCTCGGAATTTCCGGAGGAATTGCCGCCTACAAGGCCGCAGAGCTCACGCGGCGGTTGGTGGAGGCCGGCGCTGACGTTCAGGTCGTAATGACAGACGCCGCGAAAGCGTTTATTTCCCCTCTTACGATGCAGGCAGTGAGTGGCCGTCCGGTTCGGGATACGCTTCTCGACCCTGCCGCCGAGGCGGGTATGGGGCATATTGAGCTTGGGCGATGGGCCGATCTCGTGCTCGTCGCGCCGGCCAGCGCTGATTTCATAGCGAAACTGGCCGGCGGGATGGCAGGCGATCTTTTGAGCACGGTCTGTCTGGCCACCTCCGCGCCGGTCTATCTCGCTCCGGCCATGAATCAGGCGATGTGGCACAAACCCGCTACGCAGCGGAACATCGTCACGTTAGAGAACGACGGCATCATCATCGTGGGGCCAGCCTCCGGTGACCAGGCGTGTGGCGATGTAGGCCCCGGACGCATGACGGAGCCTGCCGACATTATCGCTAACCTTCTGACCAACGACGGCACTGGATCGATGCAGGGGCTGGACGTCGTGATCACAGCCGGCCCTACGTGGGAGGCCATAGATCCGGTTCGCGGGCTCTCGAATCACAGCTCGGGCAAAATGGGTTACGCGGTGGCCGCGGCCGCAGCCGCTGCCGGCGCTCGGGTAACGCTTGTGAGCGGCCCGACAGCGCTGACGCCACCAAAAGGAATTCATACCCACTCGGTCCGGTCGGCCCAGGAGATGTTTTCCGCAGTTCAGTCGGCCGCAACAAAATGTGATATTTTCATCGGCGTAGCGGCGGTCGCAGATTACCGGCCACAGAGTATCGAATCCTCAAAAATAAAGAAAAGCGCCGAGCACCTCACGCTTGAACTCGTAAAAAATCCGGACATCCTTTCCTGGGTTGCCTCTCAGACGCCTAAGCCCTTTACCGTGGGCTTTGCCGCAGAGACAGATCGACCGCTAGAGCACGCGAGAGCCAAACGGGCGAATAAAGGCCTTGACCTTATTGCGGTAAACCAAGTGAGCGACAGCCAAAGCCCGTTTGGCAGCGACGAGAATCAGCTAATTGTGGTTGGTGACACCGATGAAATAGATCTTGGTCGAAAACAAAAGAGTCAACTCGCCCGAGATCTCATCGAAACCATTGCGAAAAAGTATCATGAGCAACATCAAGTTAAAGATTCTCGATAAACGTTTGGGAAACGAATTCGGCTTTCCGAAGTACGCCACGTCCGGGTCGGCAGGCATAGATCTCGTGGCCTGCCTGCAGGAGCCCCTAACGCTCAGCCCAGGGGCCTGTGAGCTCATTCCCAGCGGTATCGCCATTCATATTGATAATCCAGAGCTCGCCGCCGTTATCCTGCCCCGCTCCGGGATGGGCCACAAACACGGTATCGTGCTCGGGAATCTCGTCGGTCTGATCGACAGCGACTACCAAGGGGAAATCATGATCTCGTGCTGGAACCGAGGTGACACTGCCTTTGAAATCAACCCGGGTGATCGCGTAGCGCAAATGGTGCTGGTTCCCGTGATTCAGGCCTCGTTTGAGGTTGTCGACTCTTTCGAGGAGACCGAGCGTTCCACGGGAGGCTTCGGACACACCGGCACCCGCTGATCGGCGGTACTAAGACAGCGTACGAACCCGAGAAGGAACGGCGTCATCACAACGTAATGGGCTATAATTCGCGCACCTTAGCGATATAGATCCTCCCTCTCCAACTGTTCCGCACCGCGCCGAATGAGCATCAAAAACGGCTCAGCATGGGACCTTTCCCAAGCCACTCTGTCCGCAGAGAGTCGCGCCTATCTTGAAGCGCAATTTGAGCAGTTTCAGGACGATCCTGACTCCGTTCCTGCCGAGTGGGCCAGACTCTTTGAGACCCTACCTGATGCCATAAGCGGCCGGGAGATAAGGTCGGATTCTGACCTGCCCCCGGGGCGGCAAGCCGATAGAGAGCGCAAACAAGGGGCCGTGTTACGTCTCATCAATGCCTACCGTACGCGCGGTCACAGCATTGCCAAGACCGATCCTCTTGAGATCATGACTCCCGAAATCCCTGAGGATTTCGATCTTAATTTTCATGACCTCGCCGAGGATGACCTCGACCAAGAGTACGACACGGGATCGCTTGCCTTCGGCTTGTCCCGAATGTCGCTGCGAGAAATTCGAGAGCTGTGCGAGGCCGTCTATTGCGGCCCGCTCGGTATCGAATACATGCACATCACCAACACCACCGAAAAGCGCTGGTTGCAGGAACGCCTGGAAACCCGGCCGGTACGCCCCGCGGCGTCGAATGAATTTAGAAAGCATATTCTTCAGCGCCTTACCGCGGCTGAGGGACTCGAACGCTACCTGCATACCCGTTTCGTTGGACAAAAGCGATTTTCGCTAGAGGGCGGTGAAGCATTAATTCCGGCAGTGCAGGAGCTCATTCAGCAGTGTGGCGCCATTGGTGTAAAAGAGATCGTCATCGGCATGGCGCATCGAGGTCGCCTGAATGTATTGGTCAACATCCTGGGCAAATCGCCCGGCGACCTCTTCAGCGAATTCGAAGGCAAGGCTAAAGCCATCGACGCTGAGCTCAACACCGGCGATGTGAAATACCATCAGGGATTCTCAGCGGACATCAGTACCCCCGGCGGGGTCGTCCATGTTGCGCTGGCCTTTAATCCATCACATCTTGAAATTATTGATCCCGTGGTTGAGGGATCGGTTCGTGCTCGTCAGGATCGTCGCGGTGACGACGATAAGAACCTCGTTGTGCCCATTCTGATTCACGGTGATGCCGCTTTTGCGGGTCAAGGCGTGGTGATGGAAACCCTCAACATGTCCAACACCCGCGGGTTTTCTACCGGCGGCACCATCCATGTGGTCGTCAACAACCAAATAGGATTCACCACCCGCAACCCGCTGGACGCGCGCTCAACACCCTACTGCACTGAGATCGCCAAGATGGTGCAGGCGCCCATCTTTCATGTGAATGGCGACGACCCCGATGCCGTCCTCTTCGCGATAACGCTGGCGAACAACTTCCGAATGACGTTCCACAAGGATGTGGTTGTCGACATCATCTGCTACCGCCGTCTCGGACACAACGAAGCGGACGAGCCGGCAATAACTCAGCCCGCAATGTACCGGGTGATACGCAATATACCCACCACCCGACAACGATATGCGGAACGCCTCGTGAGCGAAGGCGTAATCAACGAGACCGAAGCGGACACTTTGATCACCGAGTACCGAGAGGCGATGGACGAAGGTCGAGTCGTACGCCCGCCGGCTCATGACCCTGATAAGTCGCTGTATCTTGTGGACTGGTCACCCTACGTCGGCACGAAGTGGACCGACCCGGCGGTGACCGCAATCGAATCCTCACGGGTGAGAAATCTCAACGACAAGCTCGTGCATTTACCCGATGATTTTGAGGTGCATCCGCGGGTCGAGCGCATCCTTGCAGACCGAATCAAAATGGCCAAGGGCGAATTGCCAATGGATTGGGGGTTCGCGGAGACGATGGCGTATGCATCCCTCATAGAGGACGGATACGCAGTGCGCATGTCTGGCCAGGATGTGGGACGGGGAACCTTTTCGCATCGTCATGCCGTATTGAAGAATCAGGCAAGACGGCAACCCTATGTTCCGCTGCGGGAACTCGGCGATGAGCCCTCCAAGTTCCTCATTATCGACTCGCTGCTCTCAGAAGAAGCGGTGCTTGGATTTGAGTACGGTTATGCCACAACCGAGCCGCGCACGCTGACGATATGGGAGGCGCAGTTTGGCGATTTTGCAAACGGCGCCCAGGTGGTCATTGATCAATTTATCAGTAGCGGGGAAGCAAAATGGCAGCGGTTGTGCGGCCTCACCCTTCTCCTACCTCACGGTCTTGAGGGTCAAGGCCCGGAGCACTCCTCAGCGCGACTTGAGCGTTTTTTACAGTTGTGCGGGGACGACAACATGCAGGTCTGTGTGCCCACAACCCCTGCTCAGTTCTTTCACCTTCTGCGCCGACAGATGATACGCCCGCTACGACGACCGCTGATTGTGATGACACCGAAGAGTCTTTTAAGACATAAACTGGCCGTATCGCCAGTCACTGAATTATCCGACGGCAGCTTCAAGAACGTGCTGCCCGATGCGGAGATAATCCAGCCCCATCAGGTGGACCGGGTCATTCTCTGTAGCGGCAAAGTCTATTTTGACCTTGTTGAGGAGCGCTCCCGGCGAGAGCAGATGAATACGGCGATCGTTCGAATCGAACAGCTGTATCCCTTCCCACAAGAAGAATTGGAGAGCGCCCTTGAGGCTTTCCCCAAATGCAAGACTATCGTTTGGTGTCAGGAGGAGCCCCGAAATCAAGGCTCGTGGCACCGAATCCAAAATCACCTGAGTCGGGCGACGCAGTCGCACCAGCAATTGCTGTACGTGAGCCGAGAGGCATCCGCCTCACCTGCGGTCGGATCCCATCAAAAACACGTGGAACAACAAGCTCTCGTTGTCAGTGAAGCACTCGGCCCCGACGCAAGCCTTAACGCCAAAGCGGTAGGAGAGTAGATCGTGTCCGTTGAAATAAAGGTTCCCCTGCTGCCTGAATCCGTGGCCGATGCGACCATGCTCCGGTGGCACGTGAAGGTGGGGCAACCGATTCGTCGTGACGAAAATATGGTCGATATCGAGACTGAAAAAGTAGTGCTTGAAGTGCCGGCCCCGAAGGATGGCGTGATTACCCAAATTCTTCGAAACGAAGGCGACACCGTGCTTGCCAACGACGTCATTGCCTTGTTTGATGAAGGCGTTGCGGCAAACGATGAAAAGGAAAATGATGGTGGAGAAGAACATGATGAAGCGGTAAATGCTCCGCCCGCTCCCTCCAAAGCGGACGAGTCTGAACCGAAGGGCTCGTCCTCCCCATCAAGCGTATCTGCGCCTTCTCCGGCAGCCGGTAAACATCAGACGGCCGAAACGCCTAAGGCGAACGCCAAACCGATCGCAAGTCCATCCGGTCCGGCTGCAAAAAGTGCAGCAAGAGAGCGAGGCGTCGAGCTTGCTGAAGTCAAAGGCTCGGGCCGAGGCGGGCGGATCCTTAAAGAGGATGTGCTGACGCATTCCAAGAGCCCTGCAGCCCCGGGGGCTTCGGCCGGTGAGCGTCAGACGCGACGCGAACCCATGTCGCGACTTCGCAAAACGATCGCGGGTCGACTACTGAACGCGCAACAGGAAGCGGCCATCCTGACGACATTTAATGAAGTTGATCTTCACGAGGTGAAAAGTGTCCGCGCGCGTTACCGTGAGGCCTTTGAGAAAACTCACGGGGTACGACTTGGGTTTATGTCTTTCTTTGTGAAGGCCTGTGCGGAAGCGCTTAAGCGATTCCCCATCATTAACGCCTCGGTTGACGGGAGCGATATCCTGTTTCACGAATTCTATGACGTGGGTATCGCCGTCTCCTCCCCGAGGGGACTCGTGGTGCCTGTGCTGCGCGACGCGGAGCGGCAAAGCCTTTCCGATATTGAGCGAGCGATTAACCATTTTGGGGAAAGAGCGCGCGAGGGCAGCCTGACGATGGACGATCTCACGGGCGGGACGTTCACCATCACCAACGGCGGCGTCTTCGGATCTATGCTGTCAACACCCATCTTGAATCCGCCGCAGAGCGCTATTCTCGGCATGCATAAGATTCAAGACCGACCTATTGCGCTAAACGGCGAGGTCGTCATCCGGCCCATGATGTACCTGGCTCTCTCGTATGACCATCGAATTATCGACGGCGCGGATGCGGTCTCATTTTTAGTCTCGGTCAAAGATGCGCTCGAAGACCCGACGCGTCTTCTGCTTGAGCTGTAGGCCCTCGCTTTCCAGGGCTCGCGTGTCTTATTGACTCGGGTAAATCGCTGTGACCGAAACCGCCTTTGATGTTGTCGTTATTGGAGCTGGTCCCGGAGGTTACGTAGCGGCCATTCGCTGCGCGCAACTTGGACTCAAGACAGCCTGTGTCGATCGCTGGGTATCCGGTGACAGCGCACCCTCGCTTGGCGGCACCTGTCTTAACGTCGGCTGCATACCGTCAAAATCACTGCTCGAATCATCGGAGCGTTTTGAGGCAATTACTCATGAGGCCGGCGCTCACGGTATTGCGACGGGCGCCGTCACCATTGATGTGGAAAAAATGCAGGCGCGCAAACGCCAGATTGTTGCGGAACTCACCGGCGGAATTGAGGCGCTATTCAAAGCAAACAAGATCAGCTTTTTTAGTGGCCACGGAACGCTGGTGAAGTCCGGTCATGTGCGGGTGCTCTCGAATGATTCGTCGCCGAAGGATCTTCTCGCGCGTCATGTCATTCTGGCGTCGGGCTCAACGCCCATTGCTCTCCCGGGATTAGACGTCGATAACGAGCGGATTTTTGACTCCTCAGGCGCCCTTGAATTTTCAACCGTACCTAAAACCTTGGGGATCATCGGAGCCGGGGTGATTGGCCTTGAGCTCGGCAGTGTCTGGCGGCGTCTTGGCGCGTCGGTCGTAATCCTGGAAGCCCAAGATGAGCTTCTCTCTACAGCCGATCCCATGATTGCCCGTGAAGCAAAAAAGCAGTTCTTGAAGCAGGGTCTCGATATTCGCCTCGGATGCAAAGTCACTCAGGTCACGAAGGGCGCCAAAGGCTGTGCGATTCACTTTGAGAGCGCAGAGGGCAACGAAGAAATTCAGGTCGAACGTCTCGTTGTCGCCGTGGGTAGACGGCCATACAGCGACAATCTCCTCGATGAGAGGTGCGGACTCACCGTCGACGATCGCGGCTTTATTCCTGTCAGCGCATCGTGCGCAACCGAGCTCGAGGGCGTGTGGGCGATTGGCGATCTGGTCCACGGCCCTATGCTGGCGCATAAAGCCTCTGAAGAAGGGATCGCCGTGGCCGAACAAATTGCAACAGGCCAGGGTCACGTAGATCATTCCCTAGTGCCCTGGGTGATCTATACCCATCCTGAGATCTCGTGGGTAGGCGCAACCGAAACCGAGCTTAAGGAAAGCAAGACGCCGTTCACTGCTGGCATCTTCCCGTTCGCCGCCTCTGGCCGGGCGAAGGCTGTGGGAGACACGACAGGATTCGCGAAGATTCTTGCCCACGAAGACACCGATCGCGTTCTGGGCGTACATATTATCGGACCACAGGCATCCGAGCTCATCAACGAAGCCACATTTGCCGTGGCGATGGAGGCAAGCGCTGAGGACCTGGCTCGAACGATCCATGCGCACCCCACCCTTGGTGAGGTCCTGCACGAGGCCGCACTGGCCACCGCACGTCGCGCAATTCACAAAGTCAATCGGTGACTCTACGAGCGGCTAATCAGTCCGCAAATTTACATAAAGCCCCTCATCGGCCAATAGATCATTCCAACCGATGATATCTTGGCGATCTGCTATACTCTCGCCCCCTCAAAGTCTGGCCCACGAGATGTCGCCAGCGAGCAGGCCCTACTCAAAAGTACACCGCTTCCTCATTTGGGATGTCCATGAAAAAAGCCGATCCTGTCCTTAATAAAGAAGACTTTGCCCATCTTTGCTACAACGTCGTAACCATTGAAAAAGCCGAACTGCCAAGCGGTGGATCGGACGGTACCTGCTACCGCTATGTGGTCGCCAATTCCGTCTCCTCGGTGACGGGCTATCGACAAGGCACCAAAAAAGAAGTTTCTCAATACTGCGCAACGCTGATTGAAGATCTAAACCTGCGTACTATCCCAAAGAAAAAAGCATAGCCAGGTAGAACCGCACCGCGCGCCTCAGCGCCGTCTCGAGCAACCGTTAGTCTGACTGTTCGCGAGATCTCACCACATGGGATCGGCCGTCGAGCCTATATCTCTCGCGCGACTGGCCCTCATCTTAATTCCAGTCGCGGCGCTGATCGTTATTCAGTGGCGCTGGTCAATTTCTTCCCGATCCACCCTCTACGGGATAGCCCGCATGCTCGCCCAGCTTTTAGCGGTCGGGTATGTGCTGGTCTTTTTATTCGAGACCGACAGCGCTCTTCTGATCTCAGGCGTTTTATTTGTCATGATCGCGGCGGCAAGTTGGATCGCGCTTCGTCCTCTTAAGGCACCGGGCTCACGCCTCTATGTTTTATCTCTCGGCGCAATCGCCTTAGGTGCCTTACCCATTCTTTATCTGGCTACTCAATGGATCATCGTTATCGAGCCCTGGTACGACCCCCGGTATCTCATCCCGCTCGCAGGAATGATTTTTTCTAACGCCATGAATTCTGTGAGTCTTGCGGCAGAGCGCTACGCTTCTGAAATTGCTCGAGGCTCATCTTCACCCGAGGCTCGCTTCACAGCTCTTCAGGCCGCCATGATTCCTTTGGTGAATTCGCTGATGGCGGTGGGTTTGGTTTCCTTACCGGGCATGATGACGGGACAGGTGCTGTCGGGGGTCTCTCCCTTGATTGCCGCCCGCTACCAGATTCTGGTTATGGGCATGCTGTTCAGCGCCTCCGGGATTGCGGCGGCGACCTTTCTCTACCTCTGGAGCAAACGAAGCCCTGCCGCCCATTAGGCGTTATTCGCCGATCGTTTTACAGAAATCTGCAAACCCAGAGCAGCAAATAGAATCACACCCCCCAAGAGCGTAGTCCAGGTGGGCGCTTCCCCAAGCACCAAGAACACCCAAAGGGGTGCAAGCACCGGCTCGCCCAAGGAGAAGAGCGTAAGTTGAACCGCCGGCACGGTCTGGGCTGCGAGCGCAAAAAGGATGCTTCCCAAGCCAAGCTGAACAACCCCCAGCATAGAGCACCATAGCATCTCGGCAACTGGAATCACGAGCCCGACTCCGGTCACCGCACTCATCAACCCTCCGACACCTGCGCCAATCAAACCACCGTAAAAAACAGCGGGTGTCATATCCAAATGCTTCACTACCCGCAAGGTAACCGTATATGCCCCAAAGAACACGATACCCAGCGCAGCCACCGCAACGCCGACAGTATCGCCAACCTGAAGGCGGCTACCCACCATCACCGCAATGCCGATAAAAGCAAGACCAATACTTACCCAGACCCGTGTCTCGGTTCGCTCGCCCAGAAACAGCTTCGCAAGCAAAGCCGCAAACACCGGAGCTGCCGCCATCACAAATACCGCAACCGCTACCGTGGTATATCGAAGCGCCACAACATTACAGATCATGGCGCCACTCAACAGGGCGCCGGCCAGTAGCGCTTTGCGGCCACCCGCGCGCATCACAAACACGGTGGACCGGCGATAACGAAACAAGATCACGAGCGATACAAACAACGCAAGCGACGCACAGCGATAAAAATTAATCTGCCATTCCGAGGCGACCTCGAGCGACTTGATAACCACGCCGGCGATACTCCAAAAAAGCGGCGCAACAATGGCAAAAATATAATGACGTTTCACAATACTCTCCTACGCTATATTTTGCCTGACACCCTATTCAATCCATCCATCAAAACCGACCCGCATGACTTCAAAAGCGCAGTGGTACTTTGACTTTATTTCTCCGTTTGCTTATCTGCAGTTCCAACAACTTGCGCACATCGAGAAAGAGCTAGAACTTGAATATGTGCCGATTCTGTTCGCAGGTCTTCTCGGTCACTGGGGTCATAAAGGGCCTGCTGAGATACCCACCAAACGTCACGATACCTATCGTTTCTGCCAGTGGTATGCCGATACCCATGACATCGCCTTTCAAATGCCTCAAAGCCATCCATTCAATCCGCTTCCGTATCTGCGCATGTGCGTTGCACAAGACAGCGACAGGGAGACGATCGCGCAGATTTTCAGCTTCTTATGGACTCGGCGGCCTGATCCTCAATCCGGTGAAGTCATTGAAGAGCTCGCGCGAGAACTTGGGATGACAAACTTCGAGGAGCAACTGAACTCTCCATCAGTCAAGAATGCTCTTCGACAAAACACGGAGCAGGCTATCGCGCAAGGTCTGTATGGCGTGCCCACTCTGGTGATTGGCGAGCATCGGTTTTGGGGTGTTGATCAGATGGACATGCTTAAAGCGTATCTATCCAACCAAGATTTGTTCGAAAACGATACTCACCGACGAATTAAGAACCTGCCGACGGGAATCGCGCGGGGAAAATAGCCTCCCGGCGTTTTTTCACGTCGTCAACCTGCCGCTAACCGGTAATCAAGCGCTGAAATTTTTCCAGACTGATGTTTGATCCGCAGGCGATGACCCCGATCTGCTTACCCTGCAATCGCTCCCTCAGCGGCCCACAAGCTGCCGCTGTTGTGATGGCGCATGCGGGCTCGGCAACGAGCTTCAAGGTATCAAAAAGGATTTTCATCATTTCGCGCATCTCGTGATCGTGAACTCGGACGATCTCAGTCACGTTCGCCCGCGTAATGGCCAAACTATTGGGGAGCGTCATCGGAGCGCCGAGCGAGTCGGCAATGGTATCCACTTTGTCCAGGGTAACCGTCTCTCCTGAGGAGAAGCTGCGCCACATACTGTCGGCGCCATAGGGCTCAATGCCGATCACCTCGCAGCGGGGCTGAGCGAGCTTTACGCCTGTGGACACCCCCGAGATAAACCCCCCGCCGCCCACCGGGACCAACACCACATCGAGCTCGGGTCGGCTTTCGATGAATTCGAGCCCGCAAGTGGCTGCCCCCAAGGTCATGAAGGGGCTTTCGAAGGGGTGTAACATCGTACGACCCTCTTCTCGGACCAGTCGATCCACCGTATCAAAAGACTCAGCGACGTTTTCTGTCAGGATCACCTCTGCCCCAAGCGCCTTACAGCCCGCCACACGACTGGGGTCAGCGCTCCTTGGCATGACAACCTTTGCGGACAACCCGGCGTTTCTTGCGCCCCACGACACTGCGAGCGCATGATTACCCGCCGATACTCCCGTAACGCCAGCCTCTCGCTCTGCGTCGTTGAGAGCGTCGATTGCCAGCAAGACACCCCTCGCCTTGAACGACCCGGCCTGCTGGAAGATCTCCATCTTCATGTGCACGCAGGCCTGTGCAGGGAAATAACCCGAAATCCGCGCGGAGTTAAGCGTCAAGGTAGGGGTCGAGACAATCCGACCCTTAAGCGCTTCCTGTGCGCTGCGAATTTGGGATAGGTTTGGAGGTTTAATCATAGAGGCCTGCTACGCATGGGCGGCCGATGAGGTAGCAGTGCAGTAGATGCGAGCGGGTGCTAGAGATTGGCGCGCCCGGAGAGATTCGAACTCCCGACCTCATGGTTCGTAGCCATGCACTCTATCCAACTGAGCTACGGGCGCATCATCGAAAGAAGCGCGATTCTATCACGCACACTATTTGTCTCGACCAAACTGAACGTGGCGGAGAGGGAGGGATTCGAACCCTCGATGGAGCTATTAACCCCATACTCCCTTAGCAGGGGAGCGCCTTCAGCCTCTCGGCCACCTCTCCGTAATCTGGTCCCGGCGGTTGTTGCCGCTCTACTCGTCCTCAGACCGGACTGACTCAGCCGGCTCCGGTGCCGATCGTTTCACGATCTCTTCCCGGTGGACCGCCACATCACGTGGCGCATCGACGCCAATTCTCACCTGGCCACCCCGCATGCCAAGTACGGTCACCTTGATGTCATCGCCGATGCTCAGCGTCTCGCCTACCCGTCTCGTTAAAATCAACACGTTGTGCCCATCCTGTACTTCCTTGTACAGCTACTCCTCAGAAATTACGAGTTTACGCGCTGCGAAACGCGTGTTTTCAATTCTACACCAGCGCAGCGTTAGCCTTAGCTAGTTAGCGCGAGCCCCTTCCAGCACCTCTTCGGTCGCTTGTTCCTGGAGATCAAAAGCCTTATGCAGGGTCCGTACGGCAAGTTCGAGATATTTATCGTTCACGCCGATTGATATCTTTATCTCCGAGGTGGAGATCAACTCTATGTTGATCCCCTCAGCAGCGAGAGCGGAAAACATTTTCGTAGCAACTCCAGAGTGAGAACGCATCCCGACTCCAACAATCGCGATCTTCGCTAAAGTATCGTCACCGATCACCTCGCGCGCGTTCAACCGCGTCGCAATTTCACTCAAAAGTTTTTTTGCCTGCGGATACTCGCCGCGATTTACGGTGAACGTCAGGTCGGTCGTTCCATCCTGTGCCACGTTCTGGATAATCATGTCGATGTTCAGATGGGCATCCGATAAGGGGCCGAAAATCTGAGACGCCACACCGGGCTGATCAGGAACACCGCGGATGGTGAGCTTGGCTTCGTCGCGGTTGTAGGCAATGCCTGCAATCAAGGGTTGTTCCATATCGCTTACCTCATGAGTAATCAACGTGCCGGGTCCGTCCTCAAACGAAGACAGAACCCGAAGCGGCACCCGGTATTTACCGGCAAATTCAACGGAGCGGGTCTGCAGCACTTTCGCGCCCTGACTCGCCAATTCAAGCATCTCTTCAACAGTGATCTGATCCAGCCGACGCGCCTCCGGAACGATGCGGGGATCAGTCGTGTACACCCCATCAACGTCAGTAAAGATTCGGCATTCGTCAGCCTCGAGCGCTGCCGCCATGGCTACGGCTGTGGTATCCGAACCGCCACGCCCGAGCGTTGTAATGCTGCCGCCCTCATCCACGCCCTGAAAGCCCGCAACGACCACAACGCGATCTGATTCCAGATCTTTTCTTACCTTTTTTCCATCAATATCGAGGATCCTTGCCTTGCCAAAGACGCTATCGGTAAGAATCCGGACCTGCGTCCCAGTGTACGAGCGCGCCTCGACACCCTTTTGTTGGAGCGCCATCGCCAGAAGCGCTATGGTGACCTGTTCTCCCGTGGAGACCAGCACGTCCATCTCCCGGGCGCTGGCATTTGGATTGATTTCATTTGCGAGGGCAATCAGCCGATTGGTCTCACCCGACATAGCCGAGACCACCACCACCAGACGTTCGCCTTTACGATGGCTCGACGCCACGCGCTCAGCCACGGCATTAATCCGGTCGGCGGATCCGACAGAGGTACCGCCATATTTTTCAACGACTAATCGCATGAATCTGATGTATCGATAGAGGGCCCGGCATTAGACCCTTTTTAAAGATGAGAGTAAACCCTTTACCTAAAGGGTCGCCTATCGGGAGGCGACCCAGCTCTGGGCCTGACTGAGCGCCTTATCCAATGCTTCAATATCGGGTCCGCCGCCTTGGGCAGAATCGGCGCGCCCCCCGCCTTTGCCGCCTACCTCTTTGGCCAATTCGCTCACGAGGTCCCCAGCCTTAAACCGCTCAGAAAGATCCTTACTCACACCGACCAGAATGGAGGCTTTTTCATCTTTGGCACCGCCAAGAACGACGATCCCGGATCCTAGACTGTCACGAAGACGATCCAGCATTGCTCTCAGGCCTTTGATATCCACGTCGTCAAAACGCCGAACGAGCACTTTGACGCCGTTAACCTCTGTCGCGTCTTGCCCAGGGCCTGACCCGGCACCGCCTGCGGCCAACTGCCCCTGCAGTTGCTCAATTTTCCGCTCCAGTTCACGCACGCGACCAGACAAAGCAGCCGCGCGCTCCTCAACGTCGGATCGACCGGTCTTCAGTAATGACGATATCCGCCCCAGGGTGGCACTCTCGTCCACTGCGAAAGCTCGGGCAGACTCTCCGGTCAATGCCTCCAGGCGTCGAACGCCCGCCGCGATACCGCTCTCGGCGACCACGCGAAATGTACCGATATCGCCCGTTCGGCGTACGTGTGTGCCGCCGCAAAGCTCCAGGGAGAAATCACCCATACCCACGACGCGCACGTTGTCCTCATATCGCTCACCAAACAAAGCCGCGGCGCCTTCCGCGCGTGCGTCATCGATGTTCATTACCCGCGTACTCACTTCGCTGTTCTTTCGAATCTGCGCGTTCACGATCTTCTCTACACGATTGATGTCGTCAGCCGACACTGCTTCACCGTGCGAAAAGTCGAATCGCAGGCGCTCTGCATTCACGAGCGAGCCTTTCTGCTGGACGTGAGCGCCCAACACATCTTGAAGAGCTGCATGCAACAAATGGGTCGCAGAATGGTTTGCGGCGGTAGCAGCCCGATTTTCATCATTGACGTGGCAGCTCACCGGCGTTCCTGCTTTTAACTCGCCGGTGACAACCCGCCCTGCATGCGCTATCACCTTATGCGCGAGGTACTGCACGTCGGTAACCTCAAACTCACCACCCTTCCAGGAGATCATGCCGCGATCACCCACTTGGCCACCGCTCTCAGCGTAAAAGGGGGTCTGGTCCAAAATCACCAGCCCAGCAGCGCCCTCCACCAGGGTATCGGTCTCCTGATCATCAAGCACCAAAGAGAGAACGCTTGAGCCCCCCTCCAACGCTTCATAGCCCGTAAAGGGTGTGCGCTCTTCTACGCTAACCTGCGCAAGGCCATCCATCTGAAACTGACTGGCCGCTCGGGCGCGCTCGCGCTGGGCATCCATCGCTTGCTCGAAGCCTTCCATGTCGACGGTCAACCCCCGCTCACGAGCATAGTCCGCGGTGAGATCGGATGGAAAACCAAAGGTGTCGTATAGCCTGAAGGTCAAATCACCCGGAATAACCGTACCCGCAAGTTGTTCGAGCTCTTGCTCCAGTATCCGTATTCCCTGACCTAAGGTCTGTGCAAAGCGCTCCCCTTCTAAGGCGAGGGTCTCGCGCACTCGATCCTTCGCAGCAACAAGCTCTGGATTCGCCTCGCCCATCTCTACGACCAGCGGCTCGACCAGCTTGTGCATAAATGGCGCCGTTGCGCCCGCCTGATAGCCATGCCGGATCGCTCTTCGGATAATTCTTCTGAGCACATAGCCTCTGCCCTCGTTAGAAGGAACGACCCCGTCGGTAATCAGAAACGCACTGGCACGAATATGGTCTGCAATCACGCGAAGAGACGTGTTGGAAAGGTCCGCACAGCCCGTGACATTGGCCGCGGCTTTAATGAGCGCCACAAAGAGGTCAATCTCATAATTGCTGTGGACACCCTGCAGAATTGCTGCCAGTCGCTCTAAGCCCATCCCGGTATCAACGGAGGGCCGGGGCAATGGCGAATCGGAACCGTCCGGCGCCCTATTGAACTGCATAAAGACTAAATTCCAGATCTCGATGTAACGGTCGCCGTCCGCTTCAGGCGTGCCGGGGGGTCCTCCTGCAACGTCTGGACCGTGATCGTAGAAGATCTCGCTGCATGGGCCACACGGTCCCGTATCGCCCATAGCCCAGAAGTTATCGCTGGCGCCAATTCTTGCGAAGCGCTCTTTGGGTACTCCCATATCGCCTAGCCAGATATCAGCTGCCTCATCATCTTCTTCATAGACCGTCACCCAAAGTTTTTCGGGAGGCAGACCGTAACCTTCTGTGAGCAAGGTCCACGCGTGCTGAATGGCTTCGCGCTTAAAGTAGTCGCCGAAGCTGAAGTTACCCAACATCTCGAAAAACGTGTGATGTCGGGCCGTATAGCCAACGTTATCAAGATCATTATGCTTGCCGCCGGCGCGGACGCATCGCTGAGCGGTTACGGCTCGGTTGTAGGACCGCTTGTCCTGCCCGAGAAAGACATCCTTAAACTGCACCATACCCGCGTTGGTAAACAGCAAGGTAGGGTCATTGTTCGGCACGAGGGGGCTGCTCGCCACAACCTCATGGCCATTGGCAGCAAAATAGTCCAGAAATTTCTTGCGAATGTCGCGGGTTTTCATTAAGAGATGATCAATACTGAAGTACGAGCGATTGAGTCGGTCGCCACGAAAACCGCGATTTTAACCGGGACTGGTCCATTCGCCGAGCACCTGAAAGATGACCTCGGTATCAAAGCCCCGTCGCTTCAAATAAGCCGCCCGGCGGGACCAGTCTGCGTAATCCTCGATCACCGACGATTTGAAGTGGCTCTGATAACGGGCTGCCGCCGAGTCTTTCCAGGATACTTCAACGCCTTCAATCGCCGTGCTGGCGATAGTCGAATCCACGCCCTTTTCGCGAAGTTCTTGGCGGATATACGCCGGCCCGTAGCCATTTTTGGCCCGATAGGACGCGAGCGCCTCGGCATAACGTTGATCAGAGAGATCGCCCCTCGCTTCAAGTTTTGCGAGGAGTTCATCGATTAGATCAAGGGGGAACTGCCTAGAGAGAAGCTTCTGTCGGAGTTCGGCGAAACTGTGCTCGCGACGCGCAAGCAGCTGCAGCGCCTTGTCGCGGACCTGCGCAGGCAGGTCCGCATCAGATGGGTCGGTCAAGCCTCGACCGGCTCCTCAGCGCTTTCTTCATTGCTGGCTGGCGCTGATCCGCCAGCACCGTTGAGACCCATTTTTCCTCTTACAAGGTTTTCGATCTCGTCAGCGGTCTCGGGGTGTTCGCGTAGGAACTCCCGAACATTATCGCGACCCTGGCCGATTCGCTCTCCATTAAAGGAATACCAGGCTCCTGACTTATCTACGAACTTATGCTCGACACCCATGTCGATAAGTTCGCCCTCTTTTGAGATACCCTCGTTGTACAGAATGTCGAACTCACAATTCTGAAACGGTGGCGCGACTTTATTCTTAACCACCTTCACACGCGTCTGGTTGCCGAGAATCTCATCGCCCTTCTTAACCGCGCCGATGCGTCGTATGTCGAGTCGCACTGAGGAATAGAACTTAAGCGCGTTTCCGCCCGTTGTCGTTTCCGGATTACCGAACATCACTCCGATCTTCATGCGGATCTGGTTGATAAAGATCACCATGGTGTTCGAACGCTTGATGTTGCCGGTCAGTTTTCGAAGCGCCTGGGACATTAATCGGGCTTGCAGACCGACGTGCGTGTCACCCATCTCCCCTTCGATCTCTGCTTTGGGGGTCAGGGCGGCCACTGAGTCGACCACGATAACATCGACCGCGGCGGAGCGAACCAGCATGTCAGCGATCTCCAACGCCTGCTCTCCAGTATCGGGCTGCGATACGAGAAGATCCGCAACCTTCACACCAAGGCGCTCCGCATAGACAGGATCCAGGGCGTGCTCAGCGTCGATAAAGGCGCAAGTGCCGCCCTTTTTCTGGGCTTCGGCGATAACAGACAGCGTCAACGTCGTTTTTCCTGAAGACTCCGGACCATAAATCTCCACGACACGCCCTCGAGGTAGGCCGCCGATGCCGAGCGCAATGTCTAGCCCAAGAGATCCCGTGGATATGCTTTCAATACCCTGACCAACCTGGGCATCACCAAGGCGCATCACTGATCCTTTGCCAAACTGTCTTTCAATTTGACCAAGCGCTGCATCTAGGGCTTTTGTTTTGTTGTCGTCCATTAAAAACTCCGCGTTTCGTTTATCGTAATTCTTACCAGTAAATTGGGTTGACGGATTTACGGATACCCTCAAAGACCCAGGAAAGTTCTCGCCGATGGTGCCTTTTTAAGCTTCTATAAAGGATTATTTCACACTCCTTACAGCAGACATAGAGAACTGCTTCACAGATTGGTTAATCGCTGTTCTGAAGGCAGTTAATAAGTTCCTCAATCGCTGTGGCGACCGATTGTCGGCGAATAGCCTCTCGATCGCCATGAAAATGAAAACGCTCGACCAACGGATCGCGACCGGCAATCTCCCAGGCGATATAGACTGTGCCTACGGGTTTTTGCTCGCTGCCTCCGCTCGGTCCGGCGATACCGGTCACGGCAACAGCAACCTCAACATCAATTCTGGATCGGGCGCCTGCGGCCATGGCCAGCGCGACCTCTGCACTCACGGCGCCGTGAGCGGCAATAAGCTCTTGAGACACCCCAGCGAATCGCTCCTTAGCGCGATTACTGTATGTCACAAGACCGCAATCGAACCAATCCGAACTGCCGGATAAAGACGTCAGGCTCTGGGCAATCCATCCCCCCGTGCAGGATTCAACGGTTGCCATCCGCCAATTGCGATCCAGCATCAGTTGAGCGAGTTTTTCTGTGGACTCTTTAAATGCTTGCATGACGCCATTATGAAGGGTCGGTGGCTCACCCAATGAGCCGCCTGAAGACCCGTCGGACTCTATAAATGCTTAATTTTTAGTATGATTTGCATCCTACCTCAGGAGAAACCATATGCGGATTTTTTTTCGGGCCTGGCTTATCGGTGCCGCTATCGGGCTTCTGTTAACGCCCGCACACGCCTCGGATCGCGAGCGGGAAGCCCGGCTGGTAGAGGAAATTGAGGCCAACATTTTTGACGGCGAGGTAATCCAGCTCGATACCGGCGGGACCACATTTGCCGCGGTTGAGATGGCGCCTGATCAGGACGCTCGAGGCGCAGTGATCTTGCTACACGGACGAGGCTTTCACGCCGATTGGCCCGAGAATATTGGGCCGCTTCGCGTGACACTGGCCGAGAGCGGATGGCACACGCTGTCACTGCAGCTGCCGGTGCTCGAAAAGAGCGCGAAATATTTTGATTATCTACCCATCCTGCCTGATGCGATTCCACGAATAGATGCCGCGCTTTCGCATCTTAAGAATCAAGGCATCAACAAGGTAGTGCTGCTTGCGCATAGCTGCGGCGCGCATATGGCTATGCTTTGGCTGGAACAAAGCAACGGCAACGGGATCGACGCCTTCATCGGGATTGGCATGGGCGCGACTGATTACCAACAGCCGATGCGCCATCCCTTCCCGTTTGCCTCACTTTCAATTCCCGTATTGGATCTGTATGGCGAACGGGACTTCCCCGCTGTACATCGCTTGGCGCCGGAGCGCCTGGCGCTGATTGAGAAAGCAGCAAACCCTTACTCGCAGCAGATTGTCGCCCCCGGGGCAGATCACTATTTCAAGGGAAGCACTGACGTCCTCGGTGAACACGTTAAGGCGTGGCTAGAAACGCTACCCTAATACCCTGAGCTCCCGCCCGGGGCGTTCATCTCGGAGTTATTGCGCGGTCTGAACAGAAGCTCTTTCGGGCTGATTAGCCTCGGGTAAATCCCGTAACCCTTCCCACCAGCGATGCTGCGGGATTCGTTGCGGTCCAAAGGGCTCACCCACCAATGGGGTAACAATCGCCACCTGTTTTTGTTCAGCGGCGGCAAGGGCTCGAATGATCGGCTCATCCCACGGATGCAGGGAGAGATCAAATTTTGACCAATGAATGGGAAAGTAAAAACGCGCATTGAGGTCGATACTGGCCTGAACGCCCTCTTCGGGCAGAAGGTGAATTTGCGCCCAGTCCTTGTTGTACGCGCCATTCTCTATGAAGGCAAAGTCAAAGGGGCCAAATCGCTCGCCGATTTCCCTAAAGGTCTGTGAGTATCCGGTGTCACCGCTGAAGTACACCTTGAGCGCTTGCGTATCAATCACCCAGGATCCCCAGAGCGTCTTGTTTCGGTCGGTGAAACTTCTTCCGCTAAAGTGCCGAGCGGGCGTTAGGGTAAGTTCAATATGACGAAACGTTGCAGATTCATACCAATCCAGTTCGACAATGCGCTGGGATTCAACACCCCACCGCTCCAGATGGGCGCGCACCCCGAGCGGCACAAAAAACTTCTCAACCCGAGACGCCAGATAACGGATTGCCTTTGCATCCAAATGATCGTAATGATCATGAGAGATGACGACCGCATCGATACGGGGTAAATCCTGAATTTTTATCGGATGCTGAAATGCAAACGGCTTACCGAATATAGGAATGGGTGACGCTCGGAAAAAGACGGGATCGGTAATCAAGAATATCTCGCGCGTTTTGGCGAGAATAGTAGAGTGCCCAAGCCAGATAAATTCGTTATCTGCCAGCTTTTCCGGACTGAAACGAACCGATGGCAAAGGAGAGCTTGGGTTTTTATCCTTGGCGGGGAAAAACCATCGCCAAAAAGAAGACTTAGATTCCGGTGCCCGAGTACTCAGCGTAGTGGGCATAAGATTTTTAAATTGTCCCTGCGAGAAGTTAATGGATCTCGCGATGCGCTCCTCGCTCGTAGCTTCAGGCTCACCCCCAAATACCGGCGCAGTCTTCAGAAAGATCCATATGATCCCGCCAAGAAGCAGCAGCGTAGCCCAAAAAATACTTTAAGAAACCAATTGCTAAAGACATGAGATCCATTTGAGAAATAGCCGAGCAGCCCTACCGAGCATCAACCGCTAAGCCTTATCTTGCGCAACAAAAAGAAAAGAGGCCAAAGGCCTCTTTTCTTTTCTCTTCACCACATGATGCCTGGTGCCTGATTGACGCCTTTGCATCGGTTTATTGGCGTCCCCAAGGGGATTCGAACCCCTGTTGCCGCCGTGAAAGGGCGGTGTCCTAGGCCAACTAGACGATGGGGACATGTATGGTGGAGCCGGACGGGATCGAACCGACGACCTCTACAATGCCATTGTAGCGCTCTCCCAACTGAGCTACGGCCCCGAGAGAACGCGCTATTCTCGTTTTTTGCCCCGCCGGGGTCAAGCATCCTGCTCTTTTCGGGCCTCAATAAAGGCAAGCGCCCTATCAATACGAGTCAGGGTTCGCTCGCGACCAACCAGCTCAAGCGTCACATCAATGCCGGGAGTGGCTGCCGTACCCGAAACAGCAACGCGAAGCGGCTGGGCGATCTTGCCGAGTTTGGAATCCTGAGCGCTCACGCACTCCTCAAGGCACTGGTGAATCGCCGCTCCCTGCCATTGGGCCAGATCAGCAAGGCGCGCTCTCACATCCACAAGCAAATCCTGTGCAACCGGACGAAGATGCTTCTTCGCTGCACCTTCGTCGTAGCTCTCAAAATCTTGATAAAAGTAGAGGCTTTTATCCACGAGTTCTTCTATGGTCTGAGCTCGCTCGCGCAACGCCTCAGCCACCTGCTCGACCGGCGGACCTGCAGAAATATCCACACCACGCGTCTCAAGCGCATCCGCTAATAATGAAGCAAGACGAGTCGCATCAGCTTCTTTGATGTAGTGCTGATTCAGCCATTTGAGTTTATCGAGATCAAACGCGGAAGCCGCCCGATTAACGTCGGCAAGATCAAAAAACTCGATCATCTCTTGAGTTGAAAAGATTTCCTGATCGCCATGTGACCAACCCAGCCGCAGCAGGTAGTTGCGCATAGCCTCAGGCAGGAAGCCTTGATTCCGATACTCGAGAACACTCACAGCGCCGTGCCTCTTGGACAGACGCTGGCCGTCCTGTCCCACAATCATCGGCACATGCGCAAAGAGTGGCAGCGGCGCACCGAGCGCCTTGAAGATATTCACCTGCCGTGGCGTGTTGTTGACATGATCATCGCCTCGGATGACATGGGTAATCCTCATATCGATATCATCGACCACGACCGCGAAGTTATAGGTAGGCATACCGTCCCCACGCGCTATGACGAGGTCATCCAGTTCATCGTTGCTGATATTGACCTTGCCCCGCACCAAATCCTCAAAAATCACTGACCCCTCAAGCGGATTCTTGAACCGAATTACCGGCGTGATGCCGGATCGTTCAGGATTGGCATGATCGCGGCACTTGCGGTTGTAGCGAGGCTTGATGTTCTGAGCCCGCTGCTCTTCCCGCACGGCATCCAGCTCTTCCGGAGTGCAATAACATCGGTAAGCAAGGCCCTGCTCCAGCAAGTGGTCAAGCACTTCCGTGTAGCGATTCATCCGGTCGGTCTGATAGATCGGACCTTCGTCAGGGTCCAACCCCATCCAGGCCATACCCTGCAAAATTGCATCCACGGACGCTTGGGTGGATCGTTCGCGATCGGTATCTTCTATACGCAGAATAAACTGGCCGCCATGGCGACGGGCATAAAGCCAACAAAAAAGCGCCGTACGAACTCCGCCAATGTGTAGATAGCCCGTAGGGCTTGGAGCAAATCGCGTGCGAACCGCCGTCATGCTGAATACGTAAGTGGTAAGGGAGGCAGGATTCTACTTATAATCAGGCCCCCACGCATTTCGGCGGCGTTCGCAGCCGAATTCAAAGGGCGCGTAGCTCAGCGGGAGAGCACTGCCTTCACACGGCAGGGGTCGCTGGTTCAATCCCAGCCGCGCCCACCATTTCCTAACTAGTTTTTGGTGGTTTTTTACGCCACCGCCTTTAGAGAATTCTCAGTGTGCTGAAAATGTGCTGAAAATCCTCTGCCTGCTACTGCCTTATGCAAGTGACCGGGTGCAAGATGCGCATACTTCTCTGTCATTCGGATACTTGAATGACGAAGGAGTCGGCTCACCTCGAAGAGGGGAACGCCATCCATCACGAGCCAACTTGCAAAGGTATGACGAAGATCGTGAATCCTGAAATCTTCAATACCCGCCTGTTTACACGCGGCTTTAAAAGAGTTCTTCAGGTCCTGGACTCTTCCACCTACTTCAACATCTCCCCTTTTGACCTCATGGAAGAACACATAGGGCGAGTCAGGGCAAACCTCGTCACGCCTTTTCTGCCTTCTTAAGATCACCTGTCTTGCCTCTTCGTTGATAGGAACCATCTGCCACTCGCCCGCCTTTGTATCGGACAAGCGCAGAAGTCGGGTCGAAAGATCGACATCCGACCACTTAAGACCTAAGAGTTCCTGCTTCCTGCATCCCGTATTGAGTGCTAATTCAATGAAATCAGCCAATACAGGGGACTTATGAAAGTCACAAAGAGGCTTACCACTTTGCGTCACCGGCCTTCGCGCGGCCTGAACGAGTCGTGCAGCCTCAGGTCGAGTTAAAAACCGCACCCTACCCTTCGGATCAGACGGAAGATCAGCCGCGATACAGGGATTAGTGACTTTCCAGCCATGTTTTTGAATCACATGATTGAAAGCAGCCGACAAAATCCCTGCTTCACGCTTAATGGTTCCGTCTTTGACTCTTTCAGAGCGCCAAGTAACGTACTTTTCCACACTGGACGGTCTGATCTCACTGAGTTTGGAGTCGCCAAAGAAGGTAAGGAGGTGTTTCGCACCACTTTGAAGGCGCGAATAGCCTCTCGTTCGTCGTTTGGCTTCCAAATAAGTAATCATCAGTTCCTAAAACTCGCTCTGGCTCCTTTCCAAATAACTGAGTCCTCGTGAAGTTCAGTTCCAGTTTGGCTACGCTGTGTCGCTATCGTTTTCATTTTGCTGGTTTTAAGAGAGCGTCTAACCTGGCGTCCTCCCAATGGAAGGAGACCTGGCAGATACCTCCGTTTCGCTTATTGAGTTGCATTTGTTTCTCCTGAAGAGAAGACACCAACTCCACGCACTCACCATTGTACTTTCGTTGCTAACAATAAAGTGGAATTGATTGTTTTCGTCAATGTAAACACGGCGACCCCATCGAATTTCTCCTTTATCGATTGGCGTCTAATCGATTTTGGTGACGCGACACAGATTTTGCCTGGCTGCTTGTTCCATAGTCCATAATTTGTCATCTTTAGTATCTTTCTCATCTTCTTTTTGCTAGTCAACTCGTTACGGTCGATACCCCGTTGGTACTTTCTTATAAGGCGTCTCAATACGGAGTAACAAAGTGCTGTACTGGTCCTACTGGAGCCGGACTAGAGGCGCTCCAAGTGACAAGGGCAAAAGACCAATGAGTAATAGATATCGCGTTCTCATCTTTGCACCCTTTGGATGAGGGCTTCCAATACTTCCAACTGTTAAGCGCCTTGTTTGAAGCGCCGATGTCAAGTTTTCCCTTGCAATCGTCTATCGCTGCCAGGGTGACGGCATAAAGGTTGCAAAGATTGCGACCTCCCTGACGTGAGATGACGATAAATCCTCTTTCAATCAACTCATTTTTTGCTTTGCATAGTTGATCAGATGAGTTCCATCCCGGTTCCTTATGGTTTTGACTCAGGGCATTGATCATCGCCGTTGTTCTTCCCTGATAGTGGGTCGCTATATCAATCGCAACTTAGTGCCTTACAGGTCAGGGTTGCAAATGCTGGATGCTTTAGAACACTGTGGGAAGACTCACGAAGGGAGCCATTTGATACCTTTAGCCTTTCCCTGACTCGCCTACTCATAGGCGTAACACTCAGCCCAAAGTCCACCTACCGGGGGTTTGGACTCAAAAATGCCTTTTGAAAGGGGAAACAGGAGGTTTGTCCCTTACATTTAGACTCTCTTCAAGGAGACATCCCAGTCATCGCTGGGCTATGGTCATACCTACTCTTACGGATCGCCTTTTCCTCGCCTTTTGAAAAGAGCTACTTATACCCAAGAGTGAACCAAGCCTAAGAACTTTCCGATCTGAATACCAATGCTTAGGGCATCTCTTTCCGCTTCGCCTTAATTGGCGATGCTGACCAGTGAGTCTTTTTATGCCCAAGAAAGACTCAACAAACCCCATCCCACCCCTCGATGAAATCAATAAGGGCTCGAAATCTGGGTCTGATCGACCTCCTAGGGGGATTAAGGGTGAACCTTTTGGGATGGCTCCCCCAAAATACAGCAATAACTGCTTGATCCGCTCAATGCGGGTTCTTTGATCTTCATTTTTGATCCTCTAGTAGAAGAAAAGAAACTTCTTCCACCAGAGATGTCGACTTCCCTTTTCTCGTCACACTTCAGGCGAGGGCTATCCATTGGGCAGTGGCTGGACCCTGAATCCGAGAAAATTAGGAATTCAGATGGAAAGCGAATTGATCCCTCTACCGTATACACTTCACCATTTTCGCCATTAATCGGGTGTGTGAAGACACACAGTCCGTCACATGGACGAAAAACTGAGTTAAGAATTACCGGATAGAGGGAGGAAGAAAAAGACCTCTACCCAGATGTACTTTACACTCGTTTCACCACTTTTCTGTGCTGTTTACACAACAAAGAAGCCCCGCTTAGGCGGGGCTTCTTACGAATCTGATCTATTTCTACTTGGGAAACATTCCCTGTGATAGGCGAGACAATCCAGCCTTATCTCATGAGATGGGTCCACCATAAGACTTCCCTCAAAGCCGTTTAGCTGTGAGGTCATCATGGTGTGAAACTACGAAATCGAGCATTTTGTGATGATTGGGACACAGGCATAACACGTTCCGATAACGTCTGGACCATCATGAGGACCGCCTAGCGGCCTGATAACGGCTCTCTGCGTAAGGATTATCGATGGCCTCAAGTCGGATGCCGCATACCTGACAATGGTAGTCATAACGTTCCTTAACTTCTTTACTTACCGCTGGGTTTCTATGACTCGCTGGAGTGCTTGTAGAAGTAATCTTCCTGGATTTTTCTGTTCCTGGTTCTTCTCCTGGTGTGGAATCAATCCTGACTGGCTACCTGATTCTTTTCTCAAAGAGAAACGGGTGATCATAAACCCCGATTTGCCTGGCTTCTTATATGCGCCCTCCACAAAATACAGGCCGTCATAGCGGCCATCGCTTCAGCAGTTCTTGCGATCTCTTCGTTGATCTTGGTCATATCATCCATCTGCTCAAGTACGCCATCCACGCACTCAGATAGTGCTTTGTTGGCCTCTTCAAGGCTTGAGATGTAACCCTTTGCGGCAATGCGCATCTGGGCAACGGATTCAATGGATGGGTTTGAGCGTTCCCATTCCTTACGCATACGCTCTACTTCTTCAAGGATTACGTTGGTCTTGATGACCAGTGCGTCGTGGTCAATCATGGGGATCGTTCAAAACCCGCAGTTGTTACCTGCAGTTCCCCACTTGATTCCGTTGGGGCAAATGGTCCCTCCAGAATGCAGTCGACACACAAACAGGGATGACCCCGTGCCGATGTTCCATCAGGTTTGCCCTTCTGGACTCAGGTTGGCAGGAGGATTGTCCTTCATGGATTGGGCTGCACTTTGCCTCATTGCTACACTCAGGTCCATTGGCAGGTTTGCGGAGAGATATCAACCAGATAAAAACAGGACGTTGGCACCAGATAAGGTTCGCATTATCCAATGAACAGATGACCGCGCCGCTCAGGTTTGCAACCTATCACTCAGGGTCGCCCCAGTCAGGTTCGACACCCCCAGGTTCTGCCGATATTGAACGAAGAAGAGTCGCTATCTAGGAGTCGATCAAATAACGTGGCAATTTCGACCAGCAGCAACGGCCAACCGATCATCAAAACAATCCAGAGGATGTCTCTGACAAATGGGTTTTGGATAAGATATTTCTTCAAATCCTGTAATCAACCTAATTTCTAATGCATCGGCGCGACTAATATTGAAGGCGTAACTTTAGTACCGATCTCAGGTTTGGCTAATTACATTACCACTAAATCTGCATCACTCAAGGAGCAAACTTAGGCATTATTTGCCGATGAAAACACTTCTTATATCTGTCGCCCTACTTTTTTCTTCTGCGGTGTCCGCTGAGATCACTCTTCAGGAGTATCAGGAGAATCGTTCCGATAAGCGGATGGAGATTTACGTTAACGGTCTTTACTACGGTATGTTCTACAGCAATGCGTTCCAGTCTATTAAAGAGCGTGAGTTGATCTACTGCTCCAGAAAAAAACTGGAAAGTACGCCGATGGAAATCATCGACTCTTACATTGCAGAAGGGAAAATACCGATGCAGGAGATGATCCGTTGGGGATGTCCTACTGGCGGCTCTAGTTGATCGGTATTCGTGTAAAACTGACCAACTATCTAAACTCTATCAAGGTCGCGTTCTGACTACAACTGATTAAAGTAGTTTCAATGAAAGTGAATCATTCTTTTGTAAAGGATCGTCGGACGGTTGTAAACCCTTTTCACTTTTAAGGCACAGATTGACTGTTCTACTGTGCCCATCATTTCTTTGTATCTTCAATGGAGTCAGACAAGACATTCAAAGAGATGACAGATATTGAATCAATATGTGATTGAAATTTTTTCTTCACCGCCGAGAGAGCCAGTAGTGACTGTAAATCACTTTGGCGAGAGGAAAGAATCAGATTTAAAGAGGTTACATATGGGACAAAAGAATATTAGGATGAATTCACTTTGTGGGACTGGAATTTTTATAGATCTGCAGGTCACTGTTTTGGATGACTTACAGAGTTGGTTTACTCCCAAACCAACAACACAGAAACATTTTTCAGTGAGTCTGAAGTATAGATTCTTGACCAATCAACGCGATGAGATGATTCCATCGATAATCTTTTTTCAAAGACCAGCCGTCTCCCGTTACATCACCACTACAACCCAAAGTCGACGACTGGCGGAACGATCACGATTTACACCATAAACAATTTTATCCGTCATTAAGATAAATTTTTGGTACAAATCTCTCAACAGTTTGCCTGAATTACCCACCACGAGCTCCACTTGTTGCAGCCCCGATAGAAGAAGATAAAGCGATCAAAATACTGATTAACAAAAACTTGGTGTCATGAGAGGTATCCTAGTATCTGAGGGTCAATTAAATTATCCAAATGTAAATGCCGCTAGGTTACAAAATCAACGATCTCCGCTTTATTTTTTCTGACAGTCGCAATTTCCCACCACCAACACCCACTAACACAATAAACGATAGTTTCATATGGAAAGTTTACGCAACCAACAGGCGCTAGTTCTCCAGCCTTTTCCCCTTCCGCCAATCCCACGGAGCAACAAACTCACCTGCCCACATCCCTCTTCTGGCCTCTCTTGCTTGATCTTCTTCAGATACGTATTTCTTGGAGTATTTACGGTAAGCAAGACCTAAGCCTTCGTAGACGATTCTGGCGTTTAGGTTGTAGCCACTGACATAGCAGTCTGCAATTAGGCGGCCATAGCGATCTGTCTGATCGCCTACACATCTGACCTCTTTGGTGTACGTCCACTTTCTTACGGCTTCAGTAGCGTCATAGCCCGCAAGAATACGTAAGACCGTTTGCTTTACAGGTTTGATCTTTTTCTGGGGTGTCTATGCCATTAAGACGGACTTTCATACCTGCAATAGAAAGCGTGTCGCCATCAACGACGATGGCAGTGCCTGATGACGCAAGCGGTTCACTTAGAGAGGCAGCGAGAAAGAAAAGATACAGCGAAAAGTTAACACTAGGGCGCGCTAATCTGTAGATATTCCATGAACTCGGAGGAAATCCTTTACCTCAGAAAGGTGAATAGAGAAGGACAGCCCCTCTAGTTCCGTCTTGGCTAACTTAAAGTCATTAACGCCCACGACAAATTCCCCAATAAACAATGGACCGCCCGAGTTCCTGGATTAATTGCCGCATCTGACTGAATGAATCGCATCGATCTCCAGAGGGGTCGTAGAGGCTTGGCAGCCGACGGACACCACTTAGCGTGCCTCGAGTGAGAGAAAAAATTAAGACCATTGAGGGACCTATCGTGCATCAACAGTCGCCCCACAGGCAACCCTGGCTCGACTGATAAAAAGCGAAACGGGGTTACCTCGATTCTGCACCTTGAGAAGAGCGAGATCGAGCGCAATATCCTCTGCGATTACCTTGCCAAAAGACTCCTCGCCATCCACTAACATAATCTCGCGAAAGTCCGACCCTACAACATGGTAATTAGTCAGGATTGTCCTGGGTCAACGTAAAAGCTCGTCCCTAGACCCCATTTGGATTAAGAACCATCACCACTGAATGGAACCGTGGGTCAACAGAAACTAAAGAAGGTGATGTTGCGCTCGCGACCTGCGTAGCAACCTCAATCTCGATATCCTTCTTCTTCCAAGAGGCTATAATAGACGCAACGGCTCCATCACCTGTATCGGTCTTAAGTGTTCTTTACATCACCCCATGAGATAAGTCATTCTCTCTTTTCAAACTTGCTAACCTCATCTTCCCGATGAAATTTCTTGCTTGTGCGAGAGTACGAATTTCGATCCCCGTCAAGTGTAATCCGTAAACAAGTTTGTACTGCTGATAATTGTTTTCTGGAGACCCTTCGCGACAATATCACTCCGGTCTTATCTACCGTGTAAATAGCCGTGCTTATAACTTATTACTTAGCGTGTTCTTTCTGGAATTCAGGTCGCTATAAATCGGCTTTGTGATCGTTGGGCTCGTTGAACTCAAACTCTTGAAGACATCGAATGCAACTTACGTTTCTTATTAATAGTGCCAGCCCACTTATGCAGGCAAGACAACCCTAATCCACATGGCTGTACACACGGAATGTGATCGCCTTGCATTATTCAATTCCATCATCGCGTTCTGGGTTTCCAGCACTTTTCGGTCGTATGCCGGATTAGGAAGCGTCTGCTCTCCGCTTTGATATTCCGAAGCAATCTTTTCATGTGAGGTGACCTCGCGATCTACCACTCCAGGCTGCAGAGACAGAAGAATAAAGACTCGAGACTCAGATTGAGCCAGATGTGCTTATTAATGCATCGGTACCAACAGATTTCGGCCGCATAAGTGCGGGCAGATCCCAACTTCCTAACCGGACAGAGAACTCATCCTCATCTAAGGACGCTTTATCATCATCGGAGTTCAACAGAATGAACTTACTGTGCTGCTTTGATATCACTGATATTGATCCTCTAAAGCCTGCTTGCGAGACCGCTCGATCCAATGCTGCAAGTGGCTCGTTATCTGTTTCAGTAAGGAAATGATCAAATGACAACACTACGTAATGATTTCTCACCGACTGAAGAGAAAGCGCTTCCCAGTTCGGCGAGTTGGTCCTCAAGATCATCAAGAGACAGGTCCCGGTAATTTGCTAGCAAGGTTTCAATCTTTTTCTGTCTCTCTTCCTTCTTGCGGCGCGCTTCCTCTTCTGCTTCTTGACGCTTTCGCTCGACGCTTCTGCGACGCTCCTTTCTTCTAATTTTTTCAGCCGCTCCGCTGCTTTACGTCGACGCTCCTCTTTTTTTCCGTTTTTTCAGCGATCCGACGGTTTCTACATCACCAACCCAGATCCAGACGTCCTGTTTGCACTACGAATTCCCAACAGCGGGTGTCCCAGAAACGATCTGCGGGTGAACCATTGTTCCACTGAATGGGATTCTGAAACGTTCGACGACATTCCTTCTCGAGCGGAGTCTCCTCGACTCCAGGATAAGGCGAATCACTGGTTCCTAGAGAAATCCCAGAATGCTTCAAGAAAATCAATCAAATCACCTGCATGGGGATGAGGTCGAAGCAAAGAAGAATTGCCTTCTACAGACAAGCAAGAAAGTGCCTTTTGACAATTTCATGACACGAACCACCTTTTTAGTGCTGCAGACTGCATTATTCTCAGGCTGTCTTTTTGAGATACCAATTGGCCGAATCAGATCACCTTAGGTTCTCTAGATACCAGTTTCTGTTCGTGGGAACAAGACTTTCGTTCTGAGCATTGTGAAGTGAGCCTAAATATTCCTTTAATCAGTCGCCGCCAACGCGTTATCAAAGGGTGTGTGTAGGCGTGCGGGCAGATGTGATCCCAGTCCCGAAACCTGTGAGTCCGGGGTGCAAAACCTACTATCATGGCTGTCGGGTCACTCCCATGTAGTGGCTGAACGAGTAAGATGCCCCGAACATCAGCGATATCGTCGATATGCCGGCGACGCCTGAGTACGAACCTGCCTCCCTGTCCGAGAGATCAGGTCGGGCTTACCCTTGGGAATCGTTATCGTTCAGCACTATGCTAGACGACTATGGAATAAGGTCGAGACGGTTCCAGCGAAGACGAGCCGCGCCCACCATTTAATCTCCTTGTTTCAGGGGTCTACGGCAGTCAACGATGACTGTCTCCGTTGGAAACCCTCACTTGGCACACTCTTGGCACAGTGAGGAATCAATATGGCCTCTATCAGGAAGCGTGGAGGGAGATATCACGCGCAGGTTAGGAAGTCTGGCTATCCCTCTATTACTCAGACTTTTTCAAGTCTTACCACCGCTAAACACTGGGCAACAGCAACAGAGGCCGACATGGAGAGAAATCTCTATGTGGCTCCAGCAGAAGGCACTTTAGGAGAACTTCTGGATCGCTATGAGAAAGAAGTCTCTCCTCTACATAAGAGCCATGAGATAGAGGCATGCCGCCTAAAGACCCTTAAAAAGCATTTAGGCGACGAAAGAGGAGTGGCGCCTAGTCGTCGCCCTTGCTCTTCTTTTTCAGATCCGAGAATTCTTTCGCCGTTAAAACCAAGGCAAGAGCCATCAGAGAGAATACAACCACCCCTGTTATGAACAGCAGTTGGTCAGTCATTTAGCTTCCCCCAAATCATCATGAGCTTGAAGTAAATGCCAAATCCAAGAATTGCTGGAACCCAAATCGCGGTAAAGATCCCCTCTATTCTCTGACCGTTAAACCACAAGTAGCCGGAGACGAAAAAAGAGATCATAACTCCGAGCATCAAAAAAACGTCTGCGCGCCTAAACATAACAGTCTCCTATTTATCCTTCGCGGCGAATGCGGCGAGCAGGCACCCCAACACCGCAACACCCGCAGGTGTTCGTATGTTCGTCAAACCGGTTCCCGTCAACACGATCGGCACGATTCCAAGCAAGCCGAGGGCGACGTATGCGAGGCCCGCTACGATAAGAATAATTCCAATTATCTCTACCACTCTAACACTCATGTCGGCATTCTGCGCATTCAGCTATGAAGCCTTTGTGAATACAGTTCACAGCACGTTCACGCTGCTTCAAAGACTGTCGACGCTCTATCCTCACTCGAGATCCTCAATGAAATACTTAAGACCCGTTTTAATCGCCTGTTTATTGGGCTCTTCCACTGTCAGCGTCGCAGATGGTCACGGCCACCCCGTGTTTACCCCAATGGAGCCACAGTCCATGGGCGGTGAGTTTACTAATTTTGTAAAAGCTCAAAGTGCGTTTTGGCAAAACGGGCCTTTCGAGCCCAAAGTGATGCACCTGATGTCGCTATCTGCAGCGGCTGGCATGAAATGTGAGTACTGCATTGTGGCGACAACAGGGATGGCGATGAAAGCCGGGGCAACTCAAGAAGAGGTCAAGGCCGCAGTAATGGCCGCAGGCATCATGGCTCTGAACAGCACCATGCTCTATGGCAATCAATTCGATCTAGCCAAGCTGAAAAAGATGTTTGGTCAGTAGAGAGTAAGCTGTTTTGCCCAACGACGCTCAAGAAGCCTGAGGGAGCGAATCAGAGGCGGCCTGAGCGCGTCGACCAGGAGATGAAACGGGAAATCACTCAACCGGACGTGTACTTCATGTCCTTCTATATCTTCCGCAAACCAGGCATTGTCGTCGTGCGGTGTTCTGCATTGGAAGAGACAAGCCCCGCGGAAGCGGGGCTTTAGTAGCCCAGAGATCACCCTCGAAAAGGTGTTGCTTTCAGAGCGTCTCGATTACATCTCCACCAAGCACCATCACCTGGCCATAGGTCGACAACACACCAAAAAAGGTCGGAAATTCTGACCATTCCTGTGCAGCGGCCAAATGTTCGCCAATCCCCTCGGGCCTGACATAAACCTCATTGATCGAGAAGACAACATGGCCTGTGGTTCCCTCTTCGGGGTTCATTGGGTTCTTAAAATCTGGAGATTTAGAAGCGTAGTAATGCACTAGATGTATTTTGCTGTCATCCAGACTATGGGTCTCTCTCATCCATTGCGCGTGAGTTCGAATGGCGGCCTCTACTTCGTCGGCCTTGTCGTCGGGAACCTTTATCCCAAAGTTAAACGTTTTTTGTCCTTGCTCGATTGTCATGTGATCCTCGCCTGTTAGCTAGAAGTGGTGATTTTCGCCTGAGGGTAAAGACTTACATCGACACGCGCGCAGGCTCGCAGCGTTCGCGCCACTTTAACAGCCGACTAACATAATGCCAAACGGAATGCTTGCCTTGTCTCGGTGAGGCACAGGCTCTTCACTTTTATTTCATACTTTTTTGACGGAGTAACGACCCGAGGGCATCTATCCTAACTGCTCGTCTTATTTAGGAGAATCTCATGAAACATTGGATAGCAATCTTCGCAGCAATGCTGGCTTTTGCTGCAGCACAGACCGCAAGCGCCGGCAACTGTGGGGGTGGGGATCATAGTCACGGGGACGGCTATAAGAAAGCCGAAGTAACGTCGGACTCTGATGACCGTTACTGATCACCCATCTCTCAACGCCTCAAACTAGATCGGGCCTGTATTTGCAGGCCCTTTTTAGTCTCCAGCGTCACTGCTTCCCTCGTAAATCCAATTCATTCGCAATCTTCGCCATCGCTTCAGCAGTTCTTGCGATCTCTTCGTTGACCTTCGTTATGCCATCGTCCGCCAATGTCTTGTGGTCAATATTCCCCAAGACACGCCCCCCAGTAGCCCTCCCATGAGAGAGGGCAATGTCCTAACGGGCCCTACCCACACATATACCTTGAGTCAGCCTATAGCCATCGATCAAGACCGCTTCTTTCATAGTGCCGTCAAAGCCCCAATCCGCACTTAACTGACAGGTGCGTTGGCCGTCACAATCGCAATTGTCAAAGCAAGTATTCGGAGAATTAAAAGGAATAGAACTTGGGGCTCCTCCATATTTTGTGTCGACGGGATGAGCCAGGGAGGCGGGATTTCGCACTGGCAACTTCGGGCCAAACCCTTCGTTATAGTGATAGTCAGGTGATTCACACAATGCCCTGTTCGGCGCTACACCTGCATTTTCTGCTAATCCGCAGTCGCTGCCTGCAACGCCCCACTTCTTATTATTTGGACAGATGGTAGACGTATTTGATTCTTCAAATCCGCAATCGTTACCTGCTCACAGCCCAGCTCTTGCCATTCGGACAAATCGTGAATGAGTTGGCACCTGTACCGCAAACAAACGTGATCTTTCTTCAGGACATCAAGGGGCAACGCCAGTCAAGGTTTGCGCCGCCGTTTAGCGCTCACAAAGTTCGTGACCTAACCGTCGCATTTGACAAGTTTGCATGGGTTAGATCAGCGTTACTGAGGTCCGTATATGTTAGGTTGGCCCCCTGCAGATCTGCATCCTTCAGATTTGCTCTGGTCAATTCAGATATGCCATCTGCTCCAGCCAGGTTCGCTCCACTCAGGCGTGCATAAGGAAAACTTTGCATACTTCAGTTGGGCATTGGCAAAGTTTGCATTAGACAGGTTAGCCTCCTCCAGGTGCGCAGATCTTAGGTCCGCTCCGCTCAAGTCTGCACCCGGTTCAATGTAGTACTGCTTCTTATCGTGCCCCGTAATCCAGCCGCACCCCGTGTTTGTTTGCTCGACCTTGTGATCACTATTACACGATCCATGCGGGAAGTCCGCAGTAGACGGGTGTGGGTCTTTAGAGAACGCAGTGCCACCGCGTGGAGTCAGGCCCAGAGCAGGCGGCAAGGGATAGGATTACACACAGGATTGGGATCAGTCGGTTCATTGGTTACTCCGTGTTCAGCAGTGCGTGGTGGCCAGTCATGGGAAAAGTTTACATAGGCGTGTGGGTGTGTGGGAAGCACATCTTCTCAGCCCTAAAAAGTAAACATCTCAAATGCCTGTTTATGCAGTTTCCTAACCACAGGAATGAGATTTCAGGTTGTTAAAAGGTAAACAATCATGAGGCCCATAGGTATAGGTTTTTAGAGGCCAGATTCTTGAGTGGAGCCTATGGATACAGGTTCTTGTAGAGGTACAGCAAACCTGACTGGGTATAGGTTTTGCAAGTCTTTTGCTCCGCAAAAACCTATTGCCCGTTAAAAGATGTACAACAAACAGCAATTCTTTGGCGGTTTTGAAGAGTTTAAAAAATGATCACACCTTGGCGCTGTCTGATTAATCCCTCTCGATGCGCTCGCAGGAACATACAGACTTCTTTAACTGTATGGAGAACACCATGCGAATAAAAAATATTGTAATTGCCTCATCTTTTGCTGATTCTCAGCGCGCCTATGATCACGAGTGCCGATGAAGATGTGCGCAGGCTCTCGTAGTGGATAACGGATCCGGCATGGGCGACTCGGGATCATGCCCTGAATATGGCAGGCGAAAAGCCGCGGATCAGGCCGGTCGTGGTCTGGCAAATGCTACTAACGGTCCTGCCAACAATAACGGCGGTGTAGGAAGACAGTAGGGCCTCTCTTACCCTGACCGGGACGTCGGGGTTTTACACAAGTGATTACATCTTGGCGCGTCAGGAATACCGTGATGCCTAATGTCTGGCGGAAACTGACATTAGTTCAACAACGGAAAAAGCCTGATGAACCTCAAGATAACCTCAATAACCCTCCTTACCACCATTGCGCTCGCTGGATGCAGCGGCGACGGCACCTCGTCTGCAGGCGTAGACAGCACTAACACCACGCTAGCCGTCAATTCAGTAAGCCTGCCTGAGTTACGCGATATGACTCCTAAAGCGGCACGCGAGTTGTTGGCGCAAATTAACTTTGAGGGCGATCTCCAGATCGACAATAACGGGAAATGCAGTCGATCAAACGGCGACGGAAAGTTTATCGCCAGAACCCAAAAAGTGGAACCGCTCTTGCGGAAGTTCACGGGATCGAACTAACCACGGGATGCTTCGACGTCCATATTACGGCATCACTGGAGCCTTCGCCCCAGCGACCGTTAACACAATTGAAAATCTCAAAGACGTATGACTCCACCACTATCGCTCCGGTCTGGAGGCTGACTCACTGGGCCTGCCTAGTTTCTTTTTTAGCGCACTGGACACCACGAGCACAAACGTAAGTCTGCAGGATGATGGCTCTGTGATCGTCAAAAACATTATCAAAGACATCGACGTAACAATCAGCACTCCATTTCGTTAAGGAGCCCGCCATGTTCAGATCAATCGCCACGGCCGTTATCGCCTTAACCCTCGTGGGTTGCTCAGGTGGTACATCGTCTGGGTCATCTTGGAACGCGATGGAGCAACAAGACCTCGTGGCTGAGTTCAACCTCAGAGGCAAAGCCAAAGGAAAGCCGGGATTCGTAAAGCAGAGTCATATGTTCGCCGCTCTCCTAAAGACTGGGCGCTCTACTCGAAATACCGTGATCAGACGTACGTTTCCGCAAACCTTGGCCCCTACGCTGGCGTGGCGGTCTATCATCCAGAAAAATTTATGGCGATCACGTTGAAGCAGCTGAAAAGAAGTACTTGGTGGAGTGCAGGCGCATTGGTCCACGAGGCGCTACATCTTGATATCCAGATATGCCTCATAACTTGGTCTACGCAAATACCGCAAGTGCATTAAAGCGAATGGGCGCGCCATCGTGGACGATACGAGGAAACTTGAAGTATGCGACCAAGTACAGTCGCGATCCGATCAGTCGAGACGATGTCGTAGCCTGTGCGTATGAAGGTCACGACCACAGCACCGAAGAGCATTGAGGGGCTACGTCGTGAACTGCGAGAAGTAGCGAAACCTAAGGACGCCGCCAATAGCCCTTTTCCAACCCCTTCGCAATCTTCGCCATCGCTTCAGCGGTTCTGGCGATCTCTTCGTTGATCTTCGTCATATCATCCATCTGCTCAAGCACTTCACAAAAAAGCCCGGCGCACAGCCGGGCTTTAAGAGTTAGTCAGAACTTTTTCAGTCCGTCAGACCAAGTTGCGACATCATTGACATCATATCCAAATAATTTTTTGCTGATTTAACCTTGCCGCCCTCAAACTCCCAGACGAGGATATTGGATATTTTTACAGTCTTGTTGGTCGGGGGAATAGTACCGTTTGGCGTCACCATGTCACCAGTATGAGTTCCCGTCCAAGTGCACTCCTCTAGTAATACGTCCCCAGCAACATGTCGCCTGTCGCATGTGCCCACCATATCGGGGAACGCCATTTTCCATCCTTGTGCATACCCTAATACTTCGTCACCTCCTGAAGCTTTGTATCCACTCGCCATGTCTTCCATAGAGGCGTCGTCCGCTACGTGCTCACGCCACTCATCCCACTGCGCTGCATTGAAATTGGCCATCAATTTATCGCTTACTTCACTATTCGTCATTTTCTGCTCCGTATATGTTTATTGATAACCAAACTGACATCTTGCTTGCATACGCTATGAGACATCACCTAGGCTCATTCGCAGTCTAACCCACTACGGGAAACTAGGAGCTCAGGCCATTAGCAGAGGAGCCGATAATCCGCACGACGGCCAATAACAGAAAGGTCGGCAAAGCCCCGGGTTATCCGGGGCTTTTTTCGGAACGCTAAAAAGCCCTTCCGCTGTGCGAGCGGGATATATCTATGGATTCGAAGGTAGAAGAAGGGGGTGGTACCCCTCTCTTTTGCTGCTGTGCTGAAAATGTGCTGAACTCAGGCCCGTTTGTCCCTTTGGGTCCCTCAAGGTCCAAAGTGCGTGGAGTTGGAGCCTTGGTTTTTACGTTGTTTTAAGACTGAGAAAAATTCTCAGTCGCCTTCACACGGCAGGGGTCGCTGGTTCAATCCCAGCCGCGCCCACCATTTATCTCGATTTGATTCAGGATCGATACGGCATCCAGACATTCGCGCTGCTGATTCCCTAAATGGAATCTAGTCGGCAGGTGGGCGCTCCTTACCCGTGAATTTTTCCCAGAATATTGCAAGGTCCTCACTTCCCAAACTACTGGGTAAACGGGATGATTCGATGGCATGCCATTGCCCTGCCTTGATTTCAGCAACCGGGTGTTGGAACACATAATTACCCTCGAAGCCCATCCTTAGATCAGTGATCACAAGCTTGTCTGCGATCACATCCGCCCGATTAAAGCCATCGGCAAACCACTCGAGTTGTTGGAGATCTCTAATATGTTTGGCTTGCTCAAATAATCTCTCACCGCGATCCGCCCCATTGAAACTCATAGAGTCCGATCTGAGGAAATGATAATAACCCTCCTCGTAGGACTCCGGCCCCATGACTACGATCCGCCACATCAATGTATTAAATGGTGTGGGCGTCGTGAAAACTTTTAACTCCTTACCTGCTGTCTCAAACCTTTGCGCAACAGCAGTTGTCACCATTAACTTAGCCGCCCAGGACCAGCTTAGATATAAGCAACTCAGAATCAATCCGGTTTTAAGCGCAGCTGTTGCGAATGGTTTAAGCGGAGCGAGCAGCACCACAATCACGGCTACCAGTAACGGTAACGTGTAGAGAGGGTCAATAATAAAAAGCGTACTCCACATGGTCGGCGTCACAGCGAGCGGCCAGAATAATTGCGTGCCATACGCCGTATGGGCATCAAGCAATGGATGCGTTATCAGCGCCAGCGTGATGGCCCAGAACCAGGGTTTCGGGGCCTCGCTTACCGGCGTGTAATAACGCCTCAGAATCAGCCAGAGTGATACCGCAAACGGGATGAGCACCAGCAAAGAATGAGAAAAACCACGATGCAAGGTGAAGTTGGCAACCTCGTTACCATAATCGATGATTACGTCTAAATCGGGCAATGTGCCCAACGCGGCGCCCACGACCACGGCCCTACGGCGGTGCTCTGCAGGCACACAAACAGTGGCAACGGATGCCCCGAGAACAAGCTGGGTCACTGAGTCCATCCAAGCGCTACCCGTCTATCTCAAAAGCATGTAAAGCAAAAAAGTGGCACCCATCTTTCATCAGAAGCGCTCCTCCACAAATCCTCTCTCAATCATTCTTGACATACACTTGGCTTAGCCAGACGAAGGTGGTTTTTTCGTAGCGTTTGTGAAAACCCTGAGCTGTGATCCACTTTTCGATCACGGCGGGTGAATGAGCGTAGGGCCGAAAGCTTGAACCGATGAGCTTCATCAGCAGTGCGGCAAGCGCCACGCCAAGACGGACCAGGCGGCGATCCCGGGGATAGGTGAGAGCATAGACTCGGCGGGTCTTGCTTAAGGATTGATGTACCAGGCCGTCGGCATCGGGGTAACAACACACTACTTTATCCAGAACGGTAACATCTGCCGGCTCGATGAGCGGCAGGATCTCCAAAGAAATCCCCTGATGATATGTAATCCGCCCCTCTTTCTGCCCCGCTGCCTTGACCAATCCTCGGCCTCGGCAATCATTTTTGGCGCCAGATCAATACCCGTGGCTGTAGCGGCTCCCGCCTCCAACAGGCTCATGTGGAAATGACCAACACCACTGCCGATCTCCACCACGCTGGTGTTTTGAAAACCCCACCTGAGATAGCCCTCAATCAGCTGGCGCTGAGAGGTTCGAATCCCTTTTGCTGAATCGCTTTCGATAGTTGCGGGCGAAAAAAGAAAAAAATCCGGCCTCCGGAACGGGCATGCGGACAGCAACAGTTCATTTACGGTAAATGATCGGGAAGCTCACAAGAGGCAATGCTAAACGCAGCATTGGGGGTAGCCATCCCATTGGCTACCCCGTATCTAAAATGCCTCGTGATCGGTCTTGGAAACGTTAAAGCAAACAGTCGTTACCCGTTAATAGTGACATCGCCAATCGATATAGCCCTAATCTGAGTCCCAGCAGGCAGGATCGCCGCATCCCCCTCGTTGAGTAGCGGAGTGGACACAGCAATGTAGCCCCTCCACCTTGGCCTGCCACTTCGTCCTTTGCTGAATCGTTTTTGTCGCCACAAAAATGGCCACCCGGAAGTACCGTCCACCGTCAGTACTGATCACTCCAAAAGGCGGTTAGCTTGCCCGATTGCCCGATCATCCCTGAATCTTCTTTCGATTTACTTCGTTCCGGTCGCCATCTCTCAATCGCCGGACGCCCATCACTTTGCTTCGATTACGACTGCAGTGGTGACGCGTCGCGGTCATCTCGCCCGTTGTCAAATCGAATTCGTCGTGGATGTGCAGGACGATCGCCGTTCCAGGCGTACTTCCCCAACATTTTCAATACCGGGAAGCCACGCCAAACGAAAAATCATTCCCACGTTTCATCATCTGTCCTCTAGTGGTTGGGGAATTAAACACAATTTGAAAATAGTAAGGCGGAAGGTCGGTCTCACTAATTCAGAAGGGCAGCACCTCTTCCATACCCTCCAACCAGTATATGCTGGAATGGTCTATCAGACAGGCCAATATACAGAGCCTCATTGCCGTAACAAAGAGGCCGTAATCAAATAGAGCCCGTCGACTTTGCCAACAAAACGCATGGGAATCGGCCGTCAATCCCCACCGCCTGTTCGTGCAGTCAAATCGCAAGATGATCGAACAGAAAACAACGCAGAGCGCGTCAAACTGGTGGCAGATGTCGTCCTATGACTCCACTTGGGTTTTCCTAATGGTGCTGCGACTTCAATCCCAGCGCCGGCAAAATTTCAGCAGGATCTACCGAGCCAGAAGCGTTCTTTTGAAGGACATCGGGCCATTCTCCCCGTCTTTCTTAAACCACAATCGACAACATCTTACTCAATCGTGCTTCCGTGATTTTTTGCGTCTCTTCAGTCATCGCTGGAAAAAACCCCCGATAGAGCAATTTTGATTTCGGATCAGCGCCCAAACGGTCTTGGAGGCGCTCAGAAGGGAAACAGTTCTGGTCTAATTCTTCTTGCAATTTCATCCAGTTCGATTGACCAAGAATGACGAAGAGTCTTCTCAGTACATCTAGCGCACTCGGGGCTACTCGACACAAATCTAAAGGTTACTAAAGCGTCCACGCTCGCGTCGGAAGGCCGAGGCTTGAAATAAAGCCATATCAAAAGACCGATAAACGCGAAGACCATCACGTTCAGCAGCGTATCAATGAGATTGCTCATGAGGCATCCACCTTTTCAGCTTTCAGCATCTTTAAAAGACAAACAACAAGCAACAGCACGATAAATACAAACGGCAATGCGCCAAGCGCAATTATCGACTTGATGGCGTCGATACTGCCCGAGAGGATCATCACCAAACCCAGCGCGCCCAGAATCGCACCCCAACTCAATTTGATTTTGGTGCTGGGGTTGAGATCACCGCCGGTCGAAAACATCCCCAGCACAAAAGCCGCGCTTACTACGCTGGTGACAATAAACAGAAAAGCGGCGATTACAACCGCGGCGACCGTCAGCTTTGACAGCGGCAACTGCTCAAGGACAAAAAATGTAACGCCGCTGACATTATCGCGGACGATGTCAAGCAGCGGCAGGCCAAGCTTCAACGCGCCATGAAACCCGACGCTGCCAAACACACCAAACCAAAGGATCGAAAAAACGGTCGGGACTAAAATGACACCGAGGATAAACTCCCGAATCGTTCGGCCTTTGGAGATCCGGGCAATAAAAACACCCACAAACGGCGCCCAGGCCAACCACCACACCATGTAGGTCAACGTCCAGCTCTGAAACCACTGCTGAATATGCTCGTCCATGAAGCTATAGGTTTGGAATCCATGCGGCAGTACCTTCGCAAAGTAATCCCCAATAGCCTGCACGATACCGCCCATGATGAAGTGCGTGGGCCCGAACAAAAGCACATAGATCATCAATCCGCCGGCGATCAACATGGCAGCGTTTGAGAGGATAGCCATTCCCCGCCCGAGATCTACGGTGAGCGGGAGAATGTAAGACGCGCAAAGGACAATAAATATCCCAAACACCATAACCATACCGGTGTTCTGCAGGCCAAACAAAGCGTCGATGCCCTCTTTAACCTGAAATACACCCATCGCGACCGAGCCCCCGAGACCAATCGCAATAGCAACGATGGCTAGAAGATCACATAACCATCCCACACTTCCCGTAACGCGGTTTGCGCCAAATACTTTGATGATTGGCGCGCTGACAAGACTGGGGCAGTCAAGCCGAAAACCAAAATACGCGATCACAAGACCCGTAAGCGCGTAAATCGCCCACGCGTGCAGGCCCCAGTGGAAATTTGTTATCGACAGGGCTTTCGAAGCGGCGGTGCGAGCATCCGCAAACTCTGCAATTGTCAAATAATGCGTGAGGGGCTCAGCCGTGCCCCAGTAAAGCAGCCCTACTCCCATGCCTGCCGCAAACAGCATGGAGAGCCAAGATACTGTTGAAAATTCCGGCTCGTCGTCATCACGGCCCAGCTTGACTCTGCCGTAGCGGGATACTGCCAGGAAAATACTGGTGATGAGCAGAAAGCTGACCGTCAGCATAATGAACCAGGCTCGACTCGTAAACTCAATGCCCACGAGATAAGTCGCGGTCGCTGATAGCGAAACGGTATCGATGATGCCCCACACCGAAACCGCTCCAGGTAATCAACAGCGCGACGGCCAATAGTGGATTTTTTAAACGTAGCGCTGTCTCCCCTGGATTGCTTCGATCTTCTTCCTTCTTTCGCGCATGAATATCTTAACGCAGCCGGCAGCGCACGCTCACACCAGCAGCAAGAGTCCAATAATCGCCAGACCCACGCCCGTGACCCAAAGCATTTGTTTGTCGCGACTGCTCATAAATCAAAGGCCAAGGTTTTCTTTCTGCTCAGAGAGCTTCTTTCTCGAAGGGCTTAAATTACCCCTGAGGCGGCGTGAACTTTACTTTCTTCACCTGCGCTCTCACATGATCGATATCGAGGGTCTCAAGAATGACCGGATCCTGCACGGTACCACTCGCTTTTGCGCGCAGCGTCATGGCGGCAATCTGCTCAAAGGAATCGGCATCCGATATCACATAGAAATCATACTGCCCACGGGTTAGACAGTAATCGACCAGAGTTGCTCCAACGCTCTGGTGCATCACTTCCATGACTGCCCGGCGATCAGAGTCTCCATCAACAAGGCCTGCGGTTCCGGCGTTGGTGTACCGGGCAAGCGTTACAAAGCGTGGCATAAGCTCCTCCTTATTTATGAGAGTCCTTACCCTAACCGGTCGGACGCCGCAGATCAACTGAAGCGGTAACGCTAGCGTCTAACTCTCCGGTGCTAGATCGTCGGAGCGGTATTGATCAAATAAGAGACTTATTGCCGCGCAAAATTAGACCGCGCTCAAATGCTAAGAGTGACTAGTGTCCGCCATCCTGGCACTCGCATTTTTTGTATAGATCCCGGTAGGTTGAATCCACAAGAATGATTTCAGTTAGATCCACCGTCTCGCTCCAATGGCCCGACGCTTTCGCGCACTTATGATGGGTAAAATGCAAGAGTACGGATTGCCCGTCAATTCTCTCAACAACGCCTACCAATATCCCCCTATTCTCGTCATCAATAAGCGCCCAATCCCCAACCTGCGGTGCTGAGTCTTTTATCGAACGCGTGACTTCAAGAACCTGATCGCGAGGCACAAACTGACGAAAGGTGACGCCATACTTAACCATCGCCTCTTCATTATCAAAACGGGCAGCTGGGTTGTACCACTCAGATAATGGAAGGGGTTTTTTTCCGATCACTTCCCAGTCCAGTTCACTTTGGTTCCAGATTTTGTCGTCGACATCCTCAACCGCATAACGAGGAAATACACCCACTTCGCTTTCGTTCAGACAAAAGACGACGAATTCCATCTCTTCACCCTCTAGGGTGACCCAATCACCTCGCTGCAATTCTGAAATGCGCATAGGGACGTTACAAAGATCTGGGATGAAGATTCAAGGTTAACAAAGCAAGTCTCTGGTAAAGACAGGCCTCATCACCACGGCACAACACTGCCATCGTAAGCAAAGACTTTCCCTGTATCACCTGGCTTTAGATCGCGAATAACCGCTAACAGCTTTTCTGCGGCGTCACGTGGGGAGAAAAGCCGAGCGGGATCAACTCGGCTCGAAAACGGCTTGGACAACCCGGTGGCCACAGTGCCCGGATGAAGTCCCACGCAGATCATCTCGGGATTTGTTCTGGCGAGTTCTATCGATAATGTTCGGGTGAACATATTCTGCGCGGCTTTACTTGCGCGATATCCATACCAGCCGCCCAACCGGTTATCTTCAATGCTGCCCACACGCGCGGAAATACTCGCGAATACCGCACGTTCCTGCTTTTTCATGAGCGGCGCAAAGTGCTTCGCTACCATGAGTGGGCCAACAGCGTTGATCCGGAAGTATTTCTCCAGATTATCAAAAGAGACATCCTGAAGTCGCTTCTCCGGAGCAAGGCCCGCCTGATCATGCAAGATGCCGGCCGCGTTGATGAGGAGATCTATTGAGCTGTCATTTTCTGCAACATAACGCGCCACTGACTCGATCGAACCCTCCTCAGTGACATCGAGTCGCTTTATTATCAAGCGCGCTCCGACGCGTTTAGCGACGGATTGTAATTCACCTGACGCATCAGGGTTTCTACAAGTTGCGATCACTCGTGCGTTTTCGGTATCGTGAAGTATCGCTTCTACCAGCGCGAGTCCTATGCCGCGGCTTGCTCCCTGTACAAGCGCGATTGATGGTTTTCTAACGGTTGGACTTTTCTCTGTCATTGCCTTTAGTTGCTACCCAATGGCGTTTCCCGGATTTCGCAAAGAATATACGCCGGTGGGAGAAGCCGGTCTTCATCTGAGGAGAGAGAAGATTAAATGCCGATCTATGTCTGCTGAAAAGCTTCTATAAGAGCTCGATAAGCGCACTCGGCTCTTGATCTATCGTGAAACTCGGGATGCTGCTGAGCATACCGACCGACGATGTCGGCCCACTGGGCCAAGGTGCTTTGTTTAGGGAGCGTTAAAGAGCGTTCCGCCCCGACAAATCCGGCCACGTAGCCAAGGAAAAAGGCGGCATCAAATGCTTGTGATTGAGTTAGTGTTTCCGGGCTTTGGAGGTGTAGCGTGTATGCCTTTGAAAGAAAGATGCATCTTGTCGCATCAAGCGCTACCGCATGATGCGACGCGCTCATCAAAAACACCGGTAAAAATAGTCTGGCTACTAACTTTTTCATGTTATTAAGTCTCGGCAAGTTAGGCATGTCCTCTGGAGTATTGTGATTCGCTTCCTTAAGGCATTCTTTAAACTAGCAGAAATCAGAACAGTCAACCCCGCAGGCCATGAAAAACCCCGAGACTTCGATCACGCTAACCCATGTGACCCTGTATACCGATGAGACCGGTGTATCCCAGTTTCGCGAAGATTTGATCCCCCTTACTGAAGGCAGTGCACAGGTTACGCTGTCCGCGCTAAAGGGCTCAGGCGGCTTTCAGCTGCGGCAAAGCCCCGTGGGCTTTAAAAGCGAATTTCACTGTACCGACAAACCTCAGTTTGTTTTTATCCTCTGGAGAAATGGAGATTAGTCTGCAGAACGGGCAGTCACGTTTTTTTAAACCGGGTGACTATTTCTTGTCCGCCGATTGCCTTCCCAGCGATGCTCTTTTTGACGCCCGCGTGCATGGGCACAAGAGTCGTCAAGTTGGAGGCGACCCGCTTACCACGCTGTTCGTTAGATCCGAAAAAGAATAATGGTGACCCAGGCCCCGCCAAATACCTAACGCGACCTAACTAGCGCTACCGAAAGCATCCTGAAATAGTGCAACATCGCCTGCTTCTAGAGATTTACCCGTTTGTACTCGCGGTACTGCGGTTTCCAGAAGAGCCCGTTTAAGCGCGACAAAAGCAGATCATCAGAGATCTCGGATGCGTGGCCCTGCGCCTGTGCCACCTTCGCAACCGCAAATGCGATCGATCGACTCAAATCAGCCGCCTGCTCAAGAGGCGGCAGCAAATTCCGGGTATCTCCGCTCGCCCAGGGCGAAGCCTCGGCAAGCATTTCGCTACTCGCCATCAGCATCTCATCGGTGACCCGGCGCGCCGCACACGCCAACACGCCAAGCCCTACCCCGGGGAAAATATAGCTGTTGTTGCACTGTGCGATCGGAAATTCCTCGCCATCGAACTGCGCGGCGGGAAATGGACTTCCCGTCGCAACGATAGCCTTGCCCTGTGTCCATTCAATGACCTGCTGCGGAATCGCCTCTACCCGACTCAAAGGATTACTCAGCGGAAAAATGATGGGTCGCTCAGCGTTTTCGGCCATAGCACGAACAACCTCCTCCGAAAAAAGCCGAGGCTGTCCCGAGACTCCTATCAAAATCGATGGTCGTGCAAATTGCACCACTTCTTTTAATGTTGCCCAGTCGCCATCGACAGCCCAGTCTTTAAGCGCCGAAGCGCTCTGCGCAAGTGGCGCCTGAAAATCATACAACCCACTCATGCCTTCGGTGATCAAACCATCTCGGTCGACCATAAAAATCTGTCGTCGGGCCTCATCTTCCGCTCGGCCTTCTTTGACCATCTGACTGATGATCATCTTGGCGATACCGCAGCCCGCCGACCCTGCGCCCGCAACCACAATGCGATGATCGCTCAACGACGCACCCGTGACCCGACAAGCGGCCAGTATCGTACCGAGGGTTACGGCTGCCGTTCCCTGTATGTCGTCATTGAAACAGCAGTAGCGGTCGACATACCGGTCGAGAAGATTCTTCGCGTGGCGTTGGGCAAAATCCTCGAACTGCACTAGCACACCGGGCCAACATCGCTGAGCGGCCTGCATAAAGGCGTCTAAAAATTCAGCATACTCCGCCTCGCTGATCCGCGCATGGCGCGCGCCCATATAGATAGGGTCGCTGAGCAAGTGCTCGTTGTTCGTGCCGACATCAAGCATGACCGGCAAGGTATGCGCTGGATTGATCCCGCCGCAGGCGGTATACAGCGCGAGTTTCCCAATAGGAATTCCCATACCGCCGATTCCCTGGTCACCAAGGCCCAAGATCCGCTCGCCGTCCGTAACCACGATGATCTTTACACGCTCCTTAGTGGCATTACGGAGAATGTCGTCTATGTGATCCCGCTCTTCCCATGAAATAAATAATCCGCGGGAGTTTCGATAAATGTCCGAGAAACGCTCACACGCATCGCCCACCGTGGGCGTATAGATGATCGGCATCATCTCTTCGATGTGTTTGGCTACGAGCGCGTAGAACAAGGTCTCGTTGGAGTCCTGAATACCTCGAAGATATATATGCTTATTGATCGGTAATTGATAGCTGGAGTACTGCCGGTAGGCGCGCTCCATCTGCTCCTCGATGCTTTCGTAACGCGGGGGCAGCAACCCCATCAGATTAAAGCTGATTCGCTCTTCGCGCGTGAACGCACTACCCTTATTTAAAAGCGGCGCCTCCAGTAATGCAGAGCCCGATAGCTCGGTGAATAGATGATGCGATTCAGTGGTCATGAGCCTCACTCTAGCCCTATTATCGCGCCAAATGCTTATGACGAGACAGCGGGCATTAGAGAGACGTCAGACCATCCCTTTGGGTTTATCAGGCGAACGCAGCAAGCGCCACGACCAACAGCATCGAAAGCGCCATTACGATGTTGATCGTTCGCTGAATGCGACTGGGTAGCTGCATCCTGCGGATAGTCACTCCTGCGCCTAGCCATAAAAAATGAATCGGGATCCAAATCACGTTGATAATGGCGAATTTGACGGCAATCTCGAGCAGAGGCGTCTCGTGCAAGAACGCAAACCCGGAAAAAAACGTGGCGTTCACCGCGTAACATTTCGGGTTGATGACCTGAAGCAATAGACCGCCGCTGATGCCGGGCGGACGGCTTTTCTCAATAAACGCGATACGCGCACCCGCAAAGGCGATGCGCGCCGCCAGGTAAAAAAGGTAGGCCACCGAGGCCCAAAGCAGGAGAACCCGAACCGACGGTATCGCCAACATCGCGGCCGTCAATCCGCTGGCAACGGCGAGTCCAACAAGGTTATTACCCAGCCAAAGCCCAGTCACATAAAGAGCGCCGGCCCTCGCCCCATAGCCGGAGCCCACGCCGGCCGTAGACAACACGCCAGGCCCCGGCGTAATGATCAGAAAGAAAACAGCCGCGGCAAATGTGAGCACTACTGCGCTTGCGAGGCCGCGCGGGCTTGGGGATCAGGCAGCTCACGAGGAAGAGTGGCTACGGCGAGGAATATCAAAATCGCGGCCCCAGCCAAAATATAAAAAAGAACGTCAAAACCCCAATTGTGGTGAACCCACGCGATCAATGGAACAACCGTCGCCCAGACGACAAAACTCACGATATAGCGCGCCCCGAAAATAGATGCCCGAAGTTCTGATTTAGCCATTCTTCCGATCATATAGTCGTTGATGGGGATCTGGCCGAATGCGCCCAACATGAATCCCAGCGCCACAGAAAGCGCAAACCAATCTGAGAGACCCGGCATCACAAGGAAAAAAATAATCTGAATTAATGCGACCGCCATGAATACGGAACGCGGGCCGTAGCGATCCAGCATCCGGCCCACAATAACCTGAGCAACGGAAGCCACCGAAAAAACCACAAACGCCAACCACCCGACCATTGTCGCCGACTGAGCGATCCCCTGGAGGCGTTCATCAAACACCTTGGGCAACGCAAACGTTGTCCCCTGAAAGACAATGCTCGAAACCGCGGTCGTAAAAAAGATGATGGCTGAGATTCGAATCAGTAGTGCGCGCCACTGCCTGGCGCCAGGATCTCTGGGTGACGCGTTTTCGACATCTTTAGCGCTCTTAGACGGAGCTGCTTGTCGTCCCATGCGATCTTTGAAGGCCATCAGATAAGCGATACCGATTGCGATCGATACTAATCCGGGTAGCCAGAATGCCGCGCGCCAGCCTGTTTGATCGATCAGAAATCCCGTCAGCAACGCAGCGCTGGCAACGCCCAAATTTCCCCATACGCCATTGACGGCAATATCGAGACCCATGGATTTTCCGCCACGCGCGATCATGGCAAGACCTACCGGGTGATAAATCGCTGCGAACATCCCCACTGCAAAAAGACCCAGAGCAAGCTCAAGCGGGCCTCTTGCAAAGGATGCGCTGATGGAAGCAAGACCTATCCCAACAAAAAAGACCACCATCATGCCTTCGCGACTCCATCGGTCTGCGAGCCAACCGGCGGGAAGCGAGAAGACGCCAAATGCAACCAAACCCGGAGTGGCGTAGGGAATCAACTCGGCATAGTCCATCTGCCACTCTCCAGCAAGCACTAAAGCAGCCGCCGTCGCAAATATCAGCGGAAACAAATGATCCAGAAAATGACCGGCATTAAGAAAAAGAAAATGGCGTCGATCATCCATAACGTAGATTTTTTGGCGATCCGAATTAGTGAAATCTTATCAGTAAATACGGCCTTCGCCTGATAAGATTAATAGAAGAAAGAAAAGGATCCTATATGCCACTTAAGAAAATTTCTGTCTGGCTTGTCTTTTATTTGTGCGTTACGGTCGCGGCAAGTTCAGGTTTTGTTTTTCCTTTAGGTGATTCAAACGAGTGGTTCGCGAGCCTAAATCGACCGGGTATTGCACCCCCCAATTGGGTTTTTGGACCTGTCTGGACGCTTCTCTATCTCATGATCGCCACCAGCGCCTATCGCCTGGTGCATCAGCATGCGCATCCTCTGATGGGGGTTGCGATAGCACTCTGGGCTCTGCAGCTTGCGCTCAATGTGATCTGGACGCCTATATTCAGTGGCGCGCAGAACTTATTGGGCGCGCTTTATTACATCGGGGCGCTGTGGATAGTCATCCTTGCCTATCTGGTCGTCGCCATACGAGTCGATCGATGGGCGGCCTACCTTATGATTCCTTACTTTCTATGGGTTAGTTTTGCGAGCGCGCTGAACTATGCTTACTGGCAGGCAAACATCTGATGAGTCCATCACTTCATATTTTTAAAGGAGAACTTCATGGCAACCTATGAATGCAGCAAATGCGGAATGTCCGTGAATGCCACATGCGGTCACTGCGACACACCCCTCGAAAACGACACGCTAGAGCTTGACGGCGGAAAACAGGTGCAGATTTCGAAATGCCCTAACGGTCACGGGAAGATTAAGTCGCCGCTTTGCTGCGGGCAGGATATGACCTGTTCTGTTAGCTAGATAAGTTTGGCCGACTAGTTGGGCCTGCCCCTGTCGTCCCCCGGCGCAGAGGATCCTACATTATCTGTAGGCTCAAAATCGCTGTGCATCAGAAACTGGATATCGCCAAGATACCCAACGACACCAGACCCTAAATTGGTATAGGTCATCAGACCCATCTGTGCCCTGACCAAATCGCCATCACGAAGCGGATCCTGATGCGACGCTTTCAGATCCGGACCCAGCACTTTGGGCTGATCTGTGCGTCGGAGTTTAATTCGCCACACGGCGCCATTAGAGGTCTCAATTTTCCTCAGCGGGCTTGAGCCGTTCTTTGGCATAAGCCGGCTGATTTCATCAGCAAGCGGTTTTATTTCTTTTTCCGAAGAAAATTCCAGAGTGATGTTGTAGATGGGATCCCCCGTCTCACGGGTTTCGGGCTGATCCACGTGCGGGTCTCTTAGGACCGCCGGCGGGGTTATAAGTTTTGTCATGCCAGGGCGTAGTTCAAATTAAGCTGAGTCTGGAAAGAAGCATAGCACTCCACTGTAGGATCAAGCGTCAAAGTGCGCCTTACCGGCCGCGCCCCGCGGAGTAGACGGCGATTGACTCACCACCTCGCTGTGAACCCGATCGTAGTAAAGATCAAAGTTGTAGTTCGGATCGCTTTTGTCGGAAGCCACCCGGCCCGACTCGATCAGAAGATCCTCCCAGTCTTTTCGACCATGATTGGCAATAATCCAATCGATGTGCTCATTCACTTCATGTTCCGGGCTTGTAACCACAACGTAATACGTCGCCGTCCATTCTTCGGTCTCCGACTTCGGGGCAAGCATCGGCCGATCGAAATGCACAGGATCGATCGATTGGCTGAGCTCAGGCTTATAGGGATACGTAAACGTCAGGCGGATTGTGGTGTGCATCGTTTGCTCGAAATCATGGGCGTCAGGAGCTGTTGATGAGACTATTCCAGGTCCTTTTTGCCTGCCCAAGCACAGTCTTCGGGGTCACTTAAAAGAACAAGCATTTGCCCCATGGATCGGCATTGGGCCTCGAGCTGCTCAATATAGGATTCGGCGCTCGGTTGCCTACGCGCACTCTCGACGTTACCCTCAGGGTGCGGCTGTCTCGCCAAAGCGTCTGTCGCCGCGCTGTCTCATCCAGCTGCGCTTTAACTTCGTCTAATAAGTTCTTTGTTTTCCACTTTCGCCAATTCACCTGATCGAAAGTCAATTTAAAGATCGCCGATTACTTCGTCATAACGCCATCTGATCGAACAACACGAGACTCCGGTCGTTTCTCGTCTTTTTGAACAGCCAGCGGACTGGCCAATTGGGATCATTATCACTCTTCTCACTTTTCATGCCCTTCATTGCCGCATATAATCAGCCGCGCCGAGATCATTGACAATTACATTTTGTTTATCGCCAAGGCTTTTATTTCTGCGAAACAATACCTGCAAAAGGCGTCACCATCGCCTGAACTCGGTATTCGTCCATCTGCCTCCGCCGAAGCTGCTAGCGCCTTGTTCTTAAGATAAGGCGCCGCCTTCACTGTCCTCCACTGCGCGGCGAAAATTAAGGTAATCGCTGAGCACATAAAACCAGTCGATCACTCCGTTAAACGCTTGCGGATTCCCCTGCATCTCCAGGACTAACGCCTCAATCTCCTCAAGAGACATATCTGTGAAGGTAGCCCCAATCAATCCCTCAGCATGATCTCTTAGACGTCGGTCGATGCCGCCCTCCCCCATAATCAGTTGCTCTGCAGCGCTCTGACCCATCGTTTACTCCCTATTGTCGAAGTCCATATGTCGCGATGAGTGCATCGTTCAGGCAGAAGAATGCATCGCGATCCCAACCGTTATTTGGATGCGTATAGATATTCGGTTGGCTATTAAAAAAAGCTTGGACGCTCTCGTTCATCTTCATAATCGAAAGCCGCTTAGCTTCCGGAAGATTCGGCAAGGCAAAATCAATATCATCAATAAGCGGTACAAGCTGATAGTACATACTTTTGGCATGATGAAAGTAACCCATAATCCAGCGGATCTCTTTGCCTTTCTGGATGTCATCGCGCGTCGCCGGATCGGTTCGGTGCGTGTAGTGCTCAGCAGCTGATTTCAGAACCCCGCAAGAATTTCCGAAGCTCAAACCGCTCAGCGTCAGAAGAAAGGCTGTGATGCTGCCGATCGCGACACGCCGGGCACATTCATGCGATAACACGACTTAACTCCTTAGATTTGAGGTCTGTACTTGCGTCTCGTCATTGGGGATCACTCGTAGATACTATAAGTCAAGCAGTCCACTGCAGGCGCAGAGTTGATCTGTAGCGCATCGGTGCTTAACCCAGAAGAGCCTCGACCAGTAACCTTATCGCCTCTCCCAATTGATGATCTACCAACCAGGCCAGTCCTAAGCCCGCAATGGCCAGGATGATTCCTATCACAGCGACATGACGAGCCGTTACTTTCAATCCGCCCTGCTCCTCAACTGAAATATCTTTGCCAAGTCCTCAGTCATAGCGCGGCGCCGTAAGACCTATGAACTTGTGTTTTTGGCGCTCAGCCTCTTTGGCGCGTTGCTCACCTATCTGCTGCTGCAATTTTTCTTGATCAGTCACATATCCCATAAAGACGCCCCAGGCGATTATGGACAAAAGCACGATAAGGACTCGGGACATTCGCATGCGGAGCAATAAAAACCTAAAACCCAGGTATGTCAGACGAACGCTTCGTGTTCTCGGCCTGTATTATTGTTGCACTGTAGCAAACCGGCTCACCGCTCAAAGGTTTACATCTCATGTCTGCTGAAGAATTTCTGATCCGAGGTCGCCTGAGGGCTGCATGGGTTGGAGCTCTTATGCTTCTTTGTGTTTTTGAAGTCTCGGCGAACAAGACTGAATTTGTCCAATACAGTGCGCCTATCAACCTGGAACTCAAATATCAGGAGACCCAGGGAGACTATCGCATCCAGGAGTGGATTCCGCCAGGCGAGAGTCTTGAAGACTGGTCCAAGATGTTCACGCTTACGGATGCGGCCGCCCTAACCAATCTCGATCCGCTCGTTTTTTTTGAGGAGATAGGCAAGCAATGGGGATCCGCCTGTCCGGATTTTGGTGGGCGCGTCCTCTACTCCGGGATGGAGAACGGCTACCCGGTGGCAGTCTGGTATCTCTATTGCCCGCTCAACAAGATGACAGGAAAGCCTGAGTTCACCTACTTTAAGGGCATGTCGGGAGCTCAAGGGTTTTACACAGCGCAATTTGCTTTTGCCGTGTATTCAAGCCAAATGGAGCAACCGTTGGCCGACGAGGCCATAGATCAACTCAAGAATGTGTCTCTCTGTGACGAGGCGCTTCCCGAGATTCACCCGTGCCAATAAGCACCATGCTGAGCGGGAAAGTCGCGTTAGTTGTCGGCGCGAGCCGAGGCATAGGCGCCGGTATCGCCAGGGAACTTGCCGGTCATGGGGCCCATGTCATCCTTGCCGCACGAACACTCGACCATGTCGATGCCCCGTATTTTGGCCGGGGAGGTCCTAAGTTACCCGGCTCCCTGAATTCGACGCTGTCCCAGATTGTTGAATCTGGCGGATCCGCATCGGTGCACCCGGTTGATCTACTCGATGAAGAGAGCATTGCCCAGATGATCGGGGCGGTAAGCGTCCGTCATAAAACGATCGACATACTGGCAAATTGCGCGATGGGCTTTCCCGATAGATACAGCGGCTCAATCCTTGATCATCAACAGAATCATTGGGACGCCATGATGGAGGTCGGGGTTCGCGGGAAATATCTTGTGACTCACCATGTCGCCAAGATGATGACCGAGCGAAACAGTGGATTAATCGTCAATATCTCGGCAGGCGCGTCAAAAATTGATTATTACCATCCCGTTTTTCGGATGGCCATGGCCGCAGTCGACCGATTAACCGAGTCGACTGCCTTTGACCTGCAACATACCGGCGTGACCTGCCTCTCGCTATGGCCACGATGGGTTCGAACCGAATGGATGCTGATGGCTGCAGCAGACAATGCGCTCGGTATCGAGGTCTCTGACGAAGACCTCGCCACCTCTGATTCACCCGAATTCACCGGGCGCGCGATTGCGTATCTCGCGGCGGATCCAAAGATAAAGGCCCGATCAGGGGAAATCATTCCCTTGGTTGCCCTGGCGCATGAGTATGGTTTTGATGATCTCGACGGCACCCGCCCACCCATGGACGAATTTACCCAGGATTGGAGTAGTCGACTGAAGCAACTCCGCGCTATCACCACACGCTGACTCGTGACCTGAGCTCCGATTAGTTTTTACGGAGAGAAAAGAGCATTTCGGCAATGGAAGCAATAAAGACATGAAACGCATGCTTAAAGAAATCAAGATACGAAAGCTGATCGGTAAGTTGGTTATCGGTGTGGGTCTGCTGGCTGGGCCGGGCCTTGCATACGTCTTTGCGTTTGACTATCCCATGCGCGTCGAGAAGGTTTCAGAGCGCGTTTTTGCGCTTATCACTCCCTCTCGAGAGTTGCCGAACCCGCAAAACGGAGGCTGGAACTCCAATATGGCGTTTGTCGTGGCGAAAGACGGAGTCTTGCTCTTTGATAGCGGAAGTTCCGAAGCCATCGGCCTTGCCGCAAAGAACGCGATTCGCTCAATTACCGATAAGCCCGTTCGGTGGATTGTGAACTCGCACGCGCATGGTGATCATTGGCTCGGAAATGCCGCATTCTCCGACACGGTAGAGACAATCATCGCCAGCGCGCCCGTCGCCGAGCTGATTGCAAATGATGGTGCGCGGTGGGTCACCCTGTTCAACGACATGACCGGAGGAATAACCCAACGGTCAGAGATTAAAGCGCCGAATAAAATTATCAATAAAGATGACATCCTGAGCATCAACGACCTTAACGTCGAGCTGATACTTTCCGGCGGCGGCCATTCGCCGGGTGACCTGATGGCCTGGTTGCCTGAGGAACGCGTACTGCTTTCAGGTGATGTGATCTACTCGATCGGATGCCCTCGACCAACGCAGGTGACCTTGCCCGATGGCTTGAGATTCTGCCGCGGCTTGAGGCTCTTGATCCGATCGCGGTGGTTCCCGGTCATGGATCGGTAACGGATAAAGAAGGTATTACCCAGCTTCTGAGCTTGCTCAGCGCGCTATGGCAATCGGTCGAGGATGGAATAGAAAAAGGGCTAAGTGATTTTGAAATGCTCCCGAAGGTATCTGAGGCGCTGGAGCCTTTCAAATCTCGCTACCGGGCCTTGAGGAGAAACTCCGGCGCGATCTATCGCACGTCTATCTTCAGATTGAGGCAACGACGTTTTAGCGCAAGACACTAAGTTGTAGCTCAAGACGCTAAGTTCTAACTACGGCTTATTTTTGTATTCGACCAATGACACGCGATAGATCCACGGCCAGTGTTTACCCGTGAGCAGTAATGCTTCGCTTCTGACGTCCCACGCAATGCCGTTTAAAACACCCGCCCCGTCGTGGGAGCGTTTCGCGTCATCGACGAGCTGACGGCAATCGACGACCCCAGTGACCTGGCCGGTATCCGGGTCAATAATTACCAGCTTGTCGCTACCCCATACATTGGCCCAAATACGGCCGTTGATCCATTCGAGCTCATTCAAGCGACTGATTGATGCCCCCGCGAGCCGCACGGGAATATTCTTAACCATAGAAAAATCTACGGGAGAGTGAAAATACAGGACATCGGAACCATCCGATGCAATGAGATAGGTTCCGTCGGTCGTGAGACCCCATCCCTGCTTATCATTCAACCAACTGGGCAACGGCGTTATCGTCGCGCCTGCAATCTGATACCGATGAACCTTGCCTTCCTTCCAGGTCAATTGGTAGACAGTATCGCCAAGAATCGTGAGCCCTTCTCCGAATTCATCAGAGGGCAGTTGAAGTTGCGCAGTCGGCTGCATCTTTGGACTCCCGCTCACCCACGGGTACTGAATCAATTGGGATTTTCCGTAATGTCCGGTGCTCTCCCATAAGGCGTCTAGACCAAACGCAAGACCCTGGGTGAAGTAAGTGGGATTATGTGCAATGCGTGCGAGGGGCTTCGCCACATATTGCAGGACCGACGTATCGCTCACTTGATCCAGAATCCGATCCCCTGCGGTCACCGCCAGTGTTGGCCATAGAAAAAAGCCCACCAGACCAACCAGAGCAATAAAACCCCGCAACCCCCGCCGAACATCACGGCATACCGCCCTGGCGCGTTCTGGTCGAGAGACAATGATCACACGATAGACTCAATTCTTAGTGCGACTTAACCGGGTCGTGGTTTGCCGTCTTTGCGGTTTCGTCGCTTGCGCCTCGGGCCATGTATGGAATCCAGAGGTTTCGTCAGGCGCCATCGCAAATTGGCCTCTTTGGTCCAGGCATCAAATTCCGATGGCGTCAGCAAAAAGCGAATCTCCTCGATATCAACACCTCGAGCCATCATAGACTCGCATACGCTCATGATCAGCGCCAGAGGACGATCGTTTTTGTGCATCGGGTAAGATTAGCCTGCGAGTGGCTCAGAGGATGAGCCACGTACAAAAGTCGCTCGTTCCAAGCATTCTGCTGTACGAGTGCATGAGGGCACACGCTACGATGGCCAGCCGCAAAATTTCCCAGCGACAATTGAAGAAACTCGTGATGGTTTCGATCGTGCTCGGTATTCTGGCCGGCGTTTACTATGCGCTTTCACCCTATCAGCGGTGTGTTCGGGAAGCGCGCATTGATCAGCCCGACATCGCAGAAGGCGCTCTGGTAGATCTATGCGCTCCCACCCACCGATGGTAGAGCGTCCTCGCGCTACATCTCGGCGACAATCGGCCCTGAAACAGGATCTGTGACACCAAGCTCTGGCGACAACTCCTCGAGAAGGTCTCGCATGGAATCGAGAAACTCAATCATTTGAGGTCTCGCTGCTGCAATCGCGCTTTCGGACTCCCAGGTCCCAACGGCGCAAAATGTTCGGTCGCCGGTCTTGATCAATATCTGACTCAACATACCCGGCAAAGCCTCGCGCCCCTGAAAATGCTGCTCGAATTTCTCGACCGAGCCCTCTTTCGCTTTAAATCGAACAACGTTACTGAATTTAGCCATATCGACCCTCCCTCCTGACTCCGTAGTGAAATCCAGCCAACGGCATCAAAATTATTCGGTGCAGGAGATCTTCATCCCCAGCGCATCGACATCGAATGATCCGTTTTTATCCAGAACATAGCCCTTCGACATAAGGCACGCCGTCCACGCGCCGCAATTGACCGTGGGCTCATCGTTTGCCGAGGCTTTGAGTGTGCTGTAGCACTCTGTTCGTGCGGCTGCAAAATCCTGAACCGTGCCGGGACCTGCGTATTTCGTCGAGCTACATCCTGCTAACGCAATACCCGCGATTAAGAAAATGGAAAGACGACGCACACTCGGCTGCCATCGAAAGGCTTCACCGTTATTGACCCTAGTTCGGCCTCATAAGGGAACACAAACTAGAAAATAAACGATCATCATAACCGCTCACTTGTGATCCGAAAAATAACCCCAAAGACTTTATTGTTACTAAAATAGAGGCCCATCGTTAAATGGCTTTACGCCCCATTCCGAACCCGCACTATGAAGCTCTCCGATTACAAGATTCTGACCTTTGATGTTTATGGCACCTTGATTGACTGGGAAACCGGTATGGTAAACGCGTTAAAGCCACTGACATCCCAAATCACGCCAGCGCTCAGCCGAAACGAAATACTCGAGGCCCACGCGTATTTCGAATCAACCACACAGCGATGGACACCCTCAAAGAAATACGCTGAGCTACTGGCGGTGGTCTATCGCCGCCTTGCCGAATATTGGAAAGTTCCGGTGGATTGGGCCGATTGCGTTCGGTACGGAGAATCTGTTGGACAGTGGCCGGCCTTTGAAGACAGCGCCTCGTCGCTTGCCTACTTGAAGAATCACTTTCAACTGGCCGTACTGACGAATACCGATAACGCGAGCTTCTCAGGATCAAACGCGCAGCTGGGCGTCAACTTTGACGGTGTTTTTACTGCTGAGGATATTGGAAGCTACAAGCCAAACGATCGAAACTTTGATTATCTGATTGAAACGCTTGCAAAACGCGGTATCGAAAAACATGAGATTCTTCATGTCGCCGAGAGCATGTTTCACGATCATGGGCCGGCTAATAAGCATGGTCTCGCCAATTGCTGGATATATAGAAGACACGACGACGAAGGATTTGGCGCAACCATGAACCCGGGCGATATGCCTACCGTTGCCGTCACGTTTCACAGTCTTGCTGATTTCGTGCGTGCACATCAGCAAGAAAGCCAATAACTTTTCGCAGGAGTCCACGCGTGGCGTCAGTTCAGCACTCCAATGATCCTCTACTTCAGCCCTTCAGTCTTGGCACTCGGGTCGTCAAAAACCGAATCTTCAGCAGCGGCCATGCCCTGAGTCACGCCGTTCACGGTAGGGCAACGGAGACTACGCTTCGGTACCAGATGGAAAAAGCCAAGGGCGGTATTGGGCTTTCCTTCGTCGGAGGCTCCGGAACCGTATCGGTTGATACAGCGCCTGTTTTTGATCAGCTGATAATCGACGATCACATCGTTCCATTCTTTGAAGAGCTCTCGACCTTTTTTCACCAACAAGGCGCTCTTCTGATGACCCAGATCACGCACCTCGGCAGGCGCACGAACGCAAACGCCGGCTTGTGGGTGCCTATCGTTGCGCCTTCCGGGACCCGGGAAATTCTGCATCGCGGTTTCCCGCGCGCAATGGATGAGGAAGATATCTTTCGCATCGTCAAAGACTTCGCGGCCGCGGCTCGGCGCTGCCAGGAAGGCGGCCTGGATGGGCTAGAGGTTATTGCCTCAGGGCACCTGATTGATCAGTTCTGGTCACCGGCAACCAACCAGCGCAAAGATAAATATGGCGGCAGTCTTGATAATCGGATGCGCTTTGGTCGGATGGTCTACGAAGCGATGCGGGAAGCCGTAGGCAAGGATTTTCTGCTGGGGATTCGGATGACGATGACCGAGCACGATCACGACACCTCGGGCTTATCGATCAGCGACAACATTCAGATTGCGAAAAAGCTTCAGGACGACGGCGTTCTCGACTTCCTCAATCTTGTATCCGGGAAGATCGATACGCTCCCTCGTCTCACCAGCTATATGCCCGGTATGGCCGCCCCGCTGGCCCCGTTTCTCGGGCAAGTGGCTCATTTTCGGAGCGAGGTCAACTTGCCCATTCTTCATGCCACTCGGATCAACGACCTTGCCACAGCCCGGCACGCCATTGCAGAGAATATCGTTGACATGGTCGGTATGACGCGCGGCCATATCGCTGACCCCTATATCGTGGATAAATTAACCCGAGGCGAGGAAGATCGAATTCGTACCTGCGTCGGCGCGACATACTGCTCGAACTACGGCTACTGCGTGCAGAATCCGGCAACGGCCCGCGAAAGCGATCTTCCGCACAAAATTACGGCCTCAGACGGGCCTGCGAAAAAGATCGTCATTATCGGCGGCGGTCCGGCGGGACTTGAATCAGCCCGAGTGTGCGCCTCGCGAGGTCATCAGGTGGTGCTGTTCGAAGCGGCTGACAGACTCGGCGGACAGGTTCTCCTCGCTAAAAAAATCGCGTGGCGAAAAGATCTCGGCAGCATCATCGACTGGCTCGAAAAAGAGTGCCAGATTCTGGGCGTTGATGTTCGATTTAATCAGTTTGCCCAAGCACCGGATGTTCTTGCCGAAAAACCCGATGTGGTGATTGTGGCAACCGGCGGCACACCCAATACCGACTGGGTTGGCGGAGACGCACAAGTCGTCACCTCATGGGATGTTCTCTCCGGCATGGCTAAATTGAGTGGCCGGGTATTTGTTCACGACCTTACCGGGCGCAATGTGGCCCTCGCGGTAACCGACGCCCTTTCCGAACAGGGCCTTGAAGTCACCCTCAACACGCAGGATGCCCATATCGGCGCCGAGGCAATGCGTCTTGAAATGTCTCCGTTCATGAAACGCTTTTATGAACGGGGGGTTACTGTCTGTGTGGATCAAGAACTTTTGGCGGCAGACAATGAGGATGACGGCACTCGTGTGACGGTGCGCAATATGCACACCGCTACAACGCGAGAGTATGTCGTAGACCATCTGATTGTTGAGGCCGGCACCCTTCCCAATGACGAGCTTTTCTATGACTTAAAAGGTCAGTCGGCGAACGGTGGAGTGATTGATCTCGACCTTTTGGCCCAGGGACGCGCCCAGCCCGACTGCGGCGAAGGCCTCCATCTTTATCGGGTGGGCGATGTTTCAGGCAGCCGGGACATCCACTGCGCCATGCTTGACGCGCTCAGGCTCTGCGCCCAGATCTAAGATTTAGCTCTCGATTCCTGTACTCTGTTCAGCGTTAGGGCTAGTGCAGTTGTAGACCTTGCCCCCGCTGTAAGCACAGGTATATTCCTTACCGTGACACATCACGCTGAGGGTATCGCTCATCACGCCGGGCACAAAGCTCTTAACCTGAATATCACTCGCGCTGCAGCCCGGAATGGCTGATGCTGTCTTATCGATTATCGTTGAACAGCCGGCTAAGGCCGTCAGCAAAATCAAAGTTAGTATTGTTTTCACTTAAAAGTCTCCCGCACGCTCAGTGCAAAGATCATGCATTGGCACCAAATGATTATGCATGAGGCATAGATGATCTTGAAAATATCCGTCGAAGCAGGTTTCTTCTATAGGGGAATGCGATGAAAAAAGTAAGCTATCTAACGCAAGCTGCCAGAGCCGGATCACTGATCGTTGCGCTGGTTTTACCCATTAGCGCCTCGACTCTAACGGGGTGCTCAGGAGCCTCTACTTCGGCGGGATCTGATCGCGCCTGCTGTCGTGGTCTTGTAGCCGAATGCGCCGCCTGCGAGGCGGGCCTGAGCGTCGAACAGTGGCTGGCAAAAACCTGTCCGAATGGTGAAAACAGCGCATTCTATGGGGGATGGGACGACTCCAAGAATGAGGACATCTGGATCTGTGAAAATGTCTGAGTCCCGAGCAAGCTTTGCCTGCACTGACTATCAAGAAATTAACTAAGGAGCATCACATGGCCCTCGACACCCTCACCACATTTTTAGGCTGGACCGCATTGATTAATATCATCGTATTACTGTTGAGCACAGGCATGGTGCTCGCGGTGCGCGAAAAAATCTCCAAGATACATGCAAAACTGTTCGGGCTGGATCAGGCGGATATCGGGAGAGCCTATTTCCAATACCTGGCCCAATATAAGATCGCGATTCTGGTCTTTAATATCGCCCCGTATCTCGCATTGAGAACGATAAGCTGAGCGTTTAGCCCCAGCAGAGGTGACGGTCTATTGGCGCCGAACAAATAAAAAGTCGCCGCCGTCGTCGCCTGCCATATGGATCTTGCCGTATTGCGGCGTTTGCGTGGTATTCACCATCACTTTAGGCCGTAGTTTGCCGAACAGTTGGGATCCATCAATAACGCCATCGTTTTCATTAAGAAGAGTGATAAACGCATGCGCAAAGGCAGAGTGGCCGTTTGATCCCGAGTCCAATACAGGCTCCAGGCCGCCCGAAGTCAGCGCGGTGCGCGCCTTTTTCTTCACAATCTGCGCAAACCACTCGGGATCTTTTTGTTCGATGCTGATGCCTCGAGTGATAGTCCCTGAGAAGCAGGAATCCGCGACGACCATGACATGCTTCGCCTTCATCGCTTTAATCTGACTGACTACCCGATCTGTAGCCAGCCAGTTACTGTCATCGTCGCGCTCAGCATCCACAGGCAGCCAGTATCCTTCATCCGCCACTTTATCGAGCCAACCGTGCCCGGCGTAGTAGATGAGCACGTTATCCGCAGGACCCACCTTTTGGCGCAGCCCCTTAAGGGATCGAAGAATGTCAGCGCGTCCCGCGTTTTCCAGCAACTCGACATCAAAACCATAATGTTGCCGTAGCGTTTTGGATATCTCATTGGCGTCGTTAACCGCCGCGCGAAGACTTGGAAAGTCCTTGTACTCGTTATTACCAATCACAAGCGCGTAGTAGTTGCCATAATCCAAATTCGGAATCGAAGGTCCTTTCGTAGTAGCGCTACCGCCTGTACCGTCAAGATTTTTTATCTTCAGTTTCGCGAGACCCGCAAAGGTTCCTGAAGGAAATGCACGGAGATACTCTTCGTACATGGCGACATCGTTGCTTTCACTGATTGCCTGCCAGAACTCCAACTCAATCGACTTATTCACAGCTTCTGCAGTCACCCCTGGAGTAGCCGCGCTTGCGTCTTGAGTTTCAGCCGGAACCGGAGCTGACGAAACGACCTGCTCTGTAGCCGCGACCGACGTCTCGCTACCGGCGATTACTTGCTCAAACACTTGAGCGTGCCATTTCGGGGGCTTTATAGACGCCAGCTTCTCGGGTGGTACTCGGAACCACTCGAGTCGCGCAGCGACGGGCGAGTAGCAGGGAGAGACATCGCTGTACAGCACGTCTCGATCGTAAAGATCAACAATAAATCGCCCGCTCATTGATGGGGCGGTAAGGCCCTGCTCAGGAAATCCCCAGCTCTTGTTTTGGCGCCGCCATGGAAATCGCCGATCCGAAGAGAAATTCACCAGTAGCTCCGAACTCTCATTGGATGATCCCCATGCACTGCCTATCACACGCTCATCACCGAGTGGAAAGATATGCAGGGTACAGCCATCGCTCGAGCGCCATACACCGAGCAGACGCTCTTCCACCGCAAACGCAAGATCGGAGGTCTCTGGCGGGCGGGCCGCCGTTGCTACACCCGCAGTGGCTTGGGTTTTGCCGTCCGAAGAGCTCGCGCTTTCGCCTGCGCTCGGTGAGGTTGCACCGATCCAGACCAGATAGTCCTCGCTTACAAAATCCTCGCATCTGAAGATATCGATCCCGCTGTCGTTATCAGCCAGGACCGCGTTCTTCCATTTCTTTCCGCCGTTGCGGTGAAAATCCTCAAAACACTCTTTCTCAAGACCTGCGAGGCCGTCGCTAGACGGCTGATCTTGGTCGAGCAAACCCAAAAGACCCGAAGCCTTCTCCGAGGAGTCGTTCTTAAGTTCGCTAACAGAATCCGTGACTGATCCAAAGGCTTCAGCAAGAGCGGCTTTCAGCTGCGAATCAAAATCACTGTCTTTGGATGGATCGGAATCATCGCCATTGGCTGATACGTCAGCGATAAACGAGGAGCGGCCGTTCTCGTCAACGATGGCACAGGTCTCGGGTTGACTCGAGACGCTCCTACAAACCGAAAGCGCCTCCTTTTTAACACCAACGAGAATCGGCCCGTTGGCAATCCCATAAAAACCGTCTGCTGATACCGCTAAGGCGCATGAATCACTGGGATTTTTGCCCTCACAAAAATCATGCAGATAAAAGTTAGCCGCACTTCGATTGAAGTTGATTCCGTGCTCGCTGTCTGCGAGCGCCGCACCGCCCAGCCAGAAGCAGATGAAAGCAATAAGCATGCCGCCGCCTTTAAAGGCGGGGAAGAAAGTTGCCTGCTTGTCTTGTCGGCTGGATCGCATGGGGGTATGCCCCCTAATTTCATTCAATAAAAGAAGCTTATAGGGGATCGTCCTTAACGCCCAGTTTTACCGCGATTGGGAAAGTTTGGCAAACCCCTCGACTCGCGGGGGATCTCAATGCGCTGCCTTCAGAAACGTCTAGGCAGTCGGGCTGCAAGAAACGCTGCAAAAATCAGGACCACCGCGAGCAGAAGATAGAAAACCCAAAATGGTGCAAGGAAAAGAACCACCGCGGCGACTGCAGGCGTTAGAAGCTCCGAGCCTTCGCGCCATGTCGTAAACACGACGGTCATGGCAGGTCGCTCACGCGGCCGTACCGAACGCATAAACGGGATATTCCCAAGGACATCCAAGATAGTGGCGCCGACTGATCCCAACATCCAGAAAACGAGACCGATCGGCTTGGGCGAACCGACCAACGCCAAGCCGATAAGCGATATGGCGCTAATAGTTAACCCAATCAGGATAAGCGAGCGCGCGCCGTACATCCCCGCGAATCGACTCACCAGAGGGCTTATAAATAAAAGCCCGCTCGCCGCTGAAAGCAGGCCACCGCTCATCCAGATGGGAAACCCTGCCTCGATGACATAGATCGGTCCATAGATAAAAATCGTTACCCAAAAAGCCGATCTTGAAATACAGATGGTGTAGGCGATCCTCAGACGTTTCTGCGAAAAGAAATGCGGCACCGCCTTTAGCGGACTGATTATCTTCGATTCGCTTTTCTTGATTACCGGATTACTACCCAGTCGCAAGCGCCAGAAATAAACAATGAGTGTCGCGCCAGCCAGCACGGTCAAGAGAAAAGGCGCGGTGAAGTGCCCGTGATCCCAGAGGTACGTTCCAATCGAAGGCGCCGAGATCCAGGCTACCGCCTGAAACACCATGCGACGTGATTCCATTACGCGAAACTGCTGCTTGCTTATGTAGTCCATGATGTAAAGCGCAAGACATACCGAAAAAATCGACGCAGCAGACGCTCTCATACCGATGCCCACCGCGATACCCAGCTTTGTGTGGGACCACAGCAAGATCGCGCCAATCATCAAAAAACCAAAGCCCATGGTGATGAGCCAGCGCCGATGCAGAAGGCGCTCAATCCGCGCCAGGTTCAACGTAATGAGAACAACAAAAGTAGATGCCAGAAAATAGACGACCGACACCATTGCCTTTGTGCCGAAAATATCCAGCGCAATAAGCGGCACGATGCCGACGATGACGCCTCGGGCGAAGCCCTCCAGGCCCGCCATAAGCCCCAGAGTGGTGAAGTTCGCGCCGCGCAGTTGATTGATGACCAGCGTTCGGCGATGAAACACAGCACGCTCCCGATGAGGCCGGCAAAAGGCCGGCGAAATTTCCGCGAACTATACTGTTTTTAGTGCCTGCAGCATCCGATCAAGGTGAAGCATAGTTGCGTTGATGCGACGCGGAAGTGCTCGTGACGCGTTACCGAGAAATCGAGCGAGGGCTTTCGGGATTGAGGAATTTGCGAGGCCTCGATAGGATCAATATGAACCGAATGCTTCTTGGGATTTGCGATGAGCGAACAACCGATTGACGATGAACTGACCGCGCTGCGGGCCGAAAATGAGCAGCTGAAGCGGCAGATACTGCTTTACCAAAAACAGTACAAGCGCAGCTGGGTCATGTTCTTGATTTCGCTCGTATTGTTTGCGGTTCTGTTCTTAGGCAGATAATCGCGGCCGAGCCCGCAGCTGGATCACCAGGATATAAGCTCGGGAGATAGGTGATCCACCCGGTTGAGATAAACCACGTGCTGCGCCCCGCTCACAAAGTCCACTCTTGATATGGATGTGTTATGAAACGCCCAGTTGGCAACCCACGCCTGGTTGTAATTTCCGGAGTGGCGCGAGACACCCATTAGCTCATTTATAAATTGATCGATAAAGTCCCCATGCGCCACAAGCGCGACACGCGCATCGGATGCCTCCAGCCACGCCTTGAACTCCGCGACAACGTCGCGCATTCGATCTACAAACCCCGCTTCATCCTCGGCCGGTCTACTCCACCACCCCGCTTCGCCCAGGCTATCCGGCAAACGAAGATCCGGAAAGCGATCCACAAAATATTGTCTGCCGGGCCCAGCTAGCCCTTTGCGGTTGCGGGCAGCATCAAATTCGTAAATACCGTATTTCTCAAACACGTTCGGATGTGCACAGAGTTCCAGTGCGCAGGCTTTGGCTACGTATTCCGCCGTTAATATGGCGCGACTCATCAGGCTGCAAAAGGCATGTGTTAAGCCGTAGCCAGAAGAAGAAGCCGGCAAAAACGGATGCTGGCGCGGCTCCCCGTTCGGATCCGCGAGATGGGCGGCTAGTGCCCGGGCCTGCAAATGACCTCGCTCTGTGATATCCGGATCCGGCTCCCGGTCGGGATGAAAGTCACTGCCGGTCCAGTTCTGGTTATTGCGCGACTGGGCGTGTCGAATGAGATAAAGACGTCCCACGTTCGTTCGCGCTTTGGTATCCAGCGGTTACCCGTAGCAGGCATGATCGGCGTCAGAGCCGAAGCATCTCGGACTCACCCGTGGCCGGATCGTAAACCACCAGATCCCCTGAGCTCACGGATTTTCCGGTAATACCCATAATCGTCACAAAATGCGTGACCATGAGGACCGGTGCGTCGTCGGATTTGATCTTCGAGAGTCTCTCCTGCAGCAGGGGCAATAATTCGTCTCGCGAAAAGTAATGATCATAGAACGAATTCAGCGATCGCAGCGGCACCGCCTCTCCAAGGTCCAACATTTTTGCGGTCTCGCGACATCGACACCATTCGCTGGTGTAAATGGTTTCAAAGACAATATCCAGCGCTTTCAGCTTTTGACCCGTTAAGCGAGCCTGCTGTCGACCGTCCTCATTCAGGTTGCGCTGGGTCGTGCAATCATTAATGTCAAAGTTATTCGGATCACCATTGCCCGGAGCCAGTGCATGGCGCATAAAGACCACCTTGCCGATCAGGGTCTCTGGCAAGGTATCTGCATGGGCTTTGCCAGCGATAGCCACACTGAGGCAGAGCACAAGGCAGAAAAAACGAATCAGTCGGGGCGCTGGGCTTTTCAAGCGATCAGTCCTGCGCCTTGAGGCACTGCGGCACACCGTCGGTATAGGCGTATGCGGCCTTGCCGTTCGCATCAAAGGAGGTTGCCTTGAAAGGCTTCCCTTCGACCCATTCGCCGACCACTTTCCTGCCCGACACATAGGTTAAGGTGCCTTCGCCATGATAGATGCCGTTTAGAAACTGGCCCTCAAAAAAGTCGCCATTGGGCCAAAAGTATTTGCCAAACCCCTCTTTACGACCCTCTACCCATTGGCCCTCGTAACGCTGACCATTAACCCACACATAAGTCCCCTGGCCGTGTTTCTTACCGGCCCGCCACTCGCCAGAGTACGCATCACCGTTGTCGTACTGGTAACGCCCTTCACAGTTATCGAATGCCTGACTGAATGAAGCCGGGCATGACGGCAACGCCAGTGCCAGGCCGGGCACAATCAAACTAAGACTTAAAAACACCGCACGAATCATTGAATGCATCCCATCAATACTTCTTTAGTCCAAGATTTTATATCCACCGAGATCGGGGTTAAACGCGCTGACAGCTTGGGCACACATAGACCCGGCGTCCACTCGCCGTCTCGCGTTCAATGATATCCCCACAGCGGTAGCACGGCTCACCGTCCCGGCCGAAGACGGCAAATCGGTATCGACTTTTGGTCGCGCCTGACTTTTTCAAGGTCTTTACGGTTGCCGCATCATTGGTTATGCCGCCTGATTTATAGCTTCGGACCGATAGCATTAGCGTAGCCCTGGCAAGTTCATTAACCTTTCGACGCTCAAGCGTATTTGGCCGCGCTTTGGGATTCACGCCTGCGGCAAACAAGATCTCAGAACGCAAGTAATTACCGAGACCCGCGACAAAAGACTGATCCAGGTACAAGGCCGACAGCGATCGACCCGCGAACGGCTTGCTGAGCAGCTGATGACTGATATCTCGCCACGACAGCCCTTCAGACAGCACATCGGGGCCGAGCTTCATGATGTAGGGATGCGTCTCCACTTCCTGCGCATGCAATAGTGAAATATCCGACGCGCTGTAGAGAAGCGCGCTTTTTGATGCCGTGCTGAGCGCCACTCTCAGGGTTCTATTTGTGCTGGGCTGTGATCCTGCTGCGGCGATATACCAGCGCCCGTAGAGCTGATTGTGGGAATAAAGCACTCCGCCCGTATCAAAGAAGACCAAGAGCGCTTTGCCGCGGGTCGTGACCTCAATCACCCGCGCACCGATGAGGGCGTTTTTGTGCCGTTTTAATTTAGTAAGACCAAAATAAACATCCACTAGGGATTGGCCCTTGATCGCGCGGGCAATCATGTCCGCTTCTCGTCTTACTTCAGGACCTTCAGGCACGACGAATCCCCGGAAGATGCGCACGGACCAACGCCCGTGCGTGTTCACTGACGCCGCAACATGCTCGGCGACGGTTACCCTGCGGCCTCAGGAGACAATTCCCATCTGCAGGGAGTAGATCCATGGGGCGGTGTTGGAAATGCCAGAACAAAGCGCGGATACGTCAGCTGATACCAAGAGCGGCGACTGGCAGATGATCTGGGACTACATGGATACCTTTACGTCGCCCGACCAGATCTGAATTGATGCGCCATCCATCACGCCGTCAGACACCATCTCGCCAAATACTTTCTGTGCCGTGGCCGTGGCGTTTTCCATGGTTGCGGTATCCGGATAGCGGGCCACCACCACACCATTGCCTTCGCCATCAAAGGCCACATCAATAAAGTCAGCACCCATTTGAGAAACTTCTGCTCGCGCGGCCTCGGCCATGGCGGCAGCTTTTTCACTATCGGGAGTTGTAAATCGGGTGATCCTGTAAATTGCCATTCTTCTCGCTCCAATGAGGTGTATTTATTTGTGCGTCCTACCTTAAAGCCATCTTAGGTTCGCGTCAAAAAGCAAGGCTGGTCGCTTGCCGGGCTCTCGGAAAATCGTCGTTTTTCGAAGTTGCTACACTCGAGGGCCGTTCAGACAAATGGGGGTAGAAAAATGAAGCAATATGGTGACACACCAGCTGCCATCGCTATGGGGCTGTTCACTTTAGGCGGTATTTTTTACGTAATCCAGTTGCTGTTCATGACCGAGTCATGGCTTGCGCAAAACAATGTAGGTCCAGAAGCGGTGCCGGTTGCGCGGGTGCTGGGGTGCGCCTGGCTGGGTTACACGGTGGTTTTAATAAGCACCTTCATCAGTGGCCCAGAGGGTACCCGGCGATTCTTTAATGCTCTGGTGATCGCGCAACTCGGCGTGTTAATCGTGCTGTGGCTGCAGAGTTTTTCTGAGGCCTACCGCGAAGCTGTTTTTGATGATGCGATCATCGTAAGCGTTTTAACGGCATTGCTGCTATTTGCCTGGTCACGAATTCGATCTCGAATCTGATCCCACTAAAGATCAAAAGCCCCGCTTCGGCGGGGCTTTTTCTTGCGCGGTTATTCCGTCCTGCGTCTAAGGTCTAGGGCAGGCTTACCACGCTGCGCTGAAAATCCGTTAAACAATCGACTCCAGATTCGGTGACGGCAACGGTCTCACTAAACTCGATACCCCAGTCATCCATCCACATCCCAAGCATGACGTGCAGGGTCATCCCCGCCTCCAGCACGGTAGGCTCATTGGCACGCAAGCTCACCGTATGCTCTCCCCAGTCGGGGGCGTAGCCGACGCCAATGCTGTAACCGATCCGGCTCTCTTTTTTTAACCCATAGCGATCGAGGACCTGTTGCCAGGCTGAATGCACAGCCCCGGCGGTAATACCGGGTCGAAGGGTCTCTAGAACAGCAGCAAGTCCTTCCGTAACCGCGGTCGCTGTGTCGTAGACCTTTTGAGGGCCTTTGCCCAATTGGACAGTACGTGCCAGCCCGGCGTTATAGCGCTTGTGCGCACCACTGAGCTCGAGCGCCACGGTCTGATTCTTTTCAAAAGGCGCATCGGTCCACATGGGATGCGCCGTGGCAGCTGCCTCTCCGGCCAAAATCAACGGACAGATGGAGGTCAGATCACCGCTTGCATCATCAACCCCGCTTGCCTGCGCCTCAAGAATCTTCGCGACCAACTCATTTTGTCGAACACCCGGCGCAATATGCTCGCAGGCCACCGTCATGACGCGGCTCGCAATCTGTGCTGCTTTGCGCATCACTTTGAGCTCGTCCGTGCTCTTGATCACGCGGCACCAGTTCACCAGGCGATCGGCGTCGACCCAGGATACGTCTGAGAGCGTCTGCTTCAGGGTCTCGACCGCTTTATAAGAAAAGAAATAAACGTCGCTTTCAAACCCAACCCGTTTGCCCGCGACGCCAAAGTCGCGAATGGACTGCGCGACCGCCTCCATCGGATGAACATCGTCGCGCTGCACGAGCGCTTCGGCATACGGTCTCACGCTGGCCTCACCAAGGTGCGTGGTGAGATGCATCGCGCCGGCATCCATTTGACGGCCCAGCCAGACGGGCGGGTGGTCGTGCAGCACAAGCATGACTTGCGGAACATAAAACGACCAGGCATCAAAGCCCGTTAGCCAGTTCATGTTGGCGGGATCACCGATCACCATGGCGTAAAGATCCTTATCCGCCATAGCGCGACGAACCCGTTCAAGGCGTAGCTGATATTCCGATTGATCAAACGCAGGTTTCATAGGCATGAGTCTTTGCTGCCCGTTCTCCTACATCAAATGGGGTTCAGCCCATCCATCGAGCAGTGGTTGAAAAGTTAAGGATTACTAAGGGGCGTACACAGAATATACTCTCCCGCCGTCACTCTAGGCTTTCGGCCGGTTCCAATCTCTCTTTTTATGTCACAACGACCGGTCTTTGTCGCGGCTTCAATGATTCTCGCCGTGAGTTTCATCATGATGCTCCTGGCCTACGGGGTTCGGCACTCTTTCCCGGTGTTCTTTCCGTTCATCCTTGATGATTACGGATGGAGTCGCGGCGACACAGCGCTTATGTTCTCCCTGCATCTACTGGTGTATGGCGCGTGCGCTCCGGTCGCCGGATCCCTTTGCACAAAGTGGCCGCCCAAATCCCTGCTGCTGTTCGGCGTTTTGCTTCTGGGCCTGGCCGCGGCGGCGTGTTCGCTTGCTACGCGCCTATGGCACTTTTACGTCTTGTTCGGTGTTCTCGCCCCAATCGGACTTGCTGCCGCAGGATCCCCAATTTTGAATCCCACCATCATGAACTGGTTTGCCACCCGGCGCGGCACCGCGCTGGGTCTGGCGCAAACCGGGGGTGGTTTGAGCTTTGTTTTCGTCTTCATGATGGAATTTGTAATCACCGAGTTCGGATGGCGAACGGCTTACATCGTCATGGGATTTCTGACGATTGCCGTCTTGCTGCCCATCGTTTTGCTGAAATACAGCTTCTCACCGAAAGAGCGCGGGATGACCCCGTATGGATCAGCTCAAGAGCCGCCTGAGGTGACCGCGATGAGCGAGATCACCGAGCCCGTTGAACTCTGGAGTCGCGCATCGGGCCTTCGAAGTTCGCAATTATGGCTTCTGTTCATCTCGAACATGCTGTTCTGGGGAACAGGCTGTTATCTGATCCTTGCCCATCAGGTGCGCTTTGCTATTGATGCTGGGTTTTCTTCTACGGTGGCCGCTTCCACATCCGCAGCATTCGGAATATTTATGGTGCTGGGCCAGGCGAGCTCTTTTGTTTCCGATCATATCGGTCGCGAGACCACGATCCTGATTGCTTCTGCTCTGACCTGCAGCGCGACGGTGCTGCTGTTTTTCTTAGATCCCAACAAGGGCGTAACCCTGCTCTACCTCTTTTCCATTCTGTTTGGTATCGGGGCAGGCTTATTTGCTGTCTGTGTTTTTGCAGGCGCCGCAGATATCTTCTTCGGCAAGCATTTTGGTCTGTTCTGCGGAATTGTCACCGCAGGTATGGGGCTGGGCGGCGCCTTCGGCCCATGGTTGGGCGGTGTGCTCTTTGATGTATCCGGGTCGTATGACTACTCCTTTGCCTTCGCGGGAGTCAGTTTTATCGTCGCTTTTCTGTGTTTCTTTTTTGCCGCCCCGCGACGCTTTGTGGCGATCCGGCAGCGTAAATCAGCAACTACCTGAATCGTACGCATCACTTGCACGGGTCGAGCACCCCACCCCAACCTACTTGATCTCGACTTCTACAAAAGCCATCGGATTTTCGCTGGCATTGATCACATTGTGCTCAACGCCTTCCTGGCGAAAATATGCCTCGCCGGCTTTGACGTGCACCTCCCGCTCCGACCCACCCGGCTCTTCAAGCCGCATGTGCAGATCCGTAATCGCGGTGATGACATAGTTATGTCCGTGACGGTGCCAGCCGGTTTCAGCGCCAGGTTCAAAATCAAAGCGCGTCACGCAGGTCAGCTCGTTATCGACGAGCTGCGTTGCGACTGCTTCAAGCTTTTGGGTCATAAGCCATCTCCTTTCAAAAGGCTTTAACAGAAGTGCGATTTTGGACTATTCTTTTCTCATGAGCTCGAAAACTGATCTGGATGCCGTTATCGCAAATGCCGTAAAGGCGCGGGATTCCCGCGAGCGAGACTATCGAGCGCAATCGTTGAAGATTCACCCTTGGGTGTGCGGGCGGTGCGGCCGTGAATTTACCCAGGCAAACCTTCACGAGCTCACAGTACACCATAAAGACCACAACCACGATAACAATCCTCCCGACGGCAGCAACTGGGAAAACCTTTGTCTTTACTGTCATGACAACGAGCATGCTCGCTATGTCGATGCGGTACCCGGCATTGAAGAGCGAAAATCGAGTGCCGTCACCCACAAAGGTCTTTCGGGTCTTGGAGAACTTTTAAAGAAGGACGACTCGTAAATCTTTAAGCTTTAAGGTAGCAACTAGTCGCCGTCTTTCGACACCCACGCGATAGCCTCAATCTCGACCAGCATTGTCGGCTCAGCAAGTCTTGCCTCTACGGTGGTGCGTGCCGGTGGGTCATGGGCAAATACTTTTGCAAACTCAGCGTTCATCGTCTCAAAGTCACGGATGTCCGCAAGATAAACATTGCACTTCAACACATCGTCCACAGTGGCCCCGCCCTCGTGCAGCACCGCCACTACGTTTTTAAGTGTCTGACGGGTCTGGGCAGCAACGTCGCCAATGGCAGTGACCTCGCCCGTTTCATCCCAGGCGACCTGCCCAGCGGTGAAGATGAATCCTCCCCCTTTTGCGCCCGGCGAATAGGGATAAGACGGCCGGGGCTGAAAATCAAGGCTTTGAGGCTTTAGCGTACGCCGGGGCATTGCGGGCTCCTGTAGGAATGCAAGAAGGTTTTAGAGCCTAACACTGATCCGTTTGATGCCGTAACCGCTTTTCACTAGACTCTGCGCTCTGACCTAAAGCGCCCGTAGCTCAGCTGGATAGAGTACCTGGCTTCGAACCAGGTGGTCGGGAGTTCGAATCTCTCCGGGCGCGCCATTTTCCAATCGAAAGAACGATCGGTTCTTTGTTCACCCCAAGGTGGCGCGTGCCTGAGCCGTCGCTCGGCATGGGCTTGGGGCACGCTTTTTCTCAGTCGACCTTCTGCATTTGTGGCATCAACCGGTAGCCCTCGAACTTCACCCGCTCCGAAGGGATATAGTGCCGCACGATGAAGTTGAAGACCCCGGTGTCGTTAGTGATCGGCAAATTATTCAGCGCATCCGCGCCACAGCCCATGCTAACCGTGTACGTGCCATCTGCGTTGGCAGTGGCGATATCAGAACTCATGTGGGCGACGTCATCGAACATAAAGCCATTTTCATCGTAGACGGTGAATGACCAGAAGGCGCCGTTACCCGGATCCTCGAACGTCGCCGAGTAGCAGCCCTGTGCAGGAAAATTTGGGGAGCTTTCATATAGGTTGTCGGCTAACTGTGCGCCGCCCCACCCCACAGCAGCGCCCACCGTGTATTTGTCAAAGTCATAAAGCCCGCGGGAATCATCCGTTGGAGCGGTAAACATGCCGTTCACCATGTCAGGGCCGTACGTCTTCACCAAGCCTGGCAGCTTCTGGCGGAGCGACAGTTCAACGGCGTCAAAGCTCTCCTTGTTTACGGGCTCCGCCGAGAAAGGCTGAGCACTCCCTGCGTTAATCACCATGCCGTCCTGAATCGCGTTCGCCTCTGCCTCACTCAAGGTGCTGTCTAACCGAATCACCAAATACATATGCGTGCCATAGTGCGTTGCCAGCTCAAAGGTACCGCTACCGTAGGACATGGGCTGAATGCGGTGATCCATAGTGACCGGCTGCACCGACACGTACTTGCCCTCGGGAACCGGCGGAATGGTGATCGACGCTCCGGCGGAAACATCCACGACAGCAAAACCATAGTAAGTGTCGCGGTTCATCCTCACCACGGGTTGATCATCCGTAGGAGTAAGCTTGCGATTGTGGGCGATCTGATTTACTGCTGCCCTATCCTGAGCAATCAGTAGCTGGCGGGACGTTTCAAGCGTTGGGTAATTCTCAGCAGTGGCTGTCATACCGTCGGGCTGAAAGAAATCAGCCACAGACGTCACGGGCTCCGCCAATGTCGGTGCAGATATACCCAACAACAGCGTGATTGCCAGGAGCTTGACGGTAATTCGGCGTGTGCTCGGTGCGGGTTCGTTCATGGCTTTGGTCTCGCTCGCGTTGAATGTCTTAAATTTACTTTAGTTTAGTTTACACGAAGAAAAACGCGCATTTATCGGAGTGGCTCTGACGGCGCTACCAGCGTAATGGTTGGCTCAACAATATCGATCCGTGAAAAACCGAGATACCCCTCAGCGATCAGCGCCATATAACCCGCGGCGATACATAACATTATTGTTTTCATGCAGCCCATGGTAGTGAGCCGCACGAATGCGCGCGGTGATGGGGATCACACGAAGATCAGAAAAAATCCGTTCAAAGCGCTTTGATTAGCGAATCTTGTTCGTTACCAGCTGCGGTCTGCACACAGAACCTCTACGCCCTTGTCTCCAACCGGGTTGTCCGCGTAGGCGCGCTTGCGCTTCTGCGTTTAATCCCTATGCATTTTAGCGGCGCCGGTCTTAAGAGGGATCGCTCTCTCGAAGCCCCGATGGAGCACTGAGGCCTGCAAGGCGACAGCCCTGCCCGACCGGATCTCCAGGAAACAGTTCGTAGAGAAAGCGCCGACCCCCTTTATGGTGAAAGCGCTCTTCCAGCGCATCGTACAGGTCACGAAGATTCGAAACATAATGCGCGTTGCGAGCGTAATAAGCCTGCAGCGCCTTAACGACCTCCCAGTGTCTCGCGTCGACTGAGACCCCTTCTGTCTGCAACGCTTTCTTTCCATCTTCTGGGGTCCATCCGGCAGGCGCATCGGGGAACCCCTCGGGCGTCGCATTGAGCCCCGGATGCAAAATATCATCCATAGTCTCAGCCATAGCGCACTCCTTTTTTGTTATTCCCTGCTTGGCCGCTTTTTAATCGTACCATTTTGGCGCGAGCGCCAAGGCGGTCAGCAGCCCGCGCTATTAAGGGATCCATCGGGCATGGTCGTTCGACAAAATACCGCTCCTGAGATGTTCTTCACTTCGGCCATTAACGCGCCGTTGAGATTCGCATCGGTGAAGTCGGCTTGATTAACATCCGCCCAGATGAAGTTCGCTTCCGTCAGATCTGCGCCTACGAATCGTGCGCCCGTTAGATCGCTCCGCATAAAGTTCGTGCTGTGCAGCGTAGCGCCATTGAGATCCGCACCCGACAGGCGCTTGTAACTCAGATCGGCATCTGTCAGGGCGCATTGGGCGCAGCTACCGGTCTTTGCCAGCTGCATGCGCTCAGACAGATTAGGCACCGGAACATCATACTGATGCGCCATAACCAGTCCGGAAAGACTTGTCAGCGCAAGCGTGACCGCAAGATTGCTAAAAAACTTTTTCATAAAGAGTTCCCGGCTTTTCTCTATAACGGAGCGAGCCTAGCATAGCTTTTTCTAGACTTGGCCCCGCCAAATCCGCAGTGTTGCTGAGGGTTTCGACCAAAAGTTACTAAGATATGGCCTTGATCAGCGTTGAGCGGCCGGTAGTATTGGACTTGGAAAGCCCAAAATCCTTTCGGATAAAGCAGATGCCTCTCGATCCCAGACTCTCACGCAACTATCGCAATCACACAAGCGAAACGCAAAAAGAAACCTATCGTCAGTGGGCCGATACCTACGATCAGGAATTGCTTGAAGAATTTGGTTATCGCGCACCCCATGCCGCGGTGGAGCACCTTTTGAACATCGTGCCAGACAGGGATTCTCAAATTCTCGATATGGGCTGCGGCACGGGTATCGTTGGGGAGCTTCTGTTTTCCAACGGATATCAGAAGATCGACGGTCTGGATCTCTCGCCGGAGATGCTTCAAAAAGCGCAAGAACGTAACGTTTATCGATCCCTCGGCGAGGTTGATCTTTTCGCTGAGCTGTCGCTTAACCCTGAATACGACGCCGTCATCTGCGTTGGGGTATTTTCCCATGGGCAAAGTCACCCTTTTGATCTTGCGAAGCTTTTTTCTGCGCTAAAGCCAGACGGTCGAGTGATAGCTACCGTGAACGGCAAGGGTTGGCTTGAGTTGGGTTGGGAAAAGCTTCTCGCCGAAAGTGCGCAGCAGCATTCTTTTTTGGTGGAGGCTATTGACGATATCCCCTACCTCACGCTTCAAGGTATCCCGGGCAAGCTTCTAACCGCGCGTCACGCAACCTAATAGCAATACTTCAACCGGAGTTTTTCCGATGAAACCCACTGGGATTCTTTTTGCGCTTTTTCTCGCGCCGCTATCGGTCCTCGCGGATGTCTCAGGCACTGGACTCGCTAAAGACGGCGAGGTGATCTCCGTCGATGGCACACCGCTACGCCTACACGGCATTGATGTTCTGGAGAAGGATCAGCTGTGTCGGAAGTCAGGCACGACGTGGCCGTGTGGATCCGAAGCGGCTGAGCAATTAAAAAAATGGCTACACACCAAAGAAGTGCGATGCGTCGGCAGTGAGACAGACAAAGACGGTCTTTTGAATGCGGAATGCTTTGTTGATGGCTACAACCTCAACGCGCGATTGGTGAGCGAGGGATGGGCGCTCGCCTACACCCGCTATTCCGACAAGTATCTGCCCGAACAACGCCAGGCCAGGTCAGAGAAGAAAGGCATGTGGGTAGGCGAGTTTGTAAAGCCTTGGGACTGGCGTCGTGGCGAACGGCTGGCGTCTGACTATTAATTAAAAAGCCCCGCACGGCGATACCCTGCGGGGCTTCTAAACACCTCGAGAATTAATTCCCGACTGTAGGGAGATAAAGGTGCTCTACCAATCTCCCGTAGCGCCCGCATTCACAATGCTGAGCATCGCATCTCGAATTCGCTGACCGTTTTTCTTCATCTCCTGATCAAGCTGCGAATCCGGGTGCCATACAAAATTGAGCCAAGATACATCCCAATCCAGCGTCATCAGCCAGATGTCTCCCTTGGCATCCTCCAACACAGAGATGCGGCAGGGTAAGAAAATCGAGAACTCAGGGCTGTAATCCAGCACCATCCGCGCCACCATAGCGTCGCAGTACTGCAGAATCTCGATACGAGGCGTCGGCTGCCCTGTCTTGGCCTCGATCTCTTTCCAGATCATATTGTGGCCAGATTTCTTTAGATTCTCTTCGATGGCGCGGCTGTCCATCGCTTCAATAATTTCATCAAAGGTCAGGCCCTCTTCGGCCTTCACTTTATGCGTCATGAAATTAAATACCTGACGAAGCGACCACGGATTTTGCATCGCCGCGTTTGACATCATCGCAGCGCGCGCCTCGCGCGGGAACGGCTGGGTTACGGTGTTGGGCTCCCAGCTGGTATCCCCGGGGTTAAACATCATAGGAACCGGAAACGGCAGCGCATTACTTTTGCGCAGCGTCTCAATTGCCGATTGGACGGACTGATTGCCGGTTTGCGCGACTGCAGACGGCACGCAAAGCCCTGCCCATGAAACGGCAAACAGGCATAACGCGATTAATTTTTTAATTTGAAATCTCATGATCTTGCTCATCAGGTTAAGAGGAGCGGGTTTCTGCTGCCCGGGGTCGCTTGTGGATCCCCAGCACTATACGTCGGCAGAAACTACGAAACGGTACGCGTATCCACACCACAAGCGCCCGTGAATTACGGGCGCCCGGCGTTTTGAAACCGCTTTACTTTTTAACTACTCAGCTTAACTACTCAGCGACCTTCGTGAGATCTTTTGCCGTTTCCAGCGTTGCGTCGTACCACTTGGTGTACATCTCGGGTGTCATGAGCAGCTTTGTCATCTCAATATATGTATTGGGGTTCATTGCCTGACCCATGAGCGTCATGTACGCCATCGGATTCATCAGAGGCGCATAGGTGGCCGGGTTCATCATGGCAAGCCAGTTGGCGGGGTTAATTCGCGCCGACATGGCTTCAGGACTCATGATGTAGGCGTAGGTTTGCGGATTCATCCAGTTTGCAGGATTCATCATCATTTGTGCGCCCAGCCCCTGCTGGCCACCCCAACCCATTCCACCCATGCCGCCCATCATGGACATAGGATTCATCATAGCCATTGGGTTCATCATAGCCATCGGATTCATCATGGCCATCGGGTTGAAGCCCGACATGCCGCCGGCATTTCCGTAACCCTGACCGGCTCCGGACGAAAGCGAATTCATATAATTGCTCAGCATCTCGGTGTACTGATCGATGGTGGATGCTTCGCCTGATGCCGCTGTTTCTTCAGCGACAACAGACAGACTCGTGACACTCAGACCTAACGCGACGAGCAGCGATGCAAATACCTTTTTCATGGGGTCTCCTTTTGCCTAACGTTGATACCTAAAATTCCATATGACAGTATTTCACTATTTTCTAATGTATTCTGATATCACCCATATGGGATACTGTGTGAAGAACCGCCCGAACAACAACCGTTTTGATCGATTTGGGCAATAAGACGCTGTTTTTATGTACTTTCCTGCCGAGAGTGCAATACGCAGCACGCTTAGCCCGTGTTACGACAACTGATTTATAGGAGCACCTTCCATGAGTAACCGACGGGACGATCTCATTCGCCTGACTGAAGAGTTCGTCGATGCTTTCAATCGAATGAATCTCGACGATGTGGTTAACTTTTTTGCAACGGATGGCGTCTACGAAGACTCTACCGGTGGCCGACACGTCGGTCATGAAGCGATTCGCACCGCCTTCGAGCCGCTGGTGGGGGGTTCACGCGGCAAGATCCGTTTTGACGGTGAGGATATCTTCGTGGAAGCCGAAAGCGGTAAAGTGCTTGCGAGCTGGCGCCTTAATCTGGATAAAGACGGAAGCGTTTCCGTGATTCGCGGTATCGATATCCTCGAGTTCACCGGCGATAAACTCAAACGCAAAGGCGCCTATATGAAGGTCGACAAGCCGCATCTTGAGCCGGCCTAATCAAGCGCTCAAGAATAAACTCGCCTCGACACAGCACTCTTGACCCAAACGCTTAAAGTTCCGGGAACTCCCGCCATCGCGGTTAACCAAACGGGCGAGGGCCCGCTCACCGTTTTGCTGCACGGTATCGGAGGCAACAAAAGCAATTGGACCTCTCAATTGAGCGCTCTTGCGCCGCACTTTAAAACAATTGCCTGGGATGCTCGCGGCTATGGCGATAGCGATGACTACGACGGACCCCTTGCGTTTGAAGATTTCTGTCACGATCTTGCGCGAGTGCTGGATTTTTACGACACCGAGTCCGCTCATATTTGCGGGCTCTCCATGGGCGGACAAATTGCCCAGCATTTTTATCGTCTGTATCCGGAACGCGTTCGTTCGCTGACGCTGGCCGCCACGTTCACCCGTTGGCGGGCCGTGCTGTCGGAGTCCGATCTAAAGGCATACCTCGACCTGCGTCTAACACCGCTGCGCACGGGGAGCAAAACCCTTGAGGAGATTGCCCCGTTGGCCGCACCTACCATCCTCGGCCCGAACGCCTCGCCCCAGCAGATTGCCCAGGTGACAAAGAGCATGGTTGATCTACACCACGAGAGCTATCTCAAAACCTTGGAGTCAGCCACCGCGTTTGAGCAAGAGCTTGATCTCGCGAGCATTAAGGTACCGACCCTGTTGATATTCGCTGAGCATGATCGGCTCTGTCCGGCAGACTACGGCCGGTCAATGGCTGCACGAATTAATGGCGCTGAATTTGCGTACGTAGAGGATGCGGGACACCTCATCAATATTGAAAAGCCGGAGTTGTTCAGCAATCTTTTACTGCAGTTTCTCCTCAGAGCCGATTAGGCTTTGTGCATCTTTGATTTTAAATACCGACCCATTAACGACCAAGCTTAGAAGTAGACTCAAGTCATGCGCATTGGATTTATCGGCACCGGCGTCATCAGTGAGGCCATGATCCGCGGGCTTTGCGACGTTGCGAATTACAAAGACCCCATCATCGTCTCGCAGCGATCGGTCGAACGTTCTGAGGCTCTCGCTAATCAATATACCAATGTTGAAGTATCGACCCACAATCAGGATGTAGTCGATCAAAGCGATTGGGTCTTTATCGGCGTGCTCCCTGAGCAAGTGCCCATGGTTTTGGACGCACTCAACTTTCGAGCGGATCAGCGCATCGTGAGCCTCGCAGCAGGGGTGTCGCTTGAAGTGATGCGACCTCTCATTGCACCGTGTGCAGACCTTTATCGGGCCATTCCGATGCCGCCCATTGAGTTCGCAATGGGGCCTATCGCGGTTTGCCCAAAAAACGAAACCCTCGAAGCATTTTGTAATCAGATCGGGGTTGCGGTGAGTGTCGATGACGAGGCGCAGTTCAATCTGTTTGGTGCTGCCAGCGCGCTGATGTCTGATTTTTTTGAGCACGTGGCCGGGACGAGTCAATGGATGACCGATCACGGGCTGGATAGAACAACCGCGGCGCGCTACAGCACGGCTCTTTATGTTGCACTGGCTGACCTGACGATGCGAGAGCATCCCGAGCGACTCCATGCGATGAGCGAATCCTGCGAGACGCCGGGCGGTCTTAATGCGCAGTTTCGCAAGCTTCGTCATGACCGCGGAACACCGCGATCCCTCATTGAAGGATTGGATCAGATCCTGCAGCGATTAGAAGTTGGTAATCCTCAAGACGGCTCCGAACGCTAGACCATCGTCCGATTGGCTGCTGCCCCAGCCTCGTCAGTCATCATTCGCGTGACTAGAAAGGGAGCCATACGTGGACCCAAAGGCCAAAAAGGGCGATTTTCTCGCCAAAATAAGGCGTGAAGACAACGGGCGTCGGAGCATTTAGGATATGCGCTCCATCTATCTTGAGGGGGAATTTCATGGATATTTCGGTTAAGTCACACTCAACTACTGCTTGGGGAAGAAAACTTCTTCCCGCGGGCCTTCTTGCGCTAGCCCCAGCGACCGCGTTTGCGGCTGCCAACCTGCGCTCCGACGACTTCGTTGGAATCTCGTTCTGGCTCATTTCGATGGCATTAATGGCATCGACCGTCTTCTTTCTCTGGGAAACGCAGAGCGTCGATGGCAAATGGAAGACTTCGCTGGTCGTTTCTGCACTTGTGACATTTATCGCAGCGGTCCACTACTTCTACATGCGAGACGTTTGGGTCAGCACAGGCGAAACTCCAACGGTTTATCGCTACATCGATTGGCTGCTGACCGTGCCGCTGTTGATGATCGAGTTCTTCCTTATCCTGCGTGCGATCGGCAACGCTCCCGGCGGTATCTTCTGGCGATTATTGTTAGGCACGCTGGTTATGCTGGTCCCGGGTTTCCTGGGAGAAGCGGGCTACATCAACGTCACACTCGGCTTTGTGATCGGTATGGTGGGTTGGCTTTATATCCTGTACGAAATCTTTGCCGGCCAGGCTGCAAAAATGGCCGCAAACGAGGCTCCCGCGGCCGTGCAGAGCGCCTACAACACAATGCGTTGGATCGTGACTATCGGGTGGGCCATCTACCCGCTCGGCTACATCCTGGGCTACTTCGTTTACGTGGATGACATGGGTAACACCACGGCCGCGGCTAGCCAGGCGCTGAATATTGTGTACAACCTTGCAGATGTGGTGAACAAAATCGCCTTCGGGCTGCTCATTTGGTACGCGGCCACATCAACGAGCAAACAGTCCTCATAGCTTCAACGGACTTGCCGGAGAGGGGCGGCCTCGAGGTTGCCTCTCTCCGGTCATTTTTTGCTCCTTATCAGGAGAGCCTGACGGTCAGTCAGGTGACGCTCCTACCCCCGGCGGGGCGCGCGAGAGTCATCATGCTGATGGAGAGGTCTCCATCCATAATTCGTTAACGCGTCCCTCGTTATGTCAGGTTGCCAGCGAAAATCGACAGGAATCGCGGCTCCAAGACCATTAAAGGCGCTTCTCAGCTCCTTCTTTCCTCACCCAATTTTCTGGGACGGTCACGCTCTCCTTGCGCATTTAACTGGCGTCAAGCGGTACACCAGAAAACGTGGGGCGGAAAAATTCAGCATGCCCGCCAGGACCGCTCTTTTCATATGAACCTACTGACGTGACGCGACTCTCTTTAAATTACATCGCTCACAGTAGCGCGCAATCGCTCCGAGGCAAGATCACAGTCCGTGTCCCCTCTACCGAAATACATCACAGCCAAGGGGACGCCTTCGCGCCTCGTCCGCTGACCTTGCTAGGCTGAGGTGACTGGTTGACCCGCACAGCTCTCATAGTTGGTTCAGGCTTCGGCGGAATTGCAAGCGCGCTTCGATTGCGCGCATTAGGGTTAGACGTACATCTCGTCGAACGATTAGATCAATTGGGTGGACGCGCACAACACTTCAATGTTGATGGCTATCGGCACGACGCAGGTCCTACCGTAATTACCGCTCCGTTTCTTTTTGACGAGCTCTTTGAGTTATTCGACGAACAACGAGCAGACCACATCGAGTTCAAAGCACTCGAGCCGTGGTATCGATTTGAATTTGCGGATGGAAATTACTTTAATTATGGAGGCGCTCCAGAGGCAACACTCTCAGAGATCGAACGACTGAGCCCACAAGACCTCACTGGATACCAAAGTCTGCTGACTCACTCGAAGTCGCTTTTCGATATTGGGTTCACAGAGCTTGCTCACCAGCCATTTCACCGGCTGGGGACAATGGTCAAGCAAATTCCTAGACTCGCGCGACTTCGAAGTGATCGCTCGGTCTGGGATATGGTTTGCAAGCACATCTCAGACCCACGCTTAAGGCAAGCACTCTCCATTCAACCCCTGCTTGTCGGAGGCTCCCCCTTTGACACCACGAGCATATACGGCCTAATTCATTACCTTGAAAATGCTTTTGGCGTTCACTTTGCTATGGGAGGCACAGGCGCTCTGGTTGGGCACTTGGAGCGCCTGATGATCCGCTCTGGCATCTCAATTGAAAAAAACACGACAGTTACTCAAATCTTAACCTCGGGAAAACGGGCAGTAGGCGTGAAGCTGCAATCCGGCGAAACGCTGCACGCTGACTGTGTCGTTTTTAACGGTGACCCGATGTGGCTTTACCGCGCCCTACTGGACAAAAACTCCCTATCGCTTTCAGGTCGACTAAAAAGGGATCGCAGCAAACTTTCAATGGGGCTATACGTGCTCTTCTTTGGCACAAGCAAAAAGTATCAAGACCTGGCGCATCACACCATTTGGATGGGTGAGCGGTATCGAGGCCTTCTCGATGATATTTTCCACCGGGGGATACTCGCTGACGATTTTTCTCTATATCTGCATCGTCCCACGGCAACCGACCCCTCTTTTGCCCCAAGCGGACATGACAGTTTCTACGTGCTGGCACCGGTTCCCAATCAAAATAGCTCAATTAACTGGTCGGTCGAAGAACCAAAATTGCGCGACCGGATAATTGATGCCCTAGATCGCACGATCATGCCCGAGCTCAAATCGCATATTCGAAGCGTCTTCGCCATGACCCCGGACGATTTTGAGCACAAGTATCTCTCGTTTCGGGGTGCCGGATTCTCAATTGCTCCACTTTTTTCTCAGTCCGCATGGTTCCGCTTTCACAACCAAGCTGAGCGTATTGAAAATCTTTACCTCGCTGGCGCCGGCACCCATCCCGGCGCGGGTGTCCCGGGGGTGCTCTCATCCGCGAAGGTTATAGAGGCGCTCATCCTGCAAAAAATGCGCGCGGCGAAGACAAAAACATGAATGCCGGGAGAAGCAAGGCAAGCCTCAAGCGTTACGGAACCAGCTTTCATTTTGCTAGCCGGTTTCTCTCGTCAGACCAAGCCGATAGAGCCGCCCGACTTTATGCTCTATGCCGGGAAATTGATGACATAGCCGACAGGGCTGATGATCTGAACCATGCACGGCTCAGACTTCAGTCATTTCGCGATGAGCTTGCTGGCAAGACTGCGTTAGATCCAATAGCAAAGACAGTTGTTTCTTTTTCACCGAAAGTCTCTACGGAGGTTTTGAAGGAGCTCGTCGAGGGTGTGATGCTCGATACGTTGCCGGTGCTGATCAGATCTCAGGATGAGCTCTTGAGGTACTGCTATCAGGTTGCGGGAACGGTGGGACTTCTGATGTGCGATATTTTTGAAGTGACAAATGTAAGTGCCCGATACCACGCCATCGATCTGGGTATCGCGATGCAGCTCACGAACATCTGTCGCGACGTCTGTGAGGATGCGCAACGCGGGCGTCGTTATCTGCCATCCGATTTAGTAGGTGATATTGCTCCAGAGAACGTCCTAAGTCCGAGCAAGGAACAAGCTCAGGTTATCAGGCAAGCCTTAAAACACCTGCTTGAAGAGGCTGAAATACGTTATCAGTCGGGCATAGCGGGACTGTGTTTTCTGCCACTGCAATCTCGGACTGCTATTTTGATCGCTGCCCTAAGTTATCGAGAAATTGGAGTCAAGATTGCGGTACGTGACTTCGATGTCTGGCGCGGAAGGGTTTATACACGCCTTATACGCAAAGGATTACTCGCAATAAAAGCGATCTCTACGATTCTTTTTTGCAAGCGACTACGAAAATATCAGGGCTTTCATAATTCCGCTCTGCATCACAGTTTGGGGAAAAATCCTAGCGTGCACAGCGAGTGTTGAGATGCGGCCATGGATCCATATCATCGGCGGGGGGTTAAGCGGGTTATCTCTCGCAGAAAGCCTCTCGAAATACCCAAAATTCCCGGGACCCGTAGTCATTTCAGAACCGAAGATAACCAACTTAAACGAGCGAACCTTTAGTTTCTGGTTTACGAAACCAGAGGAATCCTTTCTGCGTCCACAGCATGTATCGGACCGGTGGTCCATCAGCGGCGATGGCTTCCAGGTCAAGCATCGAGGGCAGAGGTTCTCTTACGGCACCATAATGGGAAAAACTGTCCTCAGTGCTGCCTTAAAAGCCGTTGAAGCACACCCACAAATCACCATTCGTGAGGAGCGGGTATCCTCAATGCCTGATGCTGATCACGTTTTTGATTGTCGCCCCCAGGGGCCTGACACATTTAGTCTCATTCAAAGCTTCGCCGGCACGGAGATAGTCTTTCACCTACCGCATGGCGTTGAGAGTGTCGGCCTGATGCGCTCGTTGGAGGCAACATCTACCGGAATACGATTTCTCTATCTCCTACCCCTCAGTCAAAGACGCCTCCTTATTGAACACACAGAATTTACGAGCGTACCTGCTGATCTCGATAAACTCAGTGGAATGAATCAAGTTTTTATCGAACAAGAGTTTCCATTGGGAGCGTATGAGGTCACTCGAGTTGAAGCCGCCCATATTCCAATGGGATTCAAAAAAAGAGAGAGTGCCTTTGGCATACCGTTAGGCAGCAGAGCAGGCATGGCCCGAAACGCCACCGGGTATGGATATCGAACAATACGGTATACCACCCATCGAATGGCTCAGGAGCTAATCGAAAAAAACGAAATCACCCCCTACCGTTCGCCCCGCTTGGTCAGTTGGGCAGATAGCCTGTTTATTGAACTGATCAAAAATCGACCTGAAGCAATGCCTGCGGTGCTGGCCCAGCTCGCGCGCAACATGGGGCCTGACAACTTCGCCGCCTTCATGACTTCTTACTCGCTGACCGACATTCTTCGAGTGCTCTGGACGGCCCCCATGAAGCCTTTCCTTTTGGCCTGGTTTGGACTGTACCGGTGGATTTGAACTTAACTTTCGCGGCTTGCCTGATTTCTTTGGCGGGAGTTCCACACGGCGCGCTCGATCCTATGATTGCGTATCGCGTCAAACTAATTCAACACCCTTGGAGCGTTGCCTTTTTTTTGGCCGCTTATATCGGCATGGCAGCCGCCGTAATCTGGTTTTGGGTAATGATGCCGAGGATCGCGCTTATCGGTTTTTTGCTCATTTCCGCTTTCCACTTTGGCAGAGATTGGAAAAAGTCTCTGAACTTCGGTGGATTTGGATTTGGAGCATTCGTTTTAGGCTTGCCCGCATGGACCTCTACGCAGTCAGTTGAACAAATATTTAGCGTGCTCTTGCTCGGATCACCCACTTCAGAGGCAATCATTGTATTGAAGGGATTATTGGCGGTGGGTGCGTTGCTCCTGGCGTTAGAGATGAGGCAAATAACGCTCACGCAACTTTTCGAACTCATAGCGCTCACTGTTTTCGCGCTTCTCCTCAGTCCGCTTTGGTATTTCACACTCTACTTTTGTGGTCTGCATAGTCCTCGCCATTTGTTGAGTGAGTTCAAATTAATACCCGGCAGCAGTCGTCGGACTGCTTTCCTGCTCATCATCACGCTCACTCTACTTACAATTGGGTTCGCGATCGGATTCGGCACCTTGCTTCTGGGCCAGTCACAAGGCCTCACCGATACAGTGATTCAGTTGATCTTCATCGGACTGGCAGCGCTTACGGTTCCCCATATCATTCTCTTGGAGTGGGCAGACAGACAAAATCATGAGTTCTATTGAGAGAAAACGAGGGCACATAAAACATGCGCTCGCACAAACCAGTAAGAGCGCAAGTGCCTTTGACGCTGTTCGCTTGAAACACTGCGCATTGCCGGAGGTTAATCTTGATGAGGTAAGCCTCAAGTCATCTTTTCAACACAAGACGATCAATGCGCCATTCTTTGTGAGCTCTATGACGGGCGGGCCCTCTGAGGCGGAGGCCATCAACATAAGACTTGCGGAGGCGTGTCGGGAGGTGGGCCTCGCGATGGGAGTCGGATCTCAGCGTGTGAGCATTGAGGATGGCTATTCTGCAGGGTTAAGCGCTTCGATCCGACGCGCCATCGGGGATCTACCCCTATTCGCAAATTTTGGCGCGGTGAACCTTGCCAAGCTCGACCACGTCAGCTCGCTAGGTCGAGTAATTGACCCCCTCGAGGCCGATGCGTTGATTTTACATGTGAACCCAATGCAGGAAGTGTTTCAAGCGTCTGGGGACACCGATTGGACGGGGATCCTCTCCCAGATAGAAAGGGTATGCGCGTGGAGCGCTATCCCCGTTATCGCCAAGGAGGTGGGATTCGGGCTCGATACCCGTTCCGCCCGGCAACTGGTCACAGCAGGCGTCTCCATACTTGATGTTGCAGGGCGAGGCGGTACGCGTTTCGATGACATAGAAATCGAAATGCACTCGAATATCTCCTCAGTGCTGTCGTCCCCCGATGTGTTTAAGGATTGGGGTTATACGACCATTGAAAGCTTGAGAGCTATCCTGAACGAGCTACCAGCGCAAAGATGCTGGGCATCCGGCGGGGTCAGAAACGGACTAGATATTGTAAAGTCGCTTTGTCTTGGAGCTGAGGCTGCAGGTATGGCGGGACGCCTCCTGAAGCCTGCCTTGGAATCGACAGAAGCGGTGATCAGCGTTATGCATCAGCTACTTAGTGAGATCCGAATTGCCTGCTTCGGACTAGGCGTTCGATCAGTGAAAGATCTCGGCCAGTCTCATATTTTCCAATTGTCTGGCAGACCGCTTGATATGTAACGCCGACGCGCCTATTGGTCACTATAAGCAACAGGGCGCTGCTCTAAAATCACTACTTCTATCGGCAGATCGTCATTAGGAGACCCAAGGAGCAATAATGAAATCAGATAAGCCCGCGGAGGCTTTGTCAGGGCCTCACCCTGCTGTGCGGGATCAACTTCAAAAGAGTCGCCCTCAGTTACGCCGAGAACCCGCCCGCGCGGCAAGATGTACTGGAAATTTGCAACATTAGAGGGTTGGCGAGCGCCTACCAATGATCGGCCGCCCCCGCGAGGACGAATGTGATTGAGCATCGCGCTGTGATCACAGCAATCCACGGCCCTTTTTGAAGCAACGCTTTTCGATAGCCTGCACATGTCTGACGCATCACCAAAATACCAGCCCCACGGCAATTATCTTTTTGATCACCTCGGTATGGAGTTTGCCTTCTTGCCGGAGAGCGGCGAGGTAAAGGGCCGCATCTCCCTCGAAGATCATCATTTCTCATGGCCGGGTCGAGTTCATGCGGGTACGCTGTTCGCGCTGGCTGACTCCTGCGCTGGATTTGGCTGCATGAAACGCCTGCCGGAGGGTGCAACCGGGTTTGCGACGCTTGAAACGAAAACGAACTTCATTGCGACAACGGATGGCGGCATCATCCTCGCGCATGCCAAGGCCATCCACCTGGGACGCTCCACACAGACGTGGGACGTCGAGGTACGCTCTGAAAAAGACAATAAGACTATGGCGCTCTTTCGCTGTACGCAGATGATTCTTTGGCCCAAGCCCACGCCGTCAACCTGAATCGGGAACACATAACGTATGAATGACTCGCTCACAGCGCAGGATCACCGCCTTCGCACCAAACGCCTGCATCAGGTTGCACAGCGCAATATTGATGAGGGACTGTTTGCCAGCATTGAGTGGCAGGTAGCAAAAGGCGGTCGACTTCTTGACGAGGGCGCCGTGGTCGCAGATGGACTGGACTGGCAGATGCCGGCAGACCCTATTTACCGCATTTACTCGATGACTAAACCCATCGTCTCCATGATGGGCGCCCTACTGATGGAGCGTTGCCAGCTGAATCTGTTCACGCCGCTTCGAGCAATCCTTCCGGAATTTGCAAAGCTCGAGGTGCTCCGCGCCGACGGAACACGAGAAAAAGCATTACCCATCACCATTGAGCAACTCTTCACCCATCGCGCCGGCTTCAGCTACAACTTTATTCCCGATTGCCCAGTCTCTGAGCTTTATCATGCCGACGGCTTGATGAACGACGGTTCGTGCTCGCTTGAGGAATTTGCCCACAGAGCGGCGAAGTTTCCGCTTGCCTCCCAACCCGGCGAGCGCTGGCACTACAGCATCGCCACCGATATCCTCGCGCGCGTGATCGAAGTCGTGGCGGGTCGCCCTCTTGGCGATTTATTGCAGGCCGAAATTTTCGATCCGCTGAATATGACGGATACGCAGTTTTTTGTGGCGGAGTCTGAGCGGCATCGCCTGATGCCCATGTATGGCCGATCCCTCGACGACATCCTTAAAGCACCGGACGCAGCCGCGCCTTTGAAAAAGATAGATGTCGATGACGCCTATCCTTTTGACCGTCCCGACACCTTCGCGCGCGGCGGTCACGGTCTGTTTTCAACCACATCGGATTACATGCGCTTCGCGCGCTTCTGTATTACCGGCCAAACTGCCGTAGGCGTGCCTCTTGTATCGCGAAAAATGCTCGACTTCATGTGGGCGAACCGCCTCTCGGACAAACAGCTGCCTTACTGGTTAGGACCCTTTCCAAGCCCCGGATACGGCTTTAACCTGATGGGACGTGTGATGATGGACCCGGGCCAGGCGATCTCTCTCACCAGCATGGGCGAAGGCGGCTGGGGTGGCGCAGCGGCCACCTACTACTGGGTCGATCGCGCCGAAGACTTCACCGGCGTGGTGATGACCCAAAACCTGGGATCCTTGACCGCGATGCGCACCGACATGATGGCAGCAGCTTATCAGGCGCTGCCTTAATCATTCATCTGGCGCTTTTGCGTTTTGCAGAGATCGCCGCATCCACACCCACCGCCACCAAAATCACGGCGCCGCCGATAAAGGTTGTCTCGGCTGGGATTTCGGATGCCGCCAGCCATGCCCAGATTGGGCCAAGCACAGGCTCGACCAATGCCAGTAGGCCGACCTGCGCTGCTGGCACGTGCCGCGCGCCGAGCATCATCAGGATGAATCCCGCTCCCACCTGAAAAATACCCATCGCCACCGCAACCCAAACATCCCGCGCAGGCACAGCGGGAATGCTCAACGCTTGAAGCCCCTGGACCAGAGAAAAGCTCATCTCGGCTGCTGAAAAATCGATCCCATTACAGAAAAACGAAATCACCGTAGCCACGAGCGTTGCCAATAAAAGCGCAAGCAGCATATCCGGTTGCTTCGAGCGGCGCACCAGAACAACAGAGATCGCGTACGACATGGGCAGCCAGAGCGCGATCAGATTACCAAGTACTCGTCCACCCATGACGCCGGCTCCAACCATCACGGTGAGACCAACCATGGCCGCCCCTATGGCGAGCCACGTTCTAACCGGCACCGCCTCGCGGAGCACGACCCAGCCCAAAACGGCGGCGAAAAACGGCGCGGCGCTAAAGATAAAGAGCGCGTTTGCGACCGTGGTCTGCAATAGCGCAAACACATAGGCGCAAAAACCTGTTCCTAGTACCAGCGCGAGCAAAAAGTCATCGAGCGTGAGGTTTTTGATACGCCGCGCGATCGGCTCTGGCCGCATCAGAAGCACAACAAACACCAGCGCCATCATGCTGAGTGAACGATAGAAAAGAATTTGCCAGCCGTTGGCAGACTCGATAACGCGAAGACCGATTCCTGATGTGGACAGGCAAAAGGCCGATCCCAAGATCATCAAAATCCCGCGCGTGTAGGTTGTCATCGAGCCCCCAACGAAAGAATTGCCGGGGCTGATTATCAACTAAATCATCAGGGCGCGGTGCCTCAGAGAGTCATTCGTGAATAAAGTTCCCCAACCGGCTCGATCAACTGGGGTTAGCTTTCATGCGTCGTCATTCTCACCGTCATCGAGCAACGATGAAGACCCCGAATCTTCCTGGTTTGCGCCATTAGTCTGGGTAGATGCCTGCGACTGAACGGAGCCACCCACAAGTCCTCCAAGCGCAGTAATCGGCGGTTGTTCGGCGCCACTAAGCGCGCTGACCAAGGCGGCAGCTCCGGCGTTCTCCGAAGGTGCATTTTCAAATGAGCTCAATGCATCTCTTACTGAGCTGATAAATGCGGCAATCTGCGACACAGCTTGTTGGACGAGCTCACCGCCCTGAGGAGTACTTGGCTGCGCGATGATGGCAGTTGGCGTCACAACGACGGGTGTCTCGACGATGACGGGTGTCTCGACGATGACGGGTTCCTCAACGATGACGGGCTCCTCGACGATGACGGGCGGGGTTACAACGATCGCCGGCTCATCGATAACCGGGCTTTCATCATCATTGCCACTCTTAGCACCGCCGGCGTTGCCGACGGGTTGGTCGTTACCTTGATTACCCTGCACTCCGGAGATTTGGTTGTTATTCTGGCCTGATTTTCCGGGGGCTTGATCAGACGAATCTCCGTTCGGGCCGGTTCCGTTGGAGCCGGCCTCCGCGATCGCTTCGTTTAATGCGTTCTCGGCCTCTTGCTCGCTTTTTCCTTTCTCGCTTCCACCTTGGCCAACATTGTTTTCCGCCGCGCCATCACTTTCGTCATTGCCACCCAGTCCATCCGTCTCGTTGTTGGCTTCAGAACCCCTTCGGAATCCTCCAGCGTTTTAGCAGAACGCTCCACCTTTGGATTGTTCGCGGCCTTGCTGAGACGCCCTAGAGCCGCGCCGCCGAGGAGTATCTCGCCGCCCTTCGCATCAATGACGGCCTCTGGGGCCACCTCAATCAGACCGGCAAGACGAATCTGACCACCTTGATCCCCCCGCGCATCAAGGACACCAGAGATCAAGGCGCCGCCCCGGGGGCCGGCATCGATCTCAATGGTGTGCGCATTAATACGGCCATCGGCTTTAACCAGCTGGACGGTGCCGTTCTTTAAGACCAGGCCGCCTGCACCGGACGGGCTTTGGATGAGGTTATCCACCAGCGACTGAGCGGCGGAGGCTTTTAGGAGCACCGCGCCATGGGGGGCGATAAGAGCGCCTTTATTGTCGATGAGACTTTTAAGGGTGGCGTCTGTGACCTTAAGGCCGATAAGGTTGCTGCCCTCGAAGGTCAGCACCGCCTGATCGCCGCTTGCGAGGGCAATCGCGCTTAACGAGGCTCTTATTTCCCCTTCGTTTTTGATCTCAGGGCTTATAAGGGCAATGAAGCCGCCCTGTAGGGCGCCTTGATTAAGGATCGATCCGGTATTGCCGGAGAAGGTGTAGCTGCCGGATAGGAAGTCCTTGTCACTGATATTAAGGGAGGAAGCGACCAGTCCCCCGACATCGACTCTGGCGCCCTGCCCGAAGATCACCCCGCTTGGGTTAATTAAGAAGACCTGACCGTTGGCGTTTAAGGATCCTAAGATCCTTGAAGGATCGCTCGATAAGACGCGGTTTAATAAAGCCGCATCAGCGCCCGGCTGATGGATATTGACCGAGGCGTCTTTACCGATATTAAAGGACTGCCAGTTGACAATCGCCTTATGCGAGCCCTGATGGATATCAAGGCTGGATCCTTTAGGGCTGAAGGTCACCTGCCCTGCGGCAACCGTGGCCCCGGTGGGGAGGTCGGGGTTGGAAAGAGCCGGGGTCGAGGCGAGAGTGAGGAGGAAAGCGAGAGGGAGTAGTGCTCTCACCTTTCGACCCCGGCAAGTGAAGACTATGGCCATGGACATAGAATATCACTTTTGGAGATTTATTTGTCCTTTTTTAAGTTATTTTGGAAAATATCAATTCATCCTTAAAGTCAGTTATTTAGGAACTTTTTGAAGGGCTGCGGCTGCTTTGGTATTCCAGGTATTTGTCACTTTAACCCGGAATAATTGTCACTTTTGGCTGCCTCGTTAATTAGCTGAAGCTCTCGAGAGAACGTCGGTGGTGACTTCGTCACCCCACTGATCGCGAGCCGTAAACCGCAACCCTAGAGTACCCTCCGCGGTTTTCGGCAAGCGCCCTGTAACCTGAAGGGTCGCGGAGTTAAAAGACATGTCTGCAGGTAGATCTGTGACAGCATCACCAATTATCAACTGTACGGTTACCGTAATGCGGCCCTCGCTGCTCGTATGGACAAAAGTGTCAGAGGGCAACGTATACACAAAAAAGACCTCACCGCCCTCTGAGTCAAACTCAGGGGGTAATTTCACCTGGATCTCACCGTTCGCGGCTTCGTCCGCGAGCCTCGATGCCTGATCCTGATCATCTTTCGCCTGGTCCTGTCTGACGGCAGCATTCTCCTCCTCGTCTCCTGAGGCGGTATCGCTACTCGGTCACTTCCATCGGTTGCCGGTATCACCGCCAGTTGTGGTGCCCATCCGTTCCGTTGCTCCTCCATCCGTTCCGGCGGTGCCTCCATCAGTACCGGCGGTATTGCGGTATTGCTGCCGTCAGTACCGTCAGTCGTTCCGGCCGTATTGGTATCACCACCGGCCGTCGGTCGGTTGTATCACCGCCAGTTGTGGTGCCACCATCCGTTCCGGCGGTATTGCTGCCGTCGGTAGTTCCGCCAGTATTGCTGCCGTCAGTCGTTCCGCCAGTCGTGGTGCCTCCATCAGTACCCGCGGTATTGCTGCCGTCAGTACCGTCAGTCGTTCCGGCCGTATTGGTGCCGTCCGGTTGTACCGCCAGTTGTGGTGCCTCCATCAGTTCCGGCGGTATTGCGGTATCGGTGCCATCGGTACCGGGCCGGCGGTTGTGGTGCCTCCATCCGTACCGTCAGTCGTTCCGGCCGGTATTGGTGCCGTCGTTCCAGCAGTTTGTATCACCACCGGTTGTGGTGCGCTGCCGATCCATCAGTACCCGCGGTATTGCTGCCCAGTCCGGTATCACCGCCAGTCGTTGCCTCCATAGGCGGTATCGGTGCCATCAGTACCGGCGGTATTGCTGCCGTCGGTAGTTCCGCCAGTCGTGGTGCCTCCGTCCTTGTACCGCCAGTCGTGGTGCCTCCATCAGTACCGGCGGTATTGCTGCCGTCGGTTGTACCGCCAGTTGTGGTGCCTCCATCAGTTCCGGCGGTGCCGGTGCTGCCGGTTGTTGCCTGAGTCGTTGCCGGTATCACGCCAGTCGTTGCTGCCGTCGGTAGTTGTTCGTTGTACCGCCAGTCGTGGTGTTGCCGGTATCACCGCCGGTTGTGGTGCCTCCATCCGTTCCGGTATCACCGCCAGTCGTGGTGCCTCCATCCGTTCCGGCGGTATTGCTGCCGTTGTTGTTCCGCCGGTATTGCTGCCGTCGGTTGTACCGCCAGTCGTGGCCTCCATCGCCCGCGGTATGGCATCCGTTCCGGCGCCTCCATCCGTTCCGTATCAGTACCGGCGGTTTGCTGCCGTCGGTAGTTCCGGTCGTGGTGCCTCCATCAGTACCCGCGGTATTGTTGCCGGCGCTATCAGTTGCCACCGGCATTACCGACCGGTTTGTCGTTGCCCTGATTGCCGGCGCTGCCGGAGATTAGGTTTTCATTCTCATCGGAACCCCCGGCGCCTGCTTCGGTGCCGTGCCCGTCGCCGCTGTCGACACCTTTATTTCCGTTCGCGATGCTGTCGGAATTGCTGCCATTATCGCCGGCTTCGGTACCCTGATTGCCGTTACCGCCGCCATCAAACGAGTCGGTATTCGTGTCTGCCTTAGCCCGCTGGGGGTTGGTATCGGTATTCTCGTTATTGTTCTCAGGCTGGGTATTGCTGTTGCCGCTGTTGCCGCTGTTGCCGCTGTTTCCACCAGCGTTACCTACCGGCTTGTCATTGCCCTGATTGCCAGCACTGCCAGAGATCGTGTTGTTGTTCTCGTCTGAGCCACCGGCGCCGGCCTCAGTGCCGTTGCCATCTCCGCTGTCGACGCCCTTGTTGCCGTTATTAGCGTTATTCCTGGTTCCCTTGTCGGCGTTGGCCGGATTCGGGTCGGTGTCATCAACCGACGCAAGCTGAAGATCGTTGTTATTGTTGTCTGGTTGCGCAGGATCGGTATTGCTGTCGCCACTGTTACCACCGGCATTACCGACCGGTTTGTCGTTGCCCTGATTGCCGGCGCTGCCGGAGATGGTGTTGTTGTTCTCGTCTGAGCCGCCGGCGCCGGCCTCGGTGCCGTTGCCGTCACCGCTATGGGTACCCCGTTTTCCGTTACGGCCGCCATCAGACGAGTCGGTATTCGTGTCTGCCTTAGCCAGCTGAGTGCTCTCTGCGGCGGAGTCATCTTCTTCACTTTCGCTTTTTGCTTTAGCTTCTTCCTCTCCGTCGCTTGCTTCAGACTCCGCTTCACCCGCATCGCCGCTGTCGGCCACTGTTGTTTCAGAAGCCTCACCTTCACCGCCGGCAGTATCTCCACCCGTCGATGTTGTTTCTGTGCCCGATGACTCAGTGCTGGCCCCTTCTGATGAGGAACCTGAACCGCTGTTACTGCTAGAGGCGGCATTCGAAGCGCCGCCCGAAGACGACACTGTTCCGCCCGAGAGGCCGCCGAGTGGGCCGCTCTGCCCCGTGCCGCCGGTCGGAGGACTACCGCCCTGGTTAGCCGAGCCGCCTTGCCTACCACCAGAGTTACCGCCACCAGGAGTATTCGAGTTAACTTGAGGAATCTGGCTCTGCACCTTTTTTTGCTGCTCGACCTTGGCCTGCGTCGTTCGGCCTGAGCCATTTCCGGAAGAATCGGTTGGAGTTTCGCCACAGAATGAAGCGTTGCCTCGCTCGCAAGAAGCGCCCCGACCGTCGCCCAGCGTATCGACCCCGCTGGTGCCGCCCGCGTTGCCGTTTGCCGGTGTGGCTGGTGCTGGCGTTTCCACTACTTCTTCTGCTTCTTCTGCGCCGCCACCGCCGCCACTCCTAGCAACCCCTGTTGTGGTCACGGTCCCATTAACAAGACTCCCCGGATTAGAGAATGTCGCTACGGTGATATTGTTGCTGCTGAGATCTAGCGTGCCGTTATTCGTTAAGGCCGTAGCCGTGGGTATAGCCGTTGCTGAACCCAGCTCAAGCTCCGAACCTGCCCCAACGGTGGTGCTGCCGGTATAGTCATTGCTGGCGCCTGAAATAATGACTTTTCCAGATCCAGCAGTGGTGTAACCACCCGAACCGCTGATCTTTCCGCTGATCGTGAGGACATCGCCCGCGTTGGCGGCAGCGAAGGTGCTGTCGGCAGTTAGATTAATCGCGCCTGTCCACTCAGACGTGACATCGGTGAGCGTTCCCCCGGCCAATGTCAGTGCCTCTCCTGAGACGGTGATGTCAACGATATCCAGCGTGGCGCCACTTGCAACCGTCGTCCCTGAGGCGGTTGTGCCCAAGCCACTGGCATGCGTGACTTTCAAGGTGCCCGCGCTTACGGTGGTGGCACCGGTATAGGTATTGTTGCCGGAGAGCGTCCAAGCCCCCGAGCCGGACTTGGTGACGGTGCCTGCACCCGTGCCGATGATGCTGGCAAGAGAACTGCCGGCAGCGGTGCCGCCGAGGGTCAAGTCATAGTTGCTACCGGTGATAGTGCCGGTATTCGATAGGATGACGTTGCCACTGCTGGCTATCACGCTGGCATCAGCACCGAGCGTAAGCAGACCGCTGTATGTGGCTGCCGTGGCAGAGCTGTTGGTGAGTGCGCCGCCGCTGGAGACACCGGTGCCGCTTAAGGTCAGCGCTTCTGCGGTGGCTAGGGTATAGCCATTGAGGTCAAGCGCACCACCCGCGTCCACCATCGTATTACCGGCCGTGGTGCCGAGCGGGGTATTGGAGCCGCTGCCAGCGGCGCCCAGTTTCACGGTACCGGCATTAATGTTGGTTGCACCGGTAAAGGTATTGGTACCGGATAAGGTTAAGGTGCCGGCGCCTTGCTTGGTGAGGTTACCTGCGCCACTGATGACACCGCTGATGGTGTCGTTACCGGCATCGCCGGTGGTGAGTGTTTGGCCGGAGGCAATCGCAACCGCGCCTGAACCACTCAACGATTGGATGGTGTCACTGGCATCGACGTCATAGGTGCCGGAGTTAATGACGTCAACGGTGTCAGCCAGGGTACCCGTTGTGGTTACGGTACCCGCTGAGATGGTGAGATCGCCGGTAAAGGTATTGGTACCGGATAAGGTTAAGGTGCCGGCGCCTTGCTTGGTGAGGTTACCTGCGCCACTGATGACACCGCTGATGGTGTCGTTACCGGCATCGCCGGTGGTGAGTGTTTGGCCGGAGGCAATCGCAACCGCGCCTGAACCACTTTACGATTGGATGGTGTCACTGGCATCGACGTCATAGGTGCCGGAGTTAATGACGTCAACGGTGTCAGCGAGGGTACCGGTCGTGGTTACGGTACCTGCTGAGATGGTGAGATCGCCGGTAAAGGTATTGTTGCCGGACAGGGTTAAGGTGCCGGCGCCTTGCTTGGTGAGGTTACCTGCGCCACTGATGACACCACTGATGGTGTCGTTACCGGCATCGCCGGTGGTGAGTGTTTGGCCGGAGGCAATCGCAACCGCGCCTGAACCACTCAACGATTGGATGGTGTCACTGGCATCGACGTCATAGGTGCCGGAGTTAATGACGTCAACGGTGTCAGCCAGGGTACCCGTTGTGGTTACGGTACCCGCTGAGATGGTGAGATCGCCGGTAAAGGTATTGGTACCGGATAAGGTTAAGGTGCCGGCGCCTTCTTTCGTAATCGCATAAGCATTACCCCCATCACCGATGGCAGTTGAAATAGTCAGCTGAGTGCCATCCACATCAATGGTGGAATCCGCACCGAGGGTCATGGTACCGGCGTAACTCGAGTGCCGGTTGAAGTCGAGCGTACCGCCATTATTGGTAATGGCTTCGCCAGTGCTGTAAGTTACATTTTGTAAATCAAGTGTAGCACCGGAAGCAATGACCGTTCCCGCCGCATTGGTACCTAAGGCATCATCAATCGTTGCCGCTAAGGTGCCGGCATTAATACTAGTTAAGCCTGTGTAAGTATTGGTGCCGCTTAAGGTGGAGGTATTACTACCATCATGAATGAGTGCGCCGGAACCGCTGATCACTGCATTGTGAGTAAAGTCGGTGTCACTGCTAAAGATTAAATTACCATTATTAGTTACAGCGGATGATGTCAGGCTTCCTGAGCCACCAACTTCAAGCGTGGCATTGACATATTTTTTATAATAAACCGTATCTCCACCAGTTACCGATTGACTACCATCAATGCTGTCTTTCTGGATAGTGGTTGCACCAGTGAAAGTTAAATCTCCAGTCAAAGTCGTTTTAACGGAGGCATTAATTTTTCTTAAGCCGTAACCTGCTGTAGTTTGGCTTGTGGCATAAGTAGCAGAACTCAGACCTGTAAGGCTATCCTCTTCACCTAAATTTGTATAATTAGAAGAAGATAAGTTGACGCTCTTGTAATTATTTACACTATCGTCAATCTTGGCTTCCACATTGGCACCATTTTGACGAAGATCAACTGTCACCTGTTTTGTTAAATCACTTGCCCCATCATCGAGATTAAAACGAATTCTGAAATTTGCAGTGTTGGCTAATGGATCATAATCTCGCACCGATATGCCTGCTTCTGCTACATCATCATCATTTACCCAATCTCCATGCATGTAACCACCTGCAATTCTCTGTAATATCTCAATAACTGATGCGTCAGTAGCTATTTGAGTCCATGACGAGGTGGATAAACTTGCGCTTGATGTAGCATCGTAAAGGTCAAAGTAACGAGCTGTGACATACAGGGTGCCCGTCCCCGAGATATCAGATGAGAGGGTTGTGTCCTCACTAAAATCAAGGACGAGGGCGCTGTTGTTGATAATGCTTGAATTATTTATTGAGCCGGTGCTCGTGTTATTACCGAGCCGCAAGGTACCGGCATTAATGTTGGTTGCACCGGTATAGGTGTTTGTGCCGGATAAGGTTAAGGTGCCGGCGCCTTGCTTGGTGAGGTTACCTGCGCCCGAGATCACACCACTGATGGTGTCGTTACCGGCATCGCCGGTGGTGAGTGTTTGGCCGGAGGCAATCGCAACCGCGCCTGAACCACTCTACGATTGGATGGTGTCACTGGCATCGACGTCATAGGTGCCGGAGTTAATGACGTCAACGGTGTCAGCGAGGGTACCGGTCGTGGTTACGGTACCTGCTGAGATGGTGAGATCGCCGGTAAAGGTATTGGTACCGGATAAGGTTAAGGTGCCGGCGCCTTGCTTGGTGAGGTTACCTGCACCCGAGATCACACCACTGATGGTGTTACTGCCGCTCGTTGCATTGATAGTGAGCGTCCCCAGCGACTTAGAGGCACCCACATCTCCCGCGAGGGACACGGTGCCGCTCCCCGCATTTAAAGTAACGTTGGAATCCGCAAGGGTGGTCTCCTTCACATAACCCATTACGTTGTATTGAGAGTCCATGTTTTGGCTGAAGTCCCGTCCCGCGCCAAGATCGTTCCACTGCCCGTATTGACCATAAAACTGACCGACCCACTCGCCAGATGTGCCTGATCCATTAGGCTCCCACGTGCCAAAATTGTCATACCGACTATCAATAGAGCTACCATTCCGAGGCTGCGAAGTCCCGCTGTTTTGCTGGAAGAACGCCGTATTGGCTTCCGTACTACCCGCCGCATAGCGCCAGGTGTAGGCGTCGGTCCCCACTCAGAGACCTCGTTGTCCTTATCCCGATAGATCCCAATCCACGCACCCCTAAAAGAGCCGTTGTCTAGTGTCGCCGCCACGGCAAGCTGATTTTCAAGTGCGGAAGTAATCGTCGCCAGATAACCGCCTTTGTCGATCGCATCCTGCTGGGATCTCAACCACTCTTCAGGATACGTCACGGATGAAGCTGTAATCTCCGAGTCGTCCACGAACGCATAAGCGTTCCCCGAGTCTACTGTGCCGCTTAGCGTGATATTGCCGTCTGCTGCGACACCATCGGTATCGATCGTTAATCCTGTGGCGCTCGAGTTCGCTACGATCAACTGACCGTTCACATCGACGTCGCCGCCCGAAGTTGTAATGGAAACGGCTGTTGAGCCCCCGCCGACATAAAGGTCGCCGCCGGTGTAACCGCCCGAAGCGGTCCCACCAAAGGTCACATCACCGCCACCGCTCGTTAGATCCGCCTCCAAAATTACAATAACTGCGCCATCTCGGGAGGGTGAGCTGGATGAGGTGGCTGCGGCTGAATTATTGTCCGCGTCAAATATGAGGTTGAGGGCGCCGGTACCGCCCGTATTCGAAATAGGGTTATTGATAATGACCGAGTTGGCCGCGCGAAGCGTTAGGGTGACGTCACTATCACCCGTCGACTTAGTAATCGGATCGTCGACTGTGATATTGCCTAGCGCAGTGTCGCCCGAGTTGTAGGTGGTTACGGTGACGCTGGTGCCACCTCCCAGTAAAGAGCCAACCGAGCTTGCGGTTATTGAGGTGGCATCTTGTGAACCGATAGCCGAGGAGCCTGAAGAGCCAATCGTGACGTTCGTCGGATCAAACAGCCACTCACCTGCCCTACCGTGTGGGGCGGCCGCTGAGCCCGAGACGCCCGTCACATCCAACCTATAACCGGACGTCTCAATCATTCCGCCGTTACCGCCTTCGGCCCCGCCTTTGGCATAAAGGGTGCCGGCGACGGTGGTGACGGAGTCAGCGTTCGAGACGTCTGACCACACCACGACGGTGCCGCCGTTACCGTTTTGAGTGGCGGAAGCATCCACGGTCACATCGGATGCGATCGTCACGGTGGTCGCTTCAGGGATGGCATCGGGATCATCGAAGACGCGGTATTCCTCATTTGCACCGCCCTGCCAGTCACCGCCGATCAGGATATCTCCACCACCCGTGGCACCGGTTGCTTCCACGGTGGCGCCGGATTCAAGGCTAACGTCGGTAGCCGTTAAGATGATCTCGCCGCCTTTACCGGTATCGGAGTTGGCGGTCACCAGCGCATTGCCAGTGAGGGTGAGACTGTCTTGCGCGATAACGCTGATGCTGCCGCCCTGGATGGTGTTTTCTGTTTCGACGGTGAGGGCGCTGTCGATATCGACCGTGGCGGCGGTGATCTTGATGGCCTCGGTAATCGTGAGGCCGGCGTCATTGTCTCCGGTAAAGCGGATGGTGCCGGTGCCGGCGCTGATGGCGGAGACCAGGGTGTCGGCGGTATTGACTGTGGTATCGACCGTGGTGTCTGTTGTGGTGTCAGAGGATTCAGTTTCTGAGGTTTGAGCAACGGTCTCGGTGCTTTCACTGACATCGGTGCTCTCAGCGGTCTCGGTGCTGGCCTGCTCGCTGCTCTCCTCTGTGAGTTCGGCAGAGACGATGTCGGTTTCTATTTCAGGCTCAGCTTCAGGCTCGGTGGCTGCGCTCACCTGAGGAGTGTCTTCGGACTCTGTCTCTGTCTCTGTTTCGGTGTCTATTTCGGTCGCAACAGGAGTCGGCGTATTGCCGTGGGCGACCATCGAGACGCCGCCGCCGTTGGTGTCGATGGCAACGCCTGAGCCCATGTGGATCTCACCGTCGGCATCGACAGTGACATCAAGGGCACCTGAGGTGCTTTTGATGCTGGCACCGGATTCAAAGGTGATGTCGCCGGCGTCGCGGGTTCGTAAGGTGAGCTCGGCATCACCGCCTTCGGTCTTTTCAAGCGCGACGCCGCTTTGCCAGGTCATGTCCCCGGAGACTTCGTTGGTGACGCTGGTGCCGCTGTTTAAAGTATCGGCATAGTCATCGGCCACGCCCTGGGTAATGACGGCGTCTTCTGGGTCAATGAACCACAGACCGCCTTTGCCGCCCTCGGATCTTGCGTTGGCACGGACGATAGCCCCTTCGGTATCGATGGCATAGCCGGAGGTTTCGATCTCACCGCCATTGCCTTCTTTTATACCGCCGCGGGCGATGAGCTCACCCTTTACGGTGGTCTGGGATTTAGGATCGGTAATATCGGACCACACCACGATGGTGCCGCCGTTACCGGATTCGGTGGCGGAGGCTTCAAGGCGGGCGCCCTTTTCTACGGTGGCATAGCGGGATTGGGGGGTGCCCCCCTTACCCTGCCAGTCACCGCCGAAGCGGATCTCACCGCCGCCATGGGGGCCGCTGGTATTGAGGATTGCCCCCGCTGCCGCAGTCACTTCCTGACCGGTAACGGTGATGGTGCCGCCGGCATGGGCGGAGGCATCGAGAGTGCCCGAGATCAAGGCGCCGCCCCGGGGGCCGGCATCGATCTCAATGGTGTGCGCATTAATACGGCCATCGGCTTTAACCAGCTGCACGGTGCCGTTCTTTAAGACCAGGCCGCCTGCACCGGCGGGGCTTTTAATAAGGTTATCCACCAGCGACTGAGCGGCGGAGGCTTTTAGGAGCACCGCGCCATTGGGAGCGATAAGAGCCCCTTTATTGTCGATGAGACTTTTAAGGGTGGCGTCTGTGACCTTAAGGCCGATAAGGTTGCTGCCCTCGAAGGTCAGCACCGCCTGATCGCCGCTTGCGAGGGCTATTGCGCTTAGCGAGGCTCTTATCTCCCCTTCGTTTTTGATCTCAGGGCTTATAAGGGCAATGAAGCCGCCCTGTAGGGCGCCTTGATTAAGGATCGATCCGGTATTGCCGGAGAAGGTGTAGCTGCCGGATAGGAAGTCCTTGTCACTGATATTAAGAGAGGAGGCCACCAGTCCCCCCACATCGACTCTGGCGCCCTGCCCGAAGATCACCCCGCTTGGGTTAATTAAGAAGACCTGACCGTTGGCGTTTAAGGATCCTAAGATCTTTGAAGGATCGCTCGATAAGACGCGGTTTAATAAAGCCGCATCAGCGCCCGGCTGGTGGATATTGACCGAGGCGTCTTTACCGATATTAAAGGACTGCCAATTGACAATCGCCTTATGTGAGCCCTGATGGATATCAAGGCTGGATCCTTTAGGGCTGAAGGTCACCTGCCCTGCGGCAACCGTAGCCCCGGTGGGGAGGTCGGGGTTGGAAAGAGCCGGGGTCGAGGCGAGAGTGAGGAGGAAAGCGAAACAACAGACAAAAGAATCCCCTCGCCCGCCCAAACCAGGACGAGCGATCAAAGGCCGACAGATAAGGTTACGCTTAAGAGCAGAGAAACATTGATCAGGCAAAACAAACAATGGATGTTTGTTGATTGACAAAGGTCTGGTTCCTATTTTGCCTAATCTTTTAAAGTTTTTATCCTCTAAAGAGACATCTACTGCCCTATCGATATCCGCCACAAAAAAAATGGAATTGCCAGTGGGGTTTTTAAACTAATGAAAGCCAGAAAGGCTTTTTGGGATCACGCGGCTGCGCGCGCTACGCACTTAGAGCTGCCCGATTAGAACTGCGTGACGATGCTGAGCCAACCTCGCGGGCTGAATTTGGTGCCGTCGTTGTCGTTGCCGTCGGGGTCGGCCGCCGGATTATTACCGATTCGATCGGCGACATAACCCACGACTTCAACCGATGGCAGGGGTCGCCATTTTATGCCCAGACCGTACCCGCTGATGGAGTAGGCATTGGGCGCTGAGCTGCCGTCGTTCCAGCCGTCCCAGGTGGTGTGATTTTGACGAACCCAGCCTTGATCATAAAAGGCAATGCCCTGCAGTTTGTCGGAGAGCGAGTATCGGTATTCAAGCGTGACAATTGCGCCCTGATCGCCTGATCCTTCTCCGCCGGGATAGGCCCGCACCGCGCTGGCGCCGCCTAAAGAAATTTTCTGTGAGGAGTCAAGATTCTTTGAGGCGACCTGCCCGAGAAACGAGAACCAGAGCTGAGACTTCTCATGAACGACCTGCTCGCGGTTGGCCTGAAGGCTTAATTTATGGAACTGTCCCTGGGTGTTGGCAGACGCGGCATCCAGGGCAAGATCCTCCGGCGCGCCGCTTCGGTCAAGATCGCCAAAGGTGTATATCGGCGTGATGGAACTCACGCCGCCGCCGAGCAGCCTATCGGGCCAGTAGGTCGTCAATGACGCCGAGGCCACGTCGAGCATTTTGTCCGCGGTGACGTCGTTTTCGTTAACCTCATCCAGATAATCGCCGTGATTGACGTTAAGTTGGCCGAGCACGGCGAGGTTATCTTTTCGCACAAACGGGATGCTGAGATAACCGCTTGCCACCTGTGACTCACCCGTGGCACCCAGGTCTTCAAGCGGGTAGCCCAGTTCATATGTGAGGGCAGTGTAATTGAGTCCCGCTCTTATTCCCCTGACGCCTATCGGAACGGAGGCACCAGCGGAGGCCACCAGCGAGCCACGCGAAAAAATACCAATGAAATTCAACTGCTCGCCAAAGCCAAAGGGGCTGTCTACATTTAAAAAGCCACCCAGGCGAAGATAGTTCCAGCTGGTTGCGCGCGAGCCGTGGTTATCGGCGCGAACGCTGCCGGTAAACATTGGCGTGTTAGCCATCCTGACGATAACGTCCGTCTCACCTTCGGTTTGGCCAGGCGCCAATACCGCCGCGGCAGTTACGCCGGGCACATCATCAAGCACCTTGATGGCCTGCGTGAATGAGTCGATGCTGAAGACGTCGCCGTCCTGACCGTCCATGGCATAGGCTCTGGCTCGCTCCTCGGAGATCCGAAGGCGCTCTTCCTGATGTTCAATGCGAAGCGATCCGAGTTTTCCTTCAACCACACGAATCACCAGTTCGCCCTCGGCTAGCGTTTGCTCAGGAAGCACGCCCTTTGCCCACAGACCTTTCTTGCGGTAGATCTCGCCGACCAGGCCCGCTAGCTTTTCAAGACCCGAGAAGGTGTATTCCTTATCGACGTAGTTTGCAAAGACAGCCTGAAGCTCTTCAGTCGTGACATTGACATTCCCTTCAAAGCGCACCGTCTTGATGAGAACCTTTAGGCCGCCAGCATCTTGCGAATCTTGCGCCGGCTCCTCGGTTTTGTTCTCAAACTGAACGCCGGGATTCTTGAGCTGTTTTTCCTGCTGCAGCTGCTGCAGAAGAGAGCCCCCGTTTGGCGCCTGCTGCGCATAAGCCACGGGCATCACTGCCAGGACGGCAAACCCTATCGAGAGCGCAATATGCGCTAGAGAAACTTTATGAAACATCAGAACTAGAGCCATCAAATATCGGCGCAGTCTACCTGTTTTTTAACACAGGCTCGCGGGCCCACCAGAGGCCAAGAAAAACGAGCGCAAGAGCGACGGCGTGATAAAGCCTGAAGGCTTCACCCAGGAGGATCACTCCAAAAAGCGCTGAGAAGATTGGTGTGAGATTAACAAATACGCCGCTTCTGCCAGGGCCAATGAGGTCGACGCTGCGCAAAAAGAATATCTGCGCAAGAAAAGAAGGAAAAATAGTGACGTAGGCAATGACGATCCAGCCTGTACCGCTCGGCCAGATGATTGAACCATCCCACCACTCATAAATCGCAAACGGCGCTGATAAAAAAGCGCCCGCAATTGCGAAGTAAGTAAAAAGCACGATGCCCGATACGCTAGGCCGACTTTTTAGGCCGAGCGTGTACCCCGCGTAAAGAACACAGGCGCCAGCCATCAGAAGATCGCCATCATTGAGCGTTAAATCCGCAAGCTGGGACGGAACTCCTCGAAGTGCGACGGTAATGACGCCAATCAACCCGACCACAACGCCAAGCATTTGCAGGCTCGTGATTCTCGTGCCGTACATGAAAAACGCTCCGATCAACACCACGATCGGAATGGCCCCCTGCAAAATGCCGATGTTGACGGCCGTCGTATGGTGCGCTGAGAAGTAAAAGAGCAGATTGAAGGCCGCAAGACCCAGGGCACCCATCGCGATGATGTACATCCATTTGGTTTGAAGAACGGGCCAGGCGATGCGCATCTGCCGCGCGTACACCATCGGCAGGATAACCATCAAAAAGCCCCAGCGAGAGAACGTCAGCAGCGAGGGCGAGACCTCTCCTACCGCGACCTTCCCGGCCACGGTGTTGCCGGCCCAAAAAAGCGTCGTTAATGTCAGCAGCAAAACCGGCTGAGACCAACACCAGGAGAGAATTTTTGTCATGTGAGATCTGCGCTCAGTTACGCATTGCCCCGCAACTGGTTCGCCATATCCTCAAGCTCTGACCAGCGTGCAAGATGCTGCTCAAGTTCTGATTCCAGATCCGATAGCTGATCCAGCACCGGCTGCGTGTCTGCGAAGGACTGCTCATAAAAGCCCGGAGCAAGCGTTTGCCCGCGCAGCCTCTCGATGCCCTTTTCTACCGAATCGATAACTTCGGGCAGCTGATCCAGCTCGCGCTGAAGTTTGTAGCTGAGTTTTCGACCGCTCGCAGGCGGAGGGTTTTCCGAACTCTGTACGCTGTCCTGCGCTTTTTTGCGCGTTGCGGCTTCGCCGGTCGCCAGGGATTTACCCTGTCGCACCCAGTCGCTGTAGTTTCCGACATAGCTGTGCACAAGGCCATCGTCTTCAAAGGCGAGGATACTGCTTACGGTATTGTCGAGAAACGCGCGATCGTGACTGACCACGATCAGCGTGCCGGCATATTCCTGCAGCTGTTCCTCCAGCACTTCGAGTGTTTCCACGTCCAGATCATTGGTGGGCTCGTCGAGTATCAGCAGATTGGCCGGCTGGGTAAAGAGGCGCGCCAGAATCACGCGATTACGTTCACCGCCCGAAAGCGCCCGAATGGGCGTGAGCGCCCGCTTGGCAGTAAACAAAAACCCGCGTAAGTAGCCGACAACATGGCGGGGTTTGCCATTCAGAGTGACATATTCGCGACCGTCGCCCACGATCTGCGCCACCGTCTTGTCGGGATCAAGATCACGTCGATGCTGATCAAAGTACCCAAGCTGCACGTTTACACCCAGCTTTACCGTGCCTCGTGTCGGCGCAAGCTCGCCAAGCAGCAGATGCAGCAAGGTACTTTTACCGACTCCGTTATTCCCAACGAGACCGATCCGATCGCCTCGGCGAATGCGCAACGAAAAATCCTGAATCAACATCTCGTCGTCATAGCCGAAGGCCATGTTCTTGACGTCGAGCACTTTGCGACCGGAGTTTTCTGCTTCTTCAATATGAACGCGGGCGCGAGCCTCGGGATTAACCCGCTGAGCGCGTTCAACCCGCATTGCCTCCAGAGCGCGAACCCGTCCCTCGTTACGGGTGCGGCGCGCCTTAATGCCCTGGCGAATCCATGCCTCTTCTTCTTCGAGCTTTCGGTCGAATTCGCTGTTGGCTTCCTTCTCGGCGGCCATGGCCTCCTCGCGGCGCCGCAAAAAGTCGGCGTAATTCCCCGGCCAGCTTCGCAGCTTTCCCCGATCAATCTCCACAATGCGGGTCGCAAGTCGCTGCAGGAACGCGCGATCGTGGGTGATAAACAACACAGCGCCTGAAAAACTCGCAATCCGGTTTTCAAGCCAGCTGATGGCGGCAAAATCAAGATGGTTCGTTGGCTCGTCCAGTAACAAAAGATCAGGCTTTGCCACGAGGGCGCGGGCCAACGCCGCCCGTCGGCGCCAGCCTCCGGAGAGGGTTGCCATCGGCTGAGCCGGATCGAGTTCCATCTCGGTGCAGATCGACTCGACCTGCTGCTGCGGATGCCATCCCCCGTGAGCGTCAATGTGCGACTGCAGTTCCTGCAACGCCCGAAGGCCGTGAGTATCCGTCGCGGCGTCAGCCTGTTGGCGATACTGTTCGGTCAGGGCAATGATCTCGGATAGACCTTCAGAGACAAAGTCGCCTACTCGCCTGCCTTCGTCCTCCGGCATCACTTGCGCGAGTTCACTGATACAGATCTCCCCAAGACGGCGTACATCGCCTTCGTCCGGCTCCTGCTCGCCGCTGACGAGACGAAGCACAGATGTTTTGCCCGCGCCATTACGGCCGATGAGACACACCCGCTCGCCGGGCTCGATCGAAAAATCAGCCTCACGCAGGATTTTTCGCGCGCCAAAGGCGAGGCTGACGGCATCGAGGCGAACAAGGAACATGGCGAGATACGCACGCTTATTAAGGAGCGGGAATGCGCAAATTTTACCTGACGACTGTCTCAGGATTTGTGCTCAGCGAACCTTGATCCGGTCATCGGATGTGAAAGGAATTTCCGATGGCGTTGGGAATGTGTGCGAGAGGATAGATTGGGTCGCATTTTCAGTCGCTTGGCCTTCTCAGGAGGCGATGAAAAGCGTAGACTTCGCCACCCAGTTTTCCGGCTCCCCCAGATCTTCTCGTGCGATTTGCCCTTTCCATCATGCGAGCGCTCTCCGCGCTGATGATCTCTGTTTCGTTGCTGATGTTCGGCAACAGCATCACCTCCACCCTGCTCGCCCTGCGCGCAAATCTCGAGGGTTACTCCAACGAGATGATCGGCTTAATCGCGTCGGGCTACTTTCTGGGTTTTGCCATCGGCACGTTTCGCTCCGGGCCGCTGATTAACCGCATTGGGCACATTCGGACCTTTGCCGCTCTTTCCGCGGTCGCCTCAGCTGCCGTGATGATGGTTTTAATCACATCAAACGCATGGGCATGGGTCTTTTTGCGTGCCGTGATGGGCGCGGCCGCGGCCGGATTATTTGTAGTGGTCGAGAGCTGGCTTAATAACCGCGCGACCAATAATTCCCGCGGCATTTTGCTCTCCATGTACATCATGATCGGGTACGTGGCGTCGGCCTTTGGGCAGCAAACCATCAAATTTGGGGACCCGGGGAGTTATGAACTGTTTCTCCTCGTTGGGATCGTCCTGACCCTCTCACTGGTTCCGGTCTCGCTTACTCGAGCGACTCACCCAGATCCGGTAGATAAACCACTATTGAGCATCAAGAAACTCTATGCCGTCTCTCCGACATCAGTAGTGACCTGCCTGGTTGCTGGGTTGATCTCGGCCAGTTGGTGGGGTCTCGGCCCGGTCTATGCCAGCAACATTGGATTGAGCGTGAGCCAGGTTTCCGGATTCATGACGGCAGGCCTGATTGGCGGCATGCTGCTGCAGCTTCCTGTAGGCCGTCTTTCCGATCGGCTTGATCGTCGCCTCGTCATTCTCGGCGTGACTATTGCCCTTGGCGCGCCGTCACTCATACTCGTACTCGGAGGGCTTCTGCCGGGGTGGAGCCTTATTGGCACCGTGGCGCTATTTTTTGGGCTGAGCTCTACGCTTTATCCGCTGAGCGTCGCGTATGCCAATGACTATCTGGAGTCGGGTGACATTGTTGCTGCCAGCGGGGGCTTTGTTCTGATTTACGGCGTGGGGGCCGTTGTAGGACCGCTTGCCTCATCATATGCGATGCGGCTGATGGGACCCCAGGGCATGTTTGTTCTCATCATTGCCATGGCGGCGTTACTCATGCTCTTTATTCCTGAGCCGTATGCGGATACGTCAGTGGGCGGCCGTGGTGGAGAAAGAACCCTACGTGCTATCGCCTGAAACACCGACAGCGGTCGGCGATCTGGATCCGCGAGCCGAGGTTGACGAGGGCTATGATCAGGGCCCGGATATCGTCATGCCACCTGATTCTGATACGGGCGAAAAAGGGCCCTTCTCATTCTGGCTGGGGCGCTTTGCAGATGACGTCGAGGATACCTCCTCGGATCCTCAACAACCTACCTCAGAGCGCTCTGATGATTCTGATGATGTAGAGAGCTCCAGATCGACTGACGAGTCGGACAAAAGGCCATGAAGCGCGCCCGCTGTAGGCGCCCTTCAGAAGAAGTTTTTTCGCCCCAACAGCCGAGCGGCTGCGCAGGTTGGCTCGCGTCAGTCGCTGGACTTTTTTGTCTTGGCAGAGTCGTATCGCACCGCCAGAACTTCATAGCGTCGCAATCCACCCGGCGCCTGGAACTCAATTTCCATGCCTTCTGTCTTACCGATAAGCGCTTTGGCGATGGGTGAGCTATGTGAAATCAGCCCGTCGTCGATGTTGGCCTCCAGTTCACCCACAATTCGATAGGACACCTCACGATCGCCCTCTTCTTCCCAGAGGTCGACCCAGGCTCCAAAGACGACTTTGCCAGCCGCGTTGAGCCGCGCCGGATCAATAACTTCCGCGACCGAGAGCTTTGAATCAAGCTCTGCGATGCGGCCTTCGATAAAGCCCTGCTGCTCGCGCGCGGCGTGATACTCGGCATTTTCTGACAGGTCGCCGTGGGCGCGCGCTTCCGCAATAGCCTGGATGACGGCAGGACGATCCTGCTTTTTAAGGCGCGTCAATTCGTCGCGAAGACGTTCGGCGCCATCGGGCGTCAGCAAAACTCTCATAAGCTAACCGTTTGGTGTAGGGCTTGGAGTCGATTGACGCTCGGACTGTTACCGGCGCGGTGCGCTTCGCACGCTGCGCGGGCAGCCGCCAACGTGGTGAAGTACGTCACCTTATGGGTCAGCGCCTGGCGCCGAATAGTTTCAGAATCGAGACGGCTGTGACGACTCTCTGTGGTATTGACGATCAAATCGTATTCGCTGTTTTTTATGCTGTCTACGACGTGAGGGCGACCCTCGCGCACTTTGTTTACAACCGAGACGTTCAAACCTGCTGCTTCCAGAGCCCGGGCCGTTCCTTCCGTTGCAACAATATTGAAGCCATTGTCGCTGAGATATCGCGCAATGTCGATCACCGCTGCCTGATCTGCGGTGCGAACGCTGATGAGCGCCGTGCCGCTTTGCGGAATCAACACCCCCGTTGCCAACTGCGCCTTGTGGTAGGCCTCACCAAAGGTCATGCCAATACCCATCACTTCGCCGGTGCTTTTCATCTCCGGCCCCAGGACAGGATCCACTCCAGGAAACTTGATGAATGGGAAAACGGCCTCTTTCACAGAGTAATAGTCAGGCCTTACCTCGCCCTTAACGCCTTGGTCCGCAAGCGATTGACCGGCCATCACCCGCGCGCCAATCTTAGCGAGAGGTCGGGTGGTTGCCTTCGACACAAAGGGTACCGTCCGAGACGCCCGCGGATTTACTTCCAGGACATACACATCGTTGCCCTTCACAGCAAACTGCACATTCATCAAACCGCGCACGCCTAAAGCCAGCGCCATCTCGCGCGTTTGGCGTATCAGCTCTTTTTGCGTCTCCGCAGAGAGCGTATAGGGCGGCAACACGCAGGCCGAATCACCCGAGTGCACGCCCGCTTCTTCAATATGCTCCATGATCCCGCCGATGACCACCTCACTGCCGTCACAGATCGCATCGACATCGATCTCGACCGCATCATTCAGGAAGCGATCAAGCAGAATGGGTGATTCATTGGAAACCCGAAAAGCATCTCTGAGATAACGCTCAAGCTCTTCGGGGCTGTGAACAATTTCCATCGCCCGACCGCCCAGCACATAGGACGGCCGCACCACCAGGGGGTAGCCGATATCTTGTGCTCGCTCGAGTGCTTGCGCCTCTGTCGTGGCGGTGCGGTTGGGCGGCTGCAGCAGACCCAGCTCATTAATTAACGCCTGAAAATGCTCGCGGTCTTCCGCTTTGTGAATGGAATCGGGAGATGTGCCCAGTATCGGCACGCCGGCAGCCTCTAGCCCGCGCGATAACTTGAGCGGCGTCTGCCCACCGTACTGCACGATCAAACCGGTTGGATTTTCAACCGCGCAGATCTCCAGCACGTCTTCAAGCGTTAACGGTTCAAAATACAGTCGATCCGACGTATCGTAATCGGTCGACACCGTCTCCGGATTACAGTTCACCATGATGGTCTGGTAGCCGTCTTCGCGCATGGCCATCGCGGCGTGGACACAGCAGTAATCAAACTCAATACCCTGGCCGATTCGATTCGGCCCGCCACCGAGCACCATGATTTTGGATCGTTGATCGGGTAGGGATTCGCACTCACTTTCATAGGTCGAGTACAGATACGCGGTAGGCGTAGCGAACTCGCCAGCGCACGAATCCACCCGCTTATAAACCGGACGCACGCCCAAGTCATGCCGCTTGGCCCGAACCTCCGCCTCGCTCACGTTGAGCAGGCTCGCAAGGCGGGCATCGGAAAAGCCATCTCGCTTCAGAAGATACAGCGCGTCTTTTTCGATGGTATCGAGTGATTGCCCCTCGACAACACGCTCTGCTTCAACCAGTTCCTGAATCTGAGCGAGAAACCACGGATCAATCCCCGTGTGCTGCTGAACCTCATCCCGCGTCAGGCCGTGACGAAAAGCATCGGCGATATACCAGGCCCTGCGCGCGCCCGGCACCCGAAGACGACTCAAAAGGTCAGGCTCTGAGCCGCCCTGCTGATCATCCCACAGTGGATCAAGGCCGGTTGCGCCAATCTCAAGGCTTCGTAATGCCTTTTGAAAAGACTCTTTAAACGTGCGCCCGATGGCCATCGCTTCGCCCACCGACTTCATTTGTGTTGTCAGCGTGGGATCGGCCTGTGGGAATTTCTCAAAATCAAAGCGCGGAATCTTCGTGACCACGTAGTCAATGGAGGGTTCAAACGATGCCGGTGTGGCTCCTCCCGTAATGTCGTTATCGAGCTCATCGAGCGTGTAGCCGACCGCAAGCTTTGCAGCCACTTTCGCAATGGGGAATCCGGTCGCTTTTGAAGCAAGCGCCGAGGAGCGTGATACGCGCGGGTTCATCTCGATCACGACCATACGCCCGGTCGCAGGATCAATAGCAAACTGCACATTTGATCCGCCGGTATCGACGCCAATCTCGCGCAACACCGCGATACTGGCGTTACGCATAATCTGATATTCCTTATCGGTCAGCGTCAACGCCGGTGCTACCGTTATGGAGTCGCCGGTGTGCACACCCATGGCATCAAAGTTTTCGATTGAACAAATAATGATGCAGTTGTCGCGGCTGTCGCGAACGACTTCCATCTCGAATTCTTTCCAACCGAGGATGCATTCTTCAATGAGTAATTCGTTGGTTGGCGAAGCATCCAGCCCTCGGGCACAGATATCCCGGTACTCATCGGTGTTGTAGGCGATGCCGCCGCCGCTACCGCCGAGGGTAAACGATGGTCGAATGATGATGGGAAACCCGATCTGGTCCAGCACGGCCATCGCGTCATCCATCGAATGAGCCAATTCACCGCGCACCACCTCGAGACCAATATCTCGCATGGCATCGCGAAACCGCTCGCGGTCTTCGGCTTTGTCGATGGCGTCACGGGTGGCGCCAATCATCTCAACCCCAAACTTCTCCAGCACGCCGTGACGGACAAGATCGAGCGAGCAATTAAGAGCTGTCTGCCCTCCCATGGTGGGAAGCAGGGCATCCGGTCGTTCTTTTTCGATGATGAGCGCAACGGCTTCCCAGGTGATCGGCTCGATGTAGGTCGCATCGGCGAATTCCGGATCGGTCATGATGGTGGCCGGATTGGAATTCACCAGCACCACGCGATAGCCTTCTTCACGAAGCGCCTTACAGGCCTGTACCCCGGAATAATCAAACTCACAGGCCTGTCCAATCACAATGGGACCGGCGCCTATCACCAGAATCGTTTTTAGGTCGGTACGCTTAGGCATTGCTTTGCTTATCCGACGTCATCATGGCGACGAATTGATCAAAAAGCGGCACGATATCCTGCGGGCCGGGACTTGCTTCGGGGTGCCCCTGAAATGAAAAAGCCGGAGCGTTTGTCAGCGCAATACCCTGGATCGATTGATCAAATAAAGATCGGTGCGTTACATGTACGTGCTCAGGTAACGAATCCGGATCAATAGCAAACCCGTGATTCTGGCTTGTGATCATGACCCGTTGGTTGGCGAGATCAACTACCGGATGGTTGGCGCCGTGATGGCCAAATTTCATTTTCATCGTGCGGGCCCCGGCCGCAAGCCCAAGCAGTTGGTGTCCAAGACAAATACCAAAGACCGGGGTTTGGCTTTTCAAAATCTCACGAATGGCATCAATCGCGTAGGTGCAGGGCTCAGGATCACCGGGGCCGTTAGATAAAAACACGCCGTCCGGGTGACGAGCCAGTACCTCTGCTGCCGGCGTCTTAGCCGGCACCACCTCTACCTCACAGCCGCGGTCTACAAGCAATCGCAGAATGTTGCGCTTTACTCCAAAATCATAGGCAACAACACGGTAGCGACCCTTTTGGGGGGAGGTATACCCCGTTCCAAGCTGCCACGTGCCCTCTTCCCATTTATAGGACTTCTCGGTCGTGACGGTTTGGGCAAGATCCATGCCTTTGAGTCCCGCAAAGCCTTTGGCTTTTGCTAAAGCCCGTTCTTCATCGATGTCACCGGCCTGAAGACAGCCGTTTTGGGCGCCTTTTTCGCGCAGCAGGCGGGTGAGCTGACGGGTATCGATATCGCTGATGGCAACAACGTTCTGTCCGATCAGATAGTCGCTCAGGCTTTGCTCTGACCGAAAATTACTGACTAGTTTCGGCAGATCCCTGACCACCAAACCGCAGGCGAATGCATTTGCCGCCTCGGTATCTTCGCGGTTGGCGCCCACGTTACCGATGTGGGGACACGTCAGGGTCACAATCTGCTGAGCGTAGGAGGGATCAGAAACGATCTCCTGATAACCGGTCATCGAGGTGTTGAATACCACCTCACCGACAGTCTCTGCGACAGCACCGATCGACCGGCCGCGAAAGATGCTGCCGTCTTCAAGAACCAGCACCGCGGGGGTCATTGCGTGCTCCTGTCGAGCCGGCATAAAAAAAAGGAGAAGCCGCTGGGGCTTCTCCTTTTTTGGGTATTCAGTTGGTGCTTCATTCCAAGAACGGCATTCTATCGCCGAGCCTTTGAAACATCAATTCTTAATCGCTGCGAAGCCCTAAAACATCGTACATATCGAAAAGACCGGATGATTTATCGTTGACCCAAATCGCACTTCGCACCGCGCCGCTGGCGTAAATCTCGCGACTTGATGCCTTGTGCGTGATCTCCACGCGCTCGCCCGCCACCGCAAACCAAACGCTGTGCTCACCGACCACGTCCGCTGCCCGGATCGTCGAGAAACCAATTTCACGATCCGAGCGTGGACCAATCGTTCCATGACGAGCAAAAACGCCGTCCTCATCCAGATTGCGGTTCAGCGCGCTTGCGACCACTTCCCCCATCTTGAGCGCCGTCCCGGAAGGCGCGTCTACCTTATGCCGATGATGCGCCTCGACGACCTCGATATCCGCTGAATCGCCAAAGGCTTTAGCGGCTACCTCCAGAAGTTTTAGCGTGATATTTACGCCAACGCTCATGTTGGGTGCCCAGACCACCCCCGTTTGAGTCGATACGGCTTCAATTGCCTTGCGCTGCTTGGCATCAAACCCGGTGGTTCCAATCACGGCGCGCAATCCCTGCGCGGCGCAGTACTCAAGATTTGAAAGACTTGATTCGGGCGAGGTGAAATCAATCAGAACATCAAACTCTCCGCCCGCGATACTGTCGGCCACCACCACACCAGTCTCGCCGGTGCCAACCAAAACGGCAGTGTTCAAACCAATGGCGTCATGCCCCGGACGCTCAAAGGCATGGGTCAGCGCGATGCCGCCATTCGCCGCGGATTGCGCTTGCACAGCAGACACCAGGGCTCGACCCATACGCCCGGCAACACCTGCGACTGCTATTCGAATCATGGCACCTTACCTGCTGATCTTCTTGAGGGGTTAGCCCAGCAGATCTTTAACGCCGTCGCGTTCCTCGCGAAGCTCCTGCTCAGTGACCCGCATCCGCTCCTCACTGAAGGCGTTGATCTCGAGTCCCTCCACGACTTCGTATTTGCCATTTGCACACCGAACCGGGAACGAGTAAATCAACCCGGATTCAATTCCGTAATGACCCGTTGATGGGATTGCCATACTCACCCAATCACCCTCAGCTGTACCTTGCGCCCAGGTCCGCATGTGGTCAATCGCAGCGGACGCTGCAGAGGCGGCACTTGACGCGCCGCGCGCTTTGATGATCGCTGCGCCGCGCTGCTGTACCGTCGGAATAAAGTCATCGACCATCCAATCGTGGTCCATTTTTGTGATCGCGCTCTCTCCTTTTACAGTGGCGTGATGAATGTCCGGATACTGAGTCGCCGAATGATTGCCCCATATGGTGACCCGGGCCACGTCAGTGGTTGCGGCACCGGTCTTTTGCGCAAGCTGACTGATCGCGCGATTGTGATCCAGACGCGTCATTGCGGTGAACTGGGCCGTGTCAATGTCCGGCGCATTTGCCGAAGCGATCAGAGCGTTCGTATTCGCGGGATTTCCCACCACGAGAACCCGCACGGCACGGCTCGCACTTTCGTTTAACGCCTTACCCTGCACCGAGAAAATCTTGGCGTTTTCGGTTAACAGGTCTTTGCGCTCCATGCCTGGGCCACGCGGACGTGCACCTACCAACATTGCAAAATCGGTGTCCTGAAAAGCCTTTACCGGGTCATCGGAGCACTCAACGGCATGAAGCAGCGGAAACGCGCAGTCATCGAGCTCCATAACCACACCCTGCAAGGCATCCATGGCAGGCGGGATCTCCAGCAATTGAAGAATGACGGGCTGATCCGGGCCCAGCATGTCTCCGGCTGCAATGCGGAACAACATGGCATAGCTGATTTGCCCAGCGGCACCTGTTACCGCGACTCTCACGGGCTTTTTCATGACGTACTCTCCGAAAGGAAGTTGACTACCCTGTCATCGTGAGGGACTCCGATCGCTCGCTGCCTCTCGTTGCAGATCGTTGCAGACAGACATACGAACCCCCCGGAATACCCCTGCCTGCAATGTCTCGCAAGAGACCTGATAGCAGCCACAGGGAAACTAAAATTGCGAGCGCGAATTATACGGCTGGCGACAATTTGAGGCGAGTCGAGCGCGTCCGGACATGCGCCCGCCGTACCGCCTAAGCTGGGCTCAGTGACACATAATCACGGGACAGCTTGCGTGATTGAAAATCTCACTGGTGGCGCCGCCAAACACCAACTGTCGCAGTCGACTGTGTGTAAACGCGCCTTTGATAATTAAATCGGCCCCAAACTCCGATGCCTCTTCGACGATGGCCTGCCCCACGGTTGTGCCCGCGCTATCGCGGGTCTTGGCTTCAGCACGAAAACCGCTTGCCTTAAGATGTGCCGTAATGAGATCGACATCGGGGCCCGACGTCATACCTCCCTGCACCGAGAGCACCTGAAGCGCCTCGCAGGACGCCAGCAGCGGGCGCGCGGCGCTCAGCGCTCGGGCGGTTTCAATACTGCCGTTCCATGCCACCAGGATGCGTCGTCCGATCGTATCCGGGATGTCGTTACTCACCAACAGCAGGGGTCGGCCGCTCTCAAACAGCAGCGCCTCCGCCGTGCTCTTCCAGTCCATGCTCGCATTGTGAATATCGCGATGCAACACGCTGATCCCAAAGGCTCGGGCGTATTCGCCAATGCCCTCGGGGCCGGTACCCATCATCTCAGGTCCATCCGGCTCTCAGTCCCTGACCGCTCAGACCGTCCATCGGAATCCCCAGTTCAGAGACAAGCGACTCGAAATGGGTTCGTGCGAGTGATGCCTGATTTCGCCCTTCCTCTTCAAACTCAGCCAGGTAATCTCCGGGCAAAGTAATACCCTCTCCGGCAATAATCGGCAGCACCTGACGGCAATACGCGCCCTCAATGTAGGCACCCTCAGCCTCCGCTAACTTTTTGGCGGCCTTCACGGCGGGCGCCGTCGGCTGTGCGTTGTTAAACGGCACTAAGATGGTTCGCAATCCTGGCATGTCGTCACCCTCCTTTACCTAGATGATTGTCAAAACTTATTTTAGCAAGGTCGTTTCAAGCGGTTTCCGTTGCTATTTTTTCAAGTTTTTCGCCGGCAAAGTCTCTTCGCCATCCGGTTAAAAGCCTTAGGTCCCGGCGCCCGGCCGCAAGAGCACGAATGTCGTCTCGCTTTGCTACACAAGAGGTTGGAATCTCCGCCTCGGCGCACAACCGGTTGAGGGTATCCCATAGCGCATTACCGAGCGCCTTGGTTTTTTCATCAGGTCTTGTGGGCGGCTTTCTCGCAATAAAGCCGTCAGCGTTTTTTTTACCCTCTTTGATCACCTCGAGGATTTCATCGCCTCGATGCTTAACGGTCCCCGGCTCGATATCGGCTACCTTGGCAAGCTCCGATATGCTTGCGGGCCGCCGTTCCGCCAAGGCCACGATCGCGGTGGTGGCAAGCAGCCATTCACGAGGTCGATCACGGCGCTGTGCGGTCTCCTCGCGCCAAACGGCCAGGGCGTGAGCCACACTCTGGGCTTCTTGACCGAGACCGCTGCAGGCTTTGGCTACCTTTTCAATTCCCGCGTTCTCTGCATCCATCCATTCGCCGGAAAGCAAAGCCGCGCAATCCTCAGCGTGCCATCCCAGTCGATCTTTACTCTCCAATTCATGCCGAAGCTGGTCACAGATCGTGTCCAGGTATTCCACGTCGTCAAATGCGTAAAGAATTTCTTGATCGGTGAGCGGGCGTCGACACCAGGGGGTTCGGGTGTAGGCCTTCGACAGCTCGACGCCGCAAATGGTCTTCACGAGATGGGCATACCCCACCTGATCACCATAGCCTGTCATCGCAGCGGCAATCTGCGTATCGAAAAGATGGTTAGGCATGAGCGCAAGCGCGTGGTGAAGAACTTCAAGATCCTGACGGGCTGCATGAAAGATCTTTACCGCGGGACTTTCTGCAATGGCCTCGCGCAGAGGATCAAGCGAGATATCCGCTAGCGGGTCTATACATACCGATTCACCCGGCGCCCCTATCTGAACCAGGCAGAGTTTGGGGTAATACGTTCGGATACGTTCGAACTCGGTATCGATCGATAACCAGGGCGCTTTTGCCGCTACATCGGCAAAAGCATTGACCGCGTCTTGCGTTGCGACGTAGCGAGTTGACTTGCTCATTGAGGACCACGTTCTGCGCCGACTTTATCGGTTCGGCGTGATTAGAAAAGCATGGCTGATGATATCATCGGGCTTCGTTTTTTCCTCGCACGCTCATGATAAAGATACTGCAGCTCTTCTTCGGTCTTTGCTTGTTTCGAGGCAAGGCACATGACGTACCGCGATCGGAAGCGTTGTTTGTTTTAGCCGGCGCTGCAGCAATTATCAGTAACGCCGCCAACGCCGTACCCAATATGGGTCTGGCGAGTGGCACGCTGCTCTCTGTGGGACAAGTCTTACTCTTTTCGGTTCTGATTAATCTGATTCTTAGAGTTCGAAAGCGGCCGGAGCGGTCCATGCAGACTCTGACCGCCATGTTTGGCGCGACATCGATCCTGCAGCTTATCGCGCTGCCGTTTTTCGGCTGGCATGAGCGCTTACTTCCTGATGATCCCCAGGCAGCGATGATGCTCACGATTCCGTTGATCCTTGCCGCAGGCATCGCGGTCTGGTCCCTCGCGGTGATGACGTCGATTCTCCGACAGGCGATGGAGACGGGAATCGGCACCGCGCTACTGGTGATTGTGGGATGCCAGTCGGCGGTTATGTGGGTGATTATGACGGTCACTGGTCAGAACGCGGGTTGACTGAGAGTATCCATATCGCGGGTATTGGCGGTACCTTCATGGCCGGGCTGGCGCTGATTGCCCGGGAATGCGGGTATGCGATTCAGGGATCGGATCAATCACTGTACCCCCCCATGAGCACGCTCCTGGCGCAGGAAGGGATCCCTCTTTTTGAGGGCTATCAACCCGATGCTATCGCCCCCGATACTTCGCTTTGCGTCATTGGCAATGCGCTTTCGCGCGGCAACCCGCTGGTTGAGCACATCCTTGCCCAGCGATTGCCCTACACCTCCGGCCCACAATGGTTGAGACAGACGCTTATCCCTGACCGCCGCGTGCTTGCCATCGCCGGAACGCACGGCAAGACCACAACCAGCAGCATGGCGTCGTTCATTTTGGATCGCGCCGACCGACAACCCGGCTTTTTAATTGGCGGCATACCGGGGAACTTCAGCAGCTCCGCTCGACTTGGGCTCGGCGACTGGTTCGTTATCGAGGCGGATGAATACGACACCGCTTTTTTTGATAAGCGGTCGAAGTTTCTCCACTATCGGCCGGACATATTGGTTATCGGTAACGTTGAATTCGATCATGGCGACATCTTCGACTCATTGGAGGATATCGAAAAACAATTTGGTTACCTGCTGAGAAGCGTCCCCGAAGATGGCGAGGTGATCATTAACGCCGACGACCCGCGGATCGGCCGTATCCTGAAGCGCGGCTGCTGGTCGCGTGTCACTTCCTATAGCGTGCAAGACGAAAGCGCAGATTGGTTTGCTAAGCCGCTTAGCGCCGACTGTCGCGCGTTTGATGTTTTTCGTCAGGGTCAACGTGTAGGGACCGTGGACTGGAATATCATGGGTACCCACAACATGCTCAATGCCCTGGCAGCGATCGCTTCCTGCTGTGCGGTGGGTGTTGAGGGTCAAACCGCTTGTCGAGAACTGCGTGACTTTCAACTGCCCAAGCGAAGACTCGAGCGTCTGAATCCCACGGGATCTATCGCGCTATTCGACGATTTTGCGCATCACCCCACCGCGGTTCGCGAGACGCTAACGACACTGCGGCAGGCATCCCCATCGGGTCAGCTCATCGCGGTTTTGGAACCTCGGTCTAACACAATGAAACGGGGCGACCACCAGGACGACTTAGCGAGCGCGCTGAGTCTCGCCGACGTTGCGATTGTGCGGCAGCGATCGGATATGGGCTGGGATCCGCGCGCACTTGCGCTTCATCCCAATCGGACTAAACTCATCGTGCTCGAAGACATCAACGCCATCGTGGATTCGGTCGTAAAAACGGCTCGGCCCGGCGATCAGATTGTCATTATGAGTAACGGCAGTTTTGATGGACTGAACGATTTAATCCATCAGGCTCTTCCGGCCTGAACGTGCTTGATACCGACTAGGAAAAAGTCATGAAGAAACTTACCGGCATTCTGCTCATCATGTTTTCTCTGGCCATGCCTGCCACGGCGCAGGAGTTCGATCAGGATGTGAACTACTTTGAACTGATGGCTCCGCAACCGGTGAGCACCGGAGACAAGATCGAAGTGCTTGAGCTCTTCTGGTACGGGTGCCCGCACTGCTATTCGCTTGAGCCCTATCTGGTGAAATGGCTGAAAAATAAACCTGACTTTGTTGAATTTGTACGCTTACCTGCGGTTCTTAATCGGTCCTGGGCTTTCGACGCCCGGGTCTACTACACCTTTATCGCCCTGGGACTGGTCGACAAGCTTCACGAGCCCTATTTCGACTCAATCCATAAGGAAAGAAAGCGGATGAAAAGCGTAGAGGAAGTAGCCGCCTGGGCTGCAGATCAAGGCGTGGATCCCAAAGCTATTCTCGATACGTTCAACTCGTTCGGTGTCGATTCGATGTTGGCTAATGCCAATCAGATGTCGGGCCGCTATGAGACCGATGGGGTTCCCACGATCATCGTGGATGGCAAATATCGAACAAAAGTATCGCTGGCCGGCGGTCAAAACGAATTGATTGATTTGATGAATTATCTGGCTCTGCGCGCGCAGAGTGAACGCGCAAACTAGGATTGACCTACGCAAACCGGCCGTAAACGCTTTTATTTGTGGCTCGCAACCCAAACGACTACCAGATCTACTATCACGTAGGACTCGGGAAGGCGGCGTCGACGTACTTACAGAACCGCGTCTTTCCGGTGCTGGAAGGTATTCGATACGTTCACCGGGATCGCTACCGCCGCTACCCGGCAATTATTGATAAAACCTCGGACCGGCGTTACCTGGTCTCAAGGGAAGCTGCGTTTCGACTTGACCAGCGTCTCAACGAATTCGCTTCATTCAAACCTGATGCCCGCGTCATTCTGGTGCTTCGCCGTCACGACCGCTGGATTGCCTCGCACTATCGACGCTACGTCAAAAATGGAGGCAGTCTGCCCTTTGAGGCCTACGCAGATCTCGGCAGCAGTGCGCCTCGTATCTGGGGCAAAGAGCAGATGCGATTTCTCCCCATGATTCAATCGATAGAGGCACGCTTTGGATCGAAACCCCTCGTCCTCTTTCATGAGGACCTACAACGCGATCCCTTCCGACTCATTGATCAGCTGTGTCAGTTCACGGGAGCCACTTATCGGCGAGAGCGCATCGACCTTTCTGTTGTGCACAGCTCGTGGAGCGAGAAGCAGCTCAAGTTTTCTCGATCGGTCGGCAAGCATCTCTTCGCTGAGGTGCCTGGGGCTCTAGCGCATTCCGGACTGAACCGCATCCAGCGGCGCCTCAAACTATGGGCCTGCTACGGCGTGTTGGGCGCAGCGCACCTGGTTCCGTCGCGGTGGCTTGAAGATGGCCCGCTTATTGAACCTCTCAGCCTCGAGCGCGTCAGGGAGACCTTCGCTGAGGACTGGGCCGCATGCCTTGCCTACGCCGAGGCCAACAATCCCGAGTCCCTAACACCCTGAGACCTCGCAAGAGGTTGGATAATTCGGCCGATTCTCGGAATGAGCCTTTAGGCCTGACCTAGTGGAATGTTGCGATGCCCTCTTTCTCGAGATCGTCCATCGTCCGCGAGATACCCTCACGCAAGATTCGCACCATGTCATCAATCTGCTCTGCCGTGATACACAGCGGCGGCGACATGACGCACATATTGATTAACGGTCGGACCAGCAATCCCAGTTCCTGGCAATGCTTGTCGATGCGACTACCCACCTCATAATCGAGCGTTAGCGGCTGTTTGCTCTCACGACTTGCGACGCACTCGAGACATCCCATCAGTCCCATTCCTCGAACGTCGCCCACAATGGGTAAATCGGAAAGGGTCTGAAGCTGCGCCTGCATGTACGGGCCGAGTTCGCGCGCATTCTCAAGCAATCCCTCAGACTCGATCAGATCCATGTTCGCAAGCGCTGCGGCGCAGGCGACCGGATGGCCCGAATAGGTAAAGCCATTGGAGAAGACCGCTGACTTTTCCACGCTGTTGCTGATATCTTCGATTAGTCGATTGGAAATCACGGTAGCCGCCAAAGGCACATACCCTGATGTGAGCCCTTTTGCAGAGATCAGAATGTCGGGCGAGATATCAAAAACGGTCTCGGAAGCGTACCAGTGGCCGAGACGTCCGAAGCCGGTAACGACTTCGTCTGAGATGTAAAGCACATCGTGCCGACGACATACTTCAAGGCACGCAGCCTGATAGCCCTCTGGCGGGACGATGACGCCGCCTGATGCAAGAATGGGTTCTGCAATGAAGGCGCCGACGCGATCGGCTCCAACTTCAAGAATCTTTTCCTCCAGCTCCTTGATCAGCGAATCACGAAACACCTCAACGCTCATACCCTCCGGACGCCGGTACGGATTGGGCGATGAGATGAAATGGACGGTATCGAGCCGGGTGTCCAGCCAATTCTTATCTCGAGGCTTACCGGAGACCGCTGCGGACAGATACGTACTGCCGTGGTACGCGTTCTGCCGGGAAATAATATGTTTCTTTTCGGGCCGACCCAGAACATTGTTGTAAAACATGACGAAGCGAAGCGCCGAGTCAACCGCGGTTGATCCGCCGGTCGCAAAAAAGACGTTTTCGAGATCTGAGGGTGTTACTGAGGCCAGGCGTTTGGCCAACCGAGCGGCGGGTTCTGTTGAGTGGCTCCACGGACTTGTGTAGGAAAGCTGAAGCGCCTGATCGTTCATGGCGTCAACGATCTCCTGGCGACCATGGCCTGCGTTGACACACCACATTCCCCCGGGCCCATCGAGCAGTCGGCGACCCTTGGCATCCCAGACGTACGCGCCCTCGCCGGCTCCGATAATCGTCTTCTTTTCCGGGGGCTGACCGAAAGCCTCCCAAGGGTGCACCTGATAGGTGTCCATCTCACGAATAACTTTGGAATCCAACTCCAGTGACTCCGACGTCATAACCTCTCCTTTTATTTATTTCTCTTTTATCTTTCTGATGGTTGGTTTACCGACGGACCCGCCGGATGCGTGACCCCCCCTACCCACCACCGGAAAAGCGCTTGGTCCGAGGCCAACCGTCGGTCTCTCGGCTTTGCTTTTGATTTTGTTGGGCCCAATCTAGCACAGACTTCGCTTGCTTGATTCACCGGACTTTATGCGCTGATAAAGATCTTATAACCCCACGAGAATCCATCGGACCCGATCACAACTTTATAAAACACCGAAGGATCGATGCATTTTTTTCGTAAAACTTAACCGCGAGGCGCTTACGACATCCGCTGGATAAACACAGAAAGTAAATTTCTTAAAGAAGCGATATCTCCGCGATGCAATTTCGAAACGAGACGCCTTCACCGTTCACAGGATAAACTTCTTAGATATGAAAGTGCCCCACCCGGAGATCTTTAAGGCCTACGATATACGAGGCATCGTAGACCAATCCCTGACGCCTGAGATTGTCAGGCAGATCGGTCAAGCGATTGGCTCGGAAGCGTTGGAGGCAGGTGATTCGGCGGTTATCGTGGGTCGGGATGGACGTCTCTCCGGTCCTGACATGGTCACCGCCCTAACCGAGGGCATTACCGCAGCGGGGTGTAACGCCATCGATATTGGAATGGTGCCCACGCCGCTCACCTATTTCGCCACCCATCACCTCGGCATCGGCGCGGCGGTTTCCGTGACCGGCAGTCATAACCCGCCGGATTACAACGGTCTGAAAATTATGGTCGGCACGCACACATTAGCCGGTGAGCGAATCCAGGGGCTTAAGCATCGTATCGAGGCGCAAACCGTTGCCCACGGCGCCGGACAACAATCTCAGGAGGATGTGGTGCCGGCATACCTGCGGCGGGTTACAGAAGACATTCATCTGGATCGACCGCTTCGGGTGGTGTGCGATTGCGGAAACGGGGTGGCCGGTATGTTGGCACCCAGACTACTGCGAGAAATTGGCTGTGAGGTCATCGAACTTTTCAGCGAGGTCGATGGACATTTTCCGAATCATCATCCCGATCCCAGCGTTCCAGAAAATTTAGAGGATCTAATCGCCGCGGTCCGTGAACACCAAGCGGATCTTGGCTTGGCTTTCGACGGTGATGGCGATCGGCTGGGAGTTGTTACCAACACGGGCAAGGTGGTTTGGCCAGATCGACAAATGATTTTGTTCGCGCGGGATATCCTGTCCCGCCACCCCGGGGCAGAGATCATTTACGACGTCAAGTGTACGCGTCTGCTACCGGACGCTATCGCGGCCGCGGGCGGCAAGCCCACTATGTGGAAAACGGGGCACTCGTTTATTAAAGCGAAGCTTCGCGAAAGCGACGCAGCCTTAGGCGGCGAGATGAGCGGCCATCTGTTTTTTAAAGAGCGCTGGTACGGATTTGATGATGCGCTATATGCCGCCGCAAGACTCTGTGAAGTCCTCGCGAGGACCGATGACTCCGCAGATACGGTGTTTTCTGCTATCCCGGATACCGTAAACACCCCCGAGCTCAAGCTCGAGATGGATGAGGGCGAGCATTACGAACTCATTGCTGAATTAGTCGCGGCTGCGGATTTCCCGGACGGTACGATCTGTGACATCGACGGCATCCGCGTCGACTTTGACGACGGGTTTGGTCTCGCTCGCGCCTCAAACACCACGCCCACAGTGGTCATGCGCTTTGAGGGCGCTAATGAATCCGCACTCAAGCGAATTCAGGATGCCTTCCGCCGTCAGCTCATCGCGCTGCGACCCCGTTTAGCCCTGCCGTTCTAACGCACGCTCCTGCCAGAGCAAAGCGTGCTCGCTCAGGCGACAGCACGTTATTCGTGGGCTATAAGCTTTGCTTGTGGAATGCGTTGCCGAAGACGCTCAGCAATCTCTGGAATCAGTCCCAACTTCGGGCGTAGCGTCACCCATAGCAGATTGAGATTGAGATTGAGATCGGCAAAAACGATTTGATCGTATGAGCCCAGCACGGCCTGAAGGCCGGAGACGTGATCGCTTAACTCTCGCGCCGATAAATCCCGCATGCCAGGTATCAGCACCATGAAGTCGCTGTAGGCATGCCCATCGTCGTCCTTTGTGGGGACGCGCTGATAAAGCGGTTCGCCAGAAGCGGTTATCTCGGGCCCGACCGAACGTACCTGAAGTCTCATTTACGTCCTCGTTTGAGCCCTATTACCCCTCACGCTAAGCCAGGATGGTCTCAATGGTCGGGGCGTTCTGATACCCGCGAGGCAACGCCCGGCCCCGCTGCGCTCGAGCGCCCACAAAGGTATCGATATCGCTCGGCTTCAGGCGCATATGCTGTTTGCCTGAAAAAAGCATAATCGAATCGCCCTCACGAAATACCGCGATGCTGGCGAGGCGCTCCTGACCCGCCTTATATTTGGCCGACGGAATATTCATGATCTTCACGCCTTTACCGCGACCAAGTTCAGGCAACTCGGCGAGGGCGAAAATCAGCAGCCGCCCGGTACTGGTAACGGCCGCCACCCAGTCATCCTCATAATCAAATACGCGCTGTGGCGGCAACACACCGGCGCCGCGAGCACTAAGAACCGCTTTGCCGGACTTATTGCGCGTGAGTAAATCCTCGATCGTGGCGACAAACCCATAGCCCGCATCAGAGGCCAGAAGAAACTGGCTGGCGTTATCGCCAATCATCACGCCCGCAAAGGAGGCACCTGCCGGCGGCTTCAATGTCTTACCCACGGGCTCACCCAAGCTACGCGCCGAGGGCAGCTCGTGAGGCCGTAACCCATAGGTCCGCCCCGTCGAATCGAGGCAGAGCAAGGGCTGGTTCGTCTTTCCTGGACAGGAATGCAAATATCCATCGTCGCCCCGATAGGAGAGCTCCCGCGGATCAATCTCTGTTCCCTTTGCAGCCCTGATCCATCCTTTTTTCGATAGCACGACGGTAATCGGCTCAGAGGGAATCAATGCTGTCTCGCTCAGCGCCTGTGCTGCCTCGCGCTCTACAAGCGGAGATCGGCGGTCATCCCCAAACTCCTCTGCGTCCGCGAGCAGCTCCTTCTTGACGACCGTCTTCAGGCGATCACGAGATTTCAATACCTTTTCGAGCTCTGCTTTCTCGCGCGCCAACTCCTGTTGCTCGCCCGTTATTTTTATCTCTTCCAATCGCGCCAAATGACGTAATTTCAACTCCAGGACCGCCTCAGCCTGGGCATCGCTTAACTTGAAGCGCTTCATGAGAACCGGCTTGGGCTCGTCCTCTTTTCGGATAATGCGAATTACCGCATCGATGTTCAGAAAAGCGATCAGCAAGCCATCTAGGATATGCAGTCGCTTGACCACACGATCGAGGCGAAACGATAAACGCCGCTTGACCGTATCGAGACGAAAGTCGAGCCACTCCTTTAACGCTGCTTTTAAATCAAATACCCGCGGTCGACCATCCAAGCCAATCATGTTCATATTGACGCGATAGGACTGCTCCAACGATGTTGTAGCAAACAGATGATCCATGAGAGCAGTTCGATCGACTCGATTAGACCGTGGCTCAATAACAATCCGGGTTGGGTTTTCGTGATCTGACTCGTCCCGAATATCGTCTACGATGGGTAGCTTCTTCGCGGTCATCTGCGTTGCCACCTGCTCGATAATCCGCTCACCCGAGACCTGATACGGCAGCGCAGTAATCACAACGTTTCCTTCTTCTTCTCGCCATACCGCGCGCTGACGAACCGATCCATAGCCGGTGCGGTACACCTCACGAATTTCTTCGGCAGACGTCACCACTTCGCCACCGGTCGGGAAATCAGGTCCTTTCACGTGCTCACAAATGTCACCCAGGCTTGCTCGCGGGCTATCCAGCAAGCGGATACAGGCGCTGACCACCTCTCTCAGGTTGTGAGGCGGGATATCGGTAGCCATGCCGACGGCAATACCGGAGCTCCCGTTCAGCAATACATTGGGCAAGCGGGCCGGCAAAAGGCGGGGTTCTCGTAAGGTGCCGTCAAAATTCAAACCCCACTCCACCGTGCCCTGACCCAGCTCGGACAAGAGCATTTCGGCGAACCCAGACAGCCGAGCCTCGGTGTAGCGCATCGCCGCAAAGGACTTGGGATCGTCCTGAGAGCCCCAGTTTCCCTGGCCATCGACAAGCGGATAACGGAAACTGAACGGCTGCGCCATCAACACCATCGCTTCATAGCAGGCGGAATCGCCATGGGGATGAAACTTGCCCAGGACGTCGCCAACGGTCCGGGCTGACTTCTTATATTTGGACGTGGCCGCGAGACCCAGCTCAGACATCGCGTATACGATGCGCCGCTGAACCGGCTTCAGCCCATCCGCCAGACTCGGCAGCGCTCGATCGAGCACCACGTACATGGAGTAATTGAGATAGGAGCGCTCGGTAAACTCTGAGACGCCCACCGCTTCCAAGGGGTGGGCGACGGATGCTGACTGGCGTGCTTTTGAAGCAGACGCTTTCTTTCGTTTCGATGAGCGGCGGGGCGCTGCAGGCATAACGGACCTCAAACCCAAAGCAGTCGAGTTAGACTTAATCCAGATAACTATTATAGCGGGCGACCTGCTCGATTCCGACGATGACCGATGCCTTGACGCAAGCCGCACAGCTGGTTGACGGCTCACAGCCGATGACCTCAGACGCATTGCTGGAGTGGTTAGGCGAGCGAGGATGGGCATGCCCCACCATCGATCATCCCCCCATGTTCACCGTGGGTGACAGCAAGACCTTGCGCGTCACGCCGCAGGGCCAAGGTGATATCAAAAACCTGTTTTTAAGGAACAAAAAAGGTGTGATGTGGCTTGTCAGCTGTCATGAGGACCGGGTGATCGACCTCAAAGCTCTGGCGACAGCCGTGGGCGCAGGTCGATTCTCATTCTGCTCTGAGCAGCGCCTGATGCACTATCTTGGCGTACGGCCGGGCTCGGTCTCGCCGTTGGCGCTCATCAATGATCGCGCGCGGGTCGTCCATTTTCTGATCGATCAGGCTTTGCTGGAGACACCGACCATCTATCTGCATCCTTTGATTAACACCCGAACCACAATGTTAAAGACGAAAGATCTCATCGACTTCGCGGCAGCAATCGGACATGCGCCCCGAGTCGTGCGTTTCTCAGCAGATGGCGTAGACTGCGCACCTTCACCTATCGAATCGATACCCTATGAATAGTCAGCGACCCTCCCAACGGCCCTTGGCAGAGATAGCTCGCGCCCTTCGAGACGGATCGTTAACCGCGGTTTCCCTCGCGCAGGATTGCCTATCCAACCATGTTTCTGAATTAAACGCCTATCGCGACTGGACCCCCGATGCCGCCCTACGGCAGGCCGAAAAAGCCGATGCGGCGCTATCCCAGGCCCAGGATCTCGGCGCCCTTCAGGGCGTTCCTATCTCGGTCAAAGATCTTTACGGCTTAGAGGGTACTGAGACTTTTGCGGGCTCTCCGGCTGCTATGCCTGACCCTTGGCAGGCGGAAGGCGATCTCATCAAGGGCCTGCGGAATCAGCATGGCGTGTTTACTGGGAAAACACATACCGTGGAGTTCGCATTTGGGGGTCTTGGCGTGAATAGCCACTGGGGAACACCCAAAAATCCGTGGGATGCAAAAGAGCACCGCGTCCCTGGAGGTTCCAGTAGCGGTGCTGGCGTGAGTCTGTGTGAAGGATCGGCCTTAGTCGCCCTCGGGTCAGACACGGCGGGGTCCGTTCGCATCCCGGCCAGCATGACCGGCTGCGTCGGCCTGAAGACGAGTTTTGGGCGATGGCCGGTCTCGGGCATTTTTCCGCTAAGCCCAACGCTGGATACCGCCGGGATACTGACCCGTACCGTCGCCGATTCGGTAACCGCCTTCTCAGCGATCGATCCGCATCAGAGAAGCTATGGCCCGCGTCTTGCTCGTGAAGTGTCCCGATGCCAACCCAGTGACTTTGTTTTAGGGTCCGGCGAGAACGCCCTCTGGGCCGATTGCGAATCGGGGATCGTTGAGGCCGTTGACGCAGCCCTTAGAGAACTCAGTGAGGCTGGCGTCAGGATCGTGGACGCCGCCTTACCCGAGGCCGCACCCGCGATTGAGTTGCTCAAGGTAGGCAGCGTTGTTGCAGCCGAGATCGATGAAATGTTGACATCGACGGCACCGCAATGGCGTGACACGCTAGACCCATTGGTCTCCTCCCGAATAAAAGACGGAGGATCGATCAGCGCAACCGAATACCTGCAACGCCGTCGCAAGCTTCAATCGCTGAGCCAGCTTGCAGCCACTCGATTTGAGACGTGTCAGGTAATGATCAGTCCCACTGTCGCCATCTCTCCGCCCCGAGTCAGCGACGTCGACTCGATCGAAACGTATCGCCCTAAGAATATTGGCGCTCTAAGGAATACCTGCGCCGCCAACTATCTTGGGCTTTGCGCCATCACGCTTCCGGTAGGCCTCGATCAATCCAAGATGCCGGTGGGCCTGCAATTGATCGCGCCTCGTCTCCATGAAGAGACGCTGCTCGCAATCGCTACCTGCCTTGAGAAGATCCTGGGTAACGCAGCACAACGCCTGGGCACACCCCCAGGGCTAAAGGGCTGACTGAAACGGATGGTGACGGCGTCGCGAAATCCGAAAGGGGTTGATATTGATGACGAATCAGAGATCAGCTCAGGCTATCTAAAGATTCATCGCTATCGTATTCGCCATGAGCGATATGACGGCGACTGGTCACCTCTGCTGTCTCGGGAGGTGATGGATCGGGGGGCTGTGGGCGCCGTACTGCCTTTTGATCCGATTCGGCATGCCGTCGTTCTCATCGAACAGTTCCGCATCGGAGCCTGGTCCGCGGCATGGCCACAACCCTGGCTGGTCGAATGTATCGCGGGCGTTATTGAGGACGGTGAAACGCCTGAGGCGTTGGCGATTCGCGAGGCCCGCGAAGAAGCGGGCTGCGTCATCAAACGACTGGAGCCTATCGCCCGATATTTTTCAACGCCGGGGGCCTGCTCAGAACTGGTGTATCTGTTCTGTGGCGAGGTGGATACATCCGACGTCGGCGGCATTCATGGCCTCGAGACCGAGCACGAAGATATCCGCGCTTCCGTCTGGCCGCTCGAGGAAGCGCTGGACCTCATGCACCGTGGTGAGGTCAGCAACAGCATGACGCTGATCGCTCTGCAATGGCTGGCCGCCCACCATCAAGACCTCAGCGATCGCTGGCAACGCGCCCGCTGAGCGCCGTCACGAAGCAGCTTAATCGCGCAGAAGGGTAATCAGGCTAGAGGTATCCCAGCGACCCCCACCACGCGCCTGGACCTGGCCGTAAAACTGATCAACAAGCGCGGTCACCGGCAATCGGGATCCCATACGTCGGGCTTCACCTAAACAAAGACCCAGATCCTTACGCATCCAATCAACAGCAAACCCAAAATTGAACTCGTTCTGGTTCATGGTCTTGCCGCGATTTTCCATCTGCCAGGACTGAGCCGCCCCTTTTGAGATGACCTCGAGCACCTGCTCTACATCCAGTCCACAGCGACTTGCGAAATCAAGACCCTCGGACAAGCCCTGCACAAGACCCGCGATACAAATCTGATTCACCATTTTCGTAAGCTGACCGCTTCCGACCGGACCCATAAGGCCGACCGCGCGCGCGTAACTGTCGATAACCGGCCGGGCAACATCGAATATCTCAGCCTGGCCACCCACCATCACCGTCAATACCCCATTTTCCGCACCGGCTTGACCGCCTGAAACAGGCGCATCGAGAAAGTGAACCTGCTGCGCCTGCGCAACGGATGCCAACTCACGAGCGACTTCAGCGGACGCTGTCGTGTGATCCACATAGATGGCACCCGCTGCCATGGCCGGCAAGGCTCCATCATCGCCCATGGCGACCGCCCGTAGATCATCGTCATTACCGACGCATGAGAAGACAATCTGGGCATCCTTAGCGGCCTCTGCAGGGGTCGACGCGTGCTGCCCACCAAACTCTTTCACCCACTGCTCTGCTTTGGTTGCCGTGCGATTAAATACCGTGACCTGGTACCCTTTTTTTGCCAAATGACCGGCCATGGGATAGCCCATAACGCCCAGCCCGATAAATGCCGCTTTGCTAATATTGTCGTCATGCGAACGTCCGGTCATGATTTGTACGCCTCCAAGCGATACGGTATTGAGTAATCAGGAAACTGTCTCATGAGCGCGTCTTTTAAATCGATTGTGATCCGCGGTGCCACGGCAGAGGATGCTCATGCGCTCGCGCAGTTTAACATCGCCATGGCAGAGGAAACCGAAGACCGCGCTCTTGATCCGGTCACCGTTCATGCCGGCGTCAAGTCTGTTATCCAGTCACCTGCACGCGGGTTTTACTTGGTTGCTGAGTCGGACGGCGCCTGTGTTGGCGCACTCCTGATTACCTTTGAATGGAGCGACTGGCGAAATGGGGATCTGTGGTGGATACAAAGCGTTTATGTATTGCCCTCCCATCGTGGAAGAGGAATTTTCCGGCAGCTGTACGAGCACGTTGTTGCGCAAGCGACTGAAAATAGTGATGTGCGAGGCATACGCCTCTATGTTGAAAAAGACAATCTCAAGGCACAAACCGTTTATGAACACCTGAGCATGACGCGAACGCCTTACCAAGTCTTTGAACGAATGTTCTAGGCCATAGCAATCTGCGCTTGGGATAGGAGCATGATGGATTCCGCTGATCAGAATCGTTACAGCCGGCAAATTAAGCTGCCGCAGGTGGGTGCCGATGGGCAGTCGCGACTGCTCAACAGCCATGTGCTCATTATTGGCATGGGCGGATTGGGATCCCCCGTTGCGCTCTATCTTGCCAGCGCGGGCGTTGGTCGCCTGACCATCTCAGACTTCGATCGTGTGGACGAGTCCAACCTGCAGCGTCAAGTTATTCATAGACAAAGCATGATTGGAGAACCCAAAGCGGCATCGGCTCGAGAAGCGATCGCTCAATTGAATGCGCGTTGCGCGGTTGAGGTTATCGATTACGAGCTTGACGGCGATGATCTCCTACAGGCCGTAATGGCTGCCGACGTGGTCGTCGACTGTACGGATAACTTTCCGTCCCGCTTTCATTTGAATGAAGTCTGTCTGCAGACGGGGACGCCGCTGGTCTCAGGTGCTGCCATTCGCTGGGAAGGTCAGGTCACCACCTTTGCGCCGCGCGATCCTCTTTCGCCGTGCTACCGCTGTCTGTATCCCGATACCGGTATTGAAGGCGCGACCTGCGCCATGGAGGGCGTCATCGCGCCGATTGTTGGCGTCATCGGCACGATGCAAGCGCTCGAAACACTCAACGTCCTGCTGAACACCGGAGAAGGATTAGTCGGTCGGGTTTTGATGTTTGACGGCATCGCCATGGAATGGCAATCGATACATCTGAATCGAAATGATGACTGCCCAGCCTGTCAGCGGCGTCCTCATTACCCCGGTTCCGCCTAAACGCTGGAGATGGCCCCTGAGGGCTATGGCGACTAGCCGCCGATGTGGGACATCTCGACCTTGCCTCGACCCGAAGCAGGAAGCGGAACATTTAGCCCTCTAAGCTCCGAGTACCGATCGTCGCGACCGGTCCAGATCTGCGTTACCCGTGAGAGGAGCGCCTCGTCATCTGCGCCAGAGCGTAACAGCTCGCGAAGATCATGCCCTTGCGAGGCAAAAAGACAGGTATAGACCTCCCCCACTGCTGAAAGACGCGCTCGGGAGCACTCGCCGCAAAACGACTGGGTGACTGAGGTGATGAAGCCAATCTCCCCACCGCCGTCTCGGTACCGCCACCGCTTGGCAACTTCTCCGCGGTAATTGGGATTGATCGGCTCTAGCGGAAATTGCGCATTGATCTGATCGACCAACTGTTCTGCCGGAATGACATCGTCGAGATTCCAACCGTTGGTCTCACCGACATCCATGTATTCGATAAAGCGCACGATACAGCCCGAGCCGCGAAAATGCTTCACGAGGTCCATGACCGCATGTTCATTGAGGCCATTTCGAATGACCGCATTGACCTTGATGTCGCTAAACCCTGCCGTACGTGCGTTCTCAATCCCGTCCAATACGCGAGCGGCCGGATAATCCACATCATTAATTTTCTTAAAGGTTTCGTCATCCAGCGCATCAAGACTGACCGTGAGCCGTCGCAAACCGGCCTTTTTGAGATCTGCAGCGCGTCGTGCCGTCAGCATCGACCCATTGGTTGTCAGGCTGATGTCCTCAACGCCATCTATCGCATTAATCATCTCCACAAGATGCTCAAGATTGCGCCGTATCAGCGGCTCCCCTCCGGTGATGCGCACTTTACGCATCCCAATCCGCGCAAAGACCGTGGCAATTCGGGCAATTTCCTCCAGCGTCAGGAGGTCCTTTCGAGGGACAAAGGCGTAACCGGGGCCAAAAATCTCCCGAGGCATACAGTAGACGCAGCGGAAATTGCATCGATCCGTCACCGAAATCCGAAGATCTCGCAGCGGTCGGCTAAGCGTGTCGGTAATCATGGTCATCGCTGAAGGGCTAACTCGAGCTACCCCCCGCCGCGTTGAAAGGTGAGATCAAAGCGCGATTGAAAGGCCTCCCTCTCCACGTCAGACAGGCCCTCAAAACGAAATACGGTTGGCGTATAGGGAATTCGAATCAAACCGATCCGACGCTCACACTCTGGCGCGAGTTCAATGGTGACCGTTCCGCCTCCATACTCGAGCGTAGCACCCGTTGAACGGGTCTCCGAGACCCATCCGTCGGGCAACTGTGCCAGCGAGCGGAAAAATACGGCGTGACTCACCCCGAGGTCTTTTTGAACTTCCATGGCTTCAGAAAACCAAATTGAGGCCGTCTAGCCGCCAGCCACGGGGGGCCAAATTGCCAGGGTATCCCCTTCTTTTAAGACGTGACGCTCTCGCTCGGCGCTCTCGAGATGTCTGCCGTTAACGAGAACCAGATGCACCTCGGCCCGTGGCACTTTCTGACGCTCAATAAACTGATCGACCGTTTCTTCAGGCTGTAACTCCATCGTCGCCGCGTTCCGGCGTGCGGACTGCGGAAGATACTGACTCAGGCCCGCGTACAGTTTGAACGTGATACCCATCAGACCGCTTTAAGACACCTTCAACTCTGACTGATTCACGCCCACATAGGCATCGGCCAACTGAACCGGATTTTTCTTCAGGCGTTCTTTCCATGGTCCCAGAGGGATTTTTGTTTCAATCAGTCCGCGCAACACGCCCAGATGCTCGTGATAGCCAACCGAATTGGCTCCCACAAGTACATCGTCTTTAAACTGCAGGTTGATGTACTGGAAGTTATTTTCGTTATACATCTCGCCGCTGTCGCCGCCCTCGACACCTTCCCAAGCGCCGAAAGAGCACGTGACCAATCCCAGCGTATCGAGAATATTCATGTTGAGGCTGCCTTTATACGGCAGTGCGTTGTTACCCACCATATTGGCCGCAGCTACTCGCCCGTGTTCGGTAGCGGTGGGCTGCACCGCGTGCACGGCTGTTTCGCCGGTCGAAAAGTCCAGACCCTGAGCGCAATCGCCCGCGGCATACACGTCAGCCACAGTCGTTTGCATGTGCTGGTCAACGACGATCCCCTGATCCACCGTAATCCCGGTCCCCTCGAGATACTGGATTCGAGGCTTAACGCCCGTCGAGACAATGACCACATCGGCCGGGCACGTCTCGCCGTTTTCAAGAACGACGTTTAGCTCCTCCGAAGAGGATTCGATTGCTTTTACGCGGGTGTTCGTATGAACGGTGACACCTTTGGATTCACACCAGGTCTGCAGCAGTCCACCGGCTTTCTCACCGAGCATGCGGGGGACCATCCGCGGCCCCATCTCAACGACGGTCAGATTCACCTCGCGCAATACCCACGACTCCAGAATGATGCACCCGATAAAACCGGCGCCGACCTGTACCGCCCGGGCCCCCGGCTTCGCCAGGTCAATAATCCGCTCGGCATCCTCAAGATGCCAGCACTGCTGAACTCGCGGATCATCCATCCCCGGAACCGGCGGAATAATCGGCTCCGCACCCGTGGCAAGCAGTAATTTGTCGTAACTGATGGTTTGACCATCCGCCAGGGAAACTGTGTGACCGGAACCATCGAGACCCACAACCTCGCCATGCACGAAATCGATCCCTTTCTCTTCGTAATGCGTTGCCGAGCGCCGAAGATAGGTGCCCTCTTCCTTGACCTTCCCCGTCAGGTAATAAGGAATGGCCATTCGGGAATAAGGAGGCTGAGGCTGCGCTCCAATCATGGTCACCTTTGAGGAGGGGTCCAGTTCCTTTATGTGCTCAGCGGCCGCTACCGCGGCCGGTCCGGCACCGGCAATCACATAATGCATCGTTCGTTAACCCTTTAAATAAACAGTGCCCCGACGATCGATCGACCGCCGGGGCATTCGTTTCAACAGCTTAAGAGGACAGCGGCGCTATAGGCCAAGACGGGCAAGCGTCTCTGCCGAAGGCACGCCTGAGGCGTCCCAGCCGCGAAGCTCGTAGTACTCCGGCAACATCTCGGCGAGTCCGTTCACCTTACCTTCCGCCGGGCCGGTTTTGGCAGCGTCCTTCAACATGCGCTCCGGCAGGGTGTCATCCGCACCGGTAAACCCGGCGGCAATGTTGTACTGGCGCTCCATGTTCCAGATACGCTCACCCACTTCGACGAACCGCTCAACACTCCAGTCACCCTCACAGGCCGCATCGACCATCGGCGCAATATCCTCGCCGGACAGTGCGAATGTCGTGAATACGCAGGTGCCGCTGGAATCCACAGCAGCTGTTGCGTCCTGGAACGCCTTCACGAGGCCGGCTTTTCCGTCCGTGACGAGGGGATCCGTTTTTTCTGGGATACCGAGCACTTCCGAGGCAACGGTATAGCTGCGCAAGTGGCACGCTCCCCGATTTGACGTCGCGTAGGTAAGCCCCATACCCTGAATACCGCGGGGGTCATACGCCGGGAATTCCTGACTTTTTACCGTCATGGAAAATTCCGGATGACCGTACTTCTCGCACAGGCGGCGCGAACCCTGGCCGATTTCCTTACCAAAACCTTCACCGCGGGCGGTTGCTTCCACCATCGCAACAAAGGCCTCTGTGTTTCCAAATTCCAAGGCGTGTCCACCGGTATCTTCTTTGGAGATAGCGCCCGCTTTATACAGATCCATGGCCGCGCCGATCGTCGCGCCCAGAGAAATGGGATCAAGACCCTGCTCATTGCAGACGAAGTTGGCGTATGTCAATGCATCAAGATCGTTCACGCCGTTGGCCGCACCCAATGCCCACGCTGCCTCGTATTCCAAACCACCGCTGACAATCTGATATTTCGGCTTGTCTTTCACGGTAAAGTGCGTCGGATCGATCTTTGATCGTCTCGCACACGAGATCGGGCAACCAAAACAGGCGTGGTTGGAAACAAGGTTTGCCTGCCCATCGCTCTCTCTCACCTCTGCCATGGCCTCGGCGCTGATATCGTGGGCACCGTCAAACTGCACATCGTGGCCGTTTCGTGTTGGCAGTGCACCGACTTCGTTAATGACGTTCATTAAGACCTGAGTGCCGTGCGTTGGCAGTCCCTGACCGGTTACGGCGTTTTCTGCGAGGATCTCTTTGGCTGCGTTTGAGGTCTTCATCATGGCCATGGGATCCTTCACCTTGACGCCGACAGTTCCTCGAACCACCACCGCTTTCAGGTTTTTCGAACCCATGACAGCGCCGACACCGGAGCGTCCCGCCGCACGATCCATATCGTTCACGACTGCCGCGTAGAGAACGCCGTTCTCTCCGGCAAGGCCGATCGACGCGACGCGCACATCCGGGTCACCGCGGCGTTCCCGAAGGGCGGTTTCCGTCTCCCAGACTGATTTACCCCACAGGTCGGATGCGTCTTTCAACTCGGCGTCATCGTTGGTGATGTCCAGATACACCGGAGAGGCCGATTTCCCTTCAAAAATCACCATATCCCAGCCGGCGTTCTTTAGCTCAGCGCCAAAAAAGCCGCCGGAGTTCGAACAGGCAATGGCGCCTGTCAGAGGCCCCTTACACACAACCGACCATCGTCCGGAGGTTGGGGCGATCGTGCCGGTCAACGGTCCGGTGGCGAAAATCATTTTGTTGTCGGGTGAAAACGGATCCACTTTTGGGTCCGTCTCCTCGACGAGATATTTCGTCGCAAGACCACGCTGCCCCATGTAATCGTTGGCCCATTGCATGTTCAGCGGCTCACTGGTGCATGTGCCTGCGCCCAGGTCGACCCGCAATATTTTTCCAGTCCAACTCATTTTCAACTCCTCCTTCTCTAGTTATTCAAGATGTTTAACTTGTTTTGGCTTGTGTCGCTGGGGATAGCGCCTCATCGTTCCAAGCCGTTACAAAACTGTATCTATACCTAATTTCAAATCGATCAAGACAAATGCAGGCCTGGTTTAAGCGCTGCCTTCCTGCAGACCCGCTGACAAGACCGCGTGGCGACGCATCTTTTCATACCCGGTACTGTCCTCTGCCATGTAAGCGAGCGCCGTGGTGGGACAAGCTTCCACACACATAGGCTCACCGCCACAAAGATCGCACTTCGTTACCACGCCAGAGTCGGGGTCATAGTTGATGGCACCAAAAGGACACGCGATCGTGCAGACCTTGCAGCCAACGCAGACCTCAGCCGACACTTCCTTCGCGCCCGTCGCGGGATTCACCGTGATGGCCTGTACCGGGCACACGACCATGCACCACGCCCCTTCGCACTGGGTGCAGGTTGATGGCACATTAAGCGCCCCGCCCTCGAAGACCGTAATGTCCATTACGGATTTAGAGGTGTTAAAAGCGCCTACCTTTCCGTAGGAGCACATCATTTCACACTGGTGACAGCCCGTGCAGGCGTCTGCTTCCATAACCAATGCCTTGTGCATGCCTTTCCTTCTTCCTTAATGATTGACTGAGTGGTTGACTGAACTACTCGCTCTTCGCCCTGCCGAGGTAAAAACGTGCTCGGTTTAACGTATATTACACGCCTCGTCCGAAAATAGAACCTTCGCAGCATCACCTCGCCGTCGATCAGTCCATAACCCCACAGTCACCGGGATTTTATGGACCGATCAGGACATCCCCGGAAAACCAAAGAAGCGAAGCGAAGGGCCGCGTATCATGACAAAGAAAAAGCTACTTTTCGGCGCGATCAAATTGACGGTCATCGCGGGACTCGTAGCAATTATCGTCACCAACATCAATTGGGTCGATACGCTAAGCCGAACCGCGCCCGACGGGTCCGTTGACGCCACGGCCGGGCGCATCATCGGAAAGTGGGATCAGGATCCAGTCCAGTTTCTTATAGAGGACTCCGGCGAACCCACTGCCGTATCTCGAGGCGCACAAACGGACGGCTCGCGCACCACGATATCACCGGGCCTTGTCACCTATGTAAAAAACCTGGACGGCTCAATCTTCGCACTCGGAGCGCTACTTTTCATCGTTTTCTTCGTCTGCATCAACTCGCGATGGTGGTTTTTGCTGAGAGCAAATGGGCTGGACGTAAAGTTCACCGAAGCTCAGAAATATGGCTGGATCGGCCTTTTCTTCAATAACGCGCTTCCCGGCGCGACCGGTGGCGACGTCGCGAAGGCGGTTTACATCGCACGGCGATGTTCTGGCGAGAAGATTCGTGCGGTCGTATCGATTGTGGTCGATCGCATCATCGGATTACTTTCATTGATCTTCGTCGGCAGTCTGGCCAGCCTCCTCGCGATGGATCGCTTTCCCGTCTTTGCGAGCACGATTTGGCTTACCGGTCTTGCTGCGCTCTGCTTTTGCTTTCTGTTGATAAGCCCGGGTCTGCGTCGGCTGATACGCTTTGACCGCTTAGTCTCATTGCTGCCGATGAAGATAGGGACGATCATTCACGAGCTCGATCAGGCGGTCATGCACTACCGAGGTCACCTCGGTGGCATTGGTCTTTGGATCCTGATGAGCCCGATCATCTATACGCTCTTTATCGGGAGTTTTTTCTGCATGGCGGAGAGCCTCGGTGTTGGGATTACCCTGAGCGATCTTTTTTTTATCGTCCCCGTCGCCTCTGTCGTTCAAGGTATACCTATCGCGCCAGCGGGATGGGGGATTGGCGAAGCCGCATACGGTTATCTGATCGGAAAATTCGGCGCGGTAAATCTTGTGGGCGTAGCGGGCGCGGAGGAGATCATGCGAACGCGAGGCGTGGCCCTTTCAGTGCTGCATCGCATCCACGTGGTGGCCTGGTCGCTGTTGGGCGGCATATTTATGCTGACTGAGAAGAAAATAGAGCGGCCCGAGACCGATTCGCCCAAAACGGGCGGCACGACCCAGTAAACTCCGCCGATGGCTAAGACACCTATATCGTTCGCGACCACTCCGCAGCCCGGCCCCGACGGTAATTTATCGGTAACCATTACGCATCTCGAGATGAATCGCGCGCCCTCGGGCGCCGCAATGCGCTCTCCTGCATCAGGGCTTGCGATATTGCGCGTCAAGTCTCCTACCGTGCCCTTTTATCGTTTCCTTTATAACCACGTCGGCGAGCCATGGCTCTGGTATGAACGACGGGCAATGTCAGACCAGAAGCTTGCAGAGATTCTTGGTCACGAAAAGAATCAGGTGTACGTCCTGTACCGCGATGGAGACCCGGCCGGCTACGTCGAATTTGACTACCGCGACGAACGCGAGGCGGTACTTGCCTACTTTGGTCTGCTGCCTGGGCACATCGGCAACAAGCTCGGTCCCTGGTTTTTAGACTGGGCCGTTCGCACGGCTTGGCTCTCCAAACCCGCTCGCCTGGTCGTGAATACCTGCAACCTTGATCATCCGAAAGCGATCATCGTTTACCAGCGCGTGGGCTTTCGACCGTATCGCCAGGAGCAGAAGGTAATCTCGGATCCTCGTCAATCGCCATTTTGGCTACAGCCACCCGCCGACGAGTTGAGCTGACACCGATACCCCGAACGCGCTACGCGACGTCGGCCTCATTCCCGCGTTTACCCAACCAGTCTTTTCGATCCGGTGCCCGCTTGCGCGACAGTAGGAGGTCGAGCATCGAGTCGGTTTTTTTGCCGGCGTCCATTGTCAATTCAATCAGCCGTCGCGAACTGGGATCCATCGTGGTCTCGCGCAACTGCGCCGGATTCATCTCGCCGAGCCCTTTAAATCGCTGCACGTTTACGGCGCCGCGCAGCTTATCGCGTTTGATCCGCTCGAGAGCTTCGTCCCTCTCGACATCGTCCAGCGCGTAAACCACGTGCTTACCCACGTCGATACGATACAAGGGAGGCATGGAGACACACACCCGACCTGCCTCAACCAAGGGTCGAAAATGACGCACGAACAGCGCGCACAATAGGGTTGCAATATGAGCGCCATCGGAATCGGCATCCGCGAGGATACACACCCGGCCATATCGTAGACCGGAAGCATCGGCGGATCCCGGATCAACCCCCAGCGCGACCGCAATGTCATGCACGGATTGGGATGCAAGAACCTCTGCGGATGCCACCTCCCAAGTGTTCAGAATCTTCCCCCGCAACGGAAGAATCGCCTGAAAATCCTTATCGCGTGCCTGCTTGGCCGAACCCCCAGCGGAATCGCCCTCAACCAGAAACAATTCCGTGCGTTCAAGGTCCTCACTCGTGCAGTCGGCGAGCTTGCCCGGCAGCGTCGGTCCCGTCGCAACTTTCTTGCGCTCTACCTGGCGCGCGGAACGCAATCGAGTCTGCGCATTAGCAATCGCCAGTTCCGCAATCTGTTCGCCCCACTGTGCATTCTGATTGAGCCAGAGACTAAACTCATCTTTGACGGCCGCTGCCGTTACGGTGGCGGCATCTCGCGATGAAAGTCGATCCTTGGTCTGCCCGCTGAATTGGGGGTCTTTCATCCGAAGCGACAGCACGTAAGCGCATTTTTGCCAAACGTCTTCCGGAGCAATCTTGATGCCGCGAGGGAGCAATGAGCGGAACTCACAAAACTCTCGAAGCGCCTCCGTAAGGCCGGTCCGAAAGCCGCTTACGTGACTACCGCCCTGAGCCGTAGGAATTAAATTGACGTAGCTCTCCTCAACGCCCTCGCCACCCTCTTCCAACCACGTTACGCCCCAGTCAATTTGATGGTCTTTCTGGACGATATGGCCAACCCACGCGGGATCCGGGAGCAAGGCGATGCCCTCCAGCTGACCCGAGAGATAATCCAAAAGGCCATCCTCATACTCCCAGGTTTCGTCGTTCTTTTTATTGTCTTCGTCTTTGAAATCGATTCTGAGGCCCGAGCAGAGAACTGCCTTTGCTCTCAAGAGACGCTTTAAACGCGAGATCGAAATCGCGGGCGAGTCGAAAAAGCCGGGGTCCGGCCAGAATCGAATAGTGGTGCCCGTATTTCGTGCTCCGACCTTTCCCACGGGTTTCAAGGGGCCGGTGGGGATACCGTCGCGAAACGCCATTGCATACTCCTGACCTCCCCTCCGAACGCTGACCTCCAGCTTGGTCGACAGCGCATTCACTACCGAAACGCCCACGCCGTGTAACCCGCCAGAAAATGCATAGGTCTTGTCGGAAAACTTTCCGCCCGCATGCAGTCGGGTAAGAATCACCTCTACAGCGCTCACTTTTTCGCCCTTGTGCTTGTCGACAGGCATCCCGCGCCCATCGTCAGCAACAGATACTGAACCGTCTTTGTGAACGATGACAGTTATCCGATGGGCATAACCACCGATAGCCTCGTCAACGCTGTTATCGACAACCTCCTGAATCAGGTGATTCGGGCGGTCCGTCTGGGTATACATACCCGGTCGTTTGCGCACGGGTTGAAGCCCTGTGAGGACCTCGATCGAGGAAGCGTCGTATGTTGCGGCCATGAAGAACTGGGGTCGTTCGTGAGGACGGCGCAAATCATACACGAACCGGCAGCCTCGACCGAAGCTGTCGATTCGGCTCACGACCTCATGGAAGTCGCGACTGTCGCTGGAGTCGCACTCTGGTCTGAGATAAACTTCTCACGATCAAAAGCAGTTCGTAATTCAGCATCAGTTAATCATCCGTAATAGTCGGAGACCGGCATGGCGAAAGCATCACGCTCCCGCGTTGGCGACTTTGAAAAGTCCCTGAAGGAGCTCGAGATAATCGTCGAGCGAATGGAAAGCGGCGATCAGGCTCTCGAAGCTTCGCTGAAAGATTTTGAGCGGGGCATGGCGCTGGTGGAGCAGTGTCGAAAGAGCCTAGAAGACGCCGAGGCGCGGGTGCGCCAGCTCCTTGAGAAAGACGACCACCCAGACGATGATTCAGACCATGATTCAGACGATGACGAGTAGTCGTGGCCTCCGACAATCTCACTGAGTTCTGGCCCTATTGCCGAGAACGGGTCGATCAGCTCTTAGATAGCCTCCTGCCGGACGCAAAGACCGCCTCCGCGTCATTGCATGCCGCAATGCGCTACTCCAGCATCGGAGCGGGAAAGCGCTACCGCGCGGCTCTGGTTTATGCCACGGGCTTTGCCCTAGGGGCGAAAGACACGGTGCTTGATCGCGCCGCGTGCGCAGTTGAGCTTATTCATGCGTTTTCTCTTGTACATGACGACCTCCCGGCGATGGATGACGATGACCTACGTCGCGGCAAGCCGTCCTGCCATCGCGCATTCGATGAGCCGACGGCAATTCTCGCTGGTGATGCGCTTCAGACCTTTGCTTTTGAAGTCCTCTGCGGCATGTCGGATCGCGAAATCTCGCCCCAGCGACAGATCGACATGATCAGGACCCTTGCTGTCGCGTCGGGCTCGCTCGGCCTTGCAGGAGGTCAGGCCATTGATCTCAGTCTGGTTGCAAAAAGCGCCGATCAGGCAGCTCTTGAAACGATGCATCGCCTTAAGACAGGCGCCCTGATCTGCGCCGCAGTAGAACTCGGGGCGCTCTGCGCCAATGCCGATGCGACGATGCTCGAACACTTAGCGCGTTTTTCCGCGCCGATGGGTCTCGCCTTCCAAATCGTGGACGACGTGCTGGACGGAACCGCCGACACCGAGACGCTGGGTAAACCAGCCGGCGCCGATCAAGAGAAGAACAAACCGACATTTTTAAGTGTACTTGGCGAGACCAACGCGAAAGCCTACGCCGAGCAGCTGACGGATCAGGCGCTTAATGCGCTTGACGGAGCCCGCCTTGACGCTAGACTGCTGCGTTCGCTTGCATTATTCACGCTCCAACGAACTCACTGATTGCTCGCGATTAATACTGACTCCTCGAGGCCGCGGTTTTCATTTCGGTTTTATTCATGTCATCCTCAGATTCCCTTCCGCTGTTAGAACAGATTGATCTGCCGGAAGATCTTCGACGTCTTGAAGAAAAGGACCTGCAACCGCTTGCGGACGAATTAAGGCATTTTTTAATCGATGTGATCTCGGGAACCGGCGGGCATCTTGCGCCAGGATTGGGCACTGTCGAACTGGCTATTGCGCTGCACTATGTTTTCGATACACCGCACGACCGTCTGGTGTGGGATATCGGGCACCAGGCATACCCGCACAAGATACTCACCGGTCGACGCAAGGGTATGCATACCATTCGACAAGCCGGCGGTCTGTCCGGATTTCTGAAGCGCGCTGAGAGTGAATATGATCACTTCGGTGCGGGGCATTCCAGCACTTCGATCAGCGCTGCGCTCGGGATGGCTATTGCTGCAAAACTCAAACAGGAATCGCGGCAAGTCATAGCAATCATCGGTGATGGAGCCCTAACCGCCGGGCAAGCCATGGAGGCTCTTAACAATGCCGGCGATCTGGACGCCAATCTTCTGGTGATCCTGAATGACAATGAAATGTCGATCTCCCGAAACGTCGGCGCGCTTTCAAACTACCTGGCTCGCATTCTGTCCGGTCGCGCCTACACCACCGTTCGTGAGGGCAGCAAGACGGTGCTAGGGACAGCGCCACCGGTTCAAGCCTTCGCCAGACGATGGGAGGAGCACCTAAAGGGCATGGTGATGCCGAGCACGCTCTTTGAAGAACTCGGCTTTAACTACATCGGACCCATTGATGGCCACGATATCCACACCCTCGTCGCGACCCTAAAAAACATGAAGGCAATGACCGGTCCCCGGTTCTTGCACATCGCCACGCAGAAAGGAAAAGGATTCAAACCTGCTGAAGGCGAACCGATCACGTATCACGGTATTGGACCGTTCAATCCCGACACCGGCAAGTTAGAGAAGAAATCAGCCAAACGCACGTATACCCAAGTGTTCGGTGACTGGCTATGCGATATGGCCAATCTTGATGATCGACTGATCGGCATTACCCCCGCGATGCGAGAGGGCTCCGGACTTGTCCGATTCGAGAGCGAGTTTCCTGATCGTTACTTCGATGTGGGGATCGCCGAGCAGCATGCACTCACCTTCGCTGCCGGCGCGGCATGTGACGGCCTTAAGCCGGTGGTCGCTATCTATTCGACTTTTCTACAGCGGGCATATGATCAGCTCATTCATGATATCAGCGTCCAGAATCTGGACGTGACCTTTGCGATTGACCGTGCGGGTATCGTGGGTGCCGACGGCCCAACGCACCAAGGCGCATTCGACTTGAGCTTCCTTCGTTGCCTGCCGAATCTCGTCATCTTTACGCCAGGTGATGAGGCGGAGTGTCGGAACATGCTCTACAGCGCATTCTTGCACGACGGGCCCGCTGTGGTGCGCTATCCGCGTGGCGCCGGTCCGGGTGTGCAAGAGTCACGCGATATGCAGCCCATTCCAGTCGGCAAAGCCGACATCATAAAAGAAGGTCAAGAGGTGGCGTTACTTGCCTTCGGCACCATGCTGAAGCCCGCGTCTTTAGCGGGTGATAAGCTGGGCGCAACCGTTATCAACATGCGGTCTGTAAAACCACTCGACGAGGCCTTGATACGTCGTGTTGCCGCGGACCATGACCTTCTGGTTACGGTCGAAGAGAATGTCGTAGCAGGCGGTGCCGGTTCCGCTGTAGCCGAGGTTTTGTCGCAGGCGGAATGCTCTACCCCGGTGATTCATCTCGGTCTACCGGACTGCCATGTTGAGCAGGGTGAATCTGCTGAAGTCCTGGCTGGTCTAGGGCTTGATGCAGACGGCATCATTCGAGCTATTGAACGCCGCCGAGAGTCAAAATCCCGCGTTTCACAGTGAATTTAAAGGAATTGGGCTACACTTCGCTTCCTACTGGAGATCTCTTCTTGAATCATGCTTAAAACAGAAACCGCCAGCGCGAGCGTCACGGAAATCGCCGATGTACAGGGTAGCCCCGATACCCGGAACATCACCATCGACAAAGTCGGCGTGAAGGACCTGCGTCACCCCGTCCGCATTCAGGATCGAAGCGGGCATGAGCAACATACCGTGGCCAACTTCAACATGTATGTTGAGTTGCCTCATAACTTCAAGGGAACTCACATGTCCCGATTTGTCGAAATCCTCAGCCGTCACGAGCGCGAGATTTCGGTGAAATCCTTTCACGCTGTGGTTCAGGAGACCCGGGATCATCTGGATGCCGGCACAAGCCATATCGAAATGTCATTCCCCTTCTTTTTGGAGAAAGCAGCGCCGGTCACGGGTGTGAAAAGCCTGATGGACTACCAGGTTACGTTCATCGGCGAAGTCCGAGATGACCAGGCAACGACCGAGGTTCGCGTCGTCGTGCCGGTAACGAGCCTCTGTCCATGCTCCAAGAAAATTTCCCAGTACGGCGCGCACAACCAACGATCTCATGTGACCGTCAGCGTAAAAGCAAAGGCGTTTATCTGGATCGAGGAACTGATCGATATCGTCGAGCAGGAAGCGAGTTGCGAGCTTTTCGGTCTTTTAAAGCGACCGGACGAGAAGTATGTGACGGAGAAAGCCTACGAGAATCCGAAATTCGTTGAGGATATGGTTAGAGATGTGGCCGGTCGACTGAACGCAGATGACCGCATCATCGAGTACGTCGTTGAGGCTGAGAACTTTGAATCCATTCACAATCACTCTGCCTACGCCCAAATCACTTTCTCGCGAGACACTGAACAGTAAATCGCTGTTTCGACAATTCCATGCATGCGTATTGGAATTGATTTAGGCGGTACCAAAATCGAGGGCGCGCTCCTCAGGCACGACCACTCGGTTGCTGTTCGACAACGGCTCAAAACGCCTCAGGCACGCGGCTACGCCGCGATTCTTGAAAGCGTAACCACACTGGTCAATCAGCTTGAGCATACCGCAGGAACGCCCTGCTCCGTAGGGCTCGCTGCGCCTGGAGCGGTTGACGCATCGGGTCGGGTAAAAAATTCCAATACCCAATGCCTTATCGGTGAGGCATTGGGTGACGACCTGGGGACGCAGCTCTCCCGAGCGGTGCGTATCGAGAACGACGCAAACTGTTTCGCGCTTGCTGAGGCTCTCTACGGAGCGGGGCAATCTTCGCCAACCGTCTTCGGCGTCATCATGGGCACCGGGGTGGGTGGCGGCCTCGTCATTGACGGACGCCTGCATACGGGCCTTCATCACATCGCCGGAGAGTGGGGTCATAACGTCTTGGAGTCGGACGGGCCGCCCTGCTACTGCGGCAAGCGCGGATGCATCGAGACATTTTTATCCGGCCCCGGGTTTCTTGCCGACTATCAACGCCTGGGTGGTTCAGAAGCGAGATCACCGGAGCAGATTATCGCGCTCTCCCGGAGCGGGGAGTCGTTCGCTTTGAGAGCAGTGGATCAACTGTTGGATCATTTCGGGCGTGCGCTTGCGCAAGTCATTAACATCTTTGATCCACATACCATTGTGCTTGGCGGGGGCCTTTCGAATATTGACGAGCTCTATGAACAAGGTCCCGCCCACATCGCCAAGTATGTCTTCAACTCTGAACTGAGGACTCCCATCAAAAGAAATCTCAACGGTGACAGCGCAGGCGTCCTGGGTGCGGCTCGGCTGTGGGATAACTAAATCGATCGCGGCCAGGTATCGGCGATTCGGTAGCCTGAGGGCCAGGGGTCTTGCGGATCCAGCATATGCTGGTGAGTGCCGGTGATCCAAGCGCGGCCTTTCAACGAGGGAACGATGGCCTCGTGCCCGTTACGCAACGATGTCTGGGCTTCAATCATGCACTCGAACCGCGAATCGATGATCGACTCCCCGATGAATGGCGCTCCGACCGGCAAGATGCCGCGGGCATGCAGAACCGCCATCCGCGCACTACAGCCTGTGCCGCAGGGAGAGCGATCGAGCTTGCCGGGCTGAATAACGACGGTATGACGTCCTTTTGTAATCCCGTCTTCCTTCTCGGTTGGACATGTCATCATACAAAAGGAAAGATGAGACCACTGCGGGTTTTCGGGATGGGTAAATCCCACTTGCTCATTGGCCGCTTTAATAACCTTGCGGCCAGTCTCTACGATATCCCCTGCTTCATCCGGACTTACCCGAAACCCCAGCGCATTCGCATCCACCAGGCAGAAACTGTCGCCTCCGTAAGCGGTATCCACTGAGATCGAGCCGACGCCTTCAACCTCGATGACAGCATCAAGCCGGTCCACAAAGGAAGCGACATTGGTGATCTGCACTGAACGTACTGACCCGTTATCGCATTCTGCTCGCGCTGTTATCAGTCCGCCGGGTGCCTCCAGGACGAGTTCGGTGACGGGCTCCTCCATCGGCAGAATTCCGGTCTCCAGCAGGACGGTGGCAACACACATTGAATTTGAACCCGACATCGGGGGGAAAAATTCGGCCTCCATAATAATGAACGCCGCGTCCGCATCCGGATGAATGGGGGGTACCAATAAATTCACATGACGAAACACGCCCCCGCGAGGCTCGTTCAACATAAATGCCCGTAAAGCCCCGTCTTCTTCCAGAGCACGCGACTGCTCCCACAGAGTGGCGCCTTGCGGCGGGGCGACGCCTCCGACAATCACGTCGCCCACCTCGCCTTCCGCGTGAGCGCTGATAACGTGGATTACTCGATTGGTCTTCATGGTTACCACAACGTTGAAACGAAAAACCGATTATCTCGTATCCGAACACGCTAGGTAGACTGCGGTGGATCCCAATCCTGCTGTGCCCACCAATGCATCGAAGGCCCTGACCATTGGTAAAGCGACAAATCTGTCCTCCCTTTGTGATCAAAAGAGACGCCTTCCGGCCTTTAATAAGAGGTATTGCTCTGGATCCTCCTGACCATCTGAGCGCTGGCTTACCATACCCCTGCTGTTGATAACGCGGTGCCAGGGCAGTTGATCAGACGTGACAGCCGCCATGGCGTAGCCGACCTGGCGGGCAGAGCATCCCGCCCATTTGGCGATTTGACCGTAGGTTGCGACTTGCCCGTGAGGCACTTCCTGAACAAGTGCGTAAATCCGATCATACGTGGACACCCCCATCCCACCCTACTCGGTCACGTGCAGTTCATTGCCATCAAACACGATCTTTGCCAGTGTAATAATCGGAACATTCAAATGAGACAGTACATCGCGTCCTCGCTCCGTCGGTTTTTCAATTACGCACGCAATTCCCTGTAGGGTCGCGCCGCTCTCGTGAACCAGAGAGGAAAGCGCGCTCAGTGTTGCACCTGTCGCCAGAAAGTCATCAACGATGAGCACGTCATCTTCCGGGCCAAGGAAGCGTCGATCCACCATGAGATCCGAGACCGTACCTCGGGTCCTACTGACAGCCTCGGCGACATAATACGTCCCGGTCATGGTTCTCGACTGACTTTTGCGGGCGTAAAGAAGGCGGGCGCCAAATTGGGCCGCGACATGTAAAGCTACCGGAATACCGCTCACTTCCGCGGTCAACACCCGACTCGTTTTCCCTATGCCATCGGCACGCAGGCGAGCCGCCATCTCTATGGCCATGCGTTCAGGTGAGACCCGGGTCAACCTGGTGATTGAGAAAACTGTCAACCTTTACTATGCCGCCGCCAACATGTTCTCCTTCGTTTCTTATTTTATCGATGAGCTCTCGCATCTTTATCCCTATAAGCCTCTCTAAAGTGAAATAAATGACCCGCTTTCTGAAGCCACGCGTCGATCAAAATCGAAGTGTCTTACGGCTTCTCGCTGAACGCCAACAAGTCCGCCAGGGTCTGTCCCAAAATCGCGAGCTGCTCAGGTTTGGAGAGACGATGATCCCCATCCTTGAGTAGGTGAACCTGAACGTTTTGAGTTGTGAGCGCGGTCGAGAGCCTGAGCGCTGTATCCCAGGGAACCTCGACATCCTCGCAGCCCTGAAGCAGCCTCACCGGCGCTTCAATCGCTATGGGTCTATCCAGGAGACAACACGAGTTCCCATCTTTTATAAATGATTCGGTGAGGATAAAACCCTCAGGGTCGTATTCGCTGACCATACGAATACGTCCCGACTGTTTTAATTCATAGCGCTGCGTATCCGACAGATCACGTTGCATCAGATCGCGCGTGAAATCAGGCGCTGCTGCTACACCAACCAGTCCCACAACTTGTCGCTGAAGCGCTTCAGCGACGCGAAGCATAATCCACCCACCCATGCTTGAACCCACCAGTACGCAAGGTGCCCCTTGGATTACCGAAAGCAGGTCCAGCGTGTCTTGCGTCCACTGACTGATCGTTCCATCCTCGAACACGCCGTCCGACCGCCCATGTCCGGAATAGTCAAACCGCAGGTAGGCCTGGCCGCGGGCCTCGCACCACTCGGCAAGGTATTGCGCCTTCGTACCTTCCATGTCAGAACGAAATCCGCCCAAGAAAACGACCCAAGGTGTCCGGCCTTGCTGCCGGCGGTAGGCAAGCCCGTATCCCCGACGCGTAGCAAATGCTTCTGGTCTATTTTTAAAATCTGTGGACATAAGAGAAAAGACTGTAACGCCAGTGGTCTCAAAAACATTCCCAACGGGCAAAAGTGCGATAAAAAGCCGGCGCGTTTGTTTAATTTAGCGGGTTTCGGGCGGTCAAAGTCCGTGAGAAAAGCATTTTGGTCGTTCAATTGACGTTTACGTAAACGTCAATCTAAAATTCCCACCTCTTAAGGCGAATGTCAAAAATGAACTCGAATATTCAGTTCTCAAGCGGCCTGCACTTTCATCACGGTGAGGCAATCGATCTTCTTCGCGAGACCGTCGCCGACTTTGCGGCGAGCGAAATCGCGAGCCGAGCCGCACAGGTCGATAAAGACAATGCGTTCCCTGTTGATCTTTGGCGAAAGTTCGGCGACCTGGGTTTATTGGGTATTACGGTAGACCCAAAATACGGTGGCGCCGGTATGGGTTATCTGGAACACACCATTGCCATGGAGGAGATTAGTCGCGCCAGCGGCTCTGTGGGCCTTTCCTACGGGGCTCACTCTAATCTTTGCGTGAATCAGATCTACCGCAATGGATCAGATGCCCAGAAGGCGAAATATCTCCCCTACCTCATCAGCGGGCATCATATCGGCGCCCTCGCAATGAGCGAGCACAGCGCCGGGTCAGACGTCGTCAGTCTTCGACTGCGGGCTGAAAAACGAAAAGATCGGTACATCCTAAACGGGAGCAAGATGTGGATCACCAATGGTCCTGATGCCGACACACTCGTGGTGTATGCAAAAACTGATCCGCAGGCTGGGTCACGCGGTATCACTGCTTTTCTCATCGAGAAGGATTTTGCCGGTTTTTCCACCGGACCCAAGCTCGACAAGCTCGGCATGCGAGGCTCCAATACCTGTGAACTGATCTTTGAGGACTGCGAGGTCCCGGCGAGCCAGATTCTGGGAGCGGAAAATGCCGGCGTAGCGGTCCTGATGAGCGGTCTTGATTTCGAACGCGTAGTGCTTTCCGGCGGTCCTCTGGGCCTCATGCAAGCTTGCCTCGATGTCGTTTTGCCATATGTTCATGACCGCGAGCAGTTTGGACAGCCGATCGGTACGTTCCAAATGGTGCAGGCGAAACTGGCCGATATGTATACCGAGCTGAACGCGTGCCGAGCCTACGTATACGCCGTAGCAAATGCCTGTGACCGAGGCCAAACCAGCCGCAAAGACGCCGCAGGGGCAATCCTCTACAGCGCAGAACGTGCTACCCAGATGGCGTTGAATGCCATCCAGATCCTTGGTGGCGCAGGGTACGTAAACGAGCACGCGCCCGGTCGCATCCTGCGGGATGCAAAGCTTTATGAAATCGGCGCAGGCACGAGCGAGATCCGTCGGATGTTGATCGGTCGCGAATTATTTAAAGAAAGCAGCTAGGAGCCGCTTATGTCAGAGGATCCCATTGTCATCACCGGCGCCGCGCGCACGCCGATCGGCTCATTTCAAGGCAGCTTGTCCGCGGTTAGCGCAACTGACCTCGGCGCGGTAGCGATCTCGGCAGCGATTGAGCGGTCTGGCGTTGCACCCGACGCTGTTGAGGAAGTGCTGATGGGCTGCGTGCTGCCTGCCGGTCTACGGCAAGCGCCGGCGCGTCAGGCGGCTCTCGGCGGAGGACTCCCGCTCGGTATACCCTGCACGACCGTCAATAAAATGTGTGGCTCGGGGATGAAAGCAACCATGCTTGGACATGATGCTATTCGTGCGGGGGCGGCCCGGATTGTCGTCGCGGGCGGGCTTGAGAGCATGAGCAACGCGCCGTACCTCCTCCCGAAAGCCCGATCGGGCTACCGCCTTGGACACGGGCAACTGCTCGATCATATGTTTGTCGACGGACTGGAAGACGCGTACGAGCCGGGCAAGCTGATGGGACACTTCGCCGAGGACTGCGCACAGCGCTACCACTTTACGCGTGAGGATCAGGACGACTTTGCCATTGAGTCGCTGACACGCGCCACAGAAGCTATTGAAAATGGCGCGTTTCGACGAGAGATCGCTCCGGTAACGGTTACGGGTCGCAAGGGAAGCGTTGAGGTCGATACGGACGAGCAGCCGCTGACGGCCAACATCGAGAAGATTCCGTCGCTCCGCCCGGCTTTCCGTAAGGACGGTACCGTTACGCCCGCTAATTCGAGCTCCATTTCCGATGGGGCCGCGGCGCTGGTGATGATGAGACTCTCCGAGGCAGAACGAGGAGGTCATGTTCCTCTTGCTCGGATTTTGGGTCATGCGAGTTTCGCCCAGGAGCCCGGCCTTTTTACCACCGCGCCGGTTTTTGCCATACAAAAATTACTGGATTCTCTGGGCTGGGACGTGTCGTCGGTTGATCTATTTGAAGTCAACGAGGCTTTTGCCGTGGTCGCGATGGCCGCCATGCATGACCTGAAGATTCCTCACGATAAATTGAATGTTCACGGAGGCGCCTGCGCTTTGGGGCATCCGGTGGGCGCCTCAGGCGCGAGAATTATCGTGACGCTGCTCCATGCCCTGGAGCGGTACGGGCATACGCGGGGAATCGCATCTCTTTGTATCGGCGGTGGCGAAGCGACGGCCATGGCCTTCGAACGCATCGTTTAGACCCGCCCCGTTTATCGAGCTCCCAACATGGATCCTTTTGTCAGTCGACTGGACACTGACGGTGATGGCTTTGCGGCCAATCGTAAGGCCATGCTGGAAAAAACCAGCGCGCTGGCATTAGCGCTCGAAAAAGTTGCTCTGGGGGGTAGCGAAAAAGCGAGGGAGCGACATGCTGCCCGCGGAAAATTATTACCGAGAGAGCGTATTCAGGCGCTCATCGATCCCGGCAGCACCTTTCTTGAATTGTCGCAGCTTGCCGGTTGGGAACTTTATGAGGATGAGGTTCCCTGCGGCGGAATCATCACCGGCGTTGGAGAGGTTCATGGACGCCCCTGCATGCTGGTCGTCAATGACGCAACCGTCAAAGGCGGTACGTACTACCCCATTACCGTCAAGAAACATCTTCGGGCTCAGGCGATCGCTGCCGAGAACCGACTGCCCTGCATTTATCTTGTTGACTCTGGCGGCGCTTATCTTCCGCGTCAGGACGAGGTCTTTCCTGACCGTGATCATTTCGGTCGGATATTTTTCAATCAGGCCAATATGTCCGCGGCGGGGATACCGCAAATCGCCGTTGTGATGGGATCGTGCACGGCTGGCGGCGCTTACGTCCCGGCCATGTCAGATCAGGCCATCATCGTACGTCGGCAAGGCACCATTTTTCTGGGAGGCCCGCCGTTAGTCAAAGCCGCAACGGGAGAAGAAGTCAGCTCAGAGGCGCTGGGCGGTGCGGATGTTCACACGCGTATCTCTGGCGTTGCCGACTATCTTGCGGAGGATGATCGGGACGCCATCCGCCTCGCACGTCAGATCGTGCGTGACCTCGGCCATGACCCCGTAGACCGGGCGATCAAGACCGATCCCCTGCCGCCCAAATATCCTATCGAAGAACTGTACGGGGTGATCCCCGATAATCCAAGGCTACCCTTTGACATTCGCGAAATCATCTCCCGCATTGTTGATGACAGCGACTTTCTAGAGTTCAAGGCGCGGTACGGGAAGACCCTGGTTTGCGCGTTTGCACGTATAAACGGCTACCCGGTCGGCATCGTCGCAAACAACGGCATTCTTTTTTCCGAGTCTGCGCTGAAAGGCGCCCACTTCATCGAACTCTGCACGCAACGCAAGATCCCGCTGCTGTTTCTCCAGAACATTACGGGCTTCATGGTCGGCAGCCGCTATGAGCACGGGGGGATTGCCCGCGACGGCGCAAAACTGGTGAACGCAGTGGCCTGTGCGCGAGTACCAAAGCTCACCGTCATTGTGGGTGGTAGCTTCGGTGCGGGCAATTACGGGATGTGCGGGAGAGCCTATGACCCGCGATTTTTATGGATGTGGCCAAACGCACGAATTTCAGTGATGGGGGGAGATACCGCCGCTCAGGTCCTGGCTCAGGTCAAGCGTGAAGGGGCTGAAAAAATAGGGAAGCCCTGGTCGACACAGGATGAGCAAATCTTCCGTGCCGCAATAACAGAGCAGTATGAGCATCAGGGGCACCCTTTCTACGCGAGTGCCCGTCTTTGGGACGACGGGATCATCGACCCTGCGCATACACGACGCGTGCTGTCGCTTGCCCTGAGAACCGTTAACAATGCGCCCATAGAAGATAGCCATTTCGGCGTCTTTCGTATGTAAATTTCGTAAAATCAACGGTTCAGCCCGCTGATCTAATCCGCATCACTGTGTCGCATCGCAAAACTACTCATCAAGTCAATGTCGGCGGCGTGCTGATAGGAAACGACGCACCTATCGTGGTGCAGTCGATGACCAATACAGATACAGCCGATGTCGAATCGACGGCCCGACAAGTCATGGAATTGGCGGATGCAGGATCGGAGATTGTCCGCATCACGGTCAACACGGAAGCGGCCGCCAGAGCCGTCCCCGAAATTCATCAAAGGTTACGCGCGCAGGGCTACGTCGTACCGCTTGTGGGGGACTTTCATTACAACGGTCACACGTTACTGCAAACGTTCAGTGATTGTGCGGACGCCCTCGATAAGTATCGAATTAATCCTGGCAATGTCGGCCAAGGCGAAAAGCGGGACCAGCGCTTCTGTCAAATGATCGAACAGGCATGTCTGCGAAATAAGCCCGTCCGTATCGGGGTGAACTGGGGCTCTCTGGACCAACAGCTTCTCGCAAAAAAGCTGGATGAAAATGCGGCATCGGCAGCGCCCCAGCCTCTATCCAAAATTACTCAGGAAGCGTTGGTTGACTCTGCAATTAACAGCGCCGAACTGGCCATGCGCGAAGGACTGCGACCCGACCAGATTATTCTGTCTGCCAAAGTGAGCGCCGTAAGAGATCTCGTGACGGTGTATGAGGCATTGGCATCGCGTTCCAAGCTTGCATTGCATCTGGGACTCACGGAAGCCGGCATGGGGGATAAGGGCGTCGTCTCATCCACCTGTGGGCTGGCTTTGCTGCTCAGTCAAGGTATCGGCGATACCATTCGTGTCTCCCTCACCCCTCAACCCGGTGAGGGTCGAACCCGAGAGGTTCGAATTGCACAGGAAGTGCTGCAGTCCTTGGGTCTTAGAAGTTTCTCGCCGCAAGTCACCGCGTGCCCCGGTTGCGGACGCACAACCAGTGATTTCTTTCAGCATCTTGCATCGGATGTCGAAGATCATCTCCGACGAAGCATGAGCAAGTGGCGAGTCCAATACCCTGGCGCCGAAACCCTATCGGTCGCTGTCATGGGCTGCGTCGTAAACGGTCCCGGCGAGAGCCGGCACGCCGATATCGGCATCAGTTTGCCCGGCACGGGCGAGCGGCCGGTCGCCCCGGTTTTTCAGGATGGCAAAAAAATCTGCACGCTACGGGGAGACGATATCTCCGCCCAGTTCATCGACTTAGTGGAAGCGTACGTCGCTAAACGTTTTGGATCGACTAACGATCACAGCCACGCGTCAGACCAACCCGAGAAGTAATCGGCTGTCGCCCTTTTAATTCTCGAAGCGGCGGAACACCAGAGTTGCGTTTGTGCCTCCAAATCCAAAGCTATTGGACATTACCGTTTTAAGGTCCGGCGCTTCTGTCGAGGCTTGCACGATTGGGAAACCTAAAGCCTTAGGGTCAAGATCTGAGATATTTATCGACGGGGCTATGAATCCCCCCTGTAACATGATCAGGGAATAGATCGCCTCGTTTACGCCAGCGGCACCCAACGCATGCCCGGTCAGCGATTTGGTTGCGCTGAGCGGCGGAACCGATTCACCAAAAACCGAGCGAATGGCCTCAAGTTCCTGAATATCCCCTGCCGGGGTGCTGGTACCGTGGGTATTGATGTAATCGATAGGCGTATCCACATCCGCCAGGGCAAGATTCATGCATCGAATGGCGCCTTCGCCGGAGGGCTGCACCATATCGTGCCCGTCGCTGGTAGCGCCATAGCCTATCAATTCCGCCAGGATGGGAGCGCCGCGCTGCTGCGCATGCTCGAGTGATTCAAGAACAAGCAATCCGCCCCCGCCTGAGATCACAAAACCGTCCCGATTTACATCGTACGTTCGCGACGCGGTTTCTGGGGCATTGTTGTACTTCGCGGACATTGCACCCATCGCATCAAAAAGTACAGAAGTGGTCCAATGAAGCTCTTCACCGCCGCCGGCAAACACCACGTCTTGTTTGCCCATTTGAATAAGCTCCATACCATGACCGATACAGTGTGCACTGGTCGAGCACGCAGAGCTTATCGAGTAAGACACGCCTTTGATCGAGAACGCCGTGCTTAAGCAAGCAGAGTTGGTGCTCGACATCGTTCGGGTCACCATGTAGGGTCCCACCCGCTTAACCCCTTTCTCACGAAGAATATCCGCGGCGGCGACAATGTTTTCCGGTGACCCGCCCCCGCTGCCCACAACGAGGCCTGTCCTTGGATTCGAAATGGCTTCCTCGCTCAGACCCGACGCACTGACCGCCTCTCGCATTGCTATGTAGTTATACGCCGCCGATGCGCCCATAAAGCGCTTCAGCTTTCGGTCAATTAGGGCATCGAGATCGATGTCAATCGCGCCATGGACCTGGGAGCGAAAACCCAGCGCCTCATATTCCTCGGAGAATTTGATCCCCGAGCGACCCTCCCGAAGCGATGTGCCCACCTCAGCACAGTTGTTGCCGATGCTGCTGACAATTCCCATACCGGTGACGACAACCCGATTCATCTAGCCCCCCTGTTCACCTTCGGTAAACAACCCGACGCGAAGATCACGACCGGTATAGATCGTCTGATCGTCGACCTCAACGTAACCATCGGCGATGCCCATATAGAGGCGCCGCATCACAACCCTCTTCAACGACACTCGGTATCGCACCAGTTTGCTGTCGGGTCGTACCTGCCCGGTGAAGCGAATCTCGCCGGAGCCCAAAGCCCGACCGTGACCCTTCCCTCCTTTCCAGCCCAGAAAAAACCCAACCAGTTGCCAGAGTGCGTCTACACCCAAACACCCCGGCATGACCGGATCGTTTTCAAAATGGCAACCAAAAAACCACAGGTCAGGATTTATATCTAACTCAGCGACGATTTCGCCCTTACCGTGCTCTCCGCCCTCATCCGATATCCGCACGATTCGATCAAACATCAGCATCGGCGGCAGCGGCAGCTGGGCGTTACCCGGGCCAAACATGCGGCCATGACCGCATTCAAGCAACGCTTCTTTTGAAAAACTTTCCTGCACGTTCTGGGCCCTGGGGTAGCGATCGGTCTATGCAAAGTTATCGCACCGGCAAGCAGTCGCGGTGCGCCGGTTCATTATAACGATAGCGGAGCGTTCCATCGCGCAACGGACATAACGCCAAGCATTTAGGACTCGATTATCAATACGTGTAAGCGACGAGGCCCGTGCGCTCCGTACTGAATCGTTTGTTCGATATCTCCCGTCTTTGACGGACCCGTTACAAAATTTACCGCACGCGGGGGGAAAACGTTCTCGGCGCGCAACAATGTCCACACGTCCTCTTGCCAGCGAAGAATACGCTCCTTTTGCAGTAACACAATATGATCATCGGGCAGAAAATTATGCGAGGGCGGCACACTTGGAGCCGATCGCATAACGAGCGTTCCGGTTTCACTCACGCCGGCAAAGGCTTCGCTTACCGCCACTCGGGTGTCTTTGTCTGCGCTTCTCCGATAAGGGAAAACCTCATCAGACCACTTGACCTGATCGAGCAGTGGACCTCCGCCAAGACAGAACTGCGGATCAACGCCGACGGATCGCAAATGCCGTTGCACCCCCTCTTCGATTTGTTCAAAAGCAAGTCGCTCATACGTGCCATGGACGGCCGCATGCTTTATACAGAATCGGGACAGCGGGTCGTCATCCAAATGCGGTTGCACTTTGGGTGACGTATGCCGAAGGCGACTGCGGAGCTCCTCAATGCGCTGATCGGTCTTGGGTTCTCCGCCATTCAGGGATCTGCGAATAGTGGCAAGAATTTGACTGCGGGCATCGCTCATGTGCGCTCCTTATCCTGCCACTGTCGCATAAACGAACGGCGCGGCGGTACGGGAAAATCCCGACTGTCGGTCCACCCGCTCAATCCGGGCAATCGTCTGAGCACGCCGGCCTTATGCCCCCACCGATGAGCAAGCCAGAGCGGTATCGCCATTACCCCTTGATACAGGCGAGGACGTTTTGCAAGCCACGCCCATGCGCTCAGGATCCTTCTCCCTACAGGAGCGGTCAGTTTCCGCTGGTGCTGTTCCAGCCGATGCTCCAGCAGCATATCCGACAAAGGAATTCGAACCGGGCACACCTCTTTACACCGTCCGTTAAGCGTGCAGGCGTTTGGCAAATCCACCGAGTCGTCAAAGCCATTCAGTAGCGGGGTCAACACCGAACCCATCGGCCCCGGATAGATCCACCCGTACGCATGACCACCAATTGCGCTGTACACGGGACAATGATTAAGGCACGCGCCACAGCGAATACAGCGCAACATGGGCTGGTAGACGCCGCCCAGCATGGTCGACCGACCGTTATCCAACAAGACGACGTGATATTCCTCAGGCCCCTCAAGATCCTCCGACCGACGCGGCCCGGAATAAATAGAGGTATATGCGGAAAATTCCTGACCGGTCGCGCTTCGTGCAAGCACGCGCAGAAGCACCGACAGATCCTCAAGAGACGGGATTACCTTCTCAATGCCTGCGGTAACAATATGCACTTTAGGCAAAGAGCTGGTTAGATCCCCGTTACCCTCATTGGTCACGATCACATTTGAACCGGTCTCGGCGATAAGAAAATTTGCACCGGTGATGCCCACATCTGCCGACACAAAGCGATCGCGCAGCACACTTCGGGCCTCGTTGACCAGGGCCTCCCGCTGGGTAACCCGATCGGTATAGCCTAATGGACTATGATGTTCATGAAAAAGTTCCGTAATCTGCTCGCGTGTCTTGTGAACCGCAGGCGCGATGATATGGCTGGGCGTCTCTCCGGCTAGCTGGACGATGTACTCTCCCAGATCGGTCTCTACGACCTTCATTCCAGCGGCTTCCAGAACCGGATTGAGATACATCTCTTCCGAAACCATGGACTTGCCTTTGGTTACCGTGCGCGCTCCAGCTTTTTTGCAGATGTCCGCAATAATTCGGCATGCCTCATCGGCATCTCGAGCCCAATGCACGTGACCACCATTTTCCCGAACCTTTTGCTCGTATAACTCCAGATAGGAATCCAGATTGGCCAACACATGATCCTTGATGTCGCGGGCAGCGTCGCGAATAGCATCAAACTCCGGCAGCGCCTCGCGGGCCTCGCGACGCTTGTCGACAAACCCACCGCGCGCCTTTGCCATGGCACGCTGCAGATTGAGATCGCCCAGCGCGGTGCGAACACGAGCCTTGAACGCCACGCGCTGAGAACTCACAGGCGCATTCATTTGCCCTCGCCCTCCTCGCCAATGGCAGGACCGTCTGTCATACCCGCCAGCACCTCCGCCACATGAAACACCCGCGTACGGTGACCCTCCCGCCGCAGCCTTCCGGCAATGTTCAGCAAACAGCCCAGGTCACCACCCAAAATCGTGTCCGCACCTGTTTGGAGAATATCGGCACATTTGTCCTGAGCCATGCGGGCGGATATGTCGGGGTACTTCACGCTGAAAAGCCCGCCAAAGCCGCAACATACGTTGCTGTCTCTCATCTCTGCAAGTTGCAGACCTTCTACCTTTCCGAGCAAATCGCGCGGCTGATTCTGAATGTTCAGCCCTCTCAGACCAGAGCAGGAATCGTGATAGGTACATACCCCAGGGTAAGAGGCAGCGACTCCAGTTTCTTCCAGCTTATCGCGCAGGAAGCTCGTCAATTCCCAGGTTTTATCGGCGAGCGCATGCGCTCGCTTAACCCAGCGCATATCCTTAGCAAAAAGCGCTGGGTACTTGTTCTTTATCGTATCGGCACAAGAGCCTGACGGGGCGACGACGTAATCGTGGTTCTCAAAGGCTTCGATAACGCCTTTCGCGATGTCAATGGTGCTTGTTCGGTCACCGCTGTTCAGAGCCGGTTGCCCGCAACAGCTCTGCGATCTGGGCACGGTAACCTGGCAACCTGCGTTTTCCAGAAGCTTTACCGCTGCAAACGCGACCTGCGGCCGCATGAGATCAGCAAGACAGGTCACAAAAAGACCTACGCGGATAGGGGGCGTGGATTCGGAACGACTCATTGCAATATGCTGTTGGTGAGGCGCAGAGACTGTATCATTCGCAGAGGTGTTTCACTATAGTCTTGTTCGTCAACACGAGCGAGACGCGTCTTTTTCTGCTCCGATTCACGTTTCATGGACTGACCAATTTATGCTGTCCAGACTTCAACGCTTCCGCGGCCGACCCGAGATCATGCTGCTCCTCATGGCGGGCGCTGTACCTCTCAGTTTTGCAACGTGGCAGGCATTGCTGAACAATTTTGCGATTGAGCGTGCGGCCTTTACCGGAGCCGAGATCGGCATACTTCAGAGCCTGCGCGAAGTTCCCGGCTTTCTTGCATTCGCCGTCGTGTTTCTTTTGTTTTTACTCAAAGAGCAGTCTATTGCCCTGATCTCGCTGGCCCTGTTGGGTATCGGAACAGCCGTAACCGGTGTCTTTCCAAGCATCATTGGTCTTTATGTCACAACGGTAGTCATGTCGATAGGCTTTCACTATTACGAGACGATACAGACCTCTCTCTCACTGCAGTGGATTGATAAGGATAAAACGCCAGAGGTTCTGGGGCGCATGATTGCGATCGGCGCCTTCACCTCTATCGTGACGTTTGCGATGATCTGGCTCGCGTTCGACGTCATCCAGCTTGAGTTCAAAGTGGTCTACTTCATCGGCGGCGGGGCAACGCTTGCCGTAGTCATATTCTGCTGGCTGTTTTTCCCTGAGTTTCCCCAGAAGGCTCGCCAGCATCGACATCTGGTCTTTCGGAAACGCTACTGGCTGTATTACGGCCTTACTTTTCTTTCCGGGGCTCGGCGGCAGATTTTTATTGTTTTCGCCGGTTTTCTCATGGTTGAGAAATTCGGCTATGGGGTCGCCGAGGTGTCGGCCCTTTTTCTGATCAATGCGGTTCTGAATATGCTTTTTGCCGGTCGGATCGGGAGAATTATCGGGGTCGTTGGCGAGCGCACCGCTCTGGTGTTCGAGTATGTTGGCCTGATTGGCGTATTTTCCGCCTATGCGTTTGTCCAGAATGCGCACCTCGCTGCCGGCCTCTACATCGTCGACCATTTTTTCTTCGCTCTCGCGATCGCAATCAAAACCTACTTTCAGAAAATTGCTGATCCTGCCGATATAGCCTCGAGCGCGGGTGTGTCGTTCACCATCAACCACATTGCTGCTGTCGTCCTTCCCGCACTGTTAGGCGTCTTATGGCTCAACTCTCCAGCAGCCGTTTTTTTGGTCGGCGCGGGCCTTGCGGGGCTTTCTCTTATCCTCTCGCTGAATATACCCAAGGTGCCTCACCCCGGTAACGAGGTGAATGTCGGTCGCTGGGGGGAACCGCTCACCGATCCTGCTCGTTGAATGAAAAACCCTGCCTCGGGAGCGCTTCAGTCGGGCTAGCTTTTGAGCTCCATCACGTAGCCGGCAAACTTTCGGATATTAAAGACGAGATCACCCATCATCAGATACTGACCCTTGATACCCGTGAGTCGTCCTGAAACCGACGGCGCCTTATCAAAATTATGGGTCTTTACTTTCTGAGGATATTCATCCACCGGGAAGGTGATCTCACAGACGGCGTGGTCAACGGCTGGCCTTACTTTTATCGCGTCAGCTTCCTCATTAAGCGGGTCGATAAACTCGCGTGCCGCCAGAAGCAGGCGTTCGCGTTCATCCTCAAGCGCGACGGGAGCGGGGGAGCCTTTCAGCATTTTTCGCCAGTCAGTGCGGTCGGAGACAAACGAGCGCATGTGGGCCTCAACGAGTCCTGCCGTTCGCCTATCGGTGACCTCAAATATCGGTAACGCCTGGGAGGCGCCCTGATCGATCCAGCGGGTGGGAATCTGGCTCGCCCGAGTAATCCCTACTTTCAAACCCGAGGAATTCGCGAGATACACCACGTGCGGACCAAAGCATTGCGCTTTGCCCCAGTCGGGCTCACGGCAGGTGCCCTCATGAAAATGGCACAGTTCCGGCCGAACGATGCATTGATCACACGCCGCTAGGCGTTTGAAGCAAGGGTAACAGTACCCCTGATTGAAGCTTTTATTGGTTTTACGCCCGCACGCGATGCAGGAAATTTTTCCCGTATAGCTGAGCGTCAGTTCACTACCAATCAGCGGATTGAGGTCTACGAGATCATCACCCATCGGCAGCTGGTACTGCACCGGCTGCGCCAATCGAGTGACCATTTTTTCGATTGGGCCTTCCATCAATAATCTGCGGGTAACTTCTTGACGATAATCAAACGCTTTCCATCGGTTTGAATATACCCGCCTCGGGACAGGTCACTCATAATGCGACTCACCATCTCCCGCGAGCAACCAATCATATCGGCCAACAGCTGATGGGTAAGGCGTTCGGTAATAACCCGCTGTCCGTTCTCTTCTTCCGCATACTCGTACAGTTTACGCACGAGGCGACGATAAGCGCTGGTCAGCGCCAAGCCGTGCGTTGCATCCGTCAGTTTACGTACCTGAGATGCCAGGGCGCTAATTAGCGCTAACGCCAGAGACATGTTGGACTGAAGCAATTCTCTGAGCGCACTGCCCTCGATTTTCAGCAGGCGCGTTTTCTGCCGTGCGGCCACCGATGCCGAACGCAGCCCCCCATCCAGGACCGAGATCTCGCCCACCACGGTGCCCGGTCCATCCAGACTTAAGATGATCTCCTTACCCGATTCATCGGTTAGGAATACCCGAATCTGTCCCTCGGTAACCACGTACAGGGCGTCGCTCTGAGAGCCCTGATGAATAATGACGTCACCGACTCCCACCTCCACCTCCCGCGCCATCTGCGCCAAAGAAGTGAGATCGTTGTCGTGCAGCCCCGAAAAAAGCGGCACCTGCCGCAGCGTTTCAATCATTTGAATTTCAGCCATTCCTTTGGGCACACAAAGGCCCGCTTCAACAGCCTACCTTATCTGATCTCGATCTGATCTGGCTATCGTCGTCGACGACGCCGGCCTGCAGGGACACCCTCTGGGGATATTTGTACAGGTGTTGGCAGCTGAACCACTTTCGCTAACTCTGGAAATCCTGCGGTTTTGTGAGGGATCGCCATGGCTTCGACGAAGTGCTCCTGAAAGCGAGACTCAACAGCTGTCTCGATCTTTTCGATACGGCGCACCTCGCGCTCAATTTCCAGCCGCGCATTGCCGTCCACCAAAGCAATATGCGCCCCGCTACCCGCCGCATTGCCCGCGGAGGTGACATTTTCGATCGCGCAGTCCGGGATCAGTCCAAGAACCATCGCATATTTCACATCGATATGGGAGCCGAAGGCGCCGGCCAATCGAATGCGGTCTACTTTTTCAACGCCAAGCTTATCCATTAGCAAACGCACGCCCGCGTATAACGCGGCCTTGGCTAACTGGATCGCGCGAACATCATTCTGGGTGATCACGACTTTGACGTCTCCGTCATGAAGCACATACGCAAAGGTTCTGCCATCGGCCACGATCCGGCTGGATTGCGAGGTCAGGGCCCCGTTGATTACGCCATCGGGATTAATAATGCCCGTGAGATACATCTCCGCGAGTACTTCAATAATTCCGGAGCCGCAAATGCCGGTAATACCCGCCTCGTGTACGGCTGCTGCGAAAGTCGGCTCATCGGACCACGCGTCCGAGCCGATCACCTTAAACCGAGGTTCAAGGGTCGCAGGATCGATCCGCACACGTTCAATTGCGCCGGGGGCTGCGCGTTGTCCACCGCTTATCTGGGCTCCTTCGAAGGCCGGCCCGGTTGGACTGCTGGCCGAGAGGAGTCGATGGCGGTTGCCCAAAACAATTTCCGCATTGGTTCCCACATCGACCAGCAGCGAGACTTCCTCTCGTAAATAGGGCGCCTCAGAGAGGACTACGGCAGCGCAATCCGCACCCACATGGCCTGCGATGCACGGCAGCACGTAGCAGCGGGCGCCGGGGTGAATACCGAGATTGAGCTCACTGGCTTTCAGGGTGACAGCCCCTTCGGTGGCGAGCGCAAACGGTGCGCCGCCCAACTCTACCGGCGACAGCCCTAAGAAGAGATGATGCATTATTGGGTTGCCGACAAACGTGCAGTCAAGAATATGGTCCGGACTTTGGTTTGCCTCGGCGCATACCTCAACAATCAGATCTGCTACCGCTTCCCGGACGGCAACACACATCTGTTCTTCACTGCCCGGGTGCATCATCACATAAGACACGCGACTCATCAGATCTTCGCCAAATCGAATTTGAGGGTTCATTCGACCGGCCGAGGCGATTGCCTCCCCACTTGCGAGATCCACCAGATGAGCGGCAATAGTGGTCGACCCGATATCCACTGCAAGTCCGAGCGCGCTCTGATGGAATCCTGGCCATACGGCAATGATTTCTTTGTCGCGATAGACGGCAACCGTGACCTGCCAATTGCCTTTCCGCATAGCAGGCTGCAGGTTCTTTAAAACGTGCGGATCACACTCGACATCGGTAAGACCCCACTCGAACTCAAGCTCCTCGATAAGACGTCGTAGATCCGAAACCGGCTCATGCATATTGGGTTCGGACACTTCCACGACATGGAGTCGGACCAGCGGATTAACGGATAGGTCATGTACTTCAGTACGTTTGCGGACCACCTGACGATGCACCTGACTCTCGGGCGGAACGTCAATCACCGCATCGGCAACAAGTTTTGCGGAGCAACCAAGTCTTCGACCGGCAGCCAACCCTTCGGTTTTATCAAACTCAATTTCATTACCACCAAACGCAGAGAGACTGTCTGCGCGCGATTCAATACCGTGCTTGGGGAATGAGCCTTCACTCAATTGAACCTGACAACGTCCACAAATCGCTCGGCCTCCGCACACGGAGTCGAGATCGACACCGAGATCTCGCGCTGCCTGCAGCACCGTGGTTCCGTGGGGCACGCGGCCTCGGCGTCCGGAGGGAGTAAAAACAACAAGAACGTCTTGCGGCATAGCCTGATTATCCAAGAAAGGGTATTAAACGTTAATCAGACAGATTGGATTGCGTGGGCTCGTCCGGATGGATGCGGTAATAATCCGACGCATCCGAAACATATATGTGGGCCTCAGTCTTCAGGCCGGTAGGCGTATCCAAAGAGCCCGCCGCGATCGATAACGTATCGCGACCTTCATGACTCCAGAAGAGACTTGATCCGCAGCGATTACAGAATCCACGTTCCGCGCTCTGCGAGGACGCAAACCAGCGCAGCGTATTCTTGCTTTGAAATGTAACGGCATCGCGCTGAGCTGCAGTCGCAGCCCAGAGATGACCGCTCATGCGACGGCATTGACCACAATGGCAGACTAAAACCTGACGTAGCGGTCCCCCTACCGTAAATTTCACGTCTCCACATAAACACTGTCCAGACACAGCTTTTTCAGACACCTCGGGCCCTCCGGCGGCCTCCGCGACGACCGTCACGCGCGCTGACTTGCCCTTCTGCAGGCGGCTGACGGAACTTAGAGATCCAGCGCAGACAATCCGGATCATGGCCCATCATCACATCTGCCCCCATAACCGCCTGCATGACCTCAATATGCAGCGGACTGGTGATAGCAGAAGTCATACCCGCGCCGATCGCCATAGTCAGGAACGCCGCGTTGAGCCCATTGCGGTTAGGCAAACCAAAGCTCACGTTGGACGCGCCGCATGTGCTGTTTACCTTGAGCTCGTCTCGAAGGCGCGAGAGGATATGCATCACCTGTCGGCCTGCATTATTTAAAGCGCCAATCGGCATCACCAAGGGGTCGACAACGACGTCGGCAGCCGGGATACCATGATCCGCAGCCCGCTCAACAATTTTCTTGGCGACGGCGAAGCGAACGTTCGGATCCTCGGAAATCCCGGTTTCATCATTTGATATCGCCACAACCGCGGCGCCATACTTCTTTACGAGAGGCAAGACCTGCTCAAGCCGCTCCTCTTCCCCCGTCACCGAATTAACCAGCGCCTTCCCCTGATAAACAGAGAGCCCTGACTCAAGTGCAGCCACAATAGACGAATCAATCGAAAGCGGTACATCGGTCAGCGACTGAACCAACTTCACACAATCCGCCAAAATTGCAGGTTCGTCCGCAAGCGGGATACCGGCGTTAACATCGAGCATGTGGGCGCCGGCGGCAACCTGGGCCAAGGCATCCGACTCGACCCGGCTATAGTCACCGGCCTTCATTTCATCGGCCAGAATCTTGCGTCCGGTCGGGTTAATGCGCTCCCCAATAATGCAGAACGGCTGATCAAATCCAATGCGCACTTCTTTCGTTGCTGAACTTACAACAGTAACTGTCACCGGCTTATCCCCTTTAAATGTGATCTGTCCTCATGCCTGGATACCACGGCTTTCGGCCTTCCAGAACTCCTGATGCGGAAATGATTTCCGGCACGCGCTCCTCTTGACGATAAGCCATCACATGGACGCCATGCACGCCTTCCATCTCTTTCACGGCCTGAATCATCTCCACACAAATTTTTAAACCCTCTTCACGCTGATTTTTGCGCCGAGCAAGCGGCGAATAATCTCATCGGGGATGTGAACGCCCGGAACATTATCGCGAATCCACGCCGCCGTCTTAGCAGATGGCATGGGTCCCACCCCAATCAAGATGTAGCAACGCTCCGTTAGACCGAGATCGCGCACCCGCGCCATATACGTTCGCAGAAGATCGAGATCAAAGCAGTACTGGGTCTGAACAAATTGCGCGCCGGCTTCGATCTTTTTCTGGAGGCGCAAAGGCCGATAGTCCAGCGGCGGCCCAAAGGGGTTCGCTGCGGCACCTAAAAACACGCGGGGCGGGCTCGTGAGCTTCCGGCCACTCAGAAACTGGCCCTGATCACGCATGGACGTAACCATCTGCAGCAGACTCATGCAATCAAGATCGAAAACGGGTTTGGCATCCGGCTGATCCCCTGCCTGAACACCGTCTCCGGTAAGGCAGAGGATATTCGCAACCCCCATCGCGGCGGCGCCCAACACATCACCCTGAATAGCTATTCGGTTCTTATCGCGACAGGATACCTGCATGACCATTGCGTATCCGCGTCGGGTCAAAAGCGAGCACACGCCGACACTCGACATGTGGCAATTGGCGCCCGAACCGTCGGTCGCGTTGATCGCGTCGACATAGCCGTCGAAGACCTGCGCCCGGTTATAGACTTCCTCGGGATCTGCGGAATCCGGGGGCGCAATTTCTGCCGTAACGGCAAAATGGCCTGCCCTCAGCACCCGCTCGAGACGACCACCCGAAACGTGTCCGTCCAGAACGGGCAGCAGCTGACTGGGATCCTCGTGCGGACTAGTCACCGTGATTTCCTTTTGAAGCGAAAAACCGCTCATCACGTTTACGTTTTATTTCGCTCAGCCATGACGAACGTCCCCGATGACCTTGCGCAACCGGTGGCTGGACGATTTGAATCTTATGACTTCCCCGCATTCGCTGTGAACCTTCCCATGCCTCGACCCATACGCAGCGCATATCGGGCTTAACCTCACAGTAGCCATGCTCGCGGACACCTCCGCAAGGACCATTGCGAAGCTCTTTCGGACAATTCATCGGGCAAGCCATTCCCGTCTGGCTCAGCACACATTTGCCACACATTTTGCAATCAAACATGGTTTCCTTAATAAACCGCTCTGTTGCACGGATGGGTCTTTCAATGCGGTCATAGCCCAGCCATAACCACATGGGATGAAAAAAGAGCAACACACCCTCAAAGCGCTGGTAAAGCCACTCGAGCTTTCGCGCGTGACGGACGGACCATCGCCTGATTGCGTACATGTGGCGTTCGAATTCCCTACTCGGCCGGCGACTCGCTTTTCGGATTCTTGGATCCTTTTGCGCGGATCAACGCTAAAAGGTCCTCGTCCGAAAAAGAATTTTCGAGGTGTTCCGCGTGCGCTTTCACGACCGCCTCGAGATCGACATCATCGCAGGCTACCGTTTCGCGCCGCCACTCACTCATGTATGCATCAGAAGAGCCTTTGCCGGCCCGCATAGCGGCACGATCGATCGCCTCCTGGAAGCGCTCGCTCAGGAGAATCTTGCGGGTATCCCGCCCTTGGCGCGTCATTACTTGCGAGGGGATATCGCGCCAATACACAGTAATCAACTTAGCCAATGTGGAATCTCCCCTTAAATCGGGTTGCCGTTAGGCCCAGCATATTCAAACCGTTGTGGCTGGAACCAGTGAATTCAGTCCAGTCTCAAGAGCGCCGTATCCGGTATGTACGTGCTCAAACTTGAGACCAAGAGTCGTTGCCGCGTCTTTCGCCATCTGCATCGTGCTCTCCGAGGGTGATTGGGATAGAAAAACCAGACTGGTGTAGTTGCCAAAATAAAGCTTTAGGAGCTCAGGATGCTTTCGAATGCCAAGGTCTTCCATGATCAATCGTTCAAAATGCTGCGCCAGGAAATCCGTAAGATAAAACACGCCAGGTTCAGCATCCAGCCGTTCCAGAAAGGCTTTAGAACCCCAAAAGAACTCATAGCAATGCGCCCCCGGAAGCCGGGCAATGCCTTCACCTTCAAGGGCTTTATCCAGCAATCCGCCGGTCCCGCAATCGGCGTACGCCACGAAAATCGTACGGTATGTCTCTCGGGCCGCTATGATTTTTTCTTTCACGCGCGGCGCGATATGTTCAGGCCGGTTATGCAAACTCGCGGGGAGACATTCGACAGTCAGATGCTCCCATTGGTTAATTCGCTTGAGCGCCGTAATTTCGTGAGCGAGCGCCCCGCAGGCAATCACCAACGTCCGCTCTGTTTGAGGACCGGATCTCATTTCGGAAAAAGGTAGCTGATAGTTATCTGGCAAATTCGCCCGATGGCGTCGGAGGGAGTCTATGGAATCAGTACCACGCCCCCGCTTGCAGGGCGCCTGAACGCCTCTCACCCCTTGCGACCGGGTTTATCGGGCGGCGCGTTTCTCGGCAATGAGTTGCTTTGCCGTTTCTACCGCCACCGCGGCATCACGACAGTAGGCGTCTGCGCCAATCGCTTTACCGAACTCCTCATTCAAAGGAGCGCCGCCAACGAGCACGATGTAATCGTTACGAATACCCTGCTCGACCATGGTATCAATGACCACCTTCATATAGGGCATGGTGGTGGTGAGCAAGGCAGACATGCCCAAGATATCGGGCTTATGTTTCTCGATCGCCTCGAGATAATTTTCGACCGGGTTATTGATGCCCAAATCAAATACCTCAAATCCGGCACCCTCGAGCATCATCCCAACCAAATTCTTGCCAATATCATGAATATCGCCCTTCACCGTACCGATAACGACTTTCCCAATGGTCTCGGCTCCGGTCTCGGCCAATAACGGTCGAAGAATAGCCATACCGCCTTTCATTGCGTTCGCCGCCATCAACACCTCGGGAACAAACAGAATGCCGTCTCTAAAATCGATACCCACAATACGCATACCCTCTACAAGCGCGTCTGCCAGCACCTTATCGGCCGGCCAACCCCGCTCGAGCAAGATATTCGTACCTTCTTCAATCTCCTCCTTGAGCCCATCGTAGAGATCGTCGTGCATTTGCTCAACGAGCTCTTCATCAGAAAGACTGCGCAGATCGAGATCATCTGTTTGGTCGTCGCTCATAAGGTCCGCCGGAGGGTTGAGAAGTTAAAAGGTGCTGAACCGAATTCTAGTTTTTGAATCGTGATCGGGTGTTTTCGCCGCGACACCGCGCCGTCGCGAGGCGACACCAAACCGCGCGGTCTGATTATATGCGTTCCCGACGGGTTTGAAATCGAAAAAAGAGTAGCGACGTTTGCCAGAGAGTCTGGCGCGTTCCCACGCCTGACCGACTCAGGACATTCTTAGGAACAGACCCGATCGGGGTTTAGGATCGAAACATGTGGATTTGGGGGGCATGACCTCTCCCGCGTCGGCAACCGCCATGAGTTCTTCCATAGAGGTGGGGAAACACGCGAAGGCGAGCTGCCAGTCCTGAGCCAGTCGCTGCTGAAGGCCAGCAAGACCTAAATCACCGGTCACATAGTCGAGCCTTGCATCGCCCCGGGCATCGTTGATTCCGAGAATTGGGGCAAGGAGATGGTCCTGAAGATAACTCACGTCAAGGTCGCGCACCGGCGACCCGGACGGATCATCAAATCGTCGGGTCAGGCGATAGGCCTGGTTACCTTCCACCATTAGAAATTCGCCATGCTTTGACGGGAGCGATCTTTCCGAAAGTTCAATAGACTCAACGACAAAGTGCTCGCTTATCCGCTTGAGCATCTGGTCCGTCGTAAGCTCACCCATATCGCGTACGCAGCGATTAAACGGAAGAACCCTAAGCTGCTCTGCCGGGAAGAGAACCACCAATAAAAAGTCCCACGGACCCGCGCCCCGCCCTTCCGCGTGACAACCGACCGCATGACGCAGCGTCGAGGCTGCCCGGTGGTGGCCATCGGTGAGATAGGTCGCATGGACTTGAGCAAATTCCGCCTTTAATGAAGCGATCGTCTCTTCGTCGGTTATCTGCCAGAGTTTTTGATGAATGCCGTCCGGCAGCACAAAATCCAGAAAGGGTTCCGATTGGGTTGCTGCTTTAACCAGGGTATCAATACCCACCCGCCCATCATAGGCAAGACACACGGGGCTGGAACTGGCGCCCACCTCTTTTAAATAACTTACCAAGCGCAGTTCATGCTCTTTTCGGGTCTCTTCATGCTTGCGAACCGAGCCATCACCGTACTCGTGGATCGGTATTTCTGTGACGATTCCCGTTTGGCGATGTCCATCGATCTCCAATTCATACACAAACAGGGCGTCTGTTGAAGACGGCGCAAACGCCCCGCTTGCTCTCAATGCGTTGAGCTGTTCGATGTTTTCCGCGGTGACTTCCTCCTCCGTCGGTCGTTGCCCTTTCGGAAAGTCATCCGTCGTCCGCATGACGTTGATGTAGTTTCGGGGGTGGGCCTGACGAAATTGAAGTCGCTCGTCCGAGCTCATGGAGTCGTAGGCCGGGCTCACCACTGCCGGCGCATCTGCCGCTGTTACAACAAACGGACTGAATGCGTGAATATCAGTCATGCGGGATTAACGACTCAACTATTGCGGATTTTCCGCACGAAACGCATTCATGAAATCGGCTAGCGCCTGAACGCCTTCATGTGGCATGGCGTTATAAATACTGGCCCGGCAGCCGCCAACGCTGCGATGGCCTTTCAGATTTAAGAGTCCTGCTCGATCTGCCTGCGCCAGGAACGCTTTCTCGAGCGCTTCGCTCGGGAGCGTAAAGACAACGTTCATCACCGACCGCGAGCCTGCGTCCACAGGGGAGCCATAATACCCATCGCTTTGATCGATCGCCGCGTAAACCATTCCTGCTTTTTCATCGGCACGACGCGCCATGGCATCGATACCGCCCTCGGTCTCCATCCACTTAAGAACCTTGCCAAGCATGTAAATGGGAAACACCGGCGGAGTGTTAAACATGGAGTCTTTATCCGCCTGAATGTCGTAGCGCAGATACTTTCCGATACCTTTATTGTTTTCCCGAGCGACGCTCTTACGGATGATGACGAGCGCCATGCCTGCTGGCCCGAGATTTTTTTGCGCACCGCCATATACGAGGTCGAATCGCTCCCAAGGGATCGGTCGGGACATATAGTCCGACGACATATCCGCCACCAGCGGAACATTCAGCTCGGGCCATTCGGTAAATCGAATCCCGCCAATCGTCTCGTTTGAGGTGATATGGATGTAGCGCGTGTCGGACTCAACGTTGATCTCGTCCTGACTCGGCATTCGGGAGAAATTACAGGAGGCGCCATCCCAGGCCGTGTACGTCTGTCCATAATGCCCCGCATCAGCCAGGGCGCCTTGTGCCCAGGTGCCGGAATTGACATATCCCCCCTTATGTCCATCGCCTAAAAGATTCATCGGGACCATCGCGAACTGCAGTGTGGCGCCGCCTTGAAGGAATAGCACATCGAAATCATCAGGCACACGATAAACCGATCGCACCAGGGCGATCGCCTCCTCATGGACTGCCATGAAATGCTTACCGCGATGGCTCATCTCAATGAGCGACATACCGGAATCGTGATATTCAACGAACTCGTGCTGCCCCTCTTCGAGCACTGAGAGAGGCAGGGTGCACGGACCGGCACTGAAGTTATGAACGCGTTTACTCATGTCTTTCTCCGAACTGACCTCATCTACCCCTGGCCGTTGACGCAATGCATTATTTGTCCCGAACCGAAGGCATCAATAATTTCCAATACACCCTCGGACACAGCCCTTTGGGCCTGCTCCGTCGATGCGCCAATATGGTGGGTCCCGCAGGTATTCGGATGATTGGCAAGGTCCGATGAAAACGATGCTTCTCCTGCTGAAGGCTCATCCGCATAAACATCAAGCCCTGCTTTAATGCCCCGCTCATTCATCGCCGCGATCAGGGCTTTTTCATCCACGACATCCCCGCGGGAGGTATTGATAATCGTCGCGCCATCTTGCATGGCGGCAAGAAATTCCGCATCGACCATGCCCTTTGTCTCCGGAGCGCTCGGCACATGAATACTCACAATATCGCATCGTCCTAAAAGCTCAGCAAGGTTGGATACGGTTTTGATACCGAGGGCGGCGAGCGCCCGCTGCGCCGAATCGCTCCGTCCAGGCTTATCCAATGCCCAGAGATGGATACCAAAAGCACGCGCCCGCTCCGCCACGGCAAGACCGATCGCGCCAAGTCCAAGTATTGCCATATGCTGACCCACTAGCCCTCGCGACACGGAGTACTTCTTTTTATTCCATTTGCCATTACGAAGGTCAATGACGTTTTCGTGTATGCGACGATCCAACGCGATTAAAAGACCCATCGTGAGTTCCGCCACTGCGGCGGCGTTCTTACCCGGCACGTTGCACACTGGGATCCCCTTCTGGGCAGCTGCATCTTTATCAATGGTGTTGGTGCCCGCACCCGCCCGGATGACGAGGCGCAGGGCAGTGCCTGCGGCTATTGTCTCGGCGGTCACTTTCGTACTCCTTACCACCAAGACTTCAGCATCACCTATCGCGTGAGTCAGCGATTCGCCATCGAGGTCCGGCTGAAGATCACACTCGTGTCCCGCGTTACGCAACTGGACGAGACCGTCGTCGGGAAATTTATCGGCAAAGAGAATTCTCACAGCACACCTGGGTCAAGTAGCTCGGGTTAAAAGGCGAAGGGCCGTATTCTACGACGGCTGACCCGAAAACTCGCTCCCTGACTTCCGATTGCGAGAATGAGCTCAGGCTCGCGGATGGTCAATCAACCCTGGGGAATCAAAAAAATATCGGACATGAAAAGAATTACTTATGGAGCAACCCTTATTCGGTTTATGACCCGGTAATTATTTTGCTTGTTTAGCGGGACACGCCGCGGATGAGCCCAGAGTCGTGCTGACAGCCCCACAGTGGCTAAGAACAGGTCGGTCAACCGCCCAGGAAGAGTTCGCCTACCTTTGGGTTCTCAAGCAATTCGCTACCCTTGCCCGCAATTGCGATTTTTCCCGACACCATGACATAGCCAATATCGGCAAACTCGAGACCCTTTTTTGCATTCTGCTCAACCATGATGATGGTCTTGCCCTCGTTATGCTGGAGATCATTGAGAATCTCGAAGACCATATCGATAAATTTGGGCTCCAGCCCAATCGAGGGTTCATCAACCAGCAAAACATCTGGGTTCATAACCAGAGCGCGGGAAATCTCGAGAAGGCGACGCTCGCCTCCGGAAAGCACTTTTGCCTGATGGCGACGGCGCGCAGCCAGCTGCGGGTATTTCTCGAATACTTTCTCTGCCGCCTCTTTGGCCTCAGACGGCTGATTCTTGAGAAATCCTCCCATCCAAAGGTTTTCCTCCACCGTCATGCCCGGGAATATCGACTTGTCCTGCAGGATATAAGCGATCCGCGCTTTGGCCAGCTTTTCACTCGGCGTAAGCGAGGTGACATCGAGCCGGTCGTTACCTTCGCCAATCACGATGTTGCCGGAAAAGATATTGTTGAAGCCAAAAATGGCGTGTAAGACCGTGGATTTTCCGGCTCCATTAGGCCCGATCAGACATAAAGACTGCTGACGGCCGACGCGCAGATTGATGCCATGAAGGATCCGCATCTGCCCGTAGCCCGCCACCAGGTTATCAAGCGTTACATACGGCGCGTTGTTGGCAAGCGCATCCAGCTCTGCGACGCTGAACTCCTCTGCGATCGCGGCTGTCTGCCGAACCACCTCATCCACAGAGATAACGGTATCTACGCCACCCGCGCCATACCCGCGAACCCGCCCTTTAGATTCCTCGCTCATCAATGCGCTCCAAGATAGGCGTCAATCACGCGCTGGTCACTTTGTATCTCCGAGGGGGCGCCCTCGGCGAGAAGCTTTCCATGAGCCAAACAATAAATATGCTCGGCCATGTTCATAATGACGCGCATATTGTGCTCGATAACAAAAAGCGTGATCCCGAACTCTTCGTTTGCTCGACGCAAACGGTCAATGAGCCCGTTAATTAACGTGGGGTTAATGCCAGCAGTCGGCTCATCCAGCAGGAGACTCGACGGCTCGTTCATCAGAGCCATCGCAAACTCGAGCAGCTTTTGCTGGCCAAACGAAAGTGACCCCGCCCGGAGAAAGCGCTTCTCGTAAAGACCTACGAATTCAAGAAGAGACTCCGCACGCTCGTGCTCCTCTTTGCCGTTACGACCAAATGCATCCAAGAAATTCATTTTTCGGTGCGGTAAGGAGATAAGCATATTATCGATGCCCGTCATCTGGCCGTAGATGCGCGTCTGCTGAAACGTTCTGAGCAATCCAAGTCGAGCAATTTTTTGGACAGGCAGTTTCGAGATCTCCTGACCCTCGAACCTTATGCTCCCGGAGTCGATGGGGTGATAGCCGACTATGGAGTTGAACAGCGTGGTCTTACCTGAGCCATTCGGGCCGATTAAACCAGTGATGCTTCCCTTTTTTACCGAAAGAGAAATATCTGTATTGGCCGCCACCCCGCCATAGGCCTTACTCACATTTTCAACTTCAATAATTGTGGTCATGACGACTCTTCTGTGCTGGTGTCGTCCACGACGCGCTGAACCCCGAACCACTCTGGACGCTGTTGCATCAACCAGCCGACAACACCGCCTTGAAAGTACACCACCGTGACGACGATCAGTACCCCGAGCGCCACCCATTGCCAGCCCAGAAGGTAGTTCCAGGTGACCTCTTTGAACACATGAAACAGTACCGCGCCCACTACAGGACCCCAGAGCGTACCCTTGCCACCGAGCAGTACGCACACGACCATGAAGATTCCGAGGTTGATGGTCTGATACGCCGATTCCAAAGGTTCAAAGTGGATCAACTGAAAGGCTGAGATACCTCCTGCAACGCCCACAAAAAAAGCGGCCATGGCCCAAGTGGCCAGTTTGTACTGAAGGGTGTGTATACCCATCGCTTCGGCTTTTTCTTCGTCATCCCGAATGGCGTTAATCGCCGCCCCGAAACGGGTCGAATAAAGCCACTTCGCGAACAAAAACAACACGACCCCCGTGCCCGCAAAGAGAAAGTAAAAGACGACTTTACCTACTTCGTAGTCGCCCGGATATATAGGCAGGGCGATCCCTTGACCACCGCCGACCCAATCCCAGTTGGAGACCAGTTCGCCTGCAGCGATCGCGACCCCTAGGGTTCCAATCGCAAAGTACGGACCCCGAAGCCCGAAAGTGATGTAGCCAATAATCACGGCCGTTAATGCGCAGAACAATCCTGCGGCCAGGCATCCAATGATGAGTCCGGAGAAATACTGCCCGGTTGAAAAGTCGTAGACCTTGCCGCCGAATGCATTGGTGTAGTCGCCTACGTCGTAGACCATCCCGATGGTCACAAGCGCTGCCACGTACATACCCGTCCCATAAAACGTGATGTTGCCGAGCGAGTTGTAGCCCATCTGGCCGCCCGTCATGTCCCAGGTCATCGCGACAATAATCATCAACCAGATGGTTGCCAGCTGGGTTTTGAAGGCCGGAAACACGAATGGCGCGACGGTCATAAGAATGATGAGCGCGCCGTAAAAAAGAAACTTCCTCGCCATAGTCTGTTACGCCTCGATTGTCACTGCAGACTTTGGCGCACTCTGCGCTGCTGCACGAGACGATAAATCAACACCAGCAAGAGCAGGATCACCGCGATTGCCTGCTGATAGCCGATACCAAAAATATGTGCGCCGTACTGCTCCAGCGCGCCTATGCCAAGCCCCGCGGCGATCACACCCGGTAGATTTCCAAGGCCCGCTGCGGTCACAATGACAAAAGATCGCACCGAGTGGGTAATCCCGTAAAACGGCTGGATGACCCAGACCATCACGATGATGGCACCAGCCGCCCCACAAATGGCGGCGTTCAAGGACCAGGTAAACGCATAAACCCGATCCGTATTGATCCCCATGACTCGAGCGGCGCGGGCATCCTGAGCAGTCGCCCTAATCGCCTGACCCATGCGGCTGTACTTCATGAAAATAATCACGCCAAGCGCAAGACCCATCGCCATCAGTACAGCGATAAGCTTAGGCGATCGGCACATCGATAAAGCCATCCGCAAAGTAAAGTGTGTCGTAACCAAGATCCACAGCCTGTGTATCTGATCCAAACATTAAATTGAGCAGCTGCGCCATGATAATGGCGAGGCCAAAGGTCGCTAACAACGTCGTGAAAAGATCGCGATCAAGGATGGGTCGAATAATTAATAAGTAGACTATCCACCCGACTCCCGCCATCACGACGAACGCGACGGGCACGCCTAAAAGCGGCGGCAGTCCATACTCGACAAGCCACCAAGACACATAACCGCCCGCGATCACAAAATCGCCCTGGGCAAGATTCTTCACATTCATCACGCCCCAGACCAGAGCAAGACCGTAGGCCGCCAATGCGAAGAGCGCTCCGATCATGACGCCATCCAGAACAATCTTCAGGTTGACGATTGGAAACTCAATCAGCAGGCCAAAATTTACAAGGAACTGTTCCATTAGAAAGTGATGGTTGACGGTTGAGGCGGGATAAGCTCCGAGTAAAAAGGTCGTTACACGGATCGGCGAGTCCGAAACAGACTGCCCGGGTAGAGGTCTGAGCGACCTCTCCCCGAGCGAGTCATGTGCAACTTATCTAAACGACGCGCTGGTTGCGGTCGAATTAGCCACGCGGCCAGTTCACCTTAGCAGAGGCGAACTCTGGGGGTGATACCACGTTGTACTTGCCATTTTGGATCTGGCGTAATGCCATCGGCTTGGCAATGTTATTGCCGGCTTCAGAAAACCGTATGTCGCCATAGAAGGTCTTCAGATTCGTCGCCGAAATCGCATCTCGCACTTTTTCCTTATCCAGACTGCCGGCACGCTGGAAGGCGTCCATGAAGACGTACATCGCAGCTGAGGCCTGTGCCGTTTGATAAGGGACGGAACGATCTTTGTACATCTCAAAGCGCGCCTGTACCTCGTCATGATACTGAGCCGCCGATCCAAAAAGCGGGTCTGAATAAGTCATGGTCTCGGCCCACTGAGTCGGGCACAGGATGTCGTTTGCCGCATCACCGAACTCTTTTGTAACCTTAGCCGCTTCGCAATGCGTAATACCGATCATCGGCACCTTCACGTTCTGCTCGTCGATCTGACGAACAGCCGTCGCAGCCCCCTTGGAGTGGCCACTCACCAGCAGCAGATCAGGCTTCAGCAATTTCACCTTGGTCAAAATCGCGCTCATGTCTGCAAGGTCTCTGGGTAGCTGCTCGTCTACAACAACCTTCATTCCAAAGCGTTTGGCGTCTTCCAGCACGCCCGCGCGGATGTCGAGAGAAAACGGATCGTTCTCCACCGCCACAGCGACCTTCACGGAAGAAGGATCCTTGCCGGACTCTTTTGCTTTCTCAGCTGCCAGCGCGACGGCCGAGGCAAGGTACTGCTCTGACGTCGACAGCACCGCAAACAAATATTTATATCCTTGGGTAAATAAGGATCGCGATGCGCCCTCTGCCTCTACCATCGGGATCTGATATTTTTCTGTTACGGGAGCGATAGCCTTAGTCATGCCGGACGAGTAGGGGCCGAGCATGTACTGAACCTTATCCTGATTAATCAGGCGCTCGGTCAGGGTGGCGGCACGGTCGCCCTTGGATTCGTCATCGTAGTAGATGACTTTGAAGTTGTAGCATTTACCGCCAAATTTGGCGCCGCCTGCTGCAGCGATTTTTTCAATCGCAAACTCGTAGCCGTTTTGGGTGTGCATCCCGTTAGTCGCGTACTTACCCGTCAACGAAATTGCTGATCCCAGCGTGATCGTTTCGCAGGCTGCGGACGCAGCGCCCGGGAGCAACATAGTGGCGCCTGCCACCAGTCCCAATACCGAAAGATTGGCTCTCATCGGTTACCTCCTCTTGGTTAACGTAATGAGTGGTGATAGTTGAACATCGGGGTTTTAAGCATGCCCCGCATCAACTTTTCTTTTTTATTGTCTTGTACGACGACTGCACTATCTCACAAGAAAATTCCAAATTCAAACAGCTGGGGAAATCCCTAAAACCGCTCTTAATACGGCTCGAAACGGCCCTAAAATAGCCTCCCAAAAACCCTGGAGGCTGCGCAGGATTAAACTCACGACGTCCCGATGCCTCGACAACCGCGCAACCGACTACTTGACCTCGATCAACTCAATCTCAAAGACAAGCGTTTCTTCAGGTCCGATAGCAGCCCCTGCCCCTTGGCTGCCGTACGCCAGTTCAGGGGGGATCACCACCTCCCAGCGCGAACCCTCAGGCATAAGTTGTAGCACTTCCTGCCAGCCAGGGATGATGCCGCCAAGGCTGAAGGAGGCGGGCTGATTACGTTTAATGGAGCTATCAAACTCCGTGCCGTTAATAAGCGTGCCGCGGTAATGAACAACCACTGTATCCTGCGCACCGGGCTTTTCCCCAGTGCCCGTAGTTAACTCCTTATACAAAAGGCCGCTTGCCGTCTTGGTGACACCCTCCTGAGTTGCGTATTGTTCGCGGAACGCGTTTCCCGCATCGATAGCCGCTTGGGCCTGTTGCATGCTCTGCTCCTGTGCTTGTTGTTGTTGCGCCATGATTGCTGCATTCATCTCATCAATCGATAGCATCGGATCATTTCCCTGAATCACGTCTTGGATCGCCCGCGCGAGAAACGCCGGATCGAGATCTAACCCCTTCAGCCATGATCTGCTGGCCGATCTGACTGCCAATCTGGAATCCCAAGGCGTAACTGAACTGTTCGCGCTGCGTGCCGGGCTTGTGGTCATCCGCTTGAGCGGCTACGGGAAGACACGTTAGGCTAATCAGAATCGCCAAAGCTTTTACATTTTTCATAATGATAATTTTAGGGTTAGGTTTGATTGAGTTCAGTGAATTCAGCGTTTAAGGTGGAGTTTGGATTATCAATGATCCCCTGAACCTCAATCGTCACGTGAGAGACACGGGGGCACAACTCTCGTAAATGCGCCTCGAGTTCATCAATTAACGCTTCGGTACGTTCCAGCGTAGCCTGAACCGCTGCTCGATCTGAAACATAATGACGTACCGCTGCATCATCACGCCGACTTTCCGGGATCGCACCAAGCATTTCACGCTCATAATGATCGATCCGACCGCGTAAGCCTGCCAAGATCGCTTCCTCGCGCAGCTCAATCTCAGCGACCAACACCGTATGGGTCTCGTCGACGACGATACTCCTAAGATCATGGAAACGCTCGATTTCCCGATGCGCCCGAGCAACCGTCTCGAAGGCAGCCTCGGCATCCGCATCACGAACTGCGGAGAGCAGGCGCATATTTATGGCACCAAGAATCACAGCGGTTATCCCCAGCATGATGGCAATGGCGACCGAGAAGGCAATATCCCACAGCGCGTTATCGTAGATCCGCGACATCACGATCCCCACGGCCGCGAACACTACGCCGGTGAGCGCAACCGCATCCTCAAGCAAGACAGCGAGTAGCGTGGGATCGCTCGGACGAAACAATTTCTTAAACGGGGAGATGCCCTCGTTTTGGGCGCGCGCTTTGAACTCGCGCCAGGCAACGCGAAGAACAAAGCCTTCAATGATGAACGCAATCAGCAAAACCGCGCCGCCAAGCCACATCGGGTCAAAACTTAACCCGGCTAACTGAAAGGCTGGCGGTGAGGCGGCCGAATCCAATCGATGCCATGCATGCCATGCGTGTGAAAGACCCAATCCACAACCGATGGAGAAAAGACCAATCGCACTCCAAAGATTCCAGAGGTATTTCTTCTGTCCGTGGCCGAAGGCGTATCGCGCATCCGCGGACTGCGATCCCTGAGCAAGTCCGATCAGAAGAAAGATTTGATTCAGCGTGTCCATCAGGCTGTGGACCGCTTCATTCATCATGGCGGCAGACTGGGTGGGCACCGCAACAAGAAACTTTAAGACCGTCAGTAGTCCGTTACCGGCGATGGCCGTAACGACCGCGCGACGTGAGCCTGATGCCATGTGAAGAGATCGATGTAAGAGATTTATCGGTCAGCGCATTGCGCCAACTGATGAAAGTATACTTATTAGACAAATTGCGCCTTATGAACACAATCCTTGAGGATCGCCGTGCCCATCGATAGAAAATTACTGGAAATCCTCTGCTGTCCTGTCACCAAACAAGGACTCCGCCTGCTGAGTCAGAGTGAAATCGACGCCATTAACCTGAAAATTGAGTCTGGAGTGGTCACCAACTTTGCGAATGAGTCGGTCACGCGACCTATTGTGGAAGGATTAATCACTGACAACCGGCAACGCATCTACCGAATTGATGACAGCATCCCAGTAATGCTTGAGAAGGAAGCGCTACCGGTTGATCAGTTCGATCTAAGCGCACCTTAGCGCGCCCGCTCCACCCGGGCGGGAATCACTGCACCAGCGGAATCGCGACGAGACTAGAGCGCCTCGTCCGCGTAGTGTTTCATCAGAATACGGGCTACCTCGGGACGCGCGAATTCCAACGGCAAGTCCTCACCGGCCGCGAGCATTTCCCTGACTCGGGTTCCCGACAAGAGCACGAAGTCGTCTTTTTCATGATCGGGGGCATCACGCATCATGACAACGCGGTCCAGTTTCTTGGAATAGGCCGTGTGGTCCGCCCGGAAAATTTCGATTCCCAAGGCGCCCGGTGGAACGGAGTCATCAAATATCGTTTGGGCATCGAAGGCGCCGTAATAATCGCCCACGCCGGCATGGTCGCGGCCAACAATAAGATGGGTGCAACCTGAATTCTGCCTAAACACCGCATGCAGCACCGCCTCGCGAGGTCCGGCATAGAGCATGTCAAAACCATAACCGGTAATCATGACGGTGTTCGGCGGAAAATAAAGTTCCACCATCTTCCGGATCGCGGCGTCACGCACGTCCGCCGGAATGTCGCCCGGCTTAAGTTTTCCCAGCAGCATGTGGATAAGAATGCCGTCGGCATGCACGGCATCTTTCGCCATCTTGCATAGCTCCTCGTGCGCACGATGCATGGGATTTCGAGTCTGGAACGCCACCACGGTTTTCCAGCCCCGCTCCGCGATCTCGTCTCGAATCTGGCCGGCGGTACGGAAGGTTTCGGGGAAATCGGTTTCGAAATAACTCAGATTAAGAACCTCAATAGGGCCCGAGAGCACAGTCTTCCCTTGTGATTTAAAGGTCGCCACCCCTGGGTGTGCATCATCGGTGGTGCCGTACACGGACTGACAGATCTCCTCTACGTCTTTGTCGGTGAGGGTCTCCACTGCTGACACAGTCTGGATGGCCAGCACGGGCTCGCCCGAGACGTTGGGATCGCGCAACGCGACTCTTGATCCGGCCTCGACACCATGTGCACCAGAGGCGAGATTCGCTACAGGCACCGGCCAGAACACACCCGAGGTCGTTTGCATCTTCTGCGCCACTTCCAGAATATCCGCTTTATTCATGAACCCCGTAAGCGGGGTGAAGTAACCGGCGCCCAGCATAACGGCATTGGCAGCCGTTGCCGAACTCACCACCAGGGAGGGCAGTTCCTGCGCCTCAGCGCGTAAGGCTTCGAGCCGCGCCGAATCTTCTACAAGGAGTGGGGTCAAAACATCTGAGCCGTGCGGTTTGATCATAAATGGAGTCTCGAGAGAATTTAGGAACCGATATCAGAACGCGTACAAGCGTCGAGTACCGGAAATTACAGCGTTTGAAGATAGCATCATCCGAAAATCATGCCGACCAAATATTTTTGATCGCTCGATAAGAGAGCAGTGGGTGGAGCCTTTTCTCTGGAAAAGGTCGCCGATTAACTTGCGCGTCGGCGCGATTGGACCGCCTGCGAGAGTCGCTCAAGTAACGGGACGGTCTCCTCCCATGCAATGCAGGCATCCGTAATGCTTTGTCCGTAAGTCAAGGGCTGGCCGGGAATGACATCCTGCCTTCCGCCTTGCAGGTGGCTTTCGATCATAACGCCCTTGATTCGATCATCGCCTGCCGAGACTTGGGCACAAATGGAATCAATGACCTCGGGTTGGCGACTCGGATCCTTGCCACTGTTGGCATGGCTGCAGTCCACAATTAATTTGGGGCTCAGGCCTCCTTTCGCCATTAACGACGCAGCCGCTTCGACACTGTCGGGATCGTGGTTTGGCTCCTTACCCCCTCTCAGAATGAGATGCCCGTCCTGATTGCCCCGGGTCTCAAAAATCGCGGAGCGACCATCCTTTGTTATGGATAGGAAATGGTGCGAATGAATAGCCGCGCCCACGGCATCGACAGCAATTTTTAAATTCCCATCCGTCCCATTTTTAAAACCGACCGGGCAAGACAAGCCAGAGGCCAACTCGCGATGCAGTTGGCTCTCTGTCGTCCGCGCTCCGATCGCGCCCCAACTGACAAGATCGGCCAGATACTGCGGAGTGAGAATATCCAGGAACTCTGTACCCGCCGGAAGCCCGAGATCATTGATCTCCAGAAGAAGTCGGCGCGCCACCCTCAGCCCTTTATTAATGTCGAAAGACTCATCGATATTGGGGTCATTGATAAGCCCTTTCCAACCGACGGTCGTTCGCGGTTTTTCGAAGTAAACCCGCATCACAAGAATCAGATCATCTTGATAAGACTCCACCAAAGCCTGCAGCTTTCGCGCATATTCAAGAGCCGCTTGCGGATCATGAATCGAACACGGGCCAGTAATAATGACGAGGCGATCGTCTTCGTTCGCAAAAACGCGGTGGATACTAGCGCGGGCATTCTCAACGACAGTCGCCGCTGAACTGGTGATCGGGATTTCTGCGATTACCGTGCCCGCTGTGGACACGTCTTTTATGCTGACAATTCTGAGATCGTCTGTGCTGGGGGGCTGCAAGGTCATGAGGAACGGCGTTTCTTGAGGAATCACATGCAAAAACGCGGCGCAGTATATCACCCGCAAATAATGTCTCGGGCTGTTTCAGCCGAGGTCACGTTCCGAAAGGTGAGTGTAGACGTGTAGACTTCGTCGGCATCGACCACAACCTCAAAACGATCGGCATGGACTCGGACACACGCGATCAAGCCCGCTGGGAGAAGCGGTATCAAGACGGCAAGACCGCTTGGGACCGGGGACAGCCTAGCCCTGCTCTGGTCTCCGCGCTTGCCGATATGCCGCAACCGCCCGCGCGGGTTCTTGTTCCTGCCTGTGGCCAGGGCCACGAGGTCATTTATCTGGCGGATAAGGGATATCAGGTCACCGGGGTAGATTTCGCGCCGAGCGCCGTGTCTGCTCTTAAAAAGACGCTGAGCGACGAGAATCTTCGCGCCGAGATTCTCGAACAAGATCTTTTTGCATGGGATCCCGGCCAGCCCTTTGACATCATCTACGAACAAACGGCCATTTGCGCACTCGAGCCCGCGCTCTGGGCGCGGTATGCTAAGCGACTGCACGCGTGGACTAAGCCCGGCGGCGTCATCATCGGCCTATTCATGCAGACCCATCGAGAGGGTGGCCCACCATGGCACATACCGCTCGATCGGTTGGCGGAGTTATTCCCAAAGAGTGACTGGATCTGGCCACCCGGACCGTTAACAACCGTTAGCCACCCGAGCGGTCTCGAGGAGGTTTTTGTTACTTTGCAACGCCACGAATGAGTGGAAAATCTAAGATTTTCGGCGCAAAAATGTTGCAACATAGGAGGCGGTTGCCTAGAGTTACGCCTTCAGAAATTTACGAGACGATTGGTGATGAGAATTTTTTCATCCTTCATTCTTTGCTTCACGTTTTTGGTCGGCTGGACAGCCGCCTACGCCGCTGGTGACGTGCAGGCAGGCAAAGCGAGCGCCGCAACCTGCATGGGCTGTCATGGTGCACCAGGCCTTCGAAATGCCTACCCCGCGTTTCGTGTACCGAAGCTGGGTGGGCAACAAGAGCAATACCTTATTGTAGCGCTCAAGGCATACCAATCAGGCGAGCGTAGTCACCCAACGATGCAGGCTCAAGCGGGGTCGATGACAGACGCCGAGATCAACAACGTGTCTGCTTACCTCAGTAGTCTTGCGGGTCCGGATGCAACCGAGTTGGGTGACGGGGACGCAAATGCCGGCGCGGCAAAAGCGCAAGCATGTTTCGCCTGCCACGGCCCCGGCGGCAAGAAGCCGATCGCCCCGATGTACCCCAGTCTCGCCGGCCAATACCCGGATTATCTGTCGCATGCGTTGGCTGACTACAAGAGCGGCGCCCGCAACAATGCCATTATGAAAGGGTTTGCGGCAGCCCTGAGCAAAAAAGATATGGAAGATATCGCTGCTTATTTCGGCAGCCAGGCCTCCCCGCTATCGACACCAACCAACTGGTAGATCCAATCTTGCAGCGCGCGACGCGTTCAGCGTTGTGCGCTGCCTCTCACACGAGCACAGCCAACGCCGGATTGGCCCGAGCAATTATTGTTTGGATGGAATCCTGCGTAACTTGAAGATTCATCCATGACCGAGCATCACGCCGTTCCCACTCACTTTATCAGGCAACTGATTCAAGCTGATCTTGATGCTGGCCGGTATCCGCAAGGCATTACAACCCGTTTCCCCCCAGAGCCTAACGGCTACCTCCATATTGGGCACGCAAAGTCCATATGCCTCAATTTTGGCGTCGCGCGGGAATTTGCGGGGCGCTGTTTCTTGCGGTTTGACGACACCAACCCGGATCGCGAGAGTCCTGAGTTTGTCTCTGCAATTAAAGAAGACGTCCAATGGCTGGGCTTTGATTGGGAAGATCGACTTCGGCATGCATCGGATTACTTCGAACAGCTTTACGGCTTCGCCGTGGAGTTGATCAAGACCTCGAATGCATATGTCTGCGACTTGAGCGCCGAAGACATCAGACGTACTCGAGGCACGCTGACTGCGCCGGGTTCAAATAGCCCGTTTCGCGAGCGCGGCCCCGATGAAAATCTTGATCTTTTCTCCCGAATGCGACACGGCGAATTCGCGGAAGGTTCGCGCGTACTGCGCGCCAAGATCGACATGGCGTCTCCGAATATTCATCTTCGTGATCCGACGCTCTATCGTATTCGATATCAAACACATCACAATACGAACGACGCGTGGTGCATATACCCGATGTACGACTTCACGCATCCGCTGTCGGACGCTATTGAGGGAGTGACTCACTCACTGTGCACGCTAGAGTTTGAGGATAATCGTGCCCTGTATGACTGGGTGCTGGAGCATGTCTCTGCTCCTGCGAGACCCTACCAGACAGAATTCTCGCGTCTGTCACTGGAATACACCGTTGTCAGCAAGCGACTTCTCACCGCGCTGGTATCCCAACAGGTGGTTAGCGGCTGGGACGATCCACGCATGCCGACACTCTCTGGGATGCGGCGCCGTGGCTTTCCTCCTGAAGCGATTGTGGATTTCTGCGGTCGGATCGGCGTGACCCGCAATCAGCAGAACGTCGAACTAAGCGTGCTTGAAAATTGCGTCCGAGAAGCGCTCGATCCGAGTGTCGCTCGAGCTTTTTCGGTACTCCGACCGCTCAAAGTCGTTATCGAAAATTACCCTGATGACCGAGAAGAATACTTTGTCGCTCAGAATCATCCGAACGATCCTTCGTTGGGTGAGCGCCAAGTACCCTTTTGTCGCGAGCTTTTCATTGAGCGGGACGATTTCATGGAGAATCCCCCGGGCAAATTTTTCCGCTTGGCGCCCGGCCGTGAGGTTCGACTGCGCTATGCATACTTAGTTACCTGTACTGATGTGATTCATGATGACAGCGGAAACGTGGTTGAGGTTCACTGCACCTATGATCCTGAGACGCGGGGCGGCAATGCCCCGGACGGCAGGAAGGTAAAAGGCACAATCCACTGGGTCTCCGCGAGACATGCCTCGGACGCGACGGTACGTCTTTATGAGCCGCTCTTTAATGAACCCGAGCCCAAGTTTTCATCTGAAGATAATCTGGCGGACATTTTGAACCCCAATTCTTGCGTCACTCTCGAGCAGGCTAAGATCGAGCCCAGCCTTGCGAGCGCCAAACCTGGGGCGTGCTTTCAGTTCGAAAGACTCGGCTACTTCTGTGTTGACCCAACCAGTACCGAGACCACCCCGGTCTTTAACCGGGCTGTATCCCTACGAGACACCTGGCAGCGCGTTAAGAGCAAATAAACACTAGCCGCCCGCCAACGAGACGGAACGCTGGCGTCGACCTGACCACCAGCGCGAAAGGTTTGCCTGAAGCATCAACGCACTTGGGGTAACTACCAGCGTCAAGATCGTGGCGAATCCCAGCCCGAAAACGATCGAGGTCGACAATTGCGTCCACCACTGGGTGGATGGCGCGCCATGGGTCACTTCACGCGTGATGAAGTCAATATTGATTCCCAGCATCATCGGCAATAGGCCGAGTATCGTTGTTACCGTTGTCAGCATCACGGGTCGCAATCGCTGGACGCCGGTTCGCAGGACCGCCTCTAACGGGTCGCTAATCGTCTCGCGCAAGCGTGCGTAGGTATCGATCAGCACGATATTGTTATTCACCACTATACCGGCCAGCGCGATGACTCCGATGCCGTTCATGACAATACCAAACGGAGATCCAGTCAGCATCAAACCGAGCAACACGCCTACTGTCGACATCACCACAGCAAAGAGAATCAGTGCCGCCTGATAGAAACTGTTGAACTGAGTGATCAGGATCAATGCCATTAGGAAAAGCGCGACCATAAAGGCCTTGCCCAGGAAGGCTTTTGCCTTTGCCTGCTCCTGATCTTCGCCTTTAAAAACGACCTGAATACGCGGGTCGATAGACCGGCTGCCGAGCCAAGCTTGGATTTCCTGCAACTTCGTATCTGCGAGCACACCCTCCTCAACATCCGCTTTCACGGTGATGACCCGAAACCCGTCGACGCGGCGCAGTCGACCTGTTTTTTGCTCCGCTTCGCGTTTTACAAAGTTTGATACGGGTACAGCGCCCTGCTGCGTGTTGACGCGTACTTGATTCAAACCGGTTACGGTCCTGTCGACTTGGGGAAAGCGCACGCGGATGTCTATCTCCTCCTCACTGTCGTCTGGCCGATATTCGCCGATTTTGTAACCGGCAGTTGTCATTTGAATCATATTACCGATGCTGCCTATATCGATCCCATATTTCGCCGCCTGCGCCCGATCAACCTTTAACGCCCAATCGATTCCCGGGAGCGCGCGAGAGTCCTCAATGCTGGCGAGACCCGGCGTTTCATCGAATTTGGTGCGGATCATTGCCGCTGCTTCCTCGAGAAGTTCCGGATAATAGGAGGAGAGCTGAATTTGGATCGGCTTACCCACTGGCGGGCCCCCTTCTTCTTTTCGGAGATCAACCACAACACCCGCCAGATCGGCGACGCGATCGCGGATCGTGTGAAAAATTTCCTTTACTCGAGGTCTCAATCGCCAATCGCCGAATTCCAAAGAAATGGAGCCGACTATGTCTTCCGCTTCTTCACTATTTTGGTCAGCACCCACACGGGTATAGAAGGTTCTAACGCCATCCACATCCAGAACACGGCGTTCGATATCTCGCATGATCCCGTTCTGTTCTTCAATGGATAGGTTCCCGCGAGCGCGAACCTGGACCTGTGCGTTATCGGGCTCGACATCCGGGAAAAACTCAACCCCGGGTCCCAATTGACCATAAACCACAAACATGCCGATTAAGAGGACGACCGACGATGCCAGAATCGTTTTGGGTCGAATCACGGCCCATCGCAAAACTGAGAGATAGACGCCTGTTGGACCGCGCACACTGGACAAATCGCCCGCCTCGCCCGCATTCAAATTATCAAGCGCTCGTTGACTCAGCGTTGAGGGTCGGCCGATTAAGGAGCCCACCACCGGGACAAAAATAAGGGCCATCGCCAAAGACGCGCCCAGCGTGATGAGAACCGTCATGGGCAGAAATTTCATGAACTCACCCACCACGCCCGGCCAGAACACCAATGGCAAAAATGCCGCGAGCGTAGTCGCGGTCGAGGCAATGATCGGCGCGGCCATCCTGCCGGACGCCTGCAAATAAGCCTCGCGCCGCGACAGACCCTCGCTGAGCTTACGATCCGCAAACTCTGATACCACGATCGCACCATCCACCAGCATGCCTACGGCCAAGATCAGGCTAAAGAGAACAACGATGTTTAGTGATACGTCGAGCAGGTACAAAGTCAGCAATGCCGTAAGAAAAGAGCCCGGAATAGCAAGCCCTACGAGGAGTCCGCTTCGCACACCCAATGCCGCGATCACAACAATCATGACCAAAATGACGGCGCTGATCACGCTGTTCTGCAGATCACTCAGCATGGTCCGAATCTGATCAGAACGGTCCTGCGAGTAATTTACCTGAACCGAATCTTTAATCGTCTGCGGCCACTCGGCCTGGTGTGCCGCCACCACGGCGCGTACTTTTTCAATAGTCGCTATAACGTTCTCACCTGAGCGCTTGGAGACTTCAAGCGCGACCGCAACTTTCCCATTTACGCGCGCATGAGTTTCCGGATCGCGGAACGTTCTGCGTACGTCCGCAATATCCCCAACGGTAACGACGGCGTCGCCATCAACCAGAACCGGCAACTTGGCGATATCCATGACGCTCTCAAAGAGCCCGGGGACCTTGATCGAGAATCGTCCTTGGCCGGTGTCCTGTACCCCGGCGGCCACCAGCATATTGGAACTACTCACGGTTGCGGCCGCTAGCGCTGGATCAAGCCCGTAACTCTCCAGCCGAAGCGGATCAACAATCACCTGAACAACTTCGTCACGATCTCCAGCGATCTTTACCTGTAATACCTCGCCAATGCCTTCGATGGCATCTTTGAGCTCGCGAGCGAGCCGGTAGAGCGCTCTATCCGGGGCATCCCCGGATAGAATAACGACGATCACAGGGAAGAGGCTGAAGTTCACTTCATGAATCTCAGGGTCATCGGTCGCCGCAGGCAAGCTCCCCTTCGCAAGATCCACGCCCTCACGAACATCTCGCATCGCCGAGTCCGAATCAAATCCCGCATCAAACTCAAGCAACACATTCGCACCACCCTCGTAACCGGTGGAGCGCATTTCCTTGATGCCCTCGATGGTCTTCAGCTCCTGCTCAATGGGTCGAATCAGGAGACGCTCAGCATCTTCGGGAGAGATGCCATCATGACGAATCGTCACGTAAATAATCGGTATATCGATGTCTGGCTCGGACTCTTTAGGAATGTCGTTGTAGGCGACAGAACCAGTAATAAGAATAAACACAAGCGCCAGCAGCACTGTGCGCGAATAGCTAAACGATGTGCGAATAAGCGACATGCGCTGACGTCCTTAAGGCGTAACGCGCACAGCGATGACCTGCTGTCCGTCGCTGACAAATTCGTGACCGAGCGTGATGATATCGGCTGTGTCGGGCAGACCTGCCAGCCACATTCCTTCAGGGGAGTCCGTCACAAGGTTCACGGGCACGAAATGGACCACGTCCGCGTCATCCACCAACTTCACGCCGATCCGACCCTCATCGTCCAAGGTCAAAACAGCGGGACTCAATTGATGGGCCCGCGCAGCGCCGAGGTTCAAACTGATCTTCGCGGTCATGCCGGCGGCGATCGACAAATCCGGATTCGGCGCTGTGACTTCGATGCCGAAGGTGCGCGTCGCGCTGTCACTGGACTGCGAGACAAATGTGACCTTACCCTGAAGAGTCTGTCCATCAATGAAGGTCAACGTCGCGGACATGCCGGATTTAATCTCAGTGACGTCGCGCTCAGACACCTGCCCCAACACTTTGATTTGCGACAGATCGAGAAGTCGAGCGACCGGCTTACCGATATCCATATAATCGCCCACTTCAACCAGTCGGCTTTCGACCACACCCGAAAAAGGCGCGCGCACGCTCGTGCGTTGCAATTCAATCTCGGCGCTTTCCAAAGCCGCTTTAGCCGCATCCAAATTGGTTCGCGCACGAATCAACTCTGTTGGCGACTGCAGATTTTTTTCCGACAGTTTGGCGGCAGCGTCATACTCTGATTGCCGTAACGCCACCATCGCCTTCGCCTCGCTGACCCGGGCTTTACGATCACCAGAATCAATCTCAGCGATTCGCGCGCCGGACTTAATCTGCATCCCGCTATCAACGGCAATATCAATAATCGCACCCTTGGTTTGAGCCGAAACGCTCACCGCCCGATTCGCTGCGGTCACACCCATCAGATCTAAGATCCGATCCACGGAAGATACGGCCAGCCGCTGCACCTGGACTGAGGCAAGTTTGGTTGGGGCTTCGCCTGGCCCGCTCTCAGCGCGCTCTAACGCCTCTTGAGGTTTATCGCCAAGAAAGCCCGAACCTATCCAGGCAGCAACCGCCAAAAAGAGTGCAATGGCGATCGCGACTGACTTACTCATGAAATGACTCCAGAAGGCCTAGAAAAAAAAGAGGCGCTGGATTGCCGGGATAAATCTCGTCACCACAGATGGCGTCTCTTGAATAGCTAATGCAGTCCGCTGCCGAGCGGACTGCACACAAGCGCGTTCAGACCGCGATGCGCGGGGCCGGATTATAACGGCCGCGGATGAATGGAGACAGGCAGGCGGGGGCAGAGCGGCGAGCCTGCGAATCATCAGACCCCGAGATAGCGCTCCTTCAGGGATGGATCAGCGGTCAACTGCGAAGTTGTTCCGCTCCATACCGCTTGGCCCTTTTCGATGATGTAGTGGTGATCGGCAATGTGCGTGAACTCGTCGATATTCTTATCAATCAACAAGATAGTGATTCCCGATGCTTTGACATCCGCAAGGCGTGACCAGATCTCTTTGCGAATCAATGGCGCAAGACCCTCCGTTGCTTCATCAAGAATCAGCATTCTCGGGTTAAGCATCAGAGCTCGCCCGATGGCGAGCATCTGCTGCTCGCCACCCGAAAGCTGATTACCCATGTTGTCGAGACGCTCGGCAAGAGCAGGAAAAAAATCGAGCACACGCTCTAAGGTCCAAAGTGGTGACTCACTACCAAAATTGTCCGCGGTCGCGACCAGATTCTCCCTCACACTTAAATTCGGGAAGATCTGTCGACCCTCCGGGACCAGTCCGATGCCGCGCCGGACAATGTCATGCGTGGGTCGACCTCGCACCTCAACGCCCTGAAAGACGATGCGACCCCGGGGCACATCGACCTTCCCGATGATTGACTTTACGGTGGTGGTTTTGCCCATCCCATTGCGGCCGAGCAGTGTGGTTACCTTGCCCTCTTCACAGGCCAGAGTCATACCGAACAATGCCTGAATCGGTCCGTAGAACGATTCGATATTCTCAATCTCAAGCATGTTGATCGCCCAGGTACGCACGCTGCACATCGTGATTGGATCGGATTTTCTCCACCGTGTCGGTCGCGATGATGTGCCCGTTCACAAGCACAGAAAGCTGGTCTGCGAGAGAAAAAACCGCGTCCATGTCGTGCTCAACCATCAGAATGGTCTTATCGCCAGCAAGACGGGAGAGGATATCCACCATCTTGAGCGTCTCCTCTTTGCCCATGCCAGCCATCGGTTCATCCAAGAGCAGCATTTTGGGCTGCATAGCCAGGGCCATAGCGACCTCAAGCTGTCGTTGCTCGCCGTGGGATACGTTCGCCACGCGCTGATCCGCCCTATCGTCGAGCCCCACAATCGCCAAGGCCTCCATCGCGCCATCAATTAGCTGAGAATCATTTTCGGCTGGAGACCAGAATCGGTAGGAGTGGCCTTGCGCTCCTTGGACCGCAAGCATGACGTTCTCGAGCAACGTCATAGGTAGGAAGACGCTGGTGATCTGGAACGATCGAGCCAAGCCTGCTCGAGCACGCTGAGCAGGGCTCAAGCCCAGAATATTGCGGCCATTAAAGTGAATAGAGCCTTTATCCGACTTTAATTGGCCCGACAGCTGGGCAATGAGCGTCGTCTTACCCGCTCCGTTCGGACCGATGATCGCATGAATGCCGCCTTTTCGAACCGAGAGGTTGACGTCATCCGTTGCCGGTATACCGCCAAAGCTCTTGAACAGCGACTGAATCGACAGAATTGCTTCAGTCACCGGATTGCCCGCCGCGATTCAATTTATTGAGCCATGCATCAATTCCGCCCTTTCCCCACAGGACGAGGGCTATGAGCAATCCGCCAAAAATCAGATGCCAGTACACCGTAATCACGGAAAGCCACTCCTCGAGGAGCAGGAACGAGAGCGCGCCAAAGAGTGGTCCAAAAAGACTGCCGACCCCCCCAATGATCACCATAAAAATAAGCTCACCTGAGCGCACCCAGCTCATCATCTCTGGACTGATGAATCGGGTGAAGTTGCCCAGCAGCACTCCAGCGAGACCGCAGATGACTGCCGAAATAACATAGCAGGTAAGTCGATAGCCATAGGTGTTAAAACCGAGTGACTGCATTCGAAGATCATTATGCTTGGAGCCAATGACGGCTCGCCCGAATCGAGAGCGCACCAAACGGTGGATAAGATATAGCGTCAATATCAGCAGGCCGAATATCCAGTAGTAAAGCGATACCGCACTCTCCATTGCCATCCACTCGGGGAATTCACTTCGCGCATAGATCACCAGGCCATCGTCGGCACCATACTCTTCCAAACTCACGAATATGAAATAGACCATCTGACTGAAAGCCATCGTGATCATGATGAAGTAAACGCCTTTGGTGCGAAGGCTGAGTGCCCCGGTGACGAGAGCAAACCCGGCGCAGACCACAATTGCCAAGACAATATGCACCCACCCCGCGTAGATATCGTAGTACGCCGGGATTCCCACACAGTAGGCGCCAATACCCAAGTAGGCTGCATGGCCCAGACTGACCATCCCGCCATAACCGAGAATAAGATTTAGGCTTAATGCGGCGATTCCGATGATGAGTCCGCGACTCAAGAGATCAAGCAGGAATGGTTGCTCTGCCCAACCCACGAGCACCGGTGCGAGACCCAGCAGCACCAGCATCAGTAAATAGATCTTGCCCGCCCGGGTCTGAAAAACTGGGTTCATTAGCGGGCGCCCGCTGGGGGAAATAGCCCGCTCGGTTTAAAGGCGAGTACTGCGGCCATCAGGACATAGACCAGCATCGCAGAGATCGCGGGTGCCGCCGTTTCGGCAAACTGCGGTTCCATCAGCAGCTTGAGAAAATCATCAAGATAAGAGCGACTCATCGTATCGATAACGCCGATGATGAGTGCCGCATAAAACGCTCCCTTTATGGAGCCAATGCCGCCGACGATCACCACCACAAAGGCGATGATGATGATGTCGTTACCCATCCCGATTGTTGCCTCCGTAATCGGCGCAATAAGAATGCCCGCAAATCCGGCCATGGCGGCGCCAATTGCAAAAACAATCAAGAAAAGCCGATCAATATTGATACCGAGGGATTCCACCATGTCACGATTTGACGCCCCCGCTCGAATCAACATGCCGAGCCGTGTTCTCGCGACGAGCAGGTACAGGATCGCAGCGACGGCAAGCCCACCCACGATGATGAGCGTCCGATATGTCGGAAAGACGATCGTGCCGATGACAATCTGACCGTTCAACATATCCGGCAACGGAATTGACAGCCCAGAGGGACCCCATATCAAGTGAACCAACGTATCCATCACGAGGATGAGCCCGAAGGTCACCAGGACGTGATCCAGATGGTCCTCTTTATAAAGCTTGCGGGCGATTAACCACTCGATCAGTGCCCCCAGCACAAAGACGCCAACAAGCCCCGTGATCACGCCCGCCAAAAAAGAGCCGGTGCGGGCAACCACTGAGCCACAGAAATAAGCGCCCATCATGTAGAAAGAACCATGGGAGAGATTTATAAAGTCCATGATTCCAAAAATCAGCGTCAAACCGGACGCCAAGAGAAAAAGAAGCAGGCCCAGCTGAACACTGTTCATTAACTGGGCGATGAATAGGTTCCAGTCCACGCCGGTTCCCTGATACGCGTAGAAATAAGACGTTGACTCCGGCCCTAGTTTCGGGCCGGAGTCAACGTGAGCAACTTAGCGGCGGACTGCAGTGCTACAGGCTGCAGTCTTTCGCGTACCGATCCTGATGATTGGTATAGACCGTCTCAACCACCTTGGTCGTCCAGCGTCCTTCGCTATCCTTGGTGACTTCACGGAGATAGAAGTTCTGGATCGGCATGCCGTTGTTTCCGTAGGTGTAACGACCCCGAACCGAGTCGTAGTTCGCGGCTCGAAGTGCGTTGCGAACCGCGTCTTTATTTGACAGATCGCCGTTCACCGCCTCTACCGCGCTCTTGATCAGCATGATCGAATCGTAGGCTTGCGCGCCGTAAAAGGACGGATAGCCTCCATGTTTGGCCATATAGGCGCTTACGAACTTTTTATTGGCGGCATTATCGAGATCCGGAGACCATGTCTGAGTATTTTTTGAACCCAGCACGCCCTCAAGATTTGCTTTCTGCAGTCTCGGCAGCGCAATGGCGTCTACCGTAAAGACACTGTAGAGCGGCAGCACGGACTGAAGCCCTGCCTGCTGATATTGCTTGATGAAGGCCGGACCTGCTTTGCCTGGATAAAAGACAAAGATAGCCTCGGCACCTGACGCTTTTGCCTTCGCGAGTTCCGCAGAGAAGTCGAGCTGCGCATCGGCACCCCACTTCGTCATGTCCTTTCCTTTTACGTCACCTTTGAAAGCGGACTCAACGCCAGCCACCATGTCTTTTCCCGCAGCATAGTTCGGAGCCATGATGTAAATAGACTTTACACCGATCTTATTCAAATGCTCGCCAAGAGCCATCGGCGTTTGATCGTTCTGCCACGAGGTCGAGAAGAAATTCTTATGGCATCGCTTGCCCGCAATTTGAGACGGGCCGGCATTCGCGCTGATCAGAAACTTGTCTGCATCCAATACAGAATTCATGGATGCCAGCAAGACGTGAGACCAGATATATCCGGCCACAAAGTCCACATCGTTCTGCTTCACGAGTTTGTCGGTCTTCTGCTTACCGACGTCTGGCTTGAAGCCATCGTCTTCCATGAACAACTCGACGTCGAGATTACCCATCTTGTTGCCAATGTGTTCAAGCGCGAGCTCGACCGAATTCTGGATATCTTGCCCAATCACGCTTGCCGGCGTGGTCAAGGTCGAGACAAAACCAATCTTGACGCTATCGGCATGTGCCGCACCGACAAAGGCCAGGGCCGCGGCCATAACCGAAATCTTGGCGTGCCTAATCATTGTGGATTTCCTCCGTTTTACAGGTGTGAACTGCAGCAAAAATGCGCTACCGGATTGCGATGAACCCGACATCGCGAAATATGAATATCTTATCGTGACTACTTCGCCTCGAATCTTAACTTAATTCAAAAGCCGTTGCGCTTACCCATGCCTCAATTATTGCGACATGAGTTCGCTCTCTCGCTTTTCGAGCGAAGATCCAGGCGCGTTAAAAACTGCTGGCATAGCGCGATCACCCGTTCGGGCTGGTCGCGATGGGGCGAGTGGCGGCAGTCGCTAATTTCGGCAAGTTCAACCCTCGGGGATAAACTGTGGATTCGTCGAATCTGCTCTAGAGTGCCGTATTCGTCATCAACGCCCTGCATGGCCAAAATCGGCGCGGTGATCGCGCAGACCTCATCTTCGATATTCCAACTCGCGAAGGCCGGGCTTAACCAGACATCGTTCCATCCCCAGAATGCGGAATCGGGATCGGCGTGGTAGCGCCCGAGCTTCTCCCGCATATCGGTCTTAAGATAAACCTCTCTCGCCTGACGGATGCTTCGAATGGAAACATCCTCAACAAAGAGATGCGGCGCCATCACGATAACGCCTCGACAAGGCCAATCGGTAAGTGCAGAAAACAACAGGGCGATTGACCCCCCATCGCTGTGGCCCATCAGGACCAAAGGGCGGCGGATGGGATCAAGGCCTACCGCAGACAAAAAGGCAGGCAAAACGTCAATGGCCTGCTCGTGCATAAAAGTCGGCGCCCATTTCTCGCCCTGCCCTCTCGGCGTCGACTGACCATAACCTGGGCGGGAGTACACCAACCCCTGCATACCGCAGGCGCGGGCCAATTGATCAGGGAACCTCCTCCACATGCTGAGAGAGCCAAGTCCCTCGTGAAGAAACACGATCACAGGCCCTTTCTCCCGAGCCTCTCCCACCCATTGATACTCAACCTGCAGTTCTTTCGCCCCTACCGGTACCGACACCAACGCGGAATCGGCCGACACGACAGAACTCACTCGACACCTTGCTCACGCTGGCGAAGCCGGAATCGCTGGATCTTCCGGTCGCGGTTTTAGGTAGCGCATCTATGAACTCGATGAATCGCGGATATTTGTATGGCGCCAGTTGGTCTTTTACGAAAAGCCTGGAGTTCAGCCTCGGTGGCGACTTTTTCTGGCTTCAGAACCACAAATGCTTTTGTTTTTGTCAGTCCGCTGTCGTCTTCCTTGCCAATGACGGCTGCCTCCAACACCGCCTCGTGTTTTACGAGGGAGGCTTCTACCTCAAACGGTGAGACATACATGCCGCTAACCTTGAGCATGTCGTCTGTACGCCCGGAATAGGTGTAGGTTCCCTCTGGATTACGGACATACTTGTCCCCACTTTTTGTCCACTCCCCCTGGAATGTATCGCGTGATTTCTCGCGATTATTCCAGTACATAAGCGCCGCGCTTGGCCCTTTGACGTACAGGTCTCCCGGCTCACCATCAGCCACCGCATTCCCGTCGTCACCGACGAGCCGGATCTCGTAACCCGGAACCGGATAACCCGTCGTGCCGTAATGCACGCTGCCCGGGACATTTGATAAATAGATATGCAGCATTTCGGTCGAACCAATCCCGTCGATAATTTCGACGCCATAGTGGCGAGTGAACTGCTCCCCCAGCTCCGATGGCAGGGCCTCGCCGGCAGAGGACGCCAGACGTAGCGCGATCTGATCGGGGCTCGGCTTTTGGGGATCGGCCAGCATGGCGGCATAACCTGTCGGCGCTCCAAAGAAAATAGTCGGTCGCTGGGCTTTCCATTTATCAAAAACAGCCGTCGGCGTCGGACGACCCGCCATCAGCACCGTCGTGGCGCCCACGCTCATCGGGAAACTCAGCGCGTTACCCAGGCCATAGGCAAAAAATAATTTAGCGGCCGAAAAACAGACGTCTGACTCTCTTAATCCTAAAACCCCTTTGCCATAAAGCTCTGCCGTCCAGTACGGGTTTGCGTGCGTGTGGACCGTGCCCTTGGGACGCCCCGTGGACCCCGACGAGTACAGCCAGAACGCGGCATCATCAGCGCTCGTGCTGGCGCACTCCGCTGCAGGGCGCTGACTCGAGATGAATTCATGCAGATCAATTTGACCGTCTATCGAACCTGCACCGCCAGACACGACGACATGCGTGACATCGTGATCCACTTTGCTCAGCGCCTCAGAGAGCACATCCGCAAGAGCAGATGAGGCCAGCACTGCTCGCGAGCGACTGTGCATCAACATGTAGGCATAGTCGTCTGCCGTAAGTAATGTGTTCACCGCAACGGGCACGACTCCTGCATACAGCGCTCCCAAAAACGCAACAGGCCAATCGTTGCAATCGTGCATGAGGAGAAGAACCCGCTCCTCCCTTCGAATCCCGGCATAAAGCAGTGCCGACGCCATCTTCTTTACGGCAGAGTCCAATTCACCAAAGGTCATCTCGCGGGCGTCATCGATAAAAGCGACCTTTTCAGGGCGCCCCGCGTTCAGCCGCAGCAGATGCTCGGCAAAGTTAAACGTCGCAGCGGGCGCGGTTATTTCATGGATAGTCATCCGGGTATTCCTCGCGAAGTCCTTCTCGGTGTACGGTAAACGTCTCGAAATTTCTCGCTCTCGCGACATTTCGAAGCTGGCATTTCGCGTCATGCTGCGAAAGCACGCGAACGGGGTCATCGGCTTTACAAGCAAAAAGATTCTGCAATATATTGCCGGATCTTTTTAAAAACTACCCCAATTATAAAAGTCTACGCAATATAGTGCGGCCAAGTCGTCCCGGCTAACTCATCAATGTCTCAGGAGAAAAAGCACCCCATTTTGACGGCGGTAGGTCATCGCGTCCGGGAGTTGCGCGCTCTGCGCGGTATGACCCGAAAGCAGCTCGCCGGTGCGGCATCAATATCAGAGCGACATCTCGCCAATCTGGAATCCGGCGTCGGGAACGCCTCTCTTATCGTGCTGTCTCAGGTTGCCCAAGCGCTTCGTGTTTCGCCAAGCGACCTTCTTGGCGATGTCACGGCCTCATCGCCCGAATGGCTTCTTATTCGAGAGCAGCTGAACAGCTGTGATGAAGCGGCGCTGCAAAAGGTTCGGATACGGCTTGGCGAATTCCTTGGTAAGGGTTCAGAAACTCAGCACCGCCAAAATCGAGTGGCCCTGATCGGCCTTCGAGGCGCGGGCAAATCTACGCTCGGCGAGATGCTGGCTGACTACCTCGGAAGTCCGTTTATTGAAGTCAGTCGCGAGATTGAAAAATTAGCGGGCTGCAGCATTGGAGAGCTTCAAGCCTTGTATGGCGGAGACGCATATCGACGCTATCAGCACAAAGCGCTGGAGGACATCATTCGACTCCACAACAAAGCCGTGATCGCAACGCCCGGCGGTCTTCCCACCGATGGGGCGATGCTGAATACTGTTCTGACGCACTGCACCACGATTTGGCTAAAAGCTTCAGCGGAAGATCACATGGAAAGAGTAATGGCTCAGGGCGATCTTCGGCCTATGACGGCGAGTGGCGAAGCAATGGCAGACCTTCGCAGTATTCTTGCGGGCCGGGAGTCTTTTTATTCAAAAGCTGACCACATCCTTGATACCAGCGCTGAGGATCTGCAGGGCACGTTTAGAGCCCTCAAAAATCTAATTTCGTAACCTATCGACCGGGCGGTTACGCCATTCCGAGACCGCCGAATTCAGAAATACGCCGCCGCATCACTTACCGGTCAACGTCTTCTGTCCAACGGCATCCGACCAAAGAAATCAGGGTTATTTAATGCCTCGGGCCGACCCAGTAAAAATGCATTTTAATTCTTTACTCTTTTTTTGAAATGCACTATATTGCATATTGAGAAGGCAACCGAAAGTTAAGGATTTCTCCACATGTCCAGCGAACCTTTGGTCAGTTACCAAACCTCTCCCGAAAATTATCGTCACTGGTCGCTGTCGTTTGACGGACCGGTAGCCACGCTAACAGCAAATTTTGATGAGAACGGCGGGCTAAGGCCCGGCTACGCGCTGAAACTCAACAGTTACGACCTCGGGGTCGATATTGAATTGAATGACGCGATCAACCGAATCCGATTTGAGCACCCGGAGATTCGTAGCGTTGTCATTACCAGCGGAAAAGATCGCCTCTTCTGCTCCGGGGCCAACATCTTCATGTTGGGCCTGAGTTCGCATGCCTGGAAGGTCAACTTTTGCAAGTTCACAAACGAAACCCGAAACGGACTTGAAGATTCGTCTCAGCACAGCGGCCTCAAATTTATTGCCGCGGTAAACGGTGTATGTGCGGGCGGCGGCTATGAGCTTGCCCTTGCCTGTGACGAAATTATTCTGGTCGACGACAGATCAAGCGCCGTGAGCCTCCCGGAGGTGCCGCTGCTTGGCGTGCTGCCGGGCACCGGCGGACTGACTCGGATAACCGATAAACGCAAGGTGCGCCATGACCTCGCCGATATCTTCTGTACAACGGCTGAGGGCGTCCGAGGACAAAAGGCAAAGGACTGGCGCCTTGTCGATGACATTGCAAAGCCCGCCGAGTTCAAGGAAGTGGTCACAGCAAGAGCACTTGCACTCGCCAAGACGAGTAACCGCCCGCAAGGAGAAAGCGGGATTACCCTCACACCTCTCAACTGCGAAACGACACAAGACGGACTGCACTATAAGTACGTAGACGTTGCCATCCCTCGAGAGAAAAGAACCGCAACCATCGTTCTTCAGGGGCCCACTGAATCGGTCAATGCGGATCCTGAGACGATCAGCACGGCGGGTGCTGAATGGTACCCGCTGCAATTCGCGCGTGAACTTGAAGACGCAATCCTGATGTTGCGCACCAATGAACTCTCTATCGGTACGTGGATCCTCCGCTCCAAAGGCGAGATCTCAAAAATCCTCGAGATGGACGCGGCTCTTGAAGGCGCCAAAGATCATTGGCTTGTACGCGAAACCCTTGGCTTGTTACGCCGAACGTTAAGCCGTCTGGATGTCTCCTCGCGTAGCCTGTTCGCGCTCGTCGACGAAGGCTCGGCTTTTGCGGGACCTCTTCTCGAGACCGCATTAGCCTGTGATCGAATTTATCACCTTGCCTTGCCGGAGTCTCCTGACGAGGCGCCGCGTATTGCCACATCGGCCCTTAACTTTGGGACCTATCCAATGAGCACAGGCCAGAGCCGCCTGGCGCGCCGCTTCTACGATGATTCGATCGCCCTTCCAGGCAGTGCGCGATAAAGTGGGTCAGCCTCTGGATGCAGATGCCGCGCTCGCGCTGGGACTCGTCACAAGCAACCCTGATGATATCGATTGGGATGACGAAGTGCGTATCGCGATAGAAGAACGCGCTGCGATGTCGCCCGACGCACTCACCGGTATGGAGGCAAATTTGCGCTTCAATGGTCAGGAAAACATGCTGACCCGAATCTTTGCCAGCCTCACGGCCTGGCAAAACTGGATCTTCCAGCGTCCTAACGCCGTTGGCGAAATGGGCGCGCTAAAAGTTTACGGGACCGGCGAGAAAGCCGCTTTCGATTGGAACCGCGTTTAATTTTTAAAGGAACCGCTGATGAGCTCTATTAACTACGCCGAAACTATTCCAAACAACGTCAATCTTTCGGAGGACCGCCGCCTGCAGCGCGCTCTTGAGCAATGGCAACCTAACTATCTCCAGTGGTGGAACGATCTTGGTCCGAAGGACAGCCACGACTTTGACGTCTACTTACGCACTGCCACCAGCGTTGATCGGGACGGCTGGGCGCAGTTCGATCACGTCAAGATGCCAGATTACCGCTGGGGAATCTTTTTGAATCCAGGCGAGGCCAATCGCAAGATTCACTTCGGTGATCACAAAGGCGAAGACGTTTGGCAGGAGATCCCGGGTGAATAGGGCCAATCTCCGTCGGATCATCGTGACCCAAGGCGACACGGAACCGGCCTCGGTCGAACAACAGCGTCATCTTGGACTGACCTGTCCCAGCCAATACGACCTTCGTAACCTCTTTCAGATCAATGTTGAAGAAGGTCGCCATTTATGGGCCATGGTGTATCTCCTGCACAAGTACTTCGGGCGAGATGGCCGCGAAGAAGGCGAGGCATTGCTCGAACGGCATTCGGGCGATCAGGACAATCCGCGCATTCTCGAGGCATTTAATGAAGCGACCCCTGATTGGCTCAGCTTTTTTATGTTCACCTACTTCACCGATCGCGATGGCAAGTTCCAGCTTTGCGCTCTGGCGGAGAGCAGCTTTGATCCGCTTGCGCGAACCACGAAGTTCATGCTGACTGAAGAGGCGCATCACATGTTTGTGGGTGAATCTGGGGTGTCTCGCGTGATCCAACGCACCTGCCAAGTGATGAATGAACTAAAAACCGATGATCCGCAAAAACTTCGCGAAGCAGGCGTGATTGACCTGCCCACCATTCAACGCTATCTGAACTTTCATTTCTCGGTCACCATTGATTTATTTGGTGCCGATCAGTCCAGTAATGCCGCGACGTTTTATTCCACCGGGCTTAAAGGTCGCTTCGAAGAGGGAAAACGAGAGGACGACCACCAACTCAAGGGCGATGTGTATCGCGTTCTGGAGGTTCGGGACGGAAGACTTGTGGAAAAAGAAGTCCCGATGCTGAATGCGCTGAACGAGGTGCTGCGCGATGACTACATAAAGGATTCTGTTGGGGGCATAAATCGCTGGAACAAGGTCATTGAAAAAGCGGGGGTTCCCTTCCGGCTGACGGTTCCACACAAAGCGTTCCACCGCAACATTGGTGCGCTCGCGGGCATGCATGTCTCACCTGCAGGAGAGGTCATCTCCGAGTCGCAGTGGACTGCCCGAAAGAACGAGTGGCTTCCAACGGATGAAGATCGAGCCTTTGTCGCCAGCTTGATGGGCCGGGTAACCGGTAAGGGACAATATGCCAATTGGATTGCACCGCCTGTCGTGGGTATCAACCGGCAGCCTATGGATTTTGAGTACATCCGCTTTAACTAACGCGTCGCGACGTAAAAGCGGGTGACCTCACGAGGCTTGTAGGCAGAATAGAAAAAGAAATAGAGACAGTAAAGCGAGATGAACGCGGTCGACACGATCAAACAGCATGTCATCGATCCCGAGATCTGCATCCGATGCAACACCTGTGAGGATACCTGTCCGATCGGAGCGGTAACCCATGACGATGCAAACTATGTGGTCGATGCAGCCATTTGCGATCGATGCATGGACTGCGTCACGCCCTGCCCCACAGGCGCCATCGATAACTGGCGGATCGTCCCGGCAGAGCGCGCCTATTCGCTCGAGCAGCAGTTTTCCTGGGAGATCCTGCCCGACGAAGGTGATCTGGAATCCGCCGATGACATCCATACTGACGCCGCCGCCGGGGCGGACTCACTCGTCGTCGCACCCGAAGCATTCAGCGCTACCCAGACATCGGTATCGGAATCATCGCAGGCCAACGCTTCAAAGCGATTGAACGCCACGCTCCCGCCCTGGTCGGCGGCGCACCCCTATACGAATCTCTACGGGCCAAAGGCGAACGAACCTTTCATCACTGCGACGGTTACCGGAAACTTTCGAGTCACTGAAGCAGGAACCCAATACGACACGCATCATATTGTTCTGGATTTTGGGGCACGATCGTTTCCCGTGTTGGAAGGCCAATCCATCGGCATATTGCCCCCCGGACTCAGCGCCGCGGGTAAGCCCCATCACGCCCGTCAGTATTCTGTCGCGAGTCCGCGCAATGGCGAGCGACCGGGCTACAACAACGTATCACTCACCATCAAACGGGTGCTTGAAGATCACGACGGCAATCTCACGCATGGTGTAGCGAGTAACTACATGTGCGATCTTCAGGTGGGAGACGAGGTTCAGGTGATAGGCCCCTTCGGCGCAAGTTTCCTGATGCCAAATCCACCCTCACTCAAACATTGTCATGATATGCACCGGCACCGGTAGCGCCCCCATGCGCGCCATGACCGAGTGGCGTCGACGACTGGCTAAATCAGGCAAGTTTGAGGGCGGAAAGCTCATGCTTTTCTTCGGAGCGAGGACGCCCCAGGAGCTTCCCTATTTTGGACCTCTGCAAAACCTGCCCTCAGAGTTTATCGACACCCACTTTGCCTTCAGTCGCGTTGAAGGTCAGCCAAAAAAATATGTTCAGGACCTGATGCGTGAGCAAGCGCAGCTGCTCGCTCCATTAATGCAGGACGCCGATACCTACTTTTATGTATGCGGCCTAAAAGCCATGGAGGCCGGCGTGCTCGATGCGATGAGCGATATCTGCAGTCTCAACGCTCTTAATTGGGATGCCGTTGGTGCAGACCTGCAACGGCAAAATCGACTTCATTTTGAGACCTACTAGCTCCTCAGCGAAAACGTCAATCGACTATGGCCGACGATCAAAAAACCATCCTGGTTGAGACAAACCCGCAGGGCGTTGCGACGGTGACCATGGCCCGTCCGGATGTCTTCAATGCATTTGATGAGCGGATGATTGAAGAACTGGATACCGCCTTCACGGACCTTGAAAACGATCCCAGTATTCGGGCGGTAATCCTGGCGGGTGCCGGAAAGCATTTCAGCGCGGGTGCCGACCTCAACTGGATGAAGCGGGCGAGCCAGGCAGATTTTTCCTGGAATCTCGAGGACTCCCGCCGATTCGCGGGGATGCTTTATCGAATCTATAGCCTGTCCAAGCCAACCATTGCAAAAGTTCACGGCGTCGCCCTCGGCGGAGGCGTCGGACTTACCTGCGCCTGCGACTTTGCTATCGCTGCGACTAACGCCCGTTTTTCAGTCAGCGAGGCTAAGTTCGGGATCTTGCCCTCGGTTATTGGGCCGTACCTGTTGAATGCTGTAGGGCGCCGTCACGCAAAATTCCTCGCCCTAACCACTACCCGAGTCTCCGCTGAAGATGCGTTGACGATGGGTCTTGTTCAAAAGGTCGTGGCACCCGAGACCCTTGATCAGGCCGTCGATCATATCGCTACCGAACTTCTGGCCGGCGGTCCGACAGCCCTTCAGGAGATCAAGAACCTCTTTGAGCAACTTACCGGTGGGCCTATCTCTTCAGACGTTCGCGAGCTAACGGCTCAAACCATCAGCCGGGTCCGGGGTACCGATGAGGCGAAAGAAGGATTTGAAGCCTTTTTCGCCAAGCGCGATCCTTTCTGGAAACCAAAGTCGTGACCCACGCCCTCGACCCGCACGCGTCAGTCCTCGTTGTTGGCGCCGGCGTGATGGGGGCAGGCATTGCTCAACTCGCAGCCCGATACGGGCATTCGGTGTTTTTGTTTGATACACAGCCCGACGCGTCGGCACGAGCGATTGAAACTATTCAGACAGACTTAACGCGCCTGGTCGACCGGGGAAAGTTCTCAAAAACCGAATGCGCTGCACTTGTCGAACGGCTGCATCCGGTTGAGACTTTGGCGGAAGCACGGGAAGTCGGGATAGTGATGGAGGCCATTGTCGAAAACCTTGATGCTAAATGCGCTCTTTTGGCCCAGGTCGAGAAAATCGTATCCCCAGAGTGTCTTATCACCACAAACACGTCATCCATCTCAATCAACGCGATTGCAAGGGCGCTCTCGGCCCCAGAGCGCCTCGTGGGGATGCATTTCTTTAACCCCGTTCCGATTATGAAGCTTGTCGAGGTGATCTCGGGCGCCAAAACAGACGCCGCGATTGCATCGGCCGTCTACGAGACCGCAAAAGCCTGGGGAAAGACAGCGGTGCATGCGAGATCAACACCAGGTTTTATCGTGAATCGGATTGCCCGACCATTTTATGCAGAGGCGTTAAACCTATTGCAGGACCGATTTACATCCGCGGAACAAATTGACGCATGTATTCGGGCGGCCGGTTTTCGCATGGGTCCATGCGAGCTGATGGATCTCATTGGGCAAGACGTTAATTTTGCGGTCACACAAAGCGTTTTTGCTGAGAACTTTTTTGATAAACGGTACACCCCGTCAGTAATCCAGAAAGAATTAGTGGACGGCGGGCTTTTGGGGCGAAAGAGCGGCTATGGCTTTTACCCCTACCCTGCCGAAAAAGAGTCGACGCCATCAAAAACAGAAAACGATTCTCTCGCCGCAATCCGCGCTCTCGGTCAGCTCACGCTTCACGGCGATGATGCGACGGCGCAGTTCATCGCGAACCGATTGACTCAGATCGGCGCCGATTTTGCGCGAGACCCCGCGAGCCTCATAACCCAAATATGCGCTCATGACTTTGATCTTAGGCTGACGGATGGCCGGCCCGCCTCGGACATAGCCGCAGGGCAGAACATCAGCAACGTCGCGGTCTTTGACTGGATTGCCACTGAGCGCGAGCCGAGCGTCGTTGCCTGGGCCCGCTCCGTCCAATCCGACGCATTATTTGAGAAAAAAGTAGAGGGCCTACTGGGCGCGCTCGGATTTACGCCTATCCAGGTTCAAGACTATCCCGGTCTGATCGTTGCCCGGACAATCTCAATGATCGTAAATGAAGCGAACGACGCAGTGAACCAAGGGGTTTGCTCCGAAGATGACGCCGACTCCGCCATGCGGCTTGGGGCAAACTATCCGGCGGGTCCGTTTGACTGGCAGAATCAATGGGGCGCTCTCAATATTAAAAACGTACTAAGTGCACTTAATGATTTTTACCGAGGTGAGCGTTATCGGATTAGTCCGGCTCTGCAGCACGCCGTTTGGCGCGACACTTCAGATCATTAAGCGCCCCATTCATCGATAGGCATCGAACATGAAGTTTGCTGATTTTTTTGAGGGGCAAATAATTACCACCGATACCTACACGGTGACCGAAGAAGAGATCATCGCTTTCGCCAAACAGTACGACCCGCAGTGGTTTCACGTGAGTCCCGAGCTAGCCCTTCAGGGACCTTTTTCCGGATTGATTGCGAGCGGCTGGCATTCCTGCGGCATCGCCATGCGGCTCATGGTCGACCACGTTCTGCACGACTCCGAATCCTTTGCCTCGCCCGGCTTGAGTTACGTCAAATGGCATCACCCCGTACGACCCGAGGATACGCTGCGTGTCCGCGCGGAGGTACTGGAAGTCCGCAGGTCAGAGAGCAAGGCAGATCTTGGCATTCTTCGCTGGCAGTGGCAGATGACCAACCAAACCGCGATTACCGTGCTTGAACTTGAAGCGGTCAGTCTTTTCAAGATACCGTAGTAGCCCCCCTCAGCAACCCAGCCCAATCCGCGATGGCCGAAGCACTGATCTGTGATACCCAACGCACGGCTTTTGGAAAATATGCCGGCGCCCTTTCGTCCATACGAGCGGATGATTTGGCGGCCATCCCGATCAAGGCGCTGATGGCCCGCAACTCTGGAGTGGACTGGGAACAAGTCGATGACGTGATCCTCGGATGCGCGAATCAGGCGGGCGAGGATAATCGCAACATTGCTCGCATGTCGCTGTTACTCGCCGGTTTGCCCCTCGGCGTTTCCGGCATGACCATCAATCGACTCTGCGGATCTGGAATGGATGCCGTAGGCACTGCTGCACGAGCCGTTAAATCAGGCGAGGCTAATCTCATGATCGCGGGCGGTGTGGAGAGTATGAGTCGGGCTCCCTTTGTGATGCCGAAAGCGGACGCTGCCTTCGCAAGAAACCCCGCGGTATACGATACGACCATCGGCTGGCGATTCGTCAATCGAATCATGCAAGAGCAATACGGGATTGACTCCATGCCACAAACGGCCGAAAACGTGGCCCGTGAATTTGGCATCGAGCGCGAAGCACAGGACCGCATGGCACTTGCCAGCCAGGAGAAAACGGCGCAAGCGCAGGCCCGCGGCTTTTTCAAGTCGGAAATTACGCCGGTCGTTATCCCCGATCGGAAGAACGGATCAATCACGATCGCCAGCGACGAGCATCCTCGTCAAACATCGCTGGAGAAACTTGCAGCGCTCAACGGCATAGTCGTTCCAGATGGCAGCGTGACGGCAGGTAATGCCTCCGGCGTAAATGATGGCGCGGCGGCACTTTTGATTGCCAGCGAATCGGCGGCTCGATCCAACCGACTGGAACCTAAAGCCCGCATCATTGCCATGGCAACCGCCGGCGTTGCACCGCGCATTATGGGGATCGGCCCAGCACCCGCATCCGAGCGTGCGCTGCACGTAGCCGGGCTCAAGCTTGATCAAATCGATGTGATTGAGCTGAATGAAGCCTTCGCGGCTCAGGGGCTGGCCGTGCTTCGCCGCCTGGGACTTCAAGATAACGACGCAAGAGTAAATCCAAACGGCGGCGCGATCGCTCTCGGTCATCCCCTTGGCGCCAGCGGCGGCCGGTTAGTTATGACGGCCGTCAATCAACTGCACGCAATCAAAGGCCGCTACGCCTTGTGCACGATGTGCGTGGGCGTTGGGCAAGGCATTGCTCTCATTGTGGAGCGCATCTAGCAGTTTTCCTGCAGATATCATCACAACATATGGCCATGGACGAAAAATCAGCGGTCGTAATCGGAGCGGGTATGGTCGGCGTATCCTGCGCGCTTTACCTGCAACGGGCCGGACATCGCGTCACCCTGATCGATGCGCATGCGCCGGGGAGTCAAACCAGTTTCGGGAATGCAGCCACCTTTGCAAGCTACGCGTGTATTCCGGTTAATCATCCGAAATTACTGAAGAATCTTCCTGCCTTAATGACCGGCGCAGAACGGCCGCTCTCCATCTCCCCGCTCTACGGACTCAGGATGCTTCCCTGGCTTTTTCAATTCCTGCGCCATTGCTCACGCGAACGGGTCGATCAAACGATCTCGGGCCTCGGCGCATTGCTCCGAAGCTCCGAAGCCGCTGCACTGGATCTCTTCAAAACCGCTGATGGTCTGGATCTGATTCGACGCGATGGAACGGTATACCTGTACTCGACGGATAGCGCGCTGCATTCAGCGCAGGCCGATATCCAGCGGCGTCGGGAGCAAGGCGTGCGCATCACCGATCTATCGGCCGTCGATATCCGTGACCTAGAGCCACACCTGGCGCCGACGTTTGCCGGGGGCATTCTGTACGACGACGGGTTCCACCTCTTGAGTCCACAAGCCATGATCGACCGCATGGTTAAGCATTTCGTTTCCGAGGGCGGAGTCTGGCAGCAGGATCGCATTACCTCCATCGATTCGGTTGACAGCCATCACGTGTCCGTTTCGGGACTTGCCCAATCGTTGCAAAGTCGACATGTCGTCATTGCAGCAGGCGCCTGGTCCACCAAAATTCAGGGCGGACTAATCGATAGCCTCCCGCTTGAAACCGAGCGGGGATATCACGTGATGTTTCCAAGTGACGCATCCTTACTGACGCGACCGGTGGGCCTGGCGGATGCAGGGCTTTATATCTCACCCCTTGCAGACGGACTGCGTGCTGCCGGTACCGTAGAACTCGCCGGACTATCGGCGCCGCCCAATCAACGCCGCCTCGAGTACATCCGGCGTGTCGTCAAAAAAGCGCTTCCGGCCTCAGGCCACAGTGGATCAACCTGGCTGGGGTTTCGCCCGACGTTGCCCGACAGCCTGCCGGTCATCGGTCGATCCACTCGACATCCATCGATCATTTATGCCTTCGGGCATCAGCATGTTGGGATCACCTTGGGTGGGATCACCGGCAAACTGGTTCAGCAACTCGCTGATGATCAACAGCCCGATATCCCGCTGGACCCCTATCGGCCCGAGCGATTTTTAAATTAAGTCAAAAGATCAAATGCCGCCCTAAGATACATCTGGGTGGCTCGACCCAACTGCTCGATCTCCACAAACTCATTAAGCGAATGGGCCTGACTTAACGATCCCGGCCCACATATCACCGATGGACTTTTTAGATGCGGCGCGTCCGTTGATCCGGGAAATGCCTGCGCCCTTGCTGTTTGTCCGCCCAACTCCGCCGCTGAACGCAGAAGCGACTGAACCACCGGCGCTTCGACAGAAAGATCGTTGGCGGGGATGTCCCAGGATGGCTCGCTGAGCTCGTAACGGAACCCGGGGTCGGCATCCTTCAGGGGATCAAGGCGTCGCTCAATATCTCGTCGAAAATCTTCTCCAGAATCCGTAGGCAGCAACCGCCGATCGATCTCGAGCTCGCAAAAGTCGGGCACTGCGCTGGCCAATTCACCGCCGCGAATGACGCCGGGACTGTACCGTCCGTGCCCGCAAAGCGGGTGTGGCTCCCGCGAGGCAAGCTCCTCGTTGTAATCGGCCATCGCGTTGATGACGCGGGCCATCCGCTCAATGGCATTTTCACCCTGCTCCGGAATGCTCGAGTGGACTGCCTTACCGAAGGTGCGGATAAAAAGTCCGTACTGCCCTTTGTGGGCCGGGCAAACGGCAAGATCCGAAGGCTCGCCAATAATGCAGTGGTCTACTTGCGGACCGTTAAGACCAATTTCTCTGGATCCTGCCATCTGCCATTCTTCGTCAGCCACACCGCAAAGCAACAGCGAGCCATCCAGCATGATGTCTGCCTCGCGGAGCACTCGAACGACTTCCAGATAACAGGCGAGCCCCGCCTTCATATCACAGGATCCACGACCATAAATCCGGCCATCGCGTTCGATCGGATTAAAGGGGTCGGTGTAGCCGTCGGTGGGCACCGTATCGAGGTGTCCGCACAGCATCAGTGAGGGGCCATCATTGCGACCGGCATGAACCCCGAAAACATTGGGCCGACCGGGCGCAGCCTCGCGCGAGCTCACCGACATACCGAGCGCGGACATCTCAGCAACATAGTATTCCGCTATCTCCTGTTCACGACGACCGGGTCCGACATCACCCGCCATCGGGTTCTCGCTCGGAATAGCAATCATTTCCTTGAGCCAACGTTTGATGGACTCTTCGGATATCAACGACGTCGCGTGAATCAGCTGTTTTTCCACTTCGGGTGTAATGATTAATCTCCTCAATTCATCTAGGCTGTGGGCCAATCCTAGTCGAGGCCCAAAGCGAAAACCATAACAACGATTGCCCATCCGGATGCTACACTCGCCGTCCACTTCAAGGATAGGTTCTCCCGCAAATGACGTACTTAGCCGAATACGGGCTTTTTCTGGCCAAGATTGCCACTATTGTTATCGCAATCCTTGGCGTTCTGATTGCCGTCATGGGGATGGCGATGCGTAATCGACAGGCCCCGGCTGAGCAAATCGATGTTAAGAAAATCAATGATCGGTTTCGGGACATGGCCGAAGCTGTGGAGATGGCCACCCTGTCACCTGCCCAAGCCAAGAAAAAAGCGAAAGACACCAAGAAGCAGCGAAAAGCCGAGGCAAAGGCAGAGAAAAAGGAACCCGCAGAACCCAAGAAACGCGTTTTTGTTCTCAACTTTAATGGCGACATCAGAGCCAGTGAGGTGGCTTTGCTTCGTGAAGAAGTCACCGCGATTCTGGTAAGCGCGCGCGAGGGTGACGAGGTGGTGCTGCGTTTGGAGAGCGCGGGCGGCATGGTCCATGCCTACGGTCTCGCTGCTTCGCAGATGATGCGACTGCGGGATGCGGGTCTTCATCTCACCGTATCGGTGGATAAGGTCGCAGCAAGTGGTGGTTATCTGATGGCTTGCGTTGCACATCGAATTATTGCCGCCCCATTTGCCATCATCGGGTCCATCGGCGTCGTTGCCGAGATGCCCAATTTCAATCGCCTCCTCAAGAAACACGACATCGATTACGAGCAAATTGCTGCCGGGGAGTACAAGCGCACGGTCACGATGCTGGGTGAGACAACGGATAAGGCCCGCGCCAAGGTCAAAGATGAGGTGGAACAGACCCATCTTCTGTTTAAAGATTTTGTAAAGGAACAAAGGCCGGTGGTTGATCTGGATACCGTAGCCACCGGCGAACACTGGCTGGGAACCCAAGCACATACACTGCGGCTTGTTGATGAGTTACGTACGAGCGATGACTACCTCATGAGCCTGAGGGACGACGCCGACATTTATGAAGTGGAGTACTCCATCAAGCGTAAAGTGCTCGACCGGTTGTCAGGGATTTTGGGACGCCTACGAGGTCAATCCTGGCCGGCGGATACGGCGAATACCTATACCCGACTTTCCTAATCGTAAACCACAGCACGGCATCCGGGAGCGATGAGCCATGATTTATCGATTGGGTGATCAAACGCCGGTTATTGGTGCTGGTGCCTATGTTGCCCCGAGCGCAGACGTCATCGGTTCGGTTGTTCTTAAAGAGTACGCCAGCGTCTGGTTTGGCGCGGTGCTTCGTGGCGACAACGATGTCATCACCGTCGGCGCTCGCAGCAACGTTCAGGATAATACGGTTGTTCATGTCGATAAGGGTATTCCGACAACGATTGGCGATGATGTATCCATCGGACACAGCGTCGTTATTCACGGTTGTGAGATTGGCAACCGAGCGCTGATTGGCAATGGCGCTGTGATACTCGATTTTGCAAAGATTGGCGAAGACTGTCTCGTTGGGGCAGGCGCGCTCGTTACCCCGGGCAAAACTTTCCCCCCCCGATCTCTTATCGTGGGCTCACCGGCTCGCGTCGTCCGCGAACTGACGGAGGCAGAAATCCATCAACTGAGCGAAAACGTGGATAGCTATCTCAAGAAGGCAGCGCGCTATCCCGCCGAACTCATTCCGCTGTAACCCTACCCATCCACATTCAAGCAGGCATGCCTGCAACGAGGTCGTAAATGAAAATCGGCTTTATTGGGCTTGGCAATGTTGGCGGCAAACTCGCCGGCAGTTTGCTTCGCAATGGCTATGACGTCACGGTACGCGACTTAGATAGTGCGCTCGAGAAGACCTTTATCGAACGCGGTGCTTCACGAGGAGATAGCCCCGCGGCGATCACGAAAGCCGTGGACCTGTTGATTACCTGTCTACCGAGTCCCGCCATCAGCGCTCAGGTTATGGAGGGGCCCGACGGGGCTCTTGAATCCATGGGGCCTGGGAAGATCTGGGCGGAAATGAGCACCACGGATGATGCGGAGATCCGGCGACTGGGCCAGAAGGTTCTGGATCGAGGCGGCGAGCCGATCGATTGCCCGGTATCGGGAGGCTGCCATCGAGCCGCGACGGGGAATATCTCCATCTTCGCCGGAACCGAGCGCTCAACGTTTGAAAAGGTTCTGCCTGTGCTCACAGTCCTGGGGCGTCGGGTTTTACATACCGGCCCCCTCGGCACGGCATCGACGCTTAAGGTCATGACCAACTACCTCGCGTCCGTGAATCTTGCTTCTTTGGGAGAGGCGCTCATGACCATGCACCGGGCGGGTATTGACCTGGGAACAACCTTCGAAGCCATTCGAATCTCGTCTGGTAACTCTTTTGTGCATGAAACCGAGAGTCAGGTTATCCTGAACGGCAGTCGAGACGTGGGGTTCACCATGGACCTGGTCATTAAGGATCTTTCCCTTTTTCAATCGATAGCCGATCGGGCGCAGGTCCCTCTGGAGATTTCGCCGTTTCTTCTTGAAATGTTCCGTGACGGGCATAAACGCTACGGCGGGGGTGAGTGGTCGACCAATATCGTGCGCCGACTCGAGGATGCCTGTGAGGACAAGCTTTGGGCACCCGGATTCCCCGCCGAACTTCTTGATGATGAGCCGGAGGCGCCGGGCCATGAGGTGGTGCCGAAATCACGTTAATTCGGGGCCGGACGTGCTTCTGGGCATTTGGTCAAAATAGACATGCTGCAGTGCAGCATGTCATACTTTTGATCCTTTATGCTTCACTTTCTGAATCCAGCAGATGCACGCGCCTGGTGCAATTCCCGGCGCGAAGCCGGCCAAACCGTCGGCTTCGTACCCACCATGGGCGCCCTTCACCAGGGGCATCTTTCGCTCATTGAAAGAGCCCAAAGCGAAAACGACGTCAGTTGCGCAAGCATCTTCGTTAATCCTCTGCAATTTGAGGAGGGCAAAGATTTTGCGTCCTACCCTCGTGATCTTGAGGCTGACCTCGCGCTTCTCGAGACCCATGGTTGTGACATGATCTTTGAAGGCTCACTCGAATCCTTTTTTCCAGAGGTCGAGGATGTTCGGACGATACCCCTACTTCCAGCAGGCTCCTTTGGGAAAGGGCTCGAAGAGGTTTTTCGTCCAGGCCATCTTGACGGGGTCCGCACTATCGTAGATCGACTCTTTCGATTTGTTGGTGTCGCGCGCGCTTATTTTGGCGAGAAAGACTTTCAGCAGACATTGGTCGTTGGCGATCTTGCCAAGACCTTGGGTTACCCAGAGGTGATTGTTTGCCCAACGGTTCGCGAGCCCTCAGGTCTCGCATTGTCGTCGCGTAACGCGCTTTTATCGGATGCTGAAAGAAAAGAGGCCGAAGTGATTTTCAAGTCGCTCACAGCGGCAGCACACGCTTGGTCTGAGGGGGTGCGTCATGCCTGCGAACTGCGTGCCCGGATGGAGGAGCAACTTGCAACCAGCAGTCTGAGCGTCGAGTACGCCGCTATTCGCGACCCAGACCATTGGACTGCGGAAGAGCCGCCCGGCCTCTTAATAAAGGCCCAGGCGCTCATTGCCGCTCGTCTTGGCGAGGTGCGCTTGATCGATAATCTTCGGTTGGACCCACCTGCCGAAGACCTGTCTCGCGAAGCCTAACCGCTACACCTTTTCTTCTGATAATCCTTATTCTTATCAGGCGTTAGTGTTCGCCACCCGCTTTGAAGTTGAACACCGCCCCTTCTTTGATTCCAGACGGCCATCGACTGGTAAGCGTTTTCATGCGCGTGTAAAAACGGACCCCCTCGGGGCCATGCATGTAATGGTCGCCGAACAATGAGCGCTTCCAGCCACCAAAGCTGTGAAAAGCCAACGGAACCGGAATCGGGACGTTAACGCCGACCATTCCGATACGCGCTCGGTGTCCGTAATCTCGGGCCGTATCGCCATCACGCGTAAAGATTGCCGTGCCGTTTCCATACTCGTGATCGTTCACGAGCTGAAGCGCTTCTTCATAGTTTTTTGCCCGCACGACGGAGAGCACCGGCCCGAAGATCTCATCCGTATACACCGACATCTGGGGCGTAACCTTATCGAATACCGTGGCACCGACAAAACAGCCAGACTCATAGCCCGGGATAGAGATGTCGCGCCCGTCAACCACCAGTTCTGCGCCCTCCTCCACTCCGCGATCGATATAGCCTTTAATGCGGTCACGAGCGTCAGGTGTGATCACCGGACCCATCTCTACGCCTTCCTGGTCAAATGCGCCCACTTTCAACGTCTCAATGCGTGGGACAAGATGCTCCATCATGCGATCCGCGGTGTCATCACCGACCGCCACAACCACAGAGATAGCCATGCAGCGTTCACCGGCGGAACCGTATGCTGCCCCCATGACCGCATCGACAACCTGACCCATATCGGCGTCAGGCATCACAACCATGTGATTCTTGGCACCGCACAATGCCTGCACGCGCTTGCCATGGGCGCAACCGGTCTTATAAATGTATTCCCCCACAGTCGTAGAACCGACGAAGCTTACGGCCTGAATCGTCGGATGCGCGAGCAGCGTATCGACAGCCTCTTTATCCCCATTAACCACGTTGACAACGCCATCGGGCAAGCCCGCGTCGGTCAAAAGTTGGGCCATAAATCCCGCACAGGAGGGATTACGCTCTGACGGTTTCAGCACAAAGGTATTACCGCAGGCAATAGCGACCGGGAACATCCACATAGGCACCATCGCCGGAAAGTTGAACGGGGTTATGCCCGCGACCACGCCCAACGGTTGACGCATGCTCCAGGAATCCACGCCGCTCGCTACGCCCTCGCTGAACTCTCCCTTCAACATCTGCGGGATGCCGCAGGCAAACTCAACGACTTCCAAACCCCGGGTGATGGAACCTTTTGCATCGTCAACTGTTTTTCCGTGCTCTGAAGAGAGCAGTCGCGCCATCTCGTCCATATGTTGGATCAGCAATTCGCGATACCGATATAAGACCTGAACCCGACGCGCCGGTGGGATCTCAGCCCAGGCTGGGAATGCCTCGGCCGCATTAGCAACCGCCGCATCCACCTCCGAAGCGCTGGCGAGCGCTACTGATTTCGTGACAGCACCTGTCGCTGGGTTATAGACATCACCAAAACGACCGCTGGTTCCCTCCACGGCCCTACCGCCGATGTAATGCCCAACCATTTGTTTCACTGCTGCATCCATATCCCGACTCCTAATTTTCCGTTCCGGTATATTTATTGGAAAACGTTCTTAAACAGCCTGCCGCATAGCCTTGGGATGACTCTCGCACAACGCCAATCACTTGTTGCCGGCTGGCTTTTCCTGACGCCCATTCTCTGTTTTTCGACAGAACTTAACAAGTTCGACAGCTTGGTGCAGGCGGTTTATGACCTCGAAGTTACTGCCTATTGTGGGTTGACTAGCGATCAGGTGATATCTGGGTACCGGATTTTGCACGAGCGACTGGTGCAGGAGGGCGCGCTCGATCGTGATCAGATCGACGCGGCGCGAAGCGAGGGGTGGCAAAGCGGCGCATGCGGAATGGCAAAACCGAGGACTTGGTGGATTTCGAGGATGGTGCAAAAACGAGGGTCAAGCCGCTGCCGCAGCTCTTCGCCATCACGCGCTCGTCCAGTAGGCGCTGCTTGTTCAAACCGCCCCGTGGAGGCAAAATCTCCGCGAGAACCCTTAACTTCGGTAAGCTCCTGCAATGAATATCTCGATTAGCGAAACCCATCAAAAAGATATCGCCCACGCGCTGCATCCTTACACTAACTTAGCCGCGCACGAACAACAGGGGCCGCTCGTTATTTCCCGAGGCGAGGGCGTATACGTCTGGGATGATCAGGGGAATAAATATCTTGAGGGCCTTGGGGGACTCTGGTGTGTTTCGTTAGGGTTTTCAGAATCACGTCTCGCCGAAGCCGCTGCCGCCCAGTTTGCCGCCTTGCCGTACTCGCACACCTTTGCTCACCGCTCCACTGAGCCGGTAATCGCCCTCGCCGAGAAACTGATCGATATTGCCCCAAAGTCAATGTCGAAGGCGTTTTTCCTGAATTCGGGCTCTGAAGCCATTGACGCCATGATCCGCTTCACCTGGTACTACAACAACGGTCGCGGGCTGCCTGACAAAAAGAAAATCATCTCCCGCAAACGGGGGTACCATGGCGTGACCGTTGCGGGCGGCAGCCTGACGGCCATCCCGCTCATGCAGAATGATTTTGATCTGCCCTTGGATCGTATGGTCCACACCGATACGGCGGGGTATTACCGATACGGTCTGCCTGGCGAAAGCGAAGAGGATTTTGCGACGCGACTCGCAGATAACCTCGAACAACTGATCTTAAGCGAAGGCCCTGAAACGGTCGCTGCGTTCGTTGCAGAGCCCGTAATGGGTGCGGGTGGCGTAATGACCCCGCCCGCCACCTATTTTGAAAAAATTCAGGCGATCCTCACAAAATACGATGTGCTGATGGTGGCAGACGAAGTGATCTGCGGCTTTGGCCGAACCGGGAACATGTGGGGAAGCCAGACCTACGGGATTGAGCCGGACATGGTCACTTGCGCAAAGCAGCTGTCCTCGGGCTATCTTCCCATCTCCGCATTGATGATCTCGGATAAAGTCTATGACGTCTTGAAAGAACAGAGCAAAAAGCACGGCGCTCTGGGGATGGGTTACACCTATGGAGGGCATCCCGTATCCTGCGCGGTGGCGCTTGAGACTCTGAAGATCTACGAAGAGCGAAAAATCGTCGACCATGTTCAAAAAATCGCGCCTCACTTCCAAAGTCGCCTGGCCGCTCTCGGCGATAGCGCAATAGTCGGCGAGGCCCGGGGCGTTGGATTAATAGGCGCGCTCGAGTTGGTCGCTGATAAAGACACAAAAGAGCAATACCCCGCCGAGATGAAACTCGGCGCACAGCTTGTGGCTCATGCGCTCGCGCGCGGTCTTATCGTGAGGGCTCTTCCGGGCGATGTGATCGGAATCTGTCCGCCGCTTATCATCACCGAGGCTCAAATTGACGAGCTGTTTGACGCACTCACCGAGGCCGTTCAGGAAACCGAGCGCCAACTCGGGCTAAAAACCTAGGTGGTGCTCCCAGCAATGTCCAACATGCTTAAAACTATGTTGCGAGTCCTTTTGTCCGCAGGTTTATTTCTACTCACCTCTGGCGCTCACAGCGCGCCGACAATTTCTGTTTCGCTTACCGGCTCCGCGCAGGCGTCGACAGATTCAGAAACAAATAGATTTGGCTGCAATGACAAAATCTATGCCAGCATCAATGTGGAGGAGTTAGCCTCCGGCGAGCACCAGCTCACTGCTGACTGGATTGACCCGACCGGTAAGACGCGAGAACACATCGACTATCCGTTTAGCGGGGCGGGGACCACGCGGATCACGATCTGGCTTAAGCTCCATCCGCCCAAAGGCTCTACGCTTTTTGGATTCTTCAACCCCTCCATGGGTATGGAAGATTTTATTGGTAACTGGCAGCTCGCCGTTCGGATCGACGGTGATGCCAAACTTGACGTCCCTTTCGAAGTCGTTTGTTAACGCTTGCGATTTTGGACCTTCTGAGTAGCCTATCAATAAGCAGAGCTCGCGAGCGCTCGACTCCCAACGCTTGATCTTAACTGGGTTTGCGACAGCCTCGGCAATCGCAGCACCATCACCTTTATACGGCAGCGGCTTTAACCGCAGAAGAAACCCAAATAAGACGCTCTCCCTGAGGTGCTACATCATGATGGGGATTCGCACCACATACCAGATGCAGGTGGCCGCGTAAGCATTCCTTGGAGATTCTGCCGCCGAGATGCACGGTAATCACTGGACGTTCTATTCGACGTTGACCGATTTTTTATGCGCATAAAAATATTTGAATTCGTGCCGACACCTGAATCGAATAGACTGTTTTGATGCGCTCACCAATTCCACAAATGCGCGGGATCGGGGTTCCGGTAAACGATTATTATGTCCACGATTTCATGGATATCCCGGAATTTCGGTACAACAAGATCCCGCTTAAGAAAGTCACCAAGGACAAAGACGGTTTCTATCTGCAGCTTGACGATGCAGATCACCCGGAATATTTCGTCTCGCGTGAAAATGTAGAGCCGCCTACATCCGGCGGCAACACTATGAACGCCTTCCTCGGCCTGGTGTCGCTTTACGCAGCGACCGAAAGAGCCGTTCAATTCAAGATCATTCTGCCTGACGACCGCTCGTCTATTGCGCAACAGGAGATTGATCAACATGTATACAACGACATCAACATCGTCCAGATACACACCCATATCTGGGGTCCGCGAGAGTGCTACAACGGCAACGCGCATGATCGCACCTACCTGCTCGTGTCACCGCATCCCCCTATCGATACGCTTGATGCAGAAATTAAGGCACGATTTAAAACCGCGAATAACATTCCAATCCTCACGCCTGGCTACCTGAATAGTTATCTCGGCCCGCAGATTATTATTCCAACAGGAATCGGGTTCGACTCGATCATGCCGAGGGTAGGCAACAACAACGTCATCGTGTGTTGCAACGATGACGAACTCCTCGAGAAATTCGGCACGCCAGTATTTCCTGATGAGTCCTCTGACGACGTTTTAAGGAATATCACGGCCCGATTCACGCGCAATCACAACCCCCACATGGATCCAAGCATGACTTTTGCGCTTGGGTTCTCGAACGGCGGCTCGCTTACGTGCTATCAATATGAGAACAAGCAATATCTGATCCACCTTCCACTAGACGCTGACGATTCGAGACGGGTGGCGGAAGAATTTGAGGACCCAAAGGTCAATGCGGCCTTCGACGGTCAATTTGGGGTCGGCCGTGGTGATGCCCGAATTACTGGGCATCTGTTCTACCCGTACTTTATCGAGGTGATGAAGGACGGATGCCAAGCGGCGATCGCGGCCTCTGAACTTGGTGCAGCCCTGTCTGCATTGATGCACCATTCAAAGTACTCGAATATCACCACTTTCAATCTCGATGCGCTCAACAAACTCGTGGTCCGCTGCATTGACAAGGTAGAGCGCGGTGAATCTCGCGCAGAAGTCCTCAACGGTGGCAACTAAAAGAGTATTTCCACTGTAATTTCCCCTCCAGTTTGGGCGGTGAAAAGCGAACTTGGCCCGTGCGCTAGACGCACCTGAAGTAGAAGTAATCATGAAGCACTAGAAGGGATTTTTCAGTGTCAGGTAGAACGCCTGGTTGTCGCCTTTGCCCTGCGTGATATCGGCGCGAAGAATAATGCCTGCTTGAGCCCGCAGCAGGTAGCTTAACCCCAGCCCGATCGCTGGAAAAAGATCTGTAGATTTAGAACATTCGCTAACTTTTTCATAAAGGCATGCTAGTCCTGCATAAGCGGTAACGCTCAAGTTGCCTTTGAGTTTTAGGCGGTTATCGACAGCCACGTGAGTATAGTTGGGCGCCAAGTACATGCCCCGCACGTAACCGCGCAGCGAAATCGATGAATAGCCCGTGACGGGGGCGCCTTGCGTCCACCGTCCCGTTGCCTGGACTGCCAATGTATATCGAGCACTTAACGGAAGATAGCCTGCCCAATCGGTTCGGACCGCATCAAAGTTTGCGTTGCCGCCAAGCGCTTCCCGGTACGAGTAGTTCTGAACGTTAAAGTACTTTCCGCGACTCGGATTTCGAGTGTTGTCACGCGAATCATATTCCGCGACAAGCCCGAACCCTACGGACTGCAGCCCAGTCAGACCGATGTCCTCCAACATCTGATCCAGCAGGCCTTCTGCCTCTATGACGTAGTTTGACGACAGCGCTTGGGCGCCGAAGTACCAGTTTGGACTCGGCGACAGCAGATAGCGCGCAGCCAGCGCGTCAAAATTGTCGGACGTTTGTGCCGGCATGCCAGAATCGAGAAAATCATCGTAGTTGTTATTCGCCTTGCCTTCGGAAACCGCAAAATTAAATCGTTGTCGTCCTTGCTCGAAAAATGCCTGTCCGAACGCAATCAGGACGTGAGAATCGGAGGCGCTGTAGGTCCCGGACACTCCAAACAAGGAAGGCGTTGATTCCTCATCGAACTGTTTTAAATAGCCGACCATGACGCCAACCGAGGTATCGAGCTTAGGGTTACTCGACACTAGGGGTACGGCAAAAAACGGAGACCGCTCCTGGCCGTGGGCTTTATTCACAAAGACCCCCTCCGAAGCGGCCAGAAGAAGAAACCCAGCGAAAACCGAAAGCGATCTACATCGTACCGGTCGAATCATCAAGATTCTATCGTGGCGCCCAGCCGCCGCTGGACTCCGCCCAATCGTCGAAGTCCGACCAGGACCGTCGGAGCCACACGGGCGCTGGATTGAGTTTTTTAGACCGGCGAGGTGTCAATCTCGCAATATTTCTCGTAATCCTTATCGGTTGCCTCTCGGTAGAGCTCGACCTCTCCTTTCATAAACCGATACAGATCCCCGGCGTAGATTTTGTAATCCGAACAACTTTTTGTATCCGATCCAGAATCCGAGCTGCTCGATCCACACCCCGCGAGACTTAGGGTAATCAAAAAAAGAGTGATGGCCGTCACTTTCATAATATGTGTCCTGAGGTTTACTTCACAGGGAAGGCGTAAGATCTTCCGAGTTTATTCGGAATCCATTTTTAACAGGTGAAAGGTATGAAAAACATTAGGCTTACAGGCGTTTTTTTGGCAGGGCTTCTGGGTTTCACACCCGGCGTCGGGTCTGCACTGACAGCAGCCGTGAGTTTCCACACGAGTACGACTCAGGTCCCCGTTGGCTCGACCATCACAATCAATGAAGCATTGAGCATCGCGCCCAACAAAGCAAAGGTCTTCATGCAGCGTGGCGTAGTCTCTGATCGAGTTACTCACACTTACGAGCCCTACTGCTATGTAGCGGTGAAGCGGCCTCGATCTGAGATGGGATCGGCTGACACCATTCAGCCGGAGAGCTTCACGGTGGAGAAGGAATACCGACGTATGGAGCAAATGGCTCACCTCCCACGGCTTTTTGCTTCGTCGCTCAGCATCGGAATTAGCGTGGGCGGCGGCACTTGGCTCGCCCGAAACGAGGGCGGCCCACAAAATCTGAACTACTATATGAGTCTCTCATCTGAGGCTCAGCCCAGCATCATGCATCTGGTGTGTGGAGTGTTTGCGGAGCCACGAGAGCGTGGCATCCCAAGCGTAGATGAGATTCGAAAAGCGGTCGGCTCTCTCATCACGATCGACCTAGGCCAATAGGTCGATGATTTGAATAGTGCCGCTCAGATCACCCTGAGCGGCTCAATCATCTTCGGGGCGCTATTTTGGGAACATAAATTGGAGTTGCACACGCAGTTGCCAATCGGGGGCGAAGGTTGGCCTCACCACGTTGTGATAGAGACTGACCTGCCCATTAACCGGCAGCTTCCCGATCTTGAAAATCTTGCCGTAGCCGAGTCCGACGGGAACGGTCCACTGCTCTCCGCTATCCGCCTCCCAGTTGGCATTGATAATGGGCGAGAACGTGAAATAGCGCGCCCCGGGAAGGTTGTAGTTGACGAACGGCTGCAGCGTCATGAGATTCACGTCATTTGGGCCAGAGCCCGAAACTGACCACACGTTATTGATAAGCCCCCCATAGACCCACGGACCTTTAAAGGTCAGTGCGACTGCCGCCGGACCCACTCCCCACTTATCCGCAGTAAGCGCTTTATCTCCAGAAGGCAATAACCCAATGCCACCAAGACCCCAGATCCAACTCCCGGGCACTTTCGGTGAAATAAATCCAGAGAAGGTAATGTCGCCAAGCCCCTGCGTCCTCTCGCCATTGGGGCTTAATGCAGGCTGCGAAATCAAGGGAAAGATCGTTCGCGTTATCAGATTCCAATTTTCCCCAACCGAAAATGGCCACACAGGTTGGATGTTCAGAACGTTCTGAGTCTTCTCCTGCGGCCCAAAATTGGTATTGGTATTATTTTGAAACGGAAGGCTAATCATAGAGGCGACCGGGTTTTGGGCAGCTTTTGCCAAAGCCTCCGCGTCGCTCTCCTGGGTGTAGCCGTTGGTTGAAAATATCCCCAGAGCAAATGCGCTCCCGAGCGCGTACAAAAATCGACTTCGCGATGATGCCATTCTCACAACCTTCCCCCTTTTATCCACGTTACTCAAGCGTGCGCCAACTCAGCAGCAAGCTGCCTTCTTAATTTCGATTAGACGTCCTTCGAGACGTCCGTCGTGCTACCCGCCGATTACTGTCCGCCACGGCCTCGTCAAATGAAGTCACGACCCATCCGTCTGATTGGGGTGGCGCGATTTTCAGTTGTACCGACCCCAAGAGAAGGAGCATCGCCACGCCGCCAAAAAACCCAAAGGTCTTTAACGATTGGTGCGTGTCGCTCCTCGATTGTCTATTTTTATGCACCTTCATTCACCTTCTTTAACCTTCACCGTCCTTATTGCAACTTGAACTTCGATCTACTGGTCACTACGGATCAGCACCATGAAGAACCGCAGGTCTGCCGACTTGTGGTGCGTCGCGCGGTGCGTCTCGCCACGCGTCGGTCCTCATCAGCCTGCGCCGTGATAAACGAAATATTTACCCATCCGTTCGCGGCCGACGGTCCAACCGTGAACTGAACGGAGCCTAGGGCCAACAAAAATACCAGGCCGCTCGCTACGCCAGCAGCCTTTAACGCTTGATTTAATCTGCTCATGACCATTTCTCTCGCATCACGTTGTTCTTGACTTTTTCTAACGCGCTATACGGTACTAAACCGGCCTAACACCACGAGGAGCCACAGGTCTGACGACTTGCGGTTCGCCGGGCCGTTCGTCTTGCGACGCGTCGGTCCTCATCAGCCTGCGCATCGCTCATGGATACCACCACGTAGGCTTTTCCACCGCCAAGATGGAAATCCACCGCTTGCGTCATCATCAAGGCGATCCCCACAAGACCAAAGGCTAAACATTTTTTAACGCTCACAGGATTCTCCTAGCAATAAATAAAGATCGATGTCTTAGTACTCAGGCTGCATTTCGACAAATTTCGCGTTTGCATATCCATCGGGCGCGCTTAAGGTGAAAGAATCGCCGCCAATCATTGGGTTCAGATTCCAATTCGAGAATGTCATCTCAAACTCAGGCGCAGCGGCCATCCACTTCGAGGTGATCAAATACTTGCAGGGCAGCATGTCCGTCGCGTTCACCCATAAATGCCAGTCCACATCCGGACCACGCATCACGACATAATGGCAGGAGACTCCGTTTACTGGCGCCACGCCCAAGTAGTGCTGCTCGCTTACTTCTTCGAGCAATGCTTCTGCCGCATCCGCGTAGAAAAGATCTCGGCCCGGCAGATAAGCGCCTGCTTCCTCAGTTAGGACGTCCATCACTTCATCGTTTGACCCTGTTATCGCGGCGGACACAAACACTTTTGCGTTGTGCCCAACGCCATAGACAGTGCTGCCGTCGTATGCGACCACCTGATCCAGCAACGTGCCTTTTCTTTCAAACCGGAATCCTCCGGCTCGATTCAAAAGCGCCGAGCCCTCACGCAACGTGCGAATCTTCAGGCCCTGACTCAGCACGGCCTCCTCGGCAATTGCGATATCAACCGACATCGCGCCTGCGGCTGCCAGTTTTCCCAGTGATTCAGTAACGAGCGCCTTCGGATCCATCTCCGCTTGGGCCACTGCAGTCATTCCCGAAAAAATCAGGGCTACGCCTAACGTCGACATTTTCATTCTCAACTCTCCACCTCACGCAGGATTAATATTGGGTTATTCGTTATGGAACGTCGTATCACCCGACCCATTAGACAATATCTTGGTTACAATTTCTAGACACATGTCTGCTTATGCTCTCACGATAGAATAGGCCCGCCAGTTAAAGGCTCACTAAAACTCGGGTTGGAGCTCGATCAGATGAGAAAACAGCCAAAAACTAGGGTCATGCCCTCAAGACCTCGAGCCTCTTCGTTGCTAAACCTCGTCTTTTTCGGCTTTTTTTTGACTCTTACTTGGGCCACCCCTGCTCAGGCAAATGAAGAATCGGCGGGGCCAGTTCTTGATCAGTCTCTAAGCACTCAGGAGCGAAAGGACCTTTTGGCGCGACTGAGCGATCAACAGGTCCGCGATCTCATCTGGAATTTAATCGAAAACGAGTCGATTCAGACCAAGGAAAAAGACACCGGATTAACCAGAGAGCTTGACCAGATAGGGACGAACATCAGGAACAATCTGGCAAGCCTTACCCGGCAGTCATCGCAATTGGTCGGCATCCCCGCAAACGTGATGCACGCGATGACTCCCGAAGGTCAAGGGTCCGTCAGAGTATTCACCGTTCTTCTCGGTCTCGCGCTGATGATCGCTGCAGGCTGGGCTAGTCAGCGATTAATGCGAATCAAAACTCGAGGGTTTGAGGAGACCTTAAATCAAGTCGAGGGAGAAAACTTTCCCCAACGCCTTGGTCGACGACTCTTGCTTTTCTTGTACGATTTGTTGTCTCCAGCTGTCCTCGGGATCTCCGCCTATATCGTCTTTCAGATTCTTTATCAGGGTCATGAACCCAATCGATTGCTGGCGCTTGGCCTCATTTCGGCAATTGTCACCGCGATGATTCTTGTGAGCGTTGTCCATTTAGTTCTCTCCCCCAATCGCCCCAACGCCCGATTAACGCCTCTGAACGATCAAGACGCGAAAAGAGTCAGCAGCAGTCTGAGCGGGATACTGATTCTGGGAACCGCGATGTTTTTTTTCTCGGGATACCTAGGTCAAGTTCTGCCCCCCGAGAGCGCGGTTAGTACAGTAGGTTTGGTCAATTTCATTGGCACGGTCTTTTTGATGGTGTTGATGATTGTGTTCATGTGGAGAGTCCGAACGCCGATCGCGGCGCTGATTATGTCTGGCAAGAGCCCGGGGCTCGTGCGGAAGCTTTTTGCCAACGCGTGGCCGGTGATCGGTAGCGCAGCGGTCCTTCTATTGCTTGCGCTCGGCATCGTCAGCGCCCTTGGACTGAATCAAAGAGGCGTATTTAACGATGTTCTGCAGACGCTTCTAGTTATCCTCGTCATTACGCCGCTTGCTCTTGGCACTGCCGGGCCGCTCATTCGGGAATGGGGATTTAAAGGCGGGTCAACACCGATCGCTGATCGACGTGCCGGTCTGGTTAAGCTAGCTCGAATCGCAATGATTATCGTGATTGCTCTTAGTCTTGGGAATATTTGGGATATAGACATAGTAGCCGTCACCCGTTCGAAACTGGGTGAGGCAATAAGTCAGGCGGGTTTACAGGTTATCGTTACTCTTATTGTTGCCAATCTCGCTTGGTCGGCGACCAAGCGATGGATTGAGTCGCGACAAGAGGCTGACATTAGCGACGATGAAGGCGGTCACGCCGAAGCAGGTGGTGATCCCGGCGGACAGGGGCTCACCCGAATTGCGACCATCCTCCCCCTGCTTCGTGGAACACTTCTTGCGGTCATCACCGCGGTCGCGGTGATGGTTTCTCTGTCGAGTCTTGGGGTCGATACCGGCCCGCTCATCGCAGCGGCTAGCGTTTTTGGACTGGCGGTCGGTTTTGGCGCCCAAACTCTGGTGGCAGATATCATCTCGGGAATTTTCTTCCTTGTTGACGATGCTTTCCGGAAAGGTGAATACATTGACGTCGGAGGCAATACGGGGACCGTTGAGAAGATTTCCGTTCGTTCCATGCAGCTCAGACACCATAACGGGCCCGTGCACACCATCCCCTACAGCACCATCAGTACGCTGACTAACTTCAGCCGTGACTGGGTCATCATGAAGTTCGAGCTTCGAATTCCCTTTGAGGAAAATGTTGAGAAGGTCCGTAAACTAATTAAGAAAGTCGGGCAGAAGTTACTGGAGGACCCGGAGCATGGGCCGGAATTCCTAGAGCCTCTGAAGTCTCAGGGCGTAAACCGAATGGATGATTCCGCCTTTGTAGTGCGGTGCAAATTTTCCACGAAGCCGGGCAAGCAATGGGCGATCAGGCGAATCGCCTATGCCGCCATTCAGGATGCTTTTGCCGAGGCCGGAATTAAGTTTGCCCCCAAGCGCGTGGTCGTAGAGGCTGTAACCTCCGAGGCGGCTATTGCAGGGGCCGCAGCGCAGTTCTCTCAGGATCCACAATCCTCGGATACAGGGCTGCATCACGATGAGTTCGTCTAGAATGAAAAAGAAGGTATGCTTTTTCGTACTGGGGTTTTTTGTCGCAACCACGGCTATCGGGCAGAATGCATTGTTTTTGAGAAATTCTCTTCTTGCTGAAATCACGTCCGCAGAAATGGATTCGCTTCTCGTTGCGATCACGCAGACTCTCAACCAACATGGAGTCGGCGCGTCGACCATCTGGGAAAACGAACAAAACACCATCTCAAGCACATTGACAATCACCGAAGCGTACGAGAAAAACTCCCTCAGTTGTCGCATTCTGGAACTTGCCTCCCAAAGAGGCGATACCCAATCCACCACGCGGTACGGATTCTGTAAAGTAGATGACCAGTGGCTAATGGATGCAAATTGAGCTCAAACCCATGGACCCTCTGAGAATAATGTTTCGATTACGCTTAGCTCTCTTTGCCTCAGTCAGCTGCCTCGCTTTGACCTATCCATTAGGAGTTCAGGCGCAGGAGGTCTCTGGAGGAGAGCCTCCGAAGGAGAGTTTTGTTGATGAGATTCACGAGGATTGGTCGGCGTGGGTTCTTAAAACGGCGGACAACGTCGACGGCTTTTTCTCCAATGCTCAGGCTGATGAAAACGCCCAAAAGACACGAATTCGGGCCTGGCTCATGGGTCAATACGACGGGAACGAAGGCACAAAATTCCGCCTGAGGGTTCGTGCGAGGGTCTCTCTACCTCGAACCGAGAACCGCCTATCGCTTGTGTTCGGGGACGAGGAAGAAGAGCGGCGTATGGACCAGCTTGACGATAGCCAGTCAAACGTAAGCCTGCAGATAAGAAGCAAAAAAGACACCGCGCTCAAGCAGCTTCGATTCGATGTGGGAATTCGCCGACGCGATAGCCGATATCAACCCTATGTGCGCGCCCGACATACTAAGGTTTTTGACGGCGGCACGGTATGGCTGCCACGTCTCACCAACTCTTTTTACTATTTTACAAAAAGTAAGTTCGAGTATCGCGGTGAACTCCAGTTTGACCGCGTGTTCGGACCGAACTTATTCTTCCGGCCTTTATCCGTTCTGCGCTGGTATGGAAATAATACAGATCAATGTGATGACGGCTGGTGTTTTGACCAATTCTTTAGTCTTTATCAACGAATCAACTCTGCCCGACAGGCCGCCCTCGCCTATGACGTAGAGCTGTATTTTCGGAACCAACCATCACTAACAGTATTTGATACGGTCTTTAAGGTCCGATACCGACAAATGACTTCAAAGGAATGGCTGTTCTGGGAAGTCGAACCGGCCGTTCACTTCCCTTATGACTACGGATCCGATCCGACATTTAGGATCCTGGCGAAACTGGAAGGTGTGTTTGGCTACAACACCAAAGTCGACATCAACGACTACTTCACCCCCACAGAAGCGCAGTGGGGCAGCAAGAAAAAGCCTACGGATTAATTCCCGTTAGCCGCGCTCTGCTGAGCGTTAAAAAAGAGTTTGTACGCAATCACGTACTTATTGATGTTGCGAACGTAGTCAACCGTCTCGCGACCAATTTTCTCGGCGGCGATCACCTCGACGTTAGCAAACCAGCGATCGGGATCCAGTTGGCGTTCGCGTGCCACTTCTCGAAGGCGGCGAATGCGGTTGGGTCCGGCGTTATAAGATGCCCAGGCAAAATCCATCTTCACGGCACGATCCATTTCGGGGTCTGCCAGATAGCGGCTCAGCAGATGCGCCATATATTTGGCTCCGGCATGGATATTGTTTTCAAGATCATCAATATCGTCGATCCCGACGCTGCGGTCAGAGGCCGTGCTCTGCAAAAGCTGCATAACGCCAATAGCGCCGGCCGAGCTTCGCTTGGACTGATCCAGACCCGATTCCTGATAACCCTGCGCAACGAGCTCTAACCAATTGATGCCATATTGCGCGCCGTAAGTCTCGAACAGTCGGCGCATCGTTAAAAGACGTTCTCTATCCTGATCGCTCAGAGGATTGGTGATCCAGCGATTATTTTTGTAATAGCGTGAAAATAAAATATTACCAATGAGCGAGCCCTTTCGGTTCTCTTTAATGAAGGCGTTCAAACTGTTGATCAGCTTTGGGCTGTCTTGGCCTTGTGGCCCAGGCAATTTTTCCACCTGAATGAACCGACAACTCAGATTCGATGCGCAACTCAGACAACATGGCACTCCACATGGTTGCCAGATGCTCATCCGCGACAGTCACTTTGACCGCGCCTGCATCCACCATCTCAAGAATATCCTCGGTTGATAGTCTCGGATCCGCCTCATCTATTTGAATTGCGGGATACCCTTCTGCGATTAATTGCTGACTCAGAGCCTGAAGATGGTCAACATAACTCGAACCCTTGCGCACCAGCACCGATTTTCCGGCAAGATCTTTAAGAGAAGTCATCGGCGCTGAAGCTGCGTTTGTGACAACGACCTCCTTCACATTGCTGATGTACGGATTCGTGAAAGACACCGCTTGCAGACGCTGCGGTGTGATGGTCAGTCCGGCGGCAGCAATATCACCCTCTCCCTTGTTAAGCCTGGAGAGCAGTTCATCAAACGGGACGGGGATGAAGAAGAGCTTGGTCTTATCCTCAGGAGATTTTGCACCCGCGTTGAGTTTTTTCTCATACTCCATCAGGAGGTCATACTCAAACCCGCGCGGCGTGCCCTTATCAAAGAAGAAATTGGTGCGGCCGAACGCCACCAGCACTCTGATATAGCGGCGCTTTTGCATCGCATCGAGATCACCGAATGCGGGTCGCTGAGCCCGGACGAGCAGTCGATCCGACTCCGTGAAGGTCTCGGTTTCGATGGCCGGAGACTCGCTTAACGAATCGGTCCGCTCGGCGATATCTGTTCTCAGATCGAGATCAAAGACCGGCGCTTCGCTCACCCCCTGAGAACTCTGCCCCACCGGGGTCACGGCGCTATTTGCCGCGTTGGCTAAATGGCTCGTTTGGTTCTCGGAGCACCCCGCCAGAAAAACGGCGATCAAGAGTGGGGATAACGTTTTTTTAAAAACGCGAAGAAAAACTAGGCTCTTATCCGGATTAACCAATACGGCGCACCGCCTCACACATATTCGTAAGCTTCTGTCGAGCTCTCTCGCGTCCGAGCATTCCAAGACCACAGTCAGGCGCGGCAATCAATCGATCGGAGTCAATATGGCCCAATGCTTCGCGCAAGCGGGCCTCAATCGCGTCCGGCGACTCAATGGCGCTGGTGGCGATAGCGACTACCCCAAAAATGACGGTCGTCTTTTCAAAATGATCCAGCAGTTTAAGATCATTGTGACGGTGCGCATCTTCCAGAGAAATCGCATCAATACATGAATCCTCAATGGCATCCGCCATCATCAAATAACTGTTGGGGTCGGCTTTCGGATAGTCCACACTGTCCAAGCGATCCGGATATCCGCAACACATGTGCACCGTGCGAACCACATCTTCGGGGCATTTATGAAAGGCGCGCTCGAGGTTCTCAAACCCGAAATCCAGTGCTTCTTCGGGCTTGCGGGCAAACAACGGCTCGTCTATCTGAATATGACGACAGCCTGCCTCAGCCAGGGCGAGAACCTCTTTGTTGAGCGCATCGGCCAGATCCTGCCCACGCTTTTTTGGATCTCCATAATAAGTATCTGCCGTCGTATCTCCGATTGTCATTGGTCCCGGCATGGTGATCTTCACCGGCTTTTTTGTGTATTGCTGGGCTCGTTTCCAATCGTGGGTCAGAAAAAGATCGCGCGCGCCCACAGGCCCTACGATAGTGGGCAGGCGAGCCACATAAGCATCATTTCGAAGCGAGCACTCGGTAAGCGTGGCGAAGTCAACCCCATGCAGATGCCGACAGTGGTAATGAATATAGTTCTCTCGGGCGACTTCACCATCCGTCAGGATCTCAAGGCCCGCAGTCTCCTGATCCGCAATCACTTCCGCTACGCCCCGCGTGATGATGCCCTCTGCATCGGCGCCCATTTGCGCTATGGCCTCGGCCCAGTGTTTTGTTGGCTCCGAGGTGACCGTACTTTCTGCCGCGTTGAACCAATCAGGCAAGTTAACAAAGCTTGGCTTCGGGTAGGCCCCGATACATGTTGTTTTAATCATCAATAGGCCTCCGATATCGAAAAGCAGTATGCGAGTTCGTCAATCACCCTGTGCAGAATCAATCTGCTGGCCCAAGTTAGAGGGCGCAAAGATGTTCTGGTACTGACCAGAACTTGAGGAAGACGCGCTGGAAGCATCATCCGGCGACGGTTTCTGGCCTTCGGTTTGCGAATCGACCTGCTGACCCAGATTGGACGGGGCGAAGATGCTCTGGTACTGACTCGAGGATGAAGCGCCCGAAGCATCGTTCGATCCGGCACTTTGGTTCTCGGTTTGTGAATCAACCTGCTGACCTAGGTTCGAGGGCGCAAAAATATTCTGGTACTGACGAGCGGCCTGATTTGCTTCGACGGCAGTGCTTTGTCCACCCGCCGCTGCCGCCTGCTTTGCCTTAGCCTCGGCAAGCCGCTTTTGCTTCAGCGCTTCAAAACGCACCCGATTTTCTTCCGCCACCCGAATTTTGCACTCTCCGACGTCGTAGTTGCGGGCCATCCATGCGCTGCCCAAAAGGCCAACTACCGCTGCGGCAGAAATGGCACCCACCGGGATCCGCATCATTGATCTCGAGGGACTACCACCCTTCTTTGCTGGAGCCTTTACCGACGCGTCGTCACCGCCTGACGCGATAGCCCGTGCCTCTTTTCGCTTCAGGTATTCATGGGCCACTGCTCCAACCAGCGTCAGGGCAATAATGATGACAGCCAGCGAGCTGATCGATGGATTAATTCCGTAGCGCACCTTGCTTGCGAGAACGGTAGTCAGCGTGCTCTCAGAAACGATGGTAAATACGGTTGTGTTGTAGTTCTCAAACGATGCCAAAAAAGCCAGAACCGCTGCCGAACCAATCGCCGGTTTAAGAAACGGCAATAAAATTTTTCGGAACACCTGGGTCTGCGTTGCGCCAAGATCCAAAGCAGCCTCTTCCAGACCCGGATCAAACCGCTGAAGCCGCGCAAGAAAAACCAACATGGAATAAGCCGCGATAAACGTCGACTGGCCAATAATGGTCATGAAATAGCCGTCGTAAAAGAACCCGTTGTTCGCTCCCAGTACCACCCGATCCACGCGCTCCCAAAAGACAAGGGTTGAAATACCCAAGACGACGCCCGGCACCAAGATAGGCGAAATCGCGATGGTGTAAAAAATAGATCGTGCTCGGCGCTGTAGCTGAGTGATCATCAAAGAAGCGGCCAGCCCGATAGGCACTGCAAGCAGTACGACGCCCACACCGACGATAAGCGAACTTTTCAGTCCGCCCATCAGTTGTTTATCTTTTACCAGGACGCCAAACCACTCAGGCGTAAAGCAGTTCCACGGGGAGACAGACGGGAACTCTGAGCTGTTGAACGCGGTCAACGACATCACCACAAGCGGGCCGAACAAATAGGCGAAAAAAAGCAGGATATAAAAGCCCACCGCCCATTGCATCACCCGGCCTGAGGTCATCGGCCGATCTCTCCAATCTTGACCTTGAAGATCTTCATGACGATCAAAACGAATAGAACGCACGTCAACATCAGGACAATGGCATAAGCCGAACCTCGCGGCCAGTTACTGCCGGTGTTAAACCATTGATAAATAATCTGCGTGAACCACAGACTGCTGGGTCCCCCCAAAATCTGTGGGGCCGCCAGGGCGCCTGCCGAGAGCATGAATACCATCGTGCAACCGGACGTAATGCCGGGCTTAGCAAAAGGAATTACCACCCGCCGGTGGATTTTCCACCACGACGCCCCAAGGTCTCTCGCGGCCTCAATCTGATTTTTATCCAAACTCTCAACAACGTTATAAATGGGAAAAATCATCAGCAGGATGTAGGCGTAGCCTAGTCCGGCATAGAGAGCAACGTTCTCGCGCACAAAATCAATGGGCGATTCGATCAAACCGATTGCAATAAGCAAGGCGTTGATAGTGCCCTCATCGCCAAAAAGAATACGAAAAGCGAAGGCGCGCAGTAGCTCATTAACCCAAAACGGGATGATGAGCGACAAAACAAGCAAGCGGGCCTTACCCCCCTTCGCCACCTGAGCCAAGTAATAGGCGATCGGGTAACACAACGCCAGATCAAATAGCGTAACGAAGACGGCAGCCAGAATCGTTCTGAAAAATACGCCGACATCCACCACGTTGAAGGGATCCGGATTGTTAGGACTGCCAAACGCGAGGAAGTGATAGTTGACCAGCGTGTACACATCTTCGGGGCCGCCCATCTTTGACGGATCGATCTGCTGCCAGTTATGCCGGAAGGAAAAGTCGAGCATGAATAGCTGGGGCAAGACGATCATGATAATGATCCACAGAGCCACCGCACCCAGCATATAGGCGGACAAGCCCACGCCGTTTCGTTTCAGAAACGTGTGGAACCAGTTCATGACAAATATCGGAGTCGGGGCTAGTCCGCAGCGAGCTGGCCCGATACCAGCGCGATTGCAGCGGAGGTCGAAAACCCAACCGACACGCGCGAACCCAAGGCTTGCGTATCGCGCTTTGCGTCATTCATGACCGACATCCGGATTTTGGCCCCCGAATCAGACTGAAGGACCAGATGCCAGAAATGGCCTTCGAATTCCTGCTGCATCAGAGTCACGGCAATCGTGTTCTCTCGCTCTTGGCCCTGCACAAAATCTACGGCCTCCGGACGGACAAAGACGATTGCCTGATCATTGGGTTTTAGGGGCGCTGCACTCGACATACGCGCCCGAAGCAGACCGCAGGTCGTCTCAACGCTGGCGATCCCATCACTCACCTCTCTGACCTTGCCCGCAAATGAATTATTTTCGCCCACGAATGATGCGACAAATGCGGTTTCCGGATGATCGTACACGGTAGTCCCATCGCTGATCTGGTCGATGACACCCTCCCGCATTACAGCGACACGATCCGACATGGTCAGGGCTTCGCCCTGATCATGGGTGATGTAAATGAATGTGATCCCAGCACGCTGCTGAATCGCGCGCAACTCCGTGCGCATGTGCTGGCGAAGCTTCAGATCCAGAGCCGACAGTGGCTCATCCAACAAAAGCACTTCCGGTTCGGCACAGAGCGCTCGGGCAACCGCCACACGCTGCTTCTGACCGCCGGATAGCTCATTCACCATCTTGTCGCCTTGGCCCGGCAATGCCACTAATTCGAGAAGTTCATCAGCCTTTTTGCGCCGAGATGCCTTATCAACTCCCTTCACCTCCAGCGCAAATGAAATGTTTTCCCAGACGCTCATCAGAGGAAAGAGCGCCAAATTCTGGAATATCAACGCGGTGGGTCGATGGTTTGGACCGATGCCGGCCATATTTTTTCCACCGATCAGCACCTGGCCGCGGCTGGGCTCCTGAAACCCCGATATCGCTCTCAGCAAGGTGGTCTTGCCGCACCCGGAGGGGCCTAAAAAGCTGAAAAATTCACCGCCACGAATGGTCAGGCTGGCGTCACGGACCGCGACGAAATCACCGAACTGAACCCAAACATTTTCGAGCTGAACATCGGCGCTCATCGCATCACTCTATCGCTGACTATTGATGAAAAAATCTGTGGCGCTAATGAAGGTAGCGCCACGAAGTGTCGAAAACACCGCCCCCAGCTCTGGGCTGGGGGCGGCATGTTCGATTACGCGTTGACGAACTTGTTTCGATACTCCGTACGGACGTCGGCATACCATTGCGGCTCTTTCGGCCACGGCCACAGATTTGCCAGGGAATCCCCCGGATAGATCTGAGAGAACCACTTCCCATAGTCAGCGCTGGCGTGTTTGTCAGCACCCAGAACCGCAGAGTTGTAGCCGTGCTGACCCCAGCCCTCGACACCGCCACCATCAATGGAGCGTCCTGCCGCCACCGGATCAAAGCAGAAATCAAGGAACGCATAGGTTTCATCGATATTCTCAGCACCGGAAGAGATCGTCAGGCCGTCTACCCAAGCGAGCGATCCCTCGATCGGGGCGCGATAGATAACGGGCTTTCCTTCTTTCATCTGCACCGTTGGTGGGCCATCCCAAGTTTGGCCGACAACGACACCGCCCGACATGAAGCCGTTTTTCTGGCTATCCGCATCGTTCCAGAACAGTTTTACCTGGCTCTTGTTCTTGATACAGAAATCCGTCACGACCTGCCATGTCTTTCGCATCGTGGCTTCGTCTTCGTAGGCCTTACGCATGGCACCCGGCTCAAGCGCGCCCGTGGTTTCGAGATAAAGACCCGCACCCAGCATGCCAGAGTGAGGACGCATCATGGTCTTGCCTTCTACGTCCTTGTTCCAGATGTCGCCGTAGCTTGGCATCTCTCCCGCACGCGCTGGCGTCCACTTGTCGGAGCGCCATGCGATGCCCTCGGTGCCCCAGATTTGCGGCAACCAATGCGAGCCCTTGCCGCCAAAGTTCCACTCGTTATCACCCACCGCCAGCATGGCCGGGTTCAATAACTTGACGTTCGGGATTCGACCGTAATCGATCGGCTGAATCAGGCCCAGCGGCTCCCATTGAAGCGACCGCATATTGGTCGGGCTGCAGACATCAAAACCCTTACCCTTGGTCGCTTTCATTTTGTTAATGATCTCTTCGTTCGAGCCGATGCCGGTGAAATTCACCGTGATCCCTGTCTTTTCCTTAAAGGCAGCCAAGAATCCAGGCGGACAGTAGTCAGACCATAAAAGCACATTCACCTCACCAGATGAGGCGAGCACCTTCGGACTGACAATCCATGGGCCTACGGCTGCTGCCGTTGAGACAGCGGCCGTCTTCTTCACAAACGATCTACGATCCTGATTGAACTTGTTTTCTGACACTGAATCCTCCTACGTGATTTGCCATTTCAGAAACCGTTATTCCGAGATACAGCTCGGACCCTAACACCACCAGTTTTGAGCGCCTTCTCCCAGATCACACCAGTGGCGCATCATGAGATTAACGATTAATTGTTTCAAAACTGTTTCATCCCATTTTACTCTCAGCCCGGGTCCGGGATGCAACTCGGGTCGTTAACTCTTCTTTAGTGTCGAATTAATCAATACTCGGACAGCGTTTTTCGGATCACTTCACAGATTCGATCGATGTGATGCCGCTCGCAAATGAGTGGCGGCGCAATCAGGGCAGCATCCCCTGTCATTTTTATATGAAGCCCGTTTTTGAAGAGACGCTTTTGAAAATCCAGTCCTCGAACCCCGGGGTTACCCATGGGCTCCAGATCAATTCCCGCAAAAAGCCCGTAGCCGCGGATATCCGTAATCAACGGAATATCACTCAGCGCGAAGACCTGATCGAGGAAATAATCGGTCAACTCTGCCGCTCGTTCGATGAGTTTTTCTTTCTCAAAGATATCCATGGTCGCGATGCCTGCCGCGCAAGCCGCCGGGTGGGCGGAGTACGTATAGCCATGGAAAAACTCGATCGCGCCATCGGGCGACGCGTCCGCGATTGCGTTGTAGACCTTATCGCTGACCGCAACTGCGCCCATCGGCTGGGCAGCATTGGTCAGGGCTTTGGCCATGGTCATGATATCTGGTGTCACTCCGAAGGCTTGCGAGGCAAAGGGCTTACCCATGCGGCCAAAGCCACAGATCACTTCATCAAAGATCAGAAGTATTCCGTGCTGATCGCAGATTTCTCGAAGTCGCTCAAGGTATCCCTTGGGCGGTACCAAACATCCCGTGGACCCGGCGACCGGTTCGACAATGCAGGCCGCGATCGTGTCAGGTCCATAGTTCATGGCGATGCGCAGCAGATCATCGGCCAGTTCAAGGCCTGACTCGGGCTGCCCTTTCACAAACCGGTTTTCAGGCAGCCACGTATGTCGCATATGAACGACCCCGGGAATGCCCGGTCCGAAAGCCTGCCGATTCTTAATCATGCCGCTTAAAGACACGCCACCCATGTTGACGCCGTGATAAGCGCGCTCGCGGGATACAAACCGCTGGCGCTGCCCCTCGCCACGGGCGTAGTGGTAGGCATAGACGATCTTCATTGCCGTCTCGACAGCCTCAGAGCCGGAGTTTCCAAAGAAGATGTGATCCAGGCCGTCGGGCGTCAGCTTGGCAACTCGACGAGCGAGCTCGAAAGCCAGCGGCTGGGCGAGCTGAAAGGACGGCACATACGCAGACTGCTTCATCTGCTGGTAAACCGCCTCAGCGATCTCCGGCCGACTATGGCCCGCGGCACAGCAGAAAAGCGCCGAGGAGCCATCAAGAATTCGCTCGTCCGAATCGTTGTACATATAACAGCCTTCACTTTTCACGACGATTCGAGGATCCGCCTTGAAATCCCGATTTGACGTGAACGGCATCCAGTAGTTCTCAAGGAATTCCGGGTCGTATTTCATTATTTTTCTTCCTAAAGTCGCCTGATATAGTGGTCCCATCAGGCGCTGGGTTGATTAGATCTGGTGTGACGTTAATCTTAACGATAGAGCCCACATAGGGCCAATTCTTTTTCAGAAATGAGTCCAGCAATCCCTGAGCGTCTGTTTGAGCTCGACAGCCAAAGTTCAGCGAATCTGCAAAGCCAGATTCAGGAAATGCTGGTGAAAGCAATCCTGGACGGGCAAATCCCCGCCGGCTCAGCCATGCCTTCAGGCAGAAAGCTTGCCGAACAGCTCAAAGTGGCTCGCAATACAGTGGTTCTAGTCTATCAGCGCCTTGTGGACGAAGGTTTCCTGGTTGCTCGAGAACGAAGCGGCTACTTCGTCAACGACGACATCCTGCTCGACCGCTTGTCGCCCACCAAGGATACCGAGGTCGCCAGAAGCGCCATTGACTGGGGCACAAAACTTAGATTTACACCCAGTGAGCAACGCAATCTCAGCAAACCAACCGACTGGTCTCGGTACCAATATCCATTCATCTACGGGCAGATCGATCCCAGTCTGTTCCCGGTAAACGAATGGCGGGAATGCTGCCGCGATGCAGCCACAATTGCGGCGATTCGACAATGGTCCACTGATCGCATCGATCAGGACGATCCGTTGTTAATTGAGCAAATTCAAAGTCGTATTTTGCCCCGGCGAGGCGTCTGGGCCCACCCGGACGAAATTCTGGTGACCCTGGGGGCGCAGCAAGCGCTTTATCTGATCGCTGACTTACTGCTGGATGAGCACCAAACGGTCGGCATTGAGGAGCCCGGTTATCCGGATGCACGAAACATATTTCTTTCCAGAACGGCAAAACTGCAACCCTTTGCGGTAGACGACGAAGGGATTGTTCCGAGCGATGAACTCGGACGCTGTCAATGTCTCTACCTCACGCCGAGTCATCAGTTTCCCACCACGGTCACGCTCAGTCGGGCTCGACGCGAGGCTTTACTGCATGCCGCTCGCAAGGAAAACTTCGTCATTATCGAAGACGACTATGAGAGCGAGCACAACTTTCGAGGCGGGCCGACTCCGGCTCTGAAAAGTCTCGATCGCGATGGTGTTGTTGTTTATATCGGCAGCCTCTCGAAGACCCTCGCCCCAGGCCTTCGAATGGGGTTTATGACCGGTCCAGCACACTTCATTCGCGAGGCTCGGGTGCTGCGTCGATTGATGAGTCGCCACCCACCCGCAAATAACCAGTTCATCGTGGCGCAATTCCTGAAGCGGGGCTACCACGACGCCTTGATTCGGCGGCTGAGTCATTCTCTTAGCGATCGATGGCACACGCTTCGCGAATCACTGGCACAACATCTCCCCGAATGGGAGGTCAGCCCCTCCACAGGGGGTTCGTCCTTCTGGCTCAGAAGCCCCCGCGCCTTGGATACGACAGAATTACAACGTCGCTGCGCTGCGCGCGATATTCTTTTTGAGGCGGGCGATGTTTTTTTCTCCCGACAGCCTGCGCCGGAAACCTGTATCCGACTTGGCTTCTCCTCGATACCTGTGGATCGAATCAATGCGGGCATCCGAACCCTGGCCGAAGTGATCGCTGAGATCTCCGAGAAACATTAAGCCACTGTCATCAGACCTCAAATAGAGCGGCTGGCATATCCCGGATGTTCGGGCTGGCCCTATTCCTTTGGGCCACTTTCGCTAGACTTTCGTTCCGTTAGTTCGCGGTTCGCCCGGCATCTTTGCATCCTGCGCTGCTCAGCTTCCTGAAATGCCGGTAAGTAAAACGCCGACCGAAGAAATCCACGTAAATTCAGTTTGGGAGCAGATGCGATGAAAATGACGACCGAAGAAGCTTTTGTGAAAGTCCTGCAAATGCATGGGATCGAACATGCATTTGGCATTATTGGCTCGGCCATGATGCCCATTTCGGACTTGTTCCCATCGGCGGGAATCAAGTTTTGGGATTGCGCGCATGAATGCAATGCGGGCATGAGCGCGGATGGCTATTCTCGGGCGACCGGAAAGATGAGCATGGCCATCGCTCAGAACGGCCCCGGAATCACGAACTTCGTCACCCCAATCATGACGGCCTACTGGAACCATACCCCGCTGCTGCTGGTAACGCCGCAAGCGGCCAATAAAACCATTGGCCAGGGCGGATTCCAGGAAGTGCGGCAGATGGCTATCTTTCAAGACCTTGTCTGTTATCAGGAAGAAGTTCGCGATCCCACCCGAATTGCTGAGGTCCTTAATCGCGTTATCGAGAAAGCGCGTCGCGGATCGGCTCCGGCTCAGATCAATGTACCGCGGGATTACTGGACACAGGTTATCGATATCGAGCTGCCTCAGGTCATTCAAATCGAACGCGCGCCCGGTGGTGAAGGCGCCATCGCTGATGCCGCCAAACTCCTGTCGGAGGCAAAGTTCCCGGTCATCTTGAACGGTGCCGGCGTAGTGTTGAGCGGCGCTGTTGCCGCATCTGCTGCTCTCGCGGAAAGACTGGACGCACCGGTGTGCTGTAACTACCAACATAACGATGCCTTCCCGGGATCTCATCCTCTCTCCGTTGGGCCTCTTGGCTATAACGGATCGAAAGCCGCGATGGAACTTATTGCCAAGGCCGATGTCGTACTGGCACTGGGTACCCGGCTCAATCCGTTCTCAACCCTGCCCGGGTATGGAATTGATTATTGGCCGAAAAATGCCAAGCTCATTCAAGTCGATATCAATGCCGATCGAATTGGATTAACAAAACGCGTGGAGGTTGCGATCCAGGGCGATGCTCGCCGAGTGGCTGAGCAGATTCTTGGAAAACTATCGGCTGATGCAGGCGATACAGGACGCGAGGCGCGGCAACAGGAAATCGCGACTCGCAAAACTGCATGGACGGGCGAACTCAATCAAATGGATCACGAAGATGATGATCCGGGTACCACCTGGAACCAACGCTCTCGCGACAGTCAGCCCGATCGTATGTCGCCGCGTCAGGCATGGCGCGCGATCATGGAAGCGCTTCCGAAGGACGCCATTATCTCCTCTGATATTGGCAATAATTGCGCAATCGGTAACGCCTATCCCAGTTTTGAAAAAGGTCGCAAGTACCTCGCCCCGGGTTTATTCGGGCCTTGCGGGTACGGTTTTCCATCAATCTTGGGCGCAAAAATCGGTTGTCCTGACGTTCCCGTCGTTGGATTTGCAGGCGACGGCGCATTCGGCATTTCCATGAACGAAATGACTGCGTGCGGTCGCAATGAATGGCCGCCCATCACAATGATTATCTTTCGTAACTATCAGTGGGGCGCCGAGAAGCGCAACACCACACTGTGGTACGAGGATAACTTTGTGGGAACCGAGCTCAACGTCGGGGTCGAATACGCGAAGGTTGCCGAGGCCTGCGGCGTCAAAGGGGTCAAGGCTGAAACGATGGATGGCCTCACGAGCGCCCTTAAAACAGCCATTGATGAGCAGATGAATAACAACGTCACAACGTTTATCGAGGTCGTCCTCAATCAGGAGCTCGGAGAGCCTTTCCGCCGGGACGCCATGAAAGCGCCGGTGGCGGTCGCCGGGATCGATCCGAAGGATATGCGGCCTCAGCAGGTTTCGTAGTGCACCGGAACCATCAATAGCCCTACATCATCCATATCCACGCGTTCAGTTTATTGGGACCAACAGGAGAAGTTCCTATGAAGATCGGAGTACCAAAGGAGATCAAGAACCACGAATATCGTGTCGGCATGACCCCTTCAAGTGTTCGCGAGGCTACTGCGCACGGGCACAGCGTAATGGTGCAGACGAATGCGGGGGAAGGCATCGGGGCGAGCGATGACGACTATCGATCCATGGGCGCTACCATCATCGACGAGCCTGCCGACATCTTTGCGGCGGCCGACATGATTGTCAAAGTCAAGGAACCACAATCCGACGAGCGAAAGATGCTCCGCGAAGGTCAAATTCTGTTTACGTATCTTCATCTCGCGCCTGATCCTGAGCAAACCAAAGACCTGGTTGAAAGCGGCGCTACCTGCATCGCGTATGAGACCGTCACGTCCCCATTTGGCGGCCTCCCATTGCTTGCGCCGATGTCAAAAGTCGCGGGTCGCATGGCCATTCAGGCCGGCGCGCACTGTCTGGAACACCCACATGGCGGGCAAGGCATTCTGCTCGGGGGCGTTCCGGGCGTCGAGCGGGGCAAGGTCGTTATTTTAGGTGCAGGAGTCGTGGGCAAACATGCGGCAGCCATTGCGGTGGGTATGGGCGCGGATGTTTGGGTTGTTGACCGAAGCCCGGAGGTCATCGAATCGCACTGGCAGCAGTTTGGGCGATCAACCAATACGGTGTTCTCAACCCAGGATGCCGTAGAGAGACACGTGCTTGATGCTGATCTGGTGATCGGCGGGGTGTTAATCCCGGGTGCCGCCGCCCCCAAACTGGTTACCCGGCAGATGGTTTCAGCCATGAAACCGGGATCTGTGATTGTTGACGTTGCCATCGACCAAGGGGGCTGCTGTGAGACCTCGAAAGCAACCACCCATGCCGAGCCCACCTACGTCGTGGATGACGTGATCCATTACTGTGTCGCTAACATGCCCGGCGGTGTTCCCCGCACCTCCACGTATGCGCTCAACAATGTGACGTTGCCTCACATTCTGCGCCTTGCAGATCATGGCTATCGGGATGCCCTAAAGGCCGATGCCCATTTGTGCAACGGCCTCAACGTGCACGCCGGTAAGATTACGAACGCCGAAGTGGCGCGAGATCTGGGCTACGATTACGCAGCCCCGGAGCAGTTCCTCTCCTAGCGGATACGCTGATACAAAAAGCCCGCCGCCGTCGCGAAGCCCAGAGTGGGCAGCGTGGCACCCAGCAGCGGCGGGAGTTTGTAAACAATCACGACGTAGCCTAGTGCTTTACTGGCGGCAAAAAATACGATGCCGATCATGATGCCGACAAAAAGATTTCTCCCCATGCGATTGGCACGTATGCTCCCAAATACAAACGGAATAGCAAGCAGCAGCATGACCGCAATCGCGAGCGGCAAAGTCAGCTTGGACCAGTAGGCCAATTCGAAGCTGCGAGCATCCTGCAGGTTGGTCAGCAGATGCGCGATGTACTTTCGTAACTGCAAGAGCGAGAGCTGGTCTGGCTGGACCAGAAAGACCGACATGGTCTGCGGCGTTACCGATGTCTGCCAGCGCGCCTTTTCTGCCGCACTGACTTGCGTAAATCCTTCCTTATCGATCAGCGTCTGGCGGACCCCGCTCAGGTCCCATGCGTTATCGTCAAAAGCGCCTCGATCCGCGTGGACCAACGCCCGCAGCTGACTCATCGTATCAAACTGAAACACCCGAATATCACGCAAACTGAGGTCCGGCAATACCTCTCGGACGTTTACAAAAGTGCCGCCATCGCGCATCCAAAGACCCGAATTTGATTTTTGTTCGATGGTCTGCTCGAGCGCTTGCGCTCGTCCTCGCTGGGCAAGAGTCTCTGACCACGGTGTTAGAAACTCACCGATCACCAGGCCGATAAGCGCCAGGACCAATCCCAGTTTTAAAACGGCTGCCGTGATCTGCCCGATTGATACGCCGCTGGCACGCATAACGATCAGCTCAGAGTCCAACGCTAAGAGCGACAAGCCCATGATCGCACCGATTAAGACAGCCATGGGGAATACTTCATAAAGAATTCTTGGGGTGCTTAATGCGACATAGCGCAAGGCATCCCAGAGCGAGTAGTTCCCCGTACCGAGATAGGAGACCTGATCGATAAACGTAACAAAGGCAAAGATGCCGGCGAGCACGGCAATAACAACCAGGATCTGGTTCAGAAGAACCTTCGCAAGGTAGAGGTCCAGAATGCGCATATTGAAAGCTAGGCCGGTTGCGCCACTTTCGGTCGGGCGCTGCGCGCTAATGGTATCAGTGGGCGATCTTTGGCCCGGCACCAAAAAAGATAGATCGCCATTAGAGCGAATATCAGATGGACAGACCCAACCCCAACCAAAGCACCAACGCCGCCTATGGGTACTCGCGCGCATGTCATGGTGACAAGATTCGTGTAGGTGAAATAGATCAATAAAGCCATAAACATGGATACATATCGATTGCTTCTTGGCTCAACGCGACCAAGGCCAATCGCAAACACCATCAGGACCGGCAACACGAGAACCTTCGAAAACCGCCAGGCCAACTCTTTAAGCTCATAGGGCCCGGCCGACGCCCAAAGTCTTGAAGTTTCCCATCCGTGTAATGGAAAACGCACGGGCGCCGCTGCGGTAGACCGGTCGCGTATCGTGTAGCGCTCGAAATTGATGACCCGATACACGCTGTCACCCGGCTCCCCCTCGTAACGCACGCCGTCCTCCAAAACCAGAAACACCTGACCATTTTTTTCATCCACATGGCGGTAGGCCGTGTTGGCCAATACGACGCCTTCTTTGCCGCCGTCTGAACCCCAGGCAAACACGCCCTCATAGCGGTCAGCCTCCTCACTCAACCGTTCAACAAAATAGACACCGCGCCCGGCGCGGGTCTCGGTAAAGAGGCCCGGACTAATTCCCACGATATCGGTGCGGGTCTTTAATTCGTGTTCTAAGGCCCCGACGGAACGAACCGCCATGGGCCCGACCAGCACAGAAAACCCGCCCACGATTATGGTTCCAATTAAAACGAGAAAAGCAGTAGGACGAATCAGATGAGAAAGGCCCAAACCTGATGCGGCCATGATCGTCAATTCGTTATCCCGGCTCCATCGCCCCAAGACCAGAAGCATCGCGACAAACAACATGAGCGGCAAAATCACGTCCATATAGGCGATGACTTTTAGGAATAGCAGCAAAAAGATGCTGTCTACAGGGATGATGCCCTCGGCCGCCTGGCGCAGAAAACCAAGAACCCGAACCACGAGGAATATACAGAAGATGATGGCGGTAACCGCTGCGGCTGTGATTAATACCTCTCGAGCAAGAGCCTTGCGAAGAATCATCTCTGGAATTTCTCTTTGATTGGCCGAAAGGACTTTGACACGATAGCGGAACAGAACCGAAAATACTCCGGTATTTTACGTGAATCCGTATTTCAGGCTCACGACACTGGCCTGCGATCGATCCAGAAGATCAATAGCAACCCAGCACATTAAGGAACAGAATGAAAATTCAAGTCGCATCCGTCGACGTTGTCACCAGCCAAACCGACTGCTTGATCGTCGGGGTGCGAAAATCGGGAGAACAAAGCGCGAGTGTGCGCAAGATCGAAAAAGCCTCGAAAGGCCTGGTACGGTCGCTGATGCAGTCCGGCGATATAGACGGCAGTCCGGGCAGCGTAGCGCTCGTTCCGGGGCCTCGAGGCCTTAAGGCCAAGCGCCTTCTGTTAGTCGGGGTTGGCGATAAACCGGATGCGGACGATTTCTTTACCGCCGCAACCGTTGCCGCCCGCCACCTCTGCCGGACACCCTCGGCAAGCGCGCTATCGGCCCTCGCTGAAATATCGGTGAATGGTCTTGACGCTCAGGCACGATCACGAATCATCGGACAGGCCACTCACAGCGCCCGGTATCGATTCACTCAATTGAAAACAGCGAAAGGGAAAGGCGGCAAAAGCGGTCAATCCCCTCTCGTCCGTTTATCAGTACTTCTCCCTTCGTCGCAGCAAGCCACTGCGGCAAAAGAAGGCGTGCGTGAAGCGAGCGCCATTGCGAACGGTGTCAATCTCGCTAAGGATCTGGGTAACCTGCCGGGCAATATCTGCACACCTACCTATCTTGCCAAAGAGGCAAAAAAACTCGTCCGCAGTCATGGGCTGAAAGTAAAGGTGCTTGACGAAGCGCAGATGCGGGAACTAAAGATGGGCTCTCTTCTTTCCGTGTCACGGGGCAGTCGCGAGCCTGCCAAGCTGATCATCATGGAGTATCACGGTGGAAAGCGAGGTGATGCCCCCGTGGTCTTGGTGGGTAAGGGATTGACCTTTGATGCTGGCGGCATCTCGCTTAAGCCTGCAGCGGCCATGGACGAGATGAAATACGACATGTGTGGCGGCGCGAGTGTGTTCGGAGCCATGGTGGCTGCCTCGGAGTTAAAGCTAAAGTTAAATGTCGTGGGAATTGTCCCCAGCTCGGAAAACCTCCCCGACGGTGCTGCCAACAAGCCAGGCGATATCGTCACGAGCATGTCCGGAAAGACAATCGAGATCCTAAATACGGATGCCGAAGGCCGACTCATCCTCTGTGATGCACTTACGTATGCCGAGCGCTACAAGCCTGCGGCCGTGGTTGATATCGCCACCCTGACCGGCGCCTGCGTTGTTGGCGCTGGGACATCCCGCCACTGGACTGTTCTCACCGGATGACAAACTTGCCGCCGAGCTCCTCGAGTGCGGCGAGCAGGCACGCGATCGTGCTTGGCGCATGCCAATCTGGAATGAATACCAGAAACTACTGGAGAGCCCTTTTGCCGACATGGCGAATATTGGAGGTCGAACCGCAGGCGCTGTCACAGCCGCCTGTTTTTTGGCGCGCTTTACAACAAACATGAGCTGGGCTCATCTCGATATTGCGGGCACGGCCTGGAATGGCGGTGCAAGCAAAGGCGCAACCGGTCGGCCTGTCCCTCTGCTAACGCGCTTCCTGATTAATCGGGCTGCAAAGCGCTGATCAAATCATGGCCTGCCGAGTGGACTTCTATGTGAGCACTTCTGCCCAGAGCGATGAGCGACTCACCCTCGCCTGCCGCGTCGTAGAAAAAGCGTATAAATCGGGTCAGTCGGTCTATCTATACTGCCAAGACCCTGAGCAGATGAGCGAGATGGACCAAAGACTTTGGACCTTCTCTCAGAGCAGTTTCGTACCTCACGCGTTAGAGCAGGACCGTGACGAACTCACACCGGTGACCTTAGGCTGCGACAGCCCGACTACCGATTTGGGAACTATCGTCGTTTCGCTTGCCGAGGCGCCTGTGCGTGCTTTTCACGACTTTTCTCGCGTTGCGGAGATTGTTGGGACAGAAGAACATGAACGTCAGTCCGCGCGGGAGCGTTATAAGTTTTACCGAGAAAGCGGTGTTGAACCATCCACCCATAAGGTCTAGACCCTAAGGGCATCTTTGCGTGAGCGACCAAAAGGACCGAAATCTACTGATTGAAGAGCTGGAAGCGCTCGGGAACCTTATCAACGGGGAAGCGCCGACGCCGATGAGCGAAAGCGCTCCGACACCATCAGTATCGCAGCAGGACACCGGGCAATCTCAAACGCCTCAAAAGGCGACGGAGTCGCCGAACGACGGGCCTGAAACTGTCGACATGTTTTCTCCGGCATCGAGTGAAAACTCCAGCGGCTATTTAGATGAACTGGTGGATGAGCTACTGGCTGCCATTGAAAAACGTCTTACCATGCACGCCGGCGAACCGTTGCCTGAATCCTTAAGAGATGCCCTCGCCGACGACATTAGGGCTCAACTCGCACCCTGGTGGAGCGACCAATAGAGATCCTTTGATCGGCGAGACAGTGACTTCGCGCAGGTGCTGAACCGCGCCCCTAAGTGATCCTTTCCCTGCAACCTGAACCTTTAACGACCGTGGCTGAAGAAGATTCCAGCAAGACATACGACCCACACGCCATTGAGCAGACACTTTACGAGGCTTGGGAGCGCGATGGCGCTTTTTCCCCAAGAGTGGCGAAGGCTCAGCTTTTTGCATCGCAATTCCGCCACCGAATGTGACGGGCAGCCTGCACATGGGCCATGCCTTCCAGGATACGATCATGGATGCGCTCATTCGATACCATCGGATGAAAGGCGATCAAACGCTGTGGCAGGCCGGTACGGATCACGCCGGCATTGCGACCCAGATGGTGGTGGAGCGACAGCTGAATGCCGCGGGCCAAACACGCCATGATCTTGGCCGAGACGCATTTATTGATCGGGTATGGCAGTGGAAAGCGGAGTCCGGCGGCACGATCACCCAACAGCTCCGACGAATGGGGGCGTCGCTCGACTGGAGTCGGGAACGCTTCACGATGGACGAAGACCTATCTGCCGCCGTACGGGAAGTGTTTGTGCGTCTGTATGACGAAGACCTCATCTACCGCGGTAAGCGCCTCGTGAACTGGGATCCGGTTTTGCACACGGCTCTGTCTGATCTTGAGGTCATCTCTGAAGAGGAAGCCGGGTTTCTCTGGCACCTGCGATACCCACTGGAGAGCGGAGAGGGCTACGTTGTCGTTGCCACCACTCGCCCGGAAACCATGCTAGGGGACACCGCGGTGGCGGTCCATCCGGAGGATGAGCGCTATCGGGATTTGGTGGGGCAGCGCGTGCTGCTTCCCCTCACAGGCAGGACGATACCCATCATTGCCGATGATTATGTGGATCCGGAATTTGGCACCGGATGCCTGAAGATTACTCCAGCCCATGATTTCAATGATTACGAAGTCGGCGCCCGCCATCAAATGGAATCGATCAATATTCTCGATCCCAGTGCCGCAATCGACTTGCCCGGGTCCGCCTATCATGGACTGGATCGTTTTGAAGCCAGAAAAGCAATTGTCCGTGATCTTGAAGCGAAGGATCTCATTGAGAAGATCGTCGATCACACTCTGATGGTGCCGCGCGGCGACCGCACTCAAGCGGTGGTCGAGCCGTATCTCACCGACCAATGGTTCGTGCGGGCTCAACCCTTAGCGGAGCCGGCCATACAGGCGGTCGAAGACGGACGCATTCGATTCGTCCCGGAGAACTGGAGTCGTACCTATTTTGAGTGGATGCACAACATTCAGGACTGGTGCATCTCAAGACAAATATGGTGGGGCCATCGAATCCCCGCCTGGTACGACACACAAGGAAATATTTTTGTCGGGCTTGATGCCCAGGAAGCGCAGCGCAAGGCTCGCGAACTCCACGGCGAGGATGTGCCGCTGCGGCAGGATGACGACGTGCTCGACACCTGGTTTTCGTCTGCGCTCTGGCCCTTCTCGACTCTGGGATGGCCTCAATCCACCGAAACACTGAAGACCTTCTATCCCACCAGTGTCCTGGTAACCGGATTCGACATTATTTTCTTTTGGGTTGCCCGAATGATCATGTTCGGGCTGAAGTTTGCCGGCGACGTACCTTTTCATGAGGTGTATGTGCACGGTCTGGTGCGCGACTCAGATGGACAGAAAATGTCCAAATCTAAAGGTAATGTGCTCGATCCATTAGACCTGATCGACGGTATCGAGCTCGATGCTCTCGTGGCGAAGCGCACATCCGGCCTGATGCAGCCGAAGATGGCAAAGCGCATTGAGGAGGCCACTCGGAAGCAATTCCCGAAGGGTATTCCTTCCTTTGGGACTGATGCCTTACGGTTTACCTTTGCCAGTCTTGCAACGCAGGGACGGGACATTCGGTTCGATCTGGGACGCATCGAAGGCTTTAGAAATTTCTGCAATAAATTATGGAATGCCGCTCGTTTTGTGGAGATGAACACGACGTCAATCCAGAATGCGCGGATGCCGGTCGCCCCCTCAGGCGCGACCGAACGATGGATACAAACCCGATTGTCCGAAGTATGTGAGGCCGCGACCGAATCGCTGCATGTCTACCGTTTTGATCAAGTCGTGCAAACTTTGCATAGTTTCGCCTGGGACGAATTCTGCAGTTGGTATCTGGAGCTGGCAAAAATTCAACTGGCGGACCCAGAGGTATCCGAGGAGAGTAAGGGCGAAATTCGTCAGACCCTGATCGCCGTGCTCGAGAATACCTTGCGCCTGCTTCATCCTCTCATGCCGTTTATCACCGAAGCGCTGTGGCTCAGTCTCAAGGATCGACTGACGACGTCTGGCTCTTCGATTATCAATCAGCCGTATCCCCGCGCAGAGGACTATAGCCGCGATGCGACCGCGGTCAGCGACATCGAGTGGATGAAGACGATCGTTGGGGGTATCCGAAACATCCGTGGTGAGATGAATATTGATCCGCGCCAGATGCTTCCCGTTATATTGCAAAGCGATCATTCGACCGATCAGGAACGCATCGTCAAGTATCGACGACTCCTGATGCCGATCGCTCGCGTTGAGAGTCTTGAGGCTTTAGGCACCGCAGTCGAGCCCGACGGCGAGCATGCTACCGCTCTCGCAGGTTCGCTACGGATTCTGGTGCCGATGGGTTCCTTGATTGATCGCGACGCTGAACTTTCCCGACTCACCAAGGAAATCGACAGGAAGAATGCGGACTTGGAACGATGCAACGCAAAATTAACGAACCCCCAGTTCGTTGATCGCGCGCCCGCTGACGTTGTTGCGAAAGAAAAGTTGAGGGCAGAGGAATTATCGCGTGACGTAGATGCCCTGCGCTCCAGGATCGAGCGAATTTCACGCCTGGCCTAGCGGCCCCTCTACTCAGGGTTGTCGACAGAGCCCGCAAATGACGGCGCTTAAAGAAACCGCTGCGGTCTCAACGCGCAGCACGTTCGGCCCGAGCGACACGAAGTGAGCGCCGCTTTCCCTAAGCAGCTGACGTTCATTGTCAGTGAAGCCACCCTCCGGGCCTACGGCAAGATGTACCGCATCTGACACCCCGGCTAACCGATCCGTGAGGCTGTCGAGCTGATCTCCTTCCCCATCCGCCACGAGCAGTGGCCCGTCAAACACAAGGTTGGCAGCATCAAGAGGCAGCGGCGCACATAACTCCGGGAGCCATGCCCGGCGGCTCTGCTTCGAGGCCTCGATGACCAACCGCTCCCAACGCGGATAATGCTGAGACTGCGGACGACTGACGCTGCGTTCGCAGAGCAGCGGGCTAAATTGATCCATGCCGACCTGGGTAAGCATGTCAATCATCGTCGACTGACGATCGCCCTTCGGCAAAGCTGTCATGACATGAAGATTCGGCCGAGGTGGGTCAACGGTGCGTAGTCCCTTAACCTGCACCTGCACCTTAAGCGGCTTTTGACTGATGTCTGAAATGACCGCATCGGCAAGGCCGCCTTTGCCATCAAACAGTGTGAGATGATCTTCAGGTCGCAACCGCCGGGTGCGAATCGCGTGACCCGCCTCGGTATCGGACAACGCGAATACCTCGCCCGGGGCAGCGAGACTGCTCGAAAAAAACCAGTGCCCCTCGCTCACGACGCCCCCGAAAAGTACACGTCATATCGAATCGATCGACCCATGAATCGATGATCGGGCTCCGCACCCATGGACGGTGCGGAGCGCGGTCGCTTCACAACGACTCGCCGTTTCGCAAAGTTGCGTGCCATGTTGATTAAGTGGCCCGATCTCGCATCCGTACCGGCCAGCCGCCGAAGCAGTTGCTGCGCTTTGCGAGGTTGCGCCGACTTCTTTTCCACGTCGGGAAACATGGGATCAACAAAAATCACATCGGCGGGCGGTAACCTGGGAATCCAATCCGTAGCCTCCCCCTCGATAACCCTAAACCGCCCACTCCAATCTCTGTCCGAGATTTGCGAGGAGGCCTCTCCCAGCATCAGAGCAATTATCGGGACCCTTTCAATGGCGATGACCTGAAAGCCGCGCCGCAGAAAATCAAAACTATCGCTCCCGAATCCTGCCGTCGCATCAATCACCGAAAGACATTTTTTGCCCAGAGCTCTCGACAGAAGATCTCGACCTGCTCCCACGTGCCGCAATTGCGTCGTATCCAGACGAAACGGATGACTCTTCTTTTGATCAAAATCACGTAAAGCGAGCCCTGAACAAGACACCTCCAGCACCAGACCTTCAGGCTCTTTGTGATTTGATAGCAAAGTAGCCCCAAGGTCATCAGCAATCTGCCGCGCCCGGACGGCATCGGACGAACGCTTTGCGAGAATCCCGATCGGTTGCACGTTATCCGGTAATGTCAATTTTGACTCTTTTGCAGGGTTGGGATAAAACCATGTTCCGGGTCATTCTAACCACAGGCTTAAGCTTCTATGGGATTCCTCAACGGTAAACGTGCACTCATTACAGGTGTTGCCTCCAATCGATCGATTGCTTGGGGAATCGCTCAGGCGATGGCTCGGGAGGGTGCCGACTTGGTGCTGACTTACGAAAATGACAAGCTCGGTGGGCGTGCAGAAAAATTCGCGGCGGAGCTTGGGTCTAACAAGACCATACGATGCGATGTTTCTCAGGATAGCGATATTGAAGCAATGCGAGACGCACTCTCTAGTCACTGGGACAGTCTCGATATTCTGGTCCATTCCATCGCCTACGCGCCTCGTGAAGAGCTCGAGGGCATGTATCTTGATGCCGTTACGCGAGAGGGGTTCCGTACCGCACACGAAATCAGTTCCTACAGTTTTGCCGCGCTGGCTCGGGCCGTACGGCCCATGATGGCATCAGGCGGCGCAATGCTCACTTTGAGCTATATCGGAGCCGAGCGTTCCATGCCGGGTTATAACGTCATGGGATTAGCAAAGGCGAGTCTCGAAGCGAACGTTCGATATTTAGCGCAATCGCTTGGCAGCGAGGGAATCCGTGTCAATGGCGTCTCAGCAGGGCCAATAAAAACGCTAGCGGCGTCAGGAATAAAGGGCCTTAAGCAGATGCTGCATTTCTATGAAGTGACTGCACCTTTGGGCCGTGGTGTAACCATTGAGGAGGTTGGTAATACGGCCGCGTTTTTGTGCTCAGATCTCGCATCAGGCATAACCGGCGAGATTACCTATGTGGACGGCGGCTTCAATACCGTTGGAATTAGCCCCAACGTCGCACAAGATGCCGCAGGCTAATCGCGGCGGACCACACCACTAAAGATTTTCTTCGAAAATCTGCACGTCCGCCGATGCCCGTAGCGCTCGGCTGAGGCCGGAATATAGTTCTTCGCCCACACGAGTCTCGATCAGCATCTTCACCTGATCTGCCTCGGTTTGCGTGATCTCCGCAGGGTTGCCCGGGATCACGGCATCGAGCCTGTAGATGACATAGCTCGATCCCAAAGCCGAATATCCGAAGGCGACTTCGCCCTCTGCCGGCGCAGGCGCCGAGTACATAATCCCGGCCACCGCCCGTTCCCTCGGATCGGTCAGGTTATCGAGATCCTCAGGAAGATCATTTGTCTGCAGATCTCGTCCTGCAAGCACGTCACCCCAAGCTCCTCCGTCGCGCAACTTATCCACTAAGGCCTTAGCCTCGGCTTCCTGTAGCTCAGCCGCAGCCTGCGCCTTTAACGCATCGGTGATCTCAACACGAACTTCGTCGAACGTCTTTTTCCGTTCATCCCGAAAATCCGCAAAATGAATCGCAACCAAGGTGTCATTGCCAATTTCCAGCATCTCACTATTTAATCCGTCAACGCGCACATCGTCGCTGAAGGCGGCTTCACGAACCGATGCCTCCGCGGCAACCCCCTCACCCTCGTCTCTTGAAAACCACTCGCTGCGCTGGACGGTCAATCCTAAAAAGTCTGCTGCGGGCAATAGCGATCCGGGCTGCTCAAAAATAAGATTCTGGAAATCCTCTGCCATCGCAACAAATTTCGCCTCAGCCCATTCGCGTTCAAGCGTGCCTTTGATCTCGCTGCTGACCTCTTCGAACGGCTTGGTGCTGCTCTCGCGAAGCTCGGTAAGCTGAATAACGTGCCAGCCGTAACTCGTGCGCACAGGTGCGCTTATTTCGCTCTCTTCGAGAGCGAAAACCGCTTCCTCAAACGCGGGCGCCATTGTTCCGGGACGGATGATCCCGAGATCCCCACCACGGCCAGCCGACCCAGGATCCTTGGAGCTGACTTTTGCAATCTCGGCAAAATCTTCTCCGGAGCGAATTCTTTGGATCAGTTGCTCCGCCTCACCTCTGACGGTTTCCACCGTCTCATCGTTCGCGTCGGAAGGTACGGTAAGAAGAATGTGCCTCGCCGACCGACTTCCCGGTTGGGTGAAGCGATCCGCATTGGCTGCGTAATAGTCACGCTGCTCCGCCTCGGTGACGACAGCCTGCCGGGCTAACTCGTCAACGGAGAGTCGAATAAACTCTACCTGCATCTGCTCGGGCGCGATATAGCGATCTGAATGGTCATCGAATTCTTTGCGTATCGCATCTTCTTCGACGGATGCCATCTGCTCGAAATCTTGAATTTCGAGTATGGCGTAAGCGCCCCGGCGAACTTGAAACAACAATGCGATCGCCCGGTCGGTCATGGACGACACGACCAAGGAACTGTCGCGCAAACCGGCGCGTAACTGGTCTACCGCACCCTGCTGACGCTGCTGGCCTTCGAAGGCCTCCAGTGAGAGCCCCGCGTTCTGAACCAACTGCTCATAGCGAACGGGATCGAACTGTCCATCCACCTGAAAGGCTTCGAATGACCCGATGCGCTTCGATAATTGCTCATCCGTAAGTCGGTATCCCCTGTCCCGAAGGTATTCCGCCTGGAGATTTGAATCAATCAGCGATTCCAAGACCTGGAGTTTGAAAGTTGTGCTCGCGAAGAAATCGGCGTCGACATTGCGACCCATGATTTGCACCATGGCACGGCGTCGCTCGGAGAGTGCTTGCTGATACATCCCGTCCTCAAGATCCACGCCGTTCACAGAGGCCACCGATACTTTGGACGCCCCTTCGAAGTAAGAATTAATGCCCCACAGGGCGAAAGGAATGGAGATAAGGATAACTAGCGCCCAGGCGATCCAGCCTGAGGCACGCTCTTTAATAGCAGTCAGCATGGCAAAAAATCAGAGGTAACGAGGCGTAAAAGATCCGCGGCAGCCAACCATTGTATCAGGGCGAGTGTGGCTCAAAAGACATTCGGAAACGAAGTGGCGGAGCGGACGGGACTCGAACCCGCGACCCCCGGCGTGACAGGCCGGTATTCTAACCAACTGAACTACCGCTCCGAAAAGTTCCTCGTCAGAGAACGAAGAATAGCGTCGAAACCTTGGTGGGTGCTGCGGGGTTCGAACCTGCGACCTTCGCCTTGTAAGGGCGACGCTCTCCCAACTGAGCTAAGCACCCCGAGGGCGCGCTAGTTTACGGCATCCTTGAGGCCTTTACCAGCCTTGAACTTGGGCGCGCGCGAGGCCGCGATCTCGATGCTCTCCCCCGTTCGCGGATTACGGCCTGTTCGGCCCGCACGCTCACTAACGGAGAAGACGCCAAAACCCACCAAAGACACCGTGTCGCCACGACTCAGCGCCTCGGAGATCGTCCCAAAAACGGACTCAACGGCGGCTCCCGCCTGATCTTTTGCGAGCCCAGTCTGCGAGGCAACGGCATCAATGAGATCTGATTTATTCATCCTAACCTCCAGCGAGAGCTGCGCGATTAATGGGTTCTTGCGGTGCCTTTTTTCGAGTCATCTTCGTCAGTTGTCGCTGTTGTTGACACCTCTTCGGCGCCGACCGCGTCAAGCTCAGGCATTTTTTCGAGGGCCACAGAAATAACCTCATCAATCCAACGCACAGAGATAATCTCCAAGCCGCTTTTTATATTCTTGGGGATCTCAACAAGGTCTTTCTCGTTGTCTTTAGGTATCAGCACGGTGGTGATGCCGCCTCGATGAGCCGCCAGCAGCTTTTCTTTCAGGCCCCCGATAGGAAGCACCTCGCCGCGAAGCGTAATCTCTCCGGTCATTGCAACATCGGAACGAACCGCGATCCCCGTAATGGCTGAGATGACCGCCGTGCACATTCCGATACCCGCACTGGGGCCGTCCTTCGGCGTCGCCCCCTCGGGAACGTGGATGTGGATATCTTTCTTTCCGAAAAATTCGGGGTCGATACCGTAATGCGCGGCTCGGGTTCGAATAACGGACATGGCCGCCTGAATCGACTCCTGCATCACGTCGCCCAGCTTCCCTGTGTAGCTGTGTTTCCCCTTCCCGGGCATGACAGCCGATTCAATGGTGAGCAGCTCGCCGCCCACCTCTGTCCAGGCGAGGCCGGTAACTTGACCGACTCGGTTGTTTTCTTCAGCGCGTCCGTAACGGTGCCGGCGCACTCCGAGGTACTTCGACAAATTACGTGCAGACACCGGCACCTTGTTTTTCTGCGGATCAAGTAAGAGCTCTTTCGCCACTTTTCTGCAGATCTTTGCGATTTCTCGATCCAACCCTCGAACGCCTGCCTCACGGGTGTAGTAGCGAACGATATCGGTCAACGCCTGCTGATTAATGCTGATCTCTTCTTCCTTCAGACCATTGTTTCGGCGCTGTTTACTGACAAGGTAATTAGATGCGATATTGATTTTTTCATCCTCGGTGTATCCCGAGATGCGAATAACCTCCATCCGGTCCAACAGCGGCCCCGGGATATTCAAGGTGTTCGCAGTGGCCACGAACATGACCTCAGAGAGATCATAGTCGACCTCCAAATAATGATCGCCAAACTTATGGTTCTGCTCGGGATCCAGGACCTCCAGTAACGCAGAGGATGGGTCACCACGAAAATCCATGGACATCTTGTCGACTTCATCGAGCATAACGAGCGGATTGCGCGTGCCCGCTTTCGACATGTTCTGGATGATTTTCCCGGGCATTGAGCCAATGTAGGTACGGCGATGACCTCGGATTTCCGCCTCGTCACGAACGCCCCCTAACGACATTCGCATGAACTTGCGATTTGTTGCGCGGGCTATTGATTCACCGAGGGACGTTTTACCCACGCCTGGCGGTCCGACGAGACACAGGATTGGCCCTTTTACCTTGTTGATTCGCTGCTGCACGGCGAGGTATTCCAGAATTCGCTCTTTGACTTTCTCAAGTCCGTAGTGGTCGGCTTCGAGAATAGCTTCCGCCTTGGCTAAATCCTTTGAGACACGACTGCGTTTCTTCCACGGGACCTGCGTCAGCCATTCAATGTAATTGCGAACCACGGTGGCCTCTGCAGACATGGGAGACATCATCTTTAATTTCTTGAGCTCCGACTCTGCCTTTTCACGCGCCTCCGTCGGCATACCTGCCTTGTCAACTTTCTGCTGAAGCTCTTCCATTTCGTTGGGTGCATCGTCCATTTCGCCCAATTCTTTCTGGATAGCCTTCATCTGCTCATTCAGATAGTACTCGCGCTGGCTTTTCTCCATCTGCTTCTTCACGCGACCCCGAAGCCGTTTCTCGACCTGCAGGAGGTCAATCTCCGATTCCATGATGCCGAGAATATGCTCCAACCGCTCGGCGACATCTCCAAGCTCCAGAATCTTCTGTTTATCTTCATTGCGCAACGTGAGGTGCGCGGCAATGGTATCCGCAAGCCGACCGGGATCATCGATGCCTGAAAGCGACGTCAGCACCTCAGGAGGGATTTTGGAATTAAGTTTTACGTACTGCTCAAACTCAGACGTCACGGTGCGCGTCAGAACCTCTCCCTCTCGCTCATCGAAGGTGCCTTCGGCTATCGATGTCGCGTCGACCACAAAACTCTCTTCCGTCTCGACGTAGTCGGTGATCACTGCTCGTGAAATACCTTCCACGAGCACCTTGACGGTACCGTCAGGGAGTTTGAGCAACTGCAGGATATTAGCGACCGTACCCACATTAAAGATGGCCTCCGGGTTCGGATCGTCATCGGCCGCGTCGTGCTGAGCTGCCAGAAATATCTGCTTCCCTGCCTGAACCGCTTCCTCGAGAGCGTGAATCGATTTTTCGCGCCCTACAAAAAGAGGTAGCACCATGTGCGGAAACACCACCACATCCCTGAGGGGAAGCATGTGATAGCGTGTTCTCGGGCTGATAGGATCAATCGGGTTGTCTTCGCTCATTGGGATTCCGCCGCATCAAGGATTCAGTTCAACGGGCCGTTCCGGCACGCCGGAAAGCATTGGCCTTCTGATTTCTAGTTTGGGGTCGAACAGGGGTTATTTCAAGGAATTCTTCAGAATTCCCCGTATTACCCTTTCGGAACAAGGAAAATCAGGAGGAGCGACTGGATACTTTGCTTGGCGCGTCTTCGTACATGAAGAGCGGCTGGGAGCCCTCTTCGATCACGTTTGCGTCCACGGTGACCCGCGTCACGTTCTCCATTGAGGGAAGCTCGAACATGGTCTCAAGGAGTGCTTTCTCAAGAATCGACCGAAGACCTCGGGCGCCAGTCTTTCGAGCGAGGGCGCGGCGGGCGATAGCGCGCAGAGCGTCATCTCGGAACTCAAGCTCAACGCCCTCGAGTTCGAAGAGTTTTTGGTATTGCTTAACGAGCGCGTTCTTGGGCTCGGTCAGAATGGTCACGAGAGCGTCTTCATCCAGTTCTGCCAGAGTCGCTACCACCGGCAGCCGGCCAACGAATTCAGGAATCAGCCCATACTTGACGAGATCCTCGGGCTCAAGACTGTTTAAGAATTCGCCAACGTGCTTGTCGTCCGTCTTACTCTTTATATCCGCGCCAAATCCGATTCCTGCTTTCTCCGAGCGCTCCTGAATAACGCGCTCAAGCCCCGCGAATGCACCGCCACATATAAAGAGCACATTTCGGGTATCCACCTGCAGGAATTCCTGCTGAGGATGCTTACGACCGCCCTGCGGAGGCACGGAAGCCACCGTACCCTCGATCAACTTTAGGAGCGCCTGTTGCACCCCCTCGCCCGATACATCGCGGGTGATTGACGGATTGTCGGCTTTGCGAGAAATCTTATCGATCTCATCGATGTAGACGATCCCGACTTGCGCCTTCTCGACGTCGTAATCGCATTTTTGTAGAAGCTTCTGAATGATGTTTTCAACATCCTCGCCCACATAACCGGCTTCTGTCAGCGTGGTCGCATCGGCAATCGTGAATGGGACATTGAGTTCCTGGGCCAGGGTTTCCGCAAGTAGTGTCTTTCCAGAGCCGGTAGGGCCAATCATCAGAATGTTGCTTTTGGAGATATCAATATCGCCTGAGCCGTTACTGCCTTCGTTTTCGATTCGCTTGTAGTGGTTATAGACCGCCACGGAGAGGACTTTCTTGGCCTCCGCCTGACCAATCACATAATCATCCAGGCGCTCGCATATTTCGCGAGGGGTTGGGTAACGCGCGCTTGATGCCTCGCCATCGTCCGCATCTTCCGCTTCTTCGCGGATTATCTCGTTGCAAAGTTCGACACACTCATCGCACACGAACACAGACGGGCCGGCGATCAACTTTCTTACCTCATGCTGACTCTTTCCGCAAAAAGAGCAGTACAGGAGCTTATCGCTTTTCTTTTCCTTGTCGTCCTCGGCCATCGATGTTTCTCTCGTTACTGACGCGTACTCTATGAGGTTCTGCTTATATGCTCAGCCCTTAAGATGCAGGCTTTAGCGAGAAAATGCAAGCGCTAGAAAACTAGACGCAAAGACTCGGTCTATTCATCCGCTCGACTTTTGAGAACGCGGTCCACCAGACCGTACGCAACCGCCTCATTCTCATCCATGAAATTATCGCGCTCCGTATCCGTGGTGACCTCTGCGACGTCCTTTCCCGTGTGGTGAGCAAGGACCTGATTCAGCCGTTCTCGCAACCTCAAGATCTCACGCGCATGGATATCGATATCGGTCGCCTGCCCCTGGAAGCCGCCCCAGGGCTGGTGAATCATGATTCGGGAATGCGGGAGCGTGAACCGCTTCCCGGCAGCACCGCCGGCGAGGATCACCGCCCCCATGCTTGCTGCTTGGCCGATACACACCGTACTGATGCTCGGACGAACAAACTGCATCGTGTCGTAAATGGCCATGCCCGCGTTCACCGAGCCACCCGGCGAATTGATATACAGATGAATATCCTTATCCGGGTTTTCTGATTCGAGGAACAAAAGCTGGGCTACGATAAGGTTCGCCATGTGATCCTCAACGGGGCCGACCATAAATACGACGCGCTCTTTGAGGAGTCGTGAATAAATATCAAATGCCCGCTCACCCCGACCCGTGGTTTCGATCACCATGGGGACGAGGCCGAGGTTTCGCACCTCGGGAAGATCAGAATTGCCGGTCAGTTTTGCCATAGTCTCATTAACTCGTCGTGGGATTTATTGCGGTTTATGCTTCTACTCTAGCAGGGCCGCCATCAGGGCCGCCTGCAGGCGCTTCCGGTCGCATGAATTCTTCGAAGCTGACGGTGGCATCCGTTACCGTGGCCTCAGCAAGCAAGGCATCAACCGCCTGTTCCTCAACCACCACCGCCTCGATCTGGGCAAGCCGGCTCTTATCTTCGAAATACCATTTTGTAAACTGCTCGGGATCGCTATAGCTTGAGCCCATCTCCATCACCCGTTCACGAACGCGGTCTGCATCGGGCTTGATCTCCAATCGCTTCACCACACCGTGCATAGCGAGGCCCAACCGCACCCTCCGGTAAGCCTCATCAAGATAATTCGCGCGGTCGATGGGTCCGTCGTGAGGAAGACCCCGTTGCTGAAGTTGCTGACGCACCGCCTGGATGGATCGATTGATCTCCTCGTCAACCAATGCGGTGGGCACCTCAAACTCGTTATCCTTCATGAGCGCATCCAATACGGTCTCCCGGACTTTCATGCGGGCGCGCTGATCGCGCTCCCTTTCGAGGCTGGTCCGAATTTCGGTACGAAAGGCCTCCACGGAGCCATCTTCAATACCAAAAGTCTTTATGAACGCTTCATCAATCTCCGGGACCTCAGGAGCGGCCACTTCTTTTACCTTTACCGAAAACTCGGCCGCTTTTCCGGCCACTTCGGTACCGGGATAGTCCTCAGGAAATGTCAACGCAATAGTGAGGTCATCACCCGCCTTAGCGTCCATCAGGGCGTTTTCAAAGTCTGCCAAAAGCGCTCCCTTTCCAAGAACAACCGCATAGTCTTTAGCCTCACCCCCCTGAAAGACCTCGCCATCAACCCTGCCCTCAAAATCGATGGTGACTTGATCATCAGTTCCCGCAGTTTTTTCCGCGGCCGTGTAGGCTGTTCGCTGCTGGCGCAAGGTATCTATCGTTCGGTCAATATCCTCGTCCTTGACCTCACAGTGCTGGCGCTCTATCGCAACTCCCTTTAAGTCAGTCTTTGTGACATCAGGGAAAATCTCAAAGTCTGCGACGAATTCAAGATCCTGTCCGCGAGCCATCGTTTTTGGTTCGATGGCGGGGGGGCCGGCGGCATCAAGTTCTTTCTCAGTGAGAGCCGAAAAGTAACTCCGACTGATCAACTCGTCGGCGGCCTCTGCAAGGGCCTGGTCGGCGAAGCGTGACTCGATCACTTTCATCGGTACCTTGCCGGGTCGGAAGCCCGCGATCTTGGCAGTCTTTGCCAGCCGGTTCAGTTTTGCGGTGACCGCGCCGTCCAATTGCTCGGCAGGCACCTTTACGGTCATGCGACGCCCAATCGCACCAGTATTTTCAATTGCTACATCCATCACTTCATTAGCCTCTATAGTTACTCGACATGCGCACTTTCTTATCTATCGGAAGGATTTCCAGATCGCAGATCAGATGGTGCGAAAGGGGAGACTCGAACTCCCACGGGTTGCCCCACTGGCACCTAAAACCAGCGCGTCTACCAGTTCCGCCACTTTCGCGATGGGTAAATTCGATTCCCTGTTCTGACCGCCTGTAACCCGATGACCTAAAGTGCCGTCTAACCGGGCCTGCTCAGCCGGCGCCCGACACCTCATCAGCAAGGGCCATACAGCGCTTTCGTCGCATCGCACTCGCCAACCGCTTATTTTAAGGCCAAAGCGCGTGTTCTTTACACCGCGTCGAGAAGAGCCCTAAGGGCCATAGGGGAAGTCTTACGCACCCCAGGGCTTGATGCGCTCTTTAAGCGCCGCGTATCCCTCAAGAAAGCCCGGCCGTAACCCCGAATACACTTCATCGAACTGCGCGAGCGCGTCATCGAGCCAGCGTGCAAGTGCCGCGTTCCCAGGGTTGGCGTCCAGATAGGCATCTCGAATCAGAACAAAGTGGATTCGCGGATCATAAGGCTGCTTGGTTCCGCCCATCGACTCATCCCCATCGAGCAACCGCAGAAGCATCGCATCTGCTGATCCGAGAGTCTGCTCATGAATGGCCGGACCTTTCATCCGATGCATGACCGACGTCATATCGCGACCATTGCCGGTGGTATACCCCATCGCGCTCCAAACCTTCGCGGTATCGATGTCTTGCCCCAAATGCGCAGCCAGACGGCCACCAAAGGCGCGAAGCGGGTCCGACACGTCAGCCAATAGGTCGGTGAGACGGTCGCCATCGAGATCGGTAGCCAGAATAATGCAGTCGCGCTGCTCAATCAGGTCCCACAGCAGCAGACCATAATTGGTATCGGCGATATGCTGCTCAATCCGACCGCCCCAGTTCTCCATGCCTGCTTTGAAATCCGGCGGCAACAACGACACGATAGCGTCGATAGCCTCCTTGTGCTCGACATAGGGATCGACCGCATACTTGCGCCCGACTTCAAACTTTGTGCCCTGGATCATCCAACTGTGCAGACCGGCGTTGATGCCGTCCTCCATAGCCTGGGTAGGTTTCATCGCCACACGCCCCAGTTTTTTGGTTTCGTGCACAAGTTTCAGGAACAAGCGGTTTGCATACGCCATTTGAATCGCCGGAGTATTCATCTCTGAATGAACAATCCCGGTATTGCGATCAACCTTAAACTTTGGTTTGTCCTGAGAGTAAGGCAGGCACGGCATACATCGCACGACCGTAATGGGTCCGTACGGTCGAACATTGCAATACACCCCAGCCTGCGTGCGTAGCGGCGCATTACCGGATTTGCCCATCACAACAACCTTATTGCCATCCGCATCGCGTACGTAGGCGTCGCCGGCGGTCGACCATTTAATGGAGATACACGGCATGTTCCCAAACCAACTTAGCGCCTCGAGTTTGGTGTCATGACGATACTGCGACCACATCGGGACTGCATAAAACGGCAGTCCGAGAATATCGATAGCGGCAACTGTGCCCAATAGGGCGTAGGCATCGGTCAACGAGTGCGCGACCGGCTGAATGCGGCCGTCGTGATACCCACCCTTCCAGACCACGGCATCAGGATAGCCTTCCGGCTTGATATCTCCCGCGTCGTACAGCGCATTAAAGATTGAGAACAAGTCACCGCCATCTGCCTCGGTGCGCGCAATGGACATCAAATCAATCATAGTAATCTCATTAACCGGCTCCAACCAGCCCGAAAAGAAACGTGCTTCGACTTAACACCAGGCTTTCCACACCATAGCGCCACACGGCAATGCTCGAGACCGTGAAAGAATGGTGGGCCGTGTAGGGATCGAACCTACGACCCGCTGATTAAGAGTCAGCTGCTCTACCAACTGAGCTAACGGCCCGAAAGACGATTGGTTGGAAACTGGGGTGGCCGATGGGACTCGAACCCACGACGGCCGGAATCACAATCCGGGGCTCTACCAACTGAGCTACGGCCACCACAAACCTTTTCGATAGCCTTTAATTATCTCCCAAACGGCGTAGCGTCGCTACCGCAGACAGTTGAGCGTTGCTCGGAAAGGCCGCTCAGAGCCTGGCGCGCCCGACAGGACTCGAACCTGTAACCTACGGCTTAGAAGGCCGTTGCTCTATCCGGTTGAGCTACGGGCGCCTGAGATCTCGCCGAATTAAATTGGTCGGGGCAGAGGGATTCGAACCCCCGACCCCCTGCTCCCAAAGCAGGTGCGCTACCAGACTGCGCTATGCCCCGACGGTCAGCCCTAATCGCTGAGGGCTGGCGATTTTAACGGATATGGGCAGCCCTTAGGCGCGTTGTTCTTTGGTGTCATCTCATCGAACGGCGCGAAAGTCTCATGTTTTAGGCTTGCCGGCGCCGCAGCGCGGCTTGAAATTCGCCTGGCGAACCCCACATTCTCTCCTTATTTGGTTTCGTCAATAAATCCCATCAAAGCGGAGTTTCGATACATGTCCGACACGGCTAGCCCCACGACCCACAGCTTCCAAACCGAGGTCAAGCAACTTCTGCAGTTGATGATTCACTCGCTTTACTCGAACAAAGAGGTCTTTCTTCGCGAACTCATATCCAACGCCTCCGATGCCTGCGACCGACTTCGATTCTCGGCCCTAACCGACGCGGGCCTAATGGAGGAAGGCGAAACGCTACGCATTCAGGTCAGTGTCGACAAAACTGCCAAAACGATCACGATACGGGATAACGGTATCGGCATGAGCGAAGACGAAGTGATCGAGAACATCGGCACGATTGCCCGCTCTGGAACTAAACAATTCCTGCAGGCCATGAGCGGCGACACGAAAAGTGATGCTAACCTGATTGGTCAGTTTGGGGTGGGCTTCTACTCGGCTTTTCTGGTTGCGCAAAAGGTCGAGCTGACAACCCGTCGTGCCGGCGCAGACAGTAGCGCTGGAATACATTGGTCTTCCGATGGCGAGGGTGAATACATCATTGAGCATACCGACGTCGCTGAACGCGGCACCACCATCACGCTACACCTTCGCGAGGAGGACGCGGAATTTCTTGACGATTACCGTCTACGAGGCATCGTCAGTCGCTACTCAGACCATATCTCGCTTCCTATCGAGATGCGATCGAACGACAAGGAAAAGAAAGACGAGTGGGAAACGGTCAACAGCGGCTCTGCGCTGTGGTCTCGATCAAAGACGGAGGTCTCGGAAGAGGAATACGCCCGGTTCTATCAAACGCTGACTTACGACAGCGAACCTCCCCTAGCGACACTGCACAACCGGGTGGAGGGCAACCTGGAATATACGTCCCTCTTTTTCATACCCCAAAAGGCCCCTTTTGATCTTTGGGATCGAGATCAGCGCCACGGCATCAATCTTTACGTCCGTCGCATCTTTATCATGGACGACTCGAAGTATCTGATGCCGTCCTATCTCCGCTTTGTCCGCGGGGTAGTCGACGCCGCCGATTTGCCGCTCAATGTCTCTCGGGAGTTTTTGCAGAACAACAAGGACATCGACCGCATTCGTTCAGCCTCGGTTAAGAAAATCCTCTCAGAGCTCAGCAAGATGGCCGAGAAAGAGCCTGATCAGTACGCGGGCTTCTGGAAGGAGTTTGGCAAGGTTCTTAAGGAAGGCGTGGTGGAAGACCATGACAATCGCACCCTAATCTCTGATCTTCTGCGCTTTAATTCCACCCGCTCAGCAGGCGCTGAGCAGTCCGAGTCCTTAGCCGCTTACTTCAAGCGCATGCCGATGAAGCAAAAGGCTATTTATTACATCACCGCGGAATCGCATAGTGCCGCAAGCACGTCCCCGCACCTTGAAATATTCCGGAAGAACGATATCGAGGTCCTGTTGTTGAGCGATCCGGTTGATGAGTGGCTCGTGTCTTCTCTCGGGCAATACAAAGATAAACCGCTGAAATCTGTCGCTAAAGGCGCGTTGGAGCTTGACGACTTCGCCAGCGATGAAGACAAAAAAGCCAGCGAGGATAAAGCCAAAGGACTTGTCGGGCTCACTGAGAAAATGCAGGAGCTTCTTGGAGAGAAAGTAAAAAGCGTGCGCGTCAGTCATCGCCTCACCGACTCACCGGCGTGCCTGGTAGCGGATGAGACAGATCTTGGTGGAAATTTGGAGCGCATTCTTCAGGCCATGGGTCAGTCAGCACCTGAAGCTAAACCCATCATGGAGATAAATCCTGATCACCCCCTGATCCGTCAGTTAGACCCCGCCCATGCGCAATTAGAGGACTGGACCCGAGTATTATTCGATCAGGCGGCCCTCAGCGAGGGTGCCCCGTTACCGGAGCCGGCTGCCTACGTACAGCGAGTGAATCAACTTCTCACAAAAGCGGCGCTGAGCGGGCACTGAACGATTCGGTACTGAGCAAACGCTTGAGACCCATCGTATGAACGATGGGTCTTACTTCCCAGCTTGTTGCTCGGCAACCTCTCGCGAATCCCCCACCCAATCCAATGCGCCACCGACATCGGGGATGGGATCGCCGTTTTGATCTACACAGTTGCGGCCAAATACCAGCGCCTCGGAGACTGACCCCGAAGGACCCACGCGGCTGTAATCAAAAACAATGCTGCGGGATATTTTTGCCCCACTCTCCAGATGACACCCGTTACCGATCCAAGTAGGGCCGTAGATCTGCACTCCCGGCTCAATGCAGGATGCTGATCCGATATACACCGGACCTTCTACGCGTACCTCATCCCAATCGATCTTGACGTTAAGTCCGGTCCAGATTTTGGGCCGCACTTCGGTGCCGGGCATTTGGGCGCCGCGAAGCCTGCCACGCATCAGCTGCTGGTTCGCCTCCCAGTAATCACTGAGCTGGCCGATATCAATCCAGGTAAATGGAGAGGCAATCGCGTTAAAGGCGAGTCCTTTCTGGAGAATCAATGGAAACAGCTCAGAGCCAATATCAAAATTGGTGTCTTTCGGGATGAGATCAACAATGCCGGGCTCGAAAATATAGATGCCTGTATTTACCAGCTGCGAAAGGGCATCCTCCTCGGACGGCTTTTCCTGAAATGACTGAATCTGCCCATTCGCCTCACAGACTACGACACCATAGTTGGAAACCTTATCGCGGGGCACCTCCCGGACAACGATGCTGGCCAGCGCTCCCGACTGCCAGTGCTTTCTCAACGCAGCGGACAGATCCAAATCAATAACGGCGTCGCCACAGACCACTAGAAAGGTATCGTCAAAAAATCCGCTGAACTCCTGGATTCGCTTGATACCCCCGGCTGATCCGACGGGTGACGCAACCATCTCGCCACCCTCAAGATGACCCTCAAAGGAATAACCAATCTCAACACCCCAGCGCCGACCATCGCCAAAATAGCCCTCAATTGCGGGCGCCAGGTGACTGACATTCACCATGATCTGGTCGAAGCCGTGTCGAGCCAGGTGCTCAACGAGGTACTCCATGACCGGCTTTCCCAGAACCGGAATCATGGGTTTTGGCATCGCGTGGGTGAGTGGTCTTACCCGCGTCCCCTTCCCCGCGGCGAGGATCATGGCTTTCATGGCATCAGTCCGACTTCTTTTATCGGAGTCTATCGCTTGTAAACCCCATTAGCCACGACACCCGGCTCCGCTATCGGGGCCGGCCAGGCGCACACGTGGCCCGGCTCAGGCGACCTGGGCCGCCGCTACGCTGTCGGCCACCCCCGAACGGAAATGAATTTCGCCGTCGGTCGCATCCGCCACGATGGTATCGCCCGGCCCAAAACGCCCGGCGAGGATCTCCTGCGCCAGGGGGTTTTCCAAATGCGTTTGTATGGCCCTTTTCAGGGGACGAGCACCATAGACTGGGTCGAAGCCGGCTTCCGCGAGCCTGTCAATCGCCGCAGGCGTCACATTCAACACCAAATCCCGCGCCGCAAGTCGTGCTTCTAATATAGCCACCTGAATTCGGGCGATGTCATGCACCTGTTCTTTCGCAAGCGGATGGAACACCACGATGTCATCGACACGGTTTATAAACTCGGGCCTGAAGTGTTGGCCGACAACGCTCATCACTGCAGTTTTTATCTCAGCGTAATGTCCCTCGCCGGCAAATTCCTGAATCCGCTCGGATCCCAGGTTGGACGTCATCACAATGACCGTATTACGAAAATCAACGGTGCGCCCCTGTCCATCGGTCAGGCGACCGTCATCAAGAACCTGCAGCAGCACGTTGAAGACATCGGGGTGCGCTTTTTCCACCTCATCCATCAGGATGACTGAATACGGCCGTCGCCGAACGGCTTCCGTGAGATAACCCCCCTCTTCATATCCTACATAACCGGGAGGCGCCCCAATGAGCCTTGCGACCGAATGCTTTTCCATGAATTCAGACATGTCGATACGAACCATGGACTCTTCCGAATCAAAAAGAAACGACGCGACCGCTTTTGAAAGTTCCGTCTTGCCTACCCCGGTTGGCCCTAAAAATAAAAAAGAGCCGTAGGGTCGATTGGGATCGGACAAGCCTGCCCGAGAGCGTCGAATGGCGTCCGCCATCGCTTTGATTGCCTCGTCCTGTCCGATCACTCGACGATGGAGTTCGGTCTCCATTCGCAGCAACTTCTCGCGCTCGCCCTCCAGCATCCGCGATACCGGAATGCCGGTCCAGCGGGCGACGACCTCTGCAATTTCCTCATCAGTGACCTTATTGCGCAGCAGCTTGGCATCGCCCGAAGATTCATGAACCTGAGCATCTGCAAGCTGCCGTTCGATCTCAGGGATACGCCCGTATTGCAGCTCTGACATCCTCGCGAGATCGCCCGCCCGACGCGCAGCCTCAACCTCGATGCGCGCCTGATCAAGCGCCTCTTTAACGTGCTGACTGCCCTGCACAGCAGCCTTCTCCGCCTTCCAGATCTCGTCAAGATCGGCATACTCGCGCTCAATATCGTGAATCTCGGTTTCCAGAGCGCTGAGGCGCTTCTTCGAGGCCTCATCGGTATCTTTCTTGACGGCCTCACGCTCGATCTTGAGTTGAATCAGTCGACGATCTAATCGGTCCATGGATTCCGGCTTGGAATCAATCTCCATCCGAATCCGACTCGCCGCCTCATCAATGAGATCGATCGCTTTATCCGGTAGTTTCCGATCGCTGATATATCGATGCGAGAGCGTGGCGGCAGCAACAATCGCCGGGTCGGTAATATCGACGCCGTGATGCACCTCATATTTCTCTTTAAGGCCGCGCAGAATCGCCACGGTGCTTTCCACGTCGGGCTCTCCGATCACAACCTTTTGGAACCGCCGCTCTAAGGCCGCGTCTTTTTCTACGTATTTGCGGTATTCATCAAGGGTGGTTGCGCCGATACAGTGAAGCTCTCCCCGCGCGAGCGCAGGCTTTAGCATATTGCCGGCGTCCATTGCCCCATCTGCCTTTCCGGCTCCTACCATGGTGTGCAGCTCGTCGATAAAAAGAATGACCTGTCCTTCCTGTTTGCTGAGATCACTCAGAACTGCTTTTAAGCGCTCTTCAAATTCACCGCGGAATTTGGCGCCAGCGATCAACGAACCCATATCCAAGGCCAGTACGCGCTTGCCGCGAACACCTTCCGGCACTTCACCATCGACGATCCGCTGCGCTAATCCTTCAACGATAGCCGTCTTGCCTACGCCAGGTTCACCGATAAGCACCGGGTTGTTCTTTGTGCGGCGTTGCAACACCTGAATTGTTCGTCTAATCTCCTCATCGCGGCCAATCACCGGATCAAGACGCCCCTGCTCTGCCCTTTCCGTGAGGTCAATGGAATATTTTTCCAGGGCATTGCGCTGTTCTTCGGCGTTCGGATCACTGACTGCCTCGCCGCCGCGCATGTCATCAATCGCCTTCTCGACGGCTCCTTTCACGACGCCAGCCTCTCGCAGGGTCTCGGATAATTTATTGCCGTCCTGCAACGCAGCGAGGATAAAAAGTTCACTCGATATGAATTGATCACCGCGCTTTTGGGCCAGCTTGTCGCTCAGATTTAGCGCTCGAGCCAGATCCGCAGAGATCTGCACATCACCGCCGGTACCTTCCACCTTTGGAAACCCATCCACGACTTCGCCCAAGCGCGAACGCAGCGTCTGCGTATTGGCACCCGATCGTGCCAAGAGCGAACGTACACTGCCGCCCTCTTGATCAAGGAGTGCGACCATCAGGTGTGCCGGCTCTATAAATTGATGATCCCGACCCAAGGCCAGGCTTTGCGCGTCTGCCAGCGCCAACTGGAATTTAGTTGTCAGTTTGTCCATTCGCATCTCGAATTACTCCTACGAAAAAACGAGCAGCCGTTTCACGGGCTGCCCGCGACTTTCTGTTTTACCTTATTGAATATGGGGGTAAACTGGCGGTAATCAAGCCAAGATTGAAACACTTCGCGCGGGGGCCTGCCCGTCCGCTGTGGTTGCGGCTTTTTTCCTAACTGCGAGATCCACGAATCGACCGTCACAATGATGGACGCTACGCCCCACCCAGATGAAATTGACCGGCAGGTACGCGCCGCACTTCGGGAAGATATCGGTACCGGCGATCTGACTGCAAATCTGGTGCCTGACGGCGAATACGCAAAAGCAACCTTAGTGAGTCGTGAGAGCGCGGTGGTGTGCGGGAACCCATGGATCGAGGGCGTATTCCGAACGCTTGACCCCACGGTCTCTGTCAATTTCCACCGAGCGGACACAGATGAGATTGGGGTGGGAGATACCTGGTGCGTAATTTCGGGCCCGGCCCGAAGCATATTAACCGGGGAGCGAAGCGCTCTGAACTTTGCGCAGCTCCTCTCCGGTACCGCGACGGCCACCCGTGCCATGGTGAGGGCAATTGCCGGCACGAAAGCCGTCCTTTTGGATACCCGCAAGACTATCCCGGGCCTGCGGCTCGCTCAGAAATACGCGGTGCGGTGTGGCGGCGCGTCGAACCACCGCATCGGTCTTTACGACGGCATCCTCATTAAAGAGAACCATATTCGGGCTGCGGGCTCCATCGGGGCCGCGGTAACCGCGGCGTTGACACATAGCAAGACGTGCAAATTCATCGAAGTCGAGGTTGAAAATCTAGACGAGCTCAAGGAAGCTCTCGCGGCTGGCGCCCCGCGGATTCTTCTTGATAACTTCTCTTTGGATGAAATGCGGGCGGCTGTTCAGCTTAGCAACGGGCAAGCCCAACTTGAGGCATCCGGCGGCGTAACGATCGACTCCATTCGGGAAATTGCGGCAACAGGAGTCGATTTTGTTTCCTGCGGGCAAATCACCAAGGATGTCCACGCTACCGATCTTAGCCTTCAGTTCGCCTTCGGGAGCAAAGCCTCCAACCACTGACTCAGTTGTTCAGCGGTTACAGGTCCCACATGAGATTTGCGCAGCTCGCCGTCTGGCGAAAGCAGGAAGGTGGAGGGCAATCCCTTCAGCGGCTCAAGCGGTATGACAGGCTCATCGCCAATCAAGAGCACGGGGTAATTGATTTTGAACTCATCCGCAAAGGCGCGAATTTGATCGACAGACGTTTTTTCAAAAGCAATGCCAAGAATCTCAACCGTCTCTTTATGATTCTCACGAAAAGCGATCAGCTCCGGGATTTCTCGAACACACGGACTGCACCAAGTTGCCCAAAAGTTAACGACTACCCATCGACCGCGGTAGTCCGATACTGCGTGCGAACGCCCATCAAGGTCAGGCAGACTGAAAGAGACCGGCTCTGCATGGGCACTAGTCGCCAGCATTTGGCTCATCGCAAAACAAATCGGCAAGAGAACGAAGCGTCGGATGATCCTCGCGGGCGGCGCGAATTCCCACAAACCGTCCAAACGCAGCCCAAAGAACAATCGCGCGAACCATGGGTTTGCCGCAAGAAAGTGGCGTCCTCTCAGGGTCTGATCTTCTTCTTGATGGTCCAAAAAAGTCATTATGGGAGGCCTCACGCCTACCTAATCTGCGTGTTGGCGGCTTTGGCGCCCCTTCTTAACGCGTCGAGGGATAAGTTGGCGGATCTTTATTGGTATTTTGTGATTAGCTCTTGGCGTGAAGAGATTATCTATCTGGCCAGAGATAAGCGAGACTAATATGCCACTCAACCAGGTTGATAGTAAGTGACTATTTATGTAGGGTATTTACTAGACAAGACCCATGGCCTAGACTGTATTTTTTAAAAGCTCAAACTTAAGAGATGAAATCAACCGTCAGCATTCTAATTGGGCTCTTGTGGCTATCCACTGGCGCGTTCGCAGACGGTCCGCCCGAGGGCGGAGACGCCGCAGCATGGTGCGAAGCTAACGAGAATGCCTGCTTCACCTGGTGTGAGACGCATAAAGACCACGAAATCTGTAAAGAACCTGAGTGTGATTAACCAGACCCTTTATGCTTAAGGGTCGCAAACTTCGCTGTAAAAAAAACCATAGGAGGAGTACTTTGAAAACCACAAAAATCATCGTTGGGGGCCTGCTGAGTATCGCCCTTTTAGGACCGGCTTCCGCAGACAACAAGCCTGTTGGTATCTGGGGCAAACAGATGGCCGTGAGCGTTAAACACAACGGCAAAGCGACGGACATCACCCGTAACCAGGACAACGGCAATACCGTCAACCCCGCTTTCGCGAAAACGTCGCGCCCCTGCCCACCGTTTTGTATCCAGCCCTCTGTGCTGGCTCCGGGTGTGGAAACCATTGCGGAGCGAGAGCTGATGGATTACGCCGCAAAGATGAGCAATGGTGACTCTTCAATCGTCGTCATTGACTCCCGCACACCGGACTGGGTGGCCAAAGGCACCATCCCAAGCGCAATTAACGTCCCGTGGACAAAACTGAACCCAGCCAAAGGCGCGACGCCCATCGACATCGCTGAGATCATGCAGTCCGTCTTTAACGTTAAGGAAAGCGAAGGGCTGTTTGACTTCTCGGAAGCCAAAACCGCCGTCATGTTCTGCAATGGCATGTGGTGTGGTCAGTCTCCGAACAATATTGCCAACCTGTTGAAGTTCGGATACCCGGCTCACAAGATCAAGTGGTATCGCGGCGGTATGCAGGATTGGGAGATTCTCGGTCTGAGCACTGCCAAGCCGTAAGCGCGCAGCAAAACAAAACAAAAAAGCGGGGCTCTTGCCCCGCTTTTTTGTGGCCGACGAATCCTAGGGACTTAGTTTTAACGGGCCAGCCAGATAAGCGAAGCCATTCGGCCGCAGGCGCCCTGGCGCCTGTAGGAAAACCAGCGCTTGGCATCGCTATAGGTGCACAGGTTGCTGGCCGCTGCGTAGCCTACGCCCGCTCTGGTCAGTCGAGCAAGGATAAGTCCGGGAAGATTCGCGAGATAGCGATCCGCTCTTGGCACAAAGTATTCTTCATCGGCGGAATCTTGTATCAGCTGGCTTCTGACCTCCGGTCCGATCTCAAAATGTTCAGGCCCAATCGTCGGGCCCACCCAAGCCAGGACATCGGCAGGCTGCGCCGGTATACAGCGCAAGCCCCGCTCCACGATACCTCCAGCCACGCCCCGCCAACCGCCATGCAGTAACCCCACGAACTCGCCCGATCGATTCGTGAGAAAGATGGGCGCGCAATCAGCAGTTAACACAGCCACTGTCTTTCCAGATTGCGCGGTGAAACCGCCATCGGCTGCATGTGAAGGCGCACCCTGGTCAAGACACACCACCTCGATACCATGGATCTGGTCCAGCCATAAAGGACTGCTTGGAATCGAGAGCTCGCGTTCGAGATCTGCCCGATGCTGAATGACCCGACCCGGCTCATCGTCTACATGCTGCGCAAGATTAAATCCGTCGTAGGGATCAGTCGGGTCGCGCGCACTGCGCTCTGTGGTCACCGCTTGCACCCACGGCGGCGCCGGCCAGTCGGGAGTTACGCAGCGGACCAATCCCATTATCCTTCGGTGGCTACGCTATCGTCCCGCAAAGCGGCCAAAAGCAGCTCAAGGTCGGTGGGCAAAGCACTTGTCCAGCTCAGCGGCTCACCGGTCAAAGGATGTAAAAAACCCAGCGTGGAGGCATGAAGCGCTTGCCGGCGAAAACCCGAGAGGGCCGTCACAAGCATCTCGGACGCTTTAGAGGGCAACCGGACGCGATCGCCGTATACCGGGTCGCCGATCAGGGGATATCCAAGATGCGCCATATGCACGCGAATCTGATGGGTGCGGCCTGAATGAAGCTTTAACGAGAGCAACGTATGCGTTCGGAATCGCTCCACAATCCGATAATCGGTTTGCGCAGGCTTACCTTTTTCCGTCACGGCCATTTTGATGCGATCGCGCGGATGTCGGCCGATAGGCGCATCGACCGATCCGCCACTGATCAGCGTGCCGTTAATCACAGCCAGATATTCCCGTTGGACTTCACGATTTTCCAGATTCTGAATCAGGACGCCCCGGGCGGTCTCAGATAACGCGACGACCAACAGCCCACTTGTGTCTTTGTCGAGCCGATGCACTATTCCCGCGCGAGGCAGGCGATTCGCCTGCGGATAGCGATGAAGAACGCCGTTGGCCAATGTTCCTGTGGTGTTCCCCGCGCCGGGGTGGACGACTAAACCGGCAGGCTTATCGATGATCGCCACATCATCGTCCTCGTACACCACCGTTAGGGGAACGGGTTGTGCCACCCAACTCGACGGCTCGGCAGGTGGCATGTCCAGCGTCAGCAACTCCCCGCCGCTAACGGCCATCCGACCACTGGGAACCTCGTCGTTGAGGAGGACCCGACCCTCTTTCAACCACGTCTGTAACTGCGATCGTGAGTGTGGCGGAAAGACTTCCGGCAGCACCTTGTCTAATCGATGACCGGCCAGGGAGAGCGGTACGACCCCAGCCACAACATCATCCGTTTCATCCGTTGGGTTCAAAATGCTTTTCTTATTCTCAAGTGAGCCGAAAGTATAATAGTCGTATGGTCTCGCCACTCCGCCCAAACGCCAGCGCCCTGATGCGCTCCCTTGGGACGCTTCTCATCAGCCTCACTCTTGTAAGCTGTTCCGTACTTGAGGTGAAGGATGAAACTGCCGGTTGGAATGCCGATGACTTTCTGAATGAAGGTCAAAAACACATGGCGGCGAGCGATTGGCCCAGCGCGATCACCACGTATCGGAAAATGCTTGGACGCTTCCCCTACGGCCAAAATGCCGAACAGGCGCAGCTGGATATGGCCTATGCCTATTTGAAGAATGACGAGCTGGCGCTTGCCGTATCTGGGGCTGACCAGTTCATCCAGATGCACCCCACGCATCCCAACGTCGATTACGCGTTTTACCTAAAAGGGCTCGCGCTGTTTCAGCCTCCCGAAGGCTGGATCGATGCCTTATCGGGTGTAAATCCGGCCAGCAACGACATTGCGCCTGTGCAGGAAGCCTTCTTGGTGTATCAGGAATTAATCAACCGCTTCCCCGAAAGCCGGTACACCGCGGACGCGAAAAAACGACTGATCTACATCATCAATGTGCTCGCCACGCACGAAGTGCAGGTTGCCAGCTATTACTACGGTCTCGGTGCCGACGTGGCCGCAATTAATCGTGCCCGCAACGTGCTTGAGACCTATCAAAGCTCCTCAGCCGTCGAGGATGCCTTGGGGATTATGATGAACGCCTATGCCCGAATGGGGCTCGCCGACCTGCGCGACGACACCGCCCGGGTGTTGCGGCTTAATTTCCCCGACAGCCGCTACCTTAATTAAAGCCTGAGGTAATCGGATATCGTCGATCCCGGCCAAACGCCCGACGACTGATCCGAACTCCCGGCGGCGCTTGCCGTCGCTTGTACTCGTTCCTCACCACCATCCGGGTAACTCGGGCAACGACCTCGGGATCGAAACCTTTCGCTGAAATTTCGGCCGGGGAGAGATCTCGCTCAATAAAGTCTTCAAGGATCGGGTCGAGGATTTCATAGGGTGGCAGGCTGTCGGTATCCTCTTGATCAGGAGCCAGCTCCGCCGAGGGCGCACGCGTGATGACGCGCTCAGGAATAACCCGGGACTGTTCGTTGCGATACCGAGCAAGATCATAAACAAGCGTCTTCGGAACATCTTTAATCACGGCAAAACCTCCGGCCATGTCGCCATACAACGTGGCATAACCGACCGCCATCTCACTCTTATTGCCCGTGGTGAGAACAAGCTTACCGGTCTTGTTCGAGATAGCCATCAGAAGGTTACCTCTGATGCGGGCCTGAAGATTTTCTTCCGTTGCATCCTTCGGGAGATCTTTAAACAACGGTTCGAGCTCCAGCCGATACGCCTCGGCGAGCGGGTCAATCGCAATCACATCATAGGTGACCCCCAAAGCCTCCGCTTCTTCCTTGGCATCAATAATGCTGATGTCGCGGGTGTAGCGCGAAGGCATTAAAACCGCATGCACATTCTCCGCACCGAGAGCATCTGACGCTATGGCCAACGTAAGTGCAGAGTCGATTCCCCCGGATAACCCAAGTACTGCGCCACGAAATCCGTTCTTTTGAATGTAGTCCCGAACACCGGTCTTCAGCGCCGCATAAACGCTCGCCGGACGAGGCGGCAAGGGCGTTATCTGTGCTTCTTGCGCAGTCCCTGACGCCCCAAGTTCAACCCGACGCAGCTCTTCGGTAAAAAATGCACCGCGGTATACAGGATGGCCTTGCGCGTCGCAAACAAAAGAACCCCCATCAAAAACCAACTCGTCCTGACCGCCCACCAGATTCACATAAACAATGGGCACGCCCGCTTCGCGAGAGCGCTGCCCCACCACGCTCTCCTCTCGCTCTCTGGCCTTGTCCATGTCATACGGAGAGGCATTCAGGTTGAAAATGACCTCTGCGCCCGCCCTCACACTATCTGCCGCTGGCCCGGTATGCCAGATATCCTCACAAATTGTGAGCCCAACCGAAACGCCATCTATATCAACCACACAGGGGGTCGCGCCTGCAGCGAAATAACGCTTCTCATCGAAAACGCCAAAGTTGGGTAACTCCCGTTTGTAGTAGGTCGCAACGACCTTGCCCTGATGCAGTACGCTGGCAGCGTTGTAGAGCGAATGGGATTCTCGAATCGGGTGGCCGACAACTACGAAGATGTCGCCAGTCGATGCCATCAGATTGCGCACGGCTTGTTCGGTTTCATCCAGAAAATCCGAGCGCAACAACAGATCTTCGGGGGGATATCCCGTAATCGCCAGTTCGGGGAACACAATGGCGCGACACCCGAGTTTTGTTTGGGCTTCGTCGACTGCGCGCAAGATCTTTTGGAGATTGGCCTCCACATCTCCCACGGTAAAATTAAGCTGCGCGATTGCGACTGATAACGACATCATTTGAGGTCAATATTTTTTGCCAGAAGAACACACGAGCGGTGCGATGAGCGCTAATGATAAAGGGGCGCGTGTCGTCTTAACAACAAATGCCGGGATGGATCAGATTGATCCGGATGCCTGGAACCGCATGGTATCGGATGATGATCCCAGTTTACGCCATGAGTTTCTGAAGGCGCTGGAGTCGAGTGAAAGCTGTTCGCGCGAGACCGGATGGATACCGTGCCACATCACCGCCACGCGTGACGATGTTCTTTTAGGCGGAGCGCCCTGCTACCTAAAAACCCATTCCTACGGCGAGTTTGTCTTTGACTGGGCGTGGGCAAATGCCTATGAGCGGGCTGGGTTGGCCTACTATCCCAAGCTGCTCATTGCCTCGCCTTTTACTCCCGTGTCGGGTCAACGCATCCTCTGTCGCCCGGATGTGAATGACTTACAGATACGCGAGCAAATCGCCTCGGCCCTGCCGATCATCGCAAAAAAACTCAATGCGTCATCCGTGCATTGCATTTTTTGCCAACCCTCTGATCTTGAGGCCCTGAACGCCTCTGGGTTTGTACCTCGAGAAGGACGTCAGTTCCACTGGCACAATGCAGCTTACGCGTGCTTTGAAGATTTTCTCGGCGCCCTGTCTTCAAAAAAGAGAAAGAACATCGCTCGAGAGCGACGGCGCGTCACAGACCAGGGCATGGCCATGCGCTGGGTACCCGGAAACGCAATCGAGCCGCAGCATATAGACCTGCTCTACGCGTGTTATCGGAACACGATCGCAGAACACGGCTCTTACGCGTACTTGAACCCTCGCTTTTTTGAGCATCTGGTGCGCGACCTGCCCGAAGCGGTGCAGCTTTTAATTGCATCGCGAAACAATCTTGACATTGCGTGCGGGTTTTTCCTCCGAGGCAAAAACGCGCTGTACGGACGATACTGGGGGTCCCTTGAACATGTTCCGGATCTTCATTTTGAGGTCTGCTATTACTCGCCAATCGAATACTGCATCGCTCAAGGGATATCCCGATTTGAAGCGGGCGCGCAAGGCGAGCACAAGCTCAGCCGCGGACTCACGCCACAAAAGACACAATCGGCCCATTGGCTTGCTAATCCGGGTTTTCATGATGCCGTTCGTCGTTTCACGCGAGAAGAGGAAGATCACCTTGCAGATTACTCGCGAATGCTTGAGTCGCACTCCCCTTTTAAGCGGACGGGGTAGTTCTATCGCGGTGCTAGAATGACTTGGTTATGGTTTATAACTGGGTTGATTACTCTTTCCCGCCGCTGGAGGCCGCCAGTCCGGAGGGTTTGCTGGCCGTCGGAGGCGACCTCAGTCCTGATCGCTTGCTTAGCGCCTACCGGCGTGGAATCTTTCCGTGGTTCAGCCAAGGGCAGCCTATTTTGTGGTGGTCGCCTGACCCAAGAGCCGTTCTGTATCCCGCAGCGATTCGCGTCTCACGAAGCCTGCGACGAAGCCTAAGGAAATCTGAATTCTCTGTCACCACCGATCGGGTATTTAGCAAAGTCATCGCGCGCTGCGCGCGAAACCGAAAAGATCAAGACGGCACGTGGATCACGCAAGAAATGCAGGATGCCTACATTGCCTTACACCGTCTGGGCTTTGCCCATAGCGTGGAAACCTGGCAAGCCGGAGAACTGGTTGGCGGTCTTTACGGCGTATCGATTGGAAAAGCTTTTTTTGGTGAAAGCATGTTCTCGCGTGTATCGGATGCTTCCAAAACGGCATTAGTGGGTCTGGCAAAAGTTCTTACTCAAAGTGGCTATCACTTTATTGACTGCCAGATTCGATCGGCGCACCTTGACTCCTTGGGAGCGCAAAGCATTTCACGGGCCCACTTTGCGCAAGCCTTAAAGGACGCTGTAGCGATCGACGAGAATCCGAGGCTCTGGGACTTAACGGTCGACGCAAGAGAACTGGCATGACCCAAGCACGTACAGCACCCGATCTTTACCAGTCGACGAGCCATCGCTGCCCGTATATCAGTCGGGAAACTGCTGCCAACCTGCTGATCGATCCTAAATTTAATGTCACCAATAGTTTCTATGACACGCTGATCGCGAACGGCTTCCGACGCAACGGCGGGCTTTACTACCGCCCGCACTGCCCCACGTGTACGCGCTGTCGATCTGTGCGGATTCGGGTAAAGGACTTTTTATACGGGCGGTCCTTCAAGCGAATCGTGAGACTTAACTCGGATGTCTCGCTTGAGCTGACCGCGCTGGAATATCGCGACGAGCACTTCGCGCTCTATCGCGCCTACCAGTCGACACGCCACGGTGGAGACAGCATGGATGATCCTGATCCCGAGAAGTATCGGCAGTTCATGACAAGCTCCAATATCGATACCTTCATGGTGGAACTGCGCATTGGGCGACGACTGCTGGCGGTTTCTGTGCTGGATCACGTTGCAGACGGTCTTTCAGCCGTCTACACTTTTTTCGATCCCGACGAACATCGTCGCAGCCCAGGAACGCTAGCTATTCTTCGACAAATCGATCTGGCGCGCTCGGCGGATTACGACCACCTGTATCTCGGTTATTGGATCGCCGACTGCGACAAGATGTCGTACAAAAGGCGGTTTTCACCCCTCGAAGAATTCAATACCGCCTCCCAGACCTGGTCCGAGTTAAGTTAACTCAAGCCATGTCGGCGATCTCTTTTCAAACCGACCATGTCTTCTCCTATGGGGTTTTGGAGAACGTGGGCCCGGGCATTCGCCGGCTAACCGCGCGTAATCCGAGCGCATTCACTTTTCATGGCACCGGAACTTATGTCGTTGGTGAGGGTCGCGTCGCCGTTATTGACCCGGGCCCGGACGATCCGGCGCACATCAGCACCTTGGTTAGTTGTCTGGCAGGGGAGCGCATTACCGACATTCTGGTCACCCATTGCCATATGGATCACTCGCCCGGCGCCCGATTGCTCCAAGCCCTAACCGGCGCGCAGACACTTGGATATGGCCCACACGGGTTTCATGTCGGCGAAGATGGCGACAGCGGTGAAGAAGGGATAGATATGGATTTTGTCCCGGATCGCGTCCTCGAGGATGGCGAGACGGTAGTTGCTGGCGAGACCGAATTTGAGTGTATTCACACACCCGGGCATACCAGTAATCACATGTGTTTCGCCCGATCAAAAACCGGCGATCTCTTCACCGGCGATCACGTCATGGCCTGGTCGACCAGCGTCATTATTCCGCCGTATGGCAATATGGCGGAGTATCTCGCGAGCCTTAAAAAACTTCTCAATCGCCAGGATCAGCGCTATTGGCCTACGCACGGGCCGTCAATCGACAACCCGCATCCTTATGTGCAGTCCTTGATTGATCACCGGCTCCAGCGTATCAGCGACATACTCGAATTCTTGGCCACGGGTCCCAGACGCGTTGCGGATATGGTTGGTGCTTTGTATCCGGGTCTTGATCCTCGGCTGATCGGCGGTGCTCAACGATCGATCTTCGCGTCGATTCTCTATCTCATCAATAAAGGTCAGCTCGCGAGCGAGGGTCCGCCCACGCTTAACGCGCTCTACGCACTAAAGAGCGGTAATCCAAATGAACGGTGAAGCCCGCACCCACCGGGTTCTGTTTCTCTGCACGGGAAATTCTGCGCGGAGCATTCTGGCTGAGGCGCTGATGAATCAACTGAGTCAAGGCAGGGTTGTCGCTCACAGTGCCGGCAGTCACCCTCTTGGTCGAGTAAATCCCGCAGCGCTTACGCTCCTTTCCGACAAAGGTTTTTCTGTTTCTGATTTGCGATCCAAAAGCTGGGATGAGTTTGACGAGTCCAGCGCCATGGATTTTGACCTCGTGATCACCGTCTGTGACCATGCGGCAGAACAAATCTGCCCCGTCTGGCGTGGATCTCCGCGCACGATTCATTGGGGTTTACCGGATCCTGCGGCGGTATCTGGCTCGGATTCCGAGATCCGCAGCGCCTTTGAGCGCACGTACCAAGACCTTGAGAATCGCATCCAAATTCTATTGAATACGCTTTTCTCTTAACCACGCGCTGGCGCTTTTCCTGCGTACGATGAACGAATCGTTTACTTTGCCAAGACGTTTGCTCGCTGAGGGCCTAGGCACTGCGCTTTTACTCGCGACCGTAGTCGGTTCGGGGATCATGGCTGAACGACTGGCCGGGGGAAATGTAGCGCTTGCTCTATTGGGGAACACGATTCCCACCGGCGCAATTCTTTTTGTCCTGATCACTATGCTCGGGCCCATTTCAGGAGCGCATTTCAATCCTGCGGTGACCCTCAGTTTTCTCCTAAGACGGGAAATTGGCCTGGTCATCGCGCTTTGCTACATGGCGGTTCAGGTAACGGGCGGGGTCCTCGGGACATTTGCCGCTCACGCCATGTTTGAAGTCGAGATCGTCCAATTCTCCAGCCGCTCTCGAACCGGCATGAGCCAATGGCTATCGGAGGGAATCGCGACCTTTGGTCTGGTTGGGACTATTCTGGCCACGCTACGATTCAAACCCGAGGCCACGGCAACGGCGGTTGCGCTTTTTATTACCGCGGCTTATTGGTTTGCTGCCTCAACCTCGTTTGCCAATCCCGCCGTCACCATCGCGCGAAGCCTCACCGACAGCTTCAGCGGCATTTCACCTGGCGATATCTATGGATTTATCATCGCGCAAGTTGCTGGCGCTTTGATCGCAACCCTGCTGATGGCGTGGCTGCTCAAGACCCGCGCACACCATTAAGCACGCTCGTTCTTCTAATGCACCGTTGATAGGTGCAACCGGTTAATGCGCCATTAATAGGTGCAACCGGTTTCCCACCCGTTCCGCCAAATCAGCAAGTCGCGCAATTTGGCGAAGCACCTGATGCCAAAAGATGGTGGCCACACCCAGCTCATCTTCAATAGCGAATAGCTTTCGAGCGGCCAAATCAAGCTGCCGGTCGGTTTCGCTCTCCAGACGATTAAGCTCACGAATCATCTCATCCACACGCCGCATCTCGGACTCTCCAAAACCAGTCTCAACGAGTTCATCCAACTCATCAACGATGCGCTGACCTTGCTCACACGCGGCCACAACGCTATGAGCGAGGGATTGAATCGGTTCGACCATCACAGCCGGCAGGTGCATATTGCGCTGATCCGCAATCTCGGCAATGTCCTGAGCGGTATCGGCAATCGAGTCCTGATAATCAAGAATCTCGAGGATGATGCGGCGATCCAGCGCCATGAGAAACTTTTTCGGCGTATGGGAGCGAATCTCGTGCTTTATCTGATCCGCCTCATGCTCAAGTCGATCGATCTCGCTACGCCGATCACGAATTTTTCCGATGTCGCCTTCGGCCATTGCATCCAGCAAAGGCAGAATTTCCCGGGCGCAAAGCACCGCAACGCCCATATGCTGTTGCATCGGCTTGATCGGTGATTTGCTCACCAACATATCAATCCAAGCCACGGTAACCTCCTAGGGGGCCAAAAGGCCTTTAAAGAAATAGAAAAAGAATATCGAAAGCCCTGCGGCAAGCGGTAATGTTGCGACCCAAGACAGAATAATCCGACCCACGACGCTGAGATCAAGAGCGCCAATACCACGAGCAAGCCCAACACCCAACACAGCACCGACGAGCGTGTGGGTTGTCGAAATAGGAATCCCCATCCGTGACGCGACCACGATCGTCGTGGCCGCTGCAAGCTCAGCTGAAAATCCCCGACTCGGTGTTAATTCCGTGATTTTCTTTCCGATGGTTTCCATCACCCGATACCCCCAGGTCGCAAGCCCGACGACGATCCCGATGCCGCCGATCGCAAGCATCCACGGCTCCACCGGCGCCTTGCTGCCCAAATCCATTCCTTGAACTGCATTCGCAATAGCCGCTAAAGGTCCAATAGAGTTAGCCACGTCGTTGGAGCCATGCGCAAAGGCGATGGCACAGGCGGTCAGGATCTGAAGCACCACGAAAATCCGCTCGACTCTACTAAAACGATGCTTGGGATCCTCCGCGCCCAGATTCACGCGGCGGATAAAAAAGATACCGAGGCCGGCACCGATAAACCCAAGAATCACGGAGCCGATGAGAGACTCCGTTAGGCTTAAATCCAGCTTAAGCGGCTTAAGCCCCTTGAATAAAGTCACCAAACCGATAATGAAAAAGACGAAGAAAAAGAAAACCGGGCCAAGTTTTCGAATCTGAGCCACCGGATCTGGCTTATCGAGGACCCGAATCCGCGTGATCTGAAAAATAAGGAATGCGATCACTCCGGCGAGCACCGGTGAGGTAATCCAGGATAGGACGATCTGACCGATCTTGCCCCATTTGACGGCATCGAGACCAATTGCCACGGCGCCAAAACCAACGATGGCACCAACGATAGAGTGCGTCGTTGATATCGGCAACCCAAAACGAGTCGCCACAACCAGCAGCGTGCCGGCCGCCGCGAGAGAGCCGAGCATTCCATAAATCAACTGCTCCCGACTCATCATCGAAAGGTCCAGCATGCCCTTTCGGACCGTGTCGGTCACGTGGCCGCCAGCGAGGAACGCGCCCGCAAACTCAAGGATCGCCGCTACGATAATCGCACCCCAGATCGTGAGCGCACCCGATCCCACGCTCGTGCCCATGGCATTGGCTACATCATTAGCGCCGATCGCCCATGCCATGTAGAGCGCCATTATTCCCGCCAGCCAAAGCGCCAGGGGTATCTCAGAAATCCATTCCATGTGTACTTATCTCTTCTCGTAGTCAGAGTCGGCCGAACGAATGACGAGCATTTACGATACGCGGGGTTTATTACGGAATTATGACACCGAAGCTTTTTTTTCTTTCTCGGGGAATTTTTGCAATATATGAAGAGGCAATACACAGGTGAAGCAGCTACCCACTCCAGGGTCACTGGATATCTGCAGTTCGCCCCCCATACGGCCCAACACATGCTTGACAATGGCGAGCCCTAAGCCTGTGCCGCCAGACTCGCGTGAACGGGCCACGTCTACCCTGTAGAAACGCTCAGTGAGTCGTGAGATATGACTCTTCTCAATTCCAATCCCTGTGTCCGAAACTGTGAATCGGGCGTCTAACGTACCCACCGACCAGCCCAGATCAATTTGACCACCGACCGGCGTGTACTTAACGGCATTAGTCACGAGGTTCGAAAACAAGCTATGCAGTTCTTCGGGATTCCACAAAATAAAAAAACCCTCGTCGGCGCGAATCGAAATCTTATGGCCTTTCTCTAAACCTAGCGAGAGGGCTTCCTCTCGGACGCGACTGATCAACCACTCAACATCGACCGGCTCTTTTCGAAGCGTTTGCCCCTTCTCCAACTGAGCCAAAGTCAGCATATCTTCGATGATGCCCTTAATTCTTGTCGTCTGATAGTACATCTGTTTCAGCGCAGCTTTCATTTGCACGGGTTCAGAGATTTGCTCATCAATTAACGTTTCAAGATAGCCGTGCACCACAGTCATCGGAGTCCGCAACTCATGAGACGCATTAGCGATAAACTCTTGGCGCACTCTTTCTAACTGTTTCATCAAAGTGATGTCTTGCCCTTGCAGCAGTCGTTGATCCTCGCCAAAGGGGGTGACTCGTATCGATAGCAATTTTTCAGGATGGGCAATGGCTCTAATTTCAAGCGGCTCGACTGCCTCTTGAGTTAAGAGATAGCGCTGAAATTCTCCGGTCCCAAAAAACACCTCGATTCGCTTTTTCAAATCGGCTGGTTGCTCCAGGCCAATTAAATCGCCCGCAGCCTTATTCCACCACTCGATCCGATTATTCCGATCCAGGGCAACGATTGCATCAGGAAGCGCCGACAAAGAATTGCGAAAGTCCCTCACTAGCCTGGCCATTCTGGATTTTCGACGCGTCGCTCGACTGCGGAGCCGATTGACCTCCGAGGTTAGCTCCTGCGTCTTCAGTTGACTTGAAGCTCGGATGGCCCGCAGAAAGCGTGGAAGGGGTGTGAGCAAAGATTCGATCAACACACCATCACTCGATTCTCGACCCCATGCGGCGCCCAGAGACAAGTATTGGAGAACGTAAATAAAGGCACTTCCGAGAATAAGGCTTATTTGAATAGTCGGCCCAATGTCCCAAAACGAAATTATTCCTGTCACCACACCAGACCAGGCGAGAAGGACGGCGACCTCTCTGACGAGAATTTGTTTTAACGACATCACGAGGTTGAGGATATGAACCGGTAGCCTACTCCACGGATCGTCTCAATCAGGGGACTCTTGTTGGCGGGCTCCAGGGCTTTTCTCAACCGCCTGACACAGACATCTACTGTACGTTCCTCTACAAACGACTGAATACCCCATACTCGATCCAGCAGTTGGGTACGGCTATACACTCGATCCGGATGGGTCATAAAGAAATGCAGCAGCCTGAACTCTGTTGGGCCTATAGGGATTAACTCCCCTTTGATTTTTGCATCGCGGGACACAGGATCAAGAACAAGATCTGCCACTTGAATCTGCTCGTCACTCTGATGTGGCGCGAGGCGTCGCAAAACTGCACGGATTCTCGCGATGAGTTCGCGAGGTGAAAAAGGCTTTGTGACGTAATCATCCGCACCGCACTCGAATCCTTTGACCTTATCCTCTTCCTCTCCTCGAGCGGTCACCATAATAATTGGGATACTTTGGGTGACGGGACTGCTCTTGAGCTTCTTCGCAAGAGCAATACCACTGAGGTTAGGCAGCATCCAGTCAAGCAGAATGAGACTCGGGTGCGCCGCCAAGATCATCTCCTGGGCGACCTCCGCGTCTGGAGCCTCCTCTACCTCGAAGCGATGCTGGCAGAGAACAAAACGCAAAAGCTCGCGAACGGCCGGATCGTCCTCAACGATTAGGATGGATGGCAGATTCACAGTCGACTTCACCGACACGTTGCTAAAAGTGTGAGAATTTGACTACCAACGTGTTACAAGATTATTGCAAAATCTCAAGCAGGTTAAGGGCGGTATAAATCGAGAGAAAAAGGTGATCAGCGCCCGTTCTTAATCCACGCTGGGCATTACCGACAAGCCGCCTACTTGGAATCCTCTAGCGCTTTTATGCGCTTCGCGAGATCATCGAGCTGACGAAATCGAACGGCGGCTTTTCGCCACTCGGAGGTGGGCAAAAGACCGGTCCCTGAGGAGTACATGCCCGGTTTATCGATTGAACCGGTGACCATAGCCATCCCGGTCAGATGAACGTCGTCACAAATAGTGACATGATCCGCAACGCCCACCGCTCCCGCGAGGATGCATCTTTTGCCGATCACCACGCTGCCCGCAATACCCACACAGGAAACGATAGCCGTGTGCTCTCCCACTTTGACGTTATGACCAATTTGCACCAGGTTATCGATAACCACACCATCCGCGATTACCGTATCCCCAATAGCGCCTCGATCAATGGTGGTCGCCGCGCCAATCTGGACATCGTCACCAATCAACAGACCACCAAGCTGTGGGATTCGCGTCCACTTACCGTCTTCATGCGTGTTACCAAATCCGTGGCTGCCTAAAACGGCACCGCTTTTGATGAAGCAACGCGCACCAATGCGCACGCCATGAAGCACCGTAACGTTGGCAAAAAGCCGCGTCTGTGCCCCGATGGATGCCCCCGCACCGACAACGCACCCGGGTTCGATGACGGCCTCGTCACCTATCGTCACGCCTTCTTCAATCACGCAATTCGGTCCGACATAAATATCTCGGCCAAGCGTCGCGCTGGCCGATATCACCGCATTGGGGTGAACGCTGGGCGCGGGCTTGGGCGAATTATCAAGCGCTCTGGCCGCACGGGCATAACCAAGATGCGGATTCTCGACAATAATTGACGACCCTTGCCATGCTGGCGCATCCTGCTCGCGCAGGATCACGGCGCTGGCGCGGCAATCCCTCAGTTGTTCTTTTGGTGTGCTCGCCGCTAAAAAAGTGATTTGATTGGGGCCGGCCTCATGCAGCGTTCCGAGCGAGGTAACCTCTAGATCACCCTCGCCACGGCACTCGCCCTCTAACAATTCAGCAAGTTCTTTAAGTCTCATGGGTCTTGCTCATCACCGCTGATAGCCTGCTCACTGATTAACCTTGGGGGTCGTGTTTCGCTTCGCTTTAGACAGCGAGGACGTTTTCAGATCGCCCCCACTGCTTAATCAATGATAGACCCCAAGCTCGAGAAATCCAAGAAATGGAGATCGAAATTGGATTAATCATCCTCAGCCAAGGGGAATCGCTAGAATTGTCCGCGGTGACTTTTAATAGCCTGGAGACTGACGTGAGATTAAAGGACAAAGTGGCTGTAATTACCGGCGCTGCACAGGGCATTGGACTGGGGATCGCCCAACGCTTCTCAACCGAGGGGGCTCGCGTGATGATGCTGGATATCAATGCGGAGATAGGCCGAAAAGCTGCCCAATCCATCAAAAATGCAGTCTTCCTGGAAGCGGACGTATCTCAAAAATCGGCGGTTGATGCCGCTGTCGCCACGGTGATTGAACAAACGGGGCAAATCGACGTTTGCGTCAATAACGCCGGCATTCTTCGCTCGGGTGATGTGCTGGACATCAGTGAGGAGGATTTCGATACGGTACTGGGCGTCAACCTCAAAGGCGCTTTTCTCATGAGCCAGGCCGTCGGCCGTCACATGGTCAAGGCCGGAAGCGGCAGCATTATCAATATGTCTTCAGTAAACGGCGTTATGACCATTCCGACAATCCTTCCGTATAACGTGTCCAAAGGCGGCTTGGATCAGCTGACTCGGGTAATGGCCATCGGCCTTGCCCAAAAAGGCGTCCGTGTGAATGCGATTGGCCCGGGCAGCATTTTGACCGACATGCTTCAGCAAGTGATGACCGATGACGAAAAGCGCAGGGCGATTTTGTCGCGGACTCCGATGGGGCGCTGCGGCGAGGTTGATGAGATCGCCAGCATTGCTCTCTTTCTTGCCAGCGATGAGTCCTCGTATATAACAGGACAATGCATTTATGCAGACGGTGGACGGATGGCGCTGAACTACACGGTACCCGTTCCTGACTGATTTGGTTGCCGAATTGCCGTTAGGCTTCCTGCCGACTTAACTCGTGTACAGCGTCAACAAGCACTCTGACATGCTCTGGGTTAACCCCAGGTGTGACGCCATGACCAAGATTGAAAATATGTCCGGGACCCGGCCCAAAATCCGCGAGCACGTCCGACACGGCTGCCCGGATGCGCTCCGGCGAGGCGTATAGAACGGCTGGGTCCAGGTTACCCTGGAGCGCAACCTGATCCTGTATCGCCAGACGCGCCTCACCAAGAGACGTTGTCCAATCGCAGCCGATTGCATCGCAACCGATCGAGACAATCCGGGATAACCACTGACCGCCTCCTTTTGTAAAAACGATTACCGGAATTTGAGCGGAAACGGGATCATTCTTAAGGGCTGTCAAGATTTGCGCCATGGGCTCCAGCGAGAAGTGGCGATACTCACTATGGCCGAGTACTCCGCCCCAGGTATCAAAGAGCATTAAGGCCTGCGCTCCCGCTCTGGCTTGCGCTATCAGATAAAGCGACACCGACTCACTCAGCGTGTTTAAAAGGCGCCTCGCCGCGACCGGTTCGTCATAGATCAGTCCTTTTATCAGCGAAAAATCGCGCGTGCTTTTGCCCTCGACCATATAGGTGGCGAGCGTCCAGGGACTCCCGGAGAAGCCGATCAGGGGCACCTTTCCGTTTAGTTCACTCCTGATCAATCGAACAGCTGCCATCACGTACGCGAGTTCTTTCTCCGGGTCAGGCACGCTGAGCGCATCGATCTCAGCGGTGGATCGAATCGGTCTTTCAAAGCGTGGTCCCTCACCTTCATGAAGCGTAAGCCCAAGGCCCATCGCGTCAGGGATAGTCAGAATATCGGAGAACAAAATTGCCGCGTCGAGATCAAAGCGCGCCAGCGGTTGAAGCGTTACCTCGCACGCGAGTTCGGGCGTCTTACACAGTGTCAGAAAATCCCCTGCCCGCTCACGGGTCGCGCGGTACTCAGGAAGATAGCGCCCGGCTTGGCGCATGATCCAAATAGGCGTGCAATCGACGGGCTCACGTCGGAGCGCGCGAAGGAAACGATCGTTAATCAGCGTGTTCGGGATCATTACGCGACAACAGCGGCTGTAATCTCGGATTGCAGCTCAATCGCGGTCTGGCGAGGGTCGGCAGCATCTCGAATCGGTCTGCCCACGACAAGAAAATCGGCTCCGTCCATCAGCGCCTGACGCGGTGTCACCGCTCGTTTCTGGTCGTCATCATGGGCGCCCGGTCGGATACCCGGCGTTACGATCAATCCCTCATCGCCCAGCGTCCGCCGCAGCATAGCCGCTTCCTGTCCAGACGCGACAACGCCCGCGCAGCCACTTTCAAGGGCTCGACGCGCCCGGGAGCACACCAGCTCTGGAATGTCACAATCAAAACCGAGGTCGCTCATGTCCGCGGCGTCGAGACTTGTGAGTACGGTAACGGCCAAAATATTCACGTCACCGGCCGCCTGCGCCGCAGCGCGCATCATGGCGTCGTTGCCATGCACGGTAGCGAATGTGATACCTCGTCCACGTAATTGACTCACGGCACGACCGACAGTGGCCGGAACATCAAAAAACTTGAGGTCCACAAAGACTTGCTTACTCCGTGTCGTCAGCCAATCCACGATGCCGAAACCATCAGCGCCCGTGAAAAGCTCAAGACCGACCTTATAAAAGGTCACCGCATCGCCAAGGGTCTCGACGAGATCTCTGGCTTCGGCATCTGTGGGTACATCGAGCGCAACAATCAGACGTTGCGAGTTCTTTATCTCGCGGCGATGCATGATGCTCACGATCAGCGAGCCGCGGTCGCGCGATTCTCAGCGGTCCCGTTTAAAAGATAACGGTTAACGGCCTCCGCTACCTCACGCCCCTCGTGGATAGCCCACACCACCAGCGATTGCCCTCGGCGACAGTCGCCCGCAGCAAAAATTGGCGCAGACCCGCATTGGTAATCGGGCGCCGAAGCGAGAAAATTCGATCGACCGTCTTTCTCCAAGCGCAACTGCTCTGCCAGAGCGCTCTCGGGGCCGGTGAATCCCATGGATAAAAACACAAGGTCACAGGGCCAGTCTTTCTCGGATCCGGCCACCTCGCTGAACGGCGCATGATCCGATGGCGTACTCCAGTCGACTTCCACCGTGCGTACGCCCGTAACGTCACCGGCGTCATTTGTCAGGAAACTTTTCGAGAGAAGGTTATAACTTCGCGGGTCGTCACCGAATTTATGCTTCGCCTCAGTGTGCGCATAATCGCTTCGGAGGATCAGCGGCCATTGTGGCCAGGGATTCGTCGCGCCGCGATCCGCCGGCGGACGGTTGAGCAATTCAAAATTGACAACGCTGCTGCAGCCCTGACGAAGCGCGGTGCCGATGCAGTCCGCCCCCGTATCGCCACCCCCAATCACCACCACGCGCTTGCCCTCCGCGGAAATAGCCGTCTGCGTGCCGTCCATGAGCCCTTTGGTGCTTCGAGTCAGATATTCCATCGCAAAGTGAATACCTTTTGCGTCTCGACCCGGGATCGGCAAGTCTCGCGGCACCGTAGCACCTACCGTCAGCACGACGGCATCAAAATCTTTTTGAAGGTCCTCCACCGGCACATAGCGCGGAGGAGAGCCCATCTCCTGCATTATGGTATTCACGTGACTTTCGGCAACATCGACCTGCGTTCCCACGTTAACACCGGTGATGAACTCGATCCCCGAGCCCTGTAACAGCTCAACACGACGGTCAACCAGCTTCTTTTCGAGCTTCATGTTGGGGATTCCGTAGATCAGCAAACCGCCGATGCGATCGGCCCGCTCATAGACGGAGACCTGATGCCCCGCCTGATTCAACTGATCCGCCGCCGCAAGGCCCGCCGGGCCTGATCCCACCACAGCGACGCGAAGTCCCGAGCGGGCGGCTGGCGCGGTGCAACTGACCCATCCCTCGGCAAAACCCCGATCCACGATGGCCTGCTCGATATTTTTTATTGTGACAGCCGGCTCGGTGATGCCGAGAACACAGGCTCCCTCGCAGGGAGCGGGGCAGACACGTCCGGTAAATTCAGGAAAATTATTTGTCGCGTGCAACCGGTCCAGCGCATCGCGCCATTCACCCTGATAAACGAGATCATTCCATTCAGGAATCAAGTTATCGACGGGACAGCCGTCGGAGGACTGACAGAACGGAACACCGCAGTCCATGCATCGTGCGCCCTGGGTTTGGAGGTGCTTGGTGTCGCCGACCGAGAAGATCTCCTCGAAGTCGTGCAGGCGCTCCCCCTCAGCCCGATACGGTACGATGCTGCGGGGAAACTCTTTAAAACCGGTTACCTTGCCCATATCTTATTTCAGCCCGTTAGGCATTAAGCAGCGCCCTGCTGCGTGGTCTTCTCGTCATGCAGCGTTGACTCGATTTCAGGGTCATGATTTTGTCGCTCAAGCAAAACGCGCTTGTAATCCCTCGGCATGACTTTTACAAACCTTGAGAGCGACGCCTCCCAATTATCAATAAGTCCTTGCGCAATCGTTGACCCGGTCCATTGATGATGCTCCTCGATCAAATCCAGCAGTTCGGCCGCCTCATCCGCGTGCTCGATGCTATCGAGATCCACCATATCTAGATTGCAGTTTTGCGCAAACCTCTCGCGATCATCCGCTAGCACGTAGGCAATTCCGCCAGACATCCCTGCCGCAAAGTTTCTTCCGGTTGGACCCAAAACGACGACCCGACCTCCGGTCATGTATTCGCAGCCGTGATCGCCCACACCTTCAACCACGGCCCGTGCCCCACTGTTTCTAATGGCAAAGCGTTCTGCGGCCAGGCCTCTGAAAAACGCCCGCCCGCTCGTGGCGCCATAGAGCACGACGTTTCCAATAATTACATTTTGCTCGCGCAGAAAGGGGCTCTCCTCGGGCGGATAAATCGCTAGTCGGCCACCCGACAGGCCTTTTCCGACATAGTCGTTGGCATCCCCGCTGAGCTCTAGCGTTATGCCATGGGCCAGCCATGCGCCGAAGCTCTGTCCGGCAGATCCCGAGAATCGCCCATGGATCGTGCCATCCGGCAGGCCCGACTCTCCCCATCGCTTCACGACCTCATGACTCAGCATCGCGCCAACCGTTCGATTCACGTTGTTAATCGGCAGCTCAAACTTGACGGCCTTGCCATCCTTTATGGCGTCCTGACTAAGTCCGATCAACTGAGTTCGATCCATCGTCAGGTCAAGACCATGATCTTGAGGCTGCTGGCAGAAGACGCCCACGTCCGGATGTGGTTTCTTTGCTGGCGCAAGCAGCGCGCTCAGATCGAGGCCGCTGGCTTTCCAATGCGAAACCGCTGACGTCGATTCGATTACCTCCGTGCGGCCTACCATTTCAATAAAGCTGCGAAACCCAAGCCCGGCCATGATTTCACGCGCTTCCTCGGCCACAAAAAAGAGGTAGTTCACCACGTGCTCAGGCAATCCCTTGAATTTCCCCCGCAAGACCGGATCCTGCGTCGCAATGCCGACGGGACAGGTATTCAGATGGCACTTTCGCATCATGATGCAGCCCAGCGCGATAAGTGGTGCGGTCGAGAAACCGATCTCCTCTGCCCCGAGCAAAGCCGCGATCACGACGTCTCGGCCGGTTTTGATACCGCCATCGGTCTGCAAAACAACCCGGCTGCGCAAATCATTCATCACCAGGGTCTGGTGAGTTTCCGCGATACCCAGCTCCCAGGGCAGGCCCGCATGTTTGATACTCGTCAGCGGAGAGGCACCGGTCCCACCGCTATCTCCTGATATCAGAATATGATCCGCATGGGCCTTGGCCACACCGGCCGCAATCGTTCCGACGCCTACCTCAGAGACAAGCTTGACGCTCACTCGCGCATCAGGATTCGTGTTCTTCAGGTCGAAAATCAACTGCGCGAGATCTTCGATCGAATAAATATCATGATGCGGCGGTGGGCTAATCAGCCCAACCCCGGGCGTGGAATAACGAATTCGCGCGATGGTGTCATCCACCTTTGTCCCGGGCAACTCACCGCCCTCTCCGGGTTTAGCACCCTGCGAGATTTTGATTTGAATTTCGTCCGCGTTCGCTAAGTACCAGGCGGTCACACCAAAGCGTCCAGAGGCTACCTGCTTAATCGCGGAGCGCTTTAGGTCGCCATTGGGCAGAGGCTTAAAGCGCTGAGGATCCTCGCCCCCCTCCCCTGTATTGCTTTTGCCTCCCACGCGATTCATCGCGATGGCAAGGGTCTCATGCGCCTCGGGCGAGATCGACCCAAAACTCATCGCGCCGGTACAAAACCGCTTTACGATGTCTGCCGCCGATTCGACTTCTTCGAGGGGGACTGCGGGTCCGGCAACACCTTCACGCAACTGCATCAGCCCACGCAGCGTGCAACGTCCGGTCGCCTCCGAATTAATCCCATCCGAGAACTCTTTAAACGCTTCGAGATTGTTTTGCCGAGTCGCGCGCTGCAAGGTCGCGATCGATTTGGGCTCCCAGGCGTGCTTGCGCCCACCGGCGCGCCAATGGTATTCGCCCGGATTGGGCAGAGTGACCACGTTGTCGCGAGACACTTGGGGATACCCCAATTCATGTCGGCGCAGCGTTTCATCAGCAAGCACATCAAAACCCACACCCTGCAAACGACTGGCCGTCTCAGAGAAACACAAATCAATCACATCGTCTCGCAAGCCCACCGCCTCAAAAATTTGCGCGCCCTTATATGACTGCAGAGTCGAGATTCCCATCTTGCCCATCACCTTGAGCATGCCTTTGGCGACACCCTTGCGATATGCCTTTACCACCGAGGCATCATCCGGGAACCGATCCGGCGATAGCTTGCCCTCCCGCCGAGCGTGCCACAGGGCTTCAAACGCAAGATAGGGATGAATGGCGTCAACGCCAAAACCGGCGAGCAAACAATGATGGTGAACCTCATTCGCTTCACCCGTCTCAACCACCAGACCGATCCGGGTACGTTTGGCGCAACGCACCAGATGCTGATGCACGGCCCCCGCGGCCAGCAGCGTACTCACCGCGACTCGACCGTGGCCTACGGCGCGATCGGAAAGCACCACGAGATTGACTCCGGCATCTGCCGCTTGTTCGGCTTCGGCGCGGATACGATCAATGGCAGGCCGTAATCCGTCGCTGCCCTCGTTACGATCAAACGTGATGTCGATGACCTGGCTGCGCCAGCCCCGGTAATCAAGCGTCTTAATGGCCGCTAGATTCTCATGCGTGAGGATGGGATGGGGCAATCGCAACCGATGGCAATGTTCCTGAGTGGCCTCCAACAGGTTTTGCTCGGGTCCGATGTAGCACTCGAGCGACATGATGACATCTTCACGTATCGAATCGATTGCTGGATTGGTCACCTGAGCAAACAACTGCTTAAAGTAGTCGTACGTAAGACGGGGCTGATCCGATAGACAGGCGAGCGCGGAATCGTTACCCATGGAACCGATCGGATCGCGCTCCTCTTGAACAAGAGGTATCAACATGAAGTGCAATGCTTCACGCGTGTATCCGAAAGCGCGCAGCCGGGGAATTAACGTCGATTCATCCAAGCCAGGAACGCTTTGGGGTTTGGGTAACTCTGACAGCTCGATACGTTGATCGGCGAGCCATTGCTGGTAAGGCCGCTGCCGCGCTAAGTCGCCTTTGATTTCTTCGTCCGGAATGAGGCGACCCTTTTCAAAATCAACCAGGAACATTCGGCCCGGTTGTAATCGACCCTTCTCCAGAATGATGCTGGGGTCAAGCTTCAGGACGCCTACCTCGCTGGCCATGATCACCCGGTCATCGCTCGTTACATAATATCGGCTGGGCCTCAGGCCATTGCGGTCCAGCACTGCTCCGATACACCGACCATCGGTGAATGTCACGGATGACGGGCCATCCCATGGTTCCATCATCGAGGAGTGATACTCATAGAACGCACGTTTTTCCGAATCCATGGACTCGTGCTTCTGCCACGCCTCCGGGATCATCATCAGAACAGACTCCGGCAAGGTTCTCCCCGTCGCGAGCAGGAAATCAAGCGCGTTATCCAGACCGCTGGTGTCCGAACAATCGGGCTCAATCACCGGAAAAATCGACCCTAAATCCTCACCGAACAACTCGCTTCGCATTGACCCTTCGCGCGCACGCATCCAGTTGCGATTGCCTCGAAAGGTGTTGATCTCGCCGTTGTGGGCGATCAAACGCATGGGATGGGCCCGATCCCAGCTCGGGAACGTATTGGTCGAGAACCGAGCGTGGACCATGGCCAGATGGGTCACGTAATCCGGGTCCTGCAGATCCTGGTAGTAGTCCATCAACTGCAAGGTCCTGAGCATTCCTTTGTAGATCATGACCCGACTCGACAGCGAGCAGATGTAGAACATCTTCGCCTGCGACAACGATCTGTCAGTACGCAAAAGGTGGCTTGCGTTCTTTCTGATGAGATAGAGCTTGCGCTCAAAGGCCTCTCGATCGATACCGCCGACGGCTTCGATCAGAAGCTGCTCGATATGAGGCTCAGAAGCCCGCGCCGCAATTCCGATGTCGGCTTTTTCCGGTGCGACCGGCACGACGCGCCAGCCGATGAGTCGCTGACCATGCTCCCGCACCAAGGCCTCGACCGCCTGCTTGCATCGAGAGCGCTCTTTTTCAGTCTTCGGCAGGAAGACTACGCCTGCGCCGAGCCTACCCGGTTCGGGTAACTCGACGCCCAAATCGGCCATCACGGTCCGGCATAAAAAGTCGTAAGGCAGAGCCGTTAAAATGCCGGCGCCATCCCCACTGTTTGGCTGCGCGCCAACGCCTGCTCGATGCTCCATACTCTTGAGGAGTTCGTAAGCGTCGTCGAGAATGCTGCGGCTTGCCACGCCTTTGATATGGGCCACCATACCGACGCCACAACTGTCGTGCTCATAGTCAGGGTGGTAAAGCCCGTAGGGTTCTTGCAGCAATGATGTCATCCGGTTCTATCGCTCTTAAGCGCCTCAGGGGTTCAGTCTCGTGCGCCGACTCGCTCCCCGTTGCGCCCCGGGATAGGCCGCATTCCAAAGCGAATAAGGAGACAACGATTCAACAACCGTGGCGGGCAGACGCCGTCTCGTAGAGTTCTCCGATGGACGGCATTGGAAGTATACCGACTGGTAAAAACCGGTTCAAATACAACTGCTTCACCGAAATTCCTGCAGCAGGTTCTTCTGAATCCTGCCCCAACTTGGTGCGGATTGGCAGGGCTAGCCCGCGCGGGGGAACGTGCTCAGAACGTCTTCGAGAAGTGATTGCGGATACTCGGCGACCAGTTCGGCGCTGCCGATTCCTCTTAAAAGAACAAGACGAATCCGCCCGTCTGTCACTTTTTTATCGACCGACATGTGATCAAGAAAGTCCGACGTTGACATTGCCTTTGGGGCGGTCACCGGCAAATTCGCGCGCGTTAGGAGCGTTTGAATTCTTTGGACATCGGAGAAATCGATCCACCCGAGTCGTTCGGACATCGATGCGGCCATTAGCATCCCGACCGCAACCGCCTCACCATGGAGCCACTGACCGTATCCAGAAGCCGTTTCTATCGCATGACCGAAGGTATGACCAAGATTTAAAAGCGCGCGCTGCCCGGCTTCTCGTTCATCCTGCGCTACCACCTCCGCCTTATGCCGACAAGATTCAATAATGACGTGCTCCAACGCTTTGTGATCATAGGTCAGTAATTGCTCTACGTTGTCTTCAAGCCATTTGAAAAATGAGGCATCCCGGATTAATCCGTACTTGATAACTTCTGCTAGTCCCGCAGAGAGCTCCCGAGGCGCCAGCGTCGTGAGGGTATGGGTATCGGATACAACACACGTGGGTTGATGAAATGCACCAATCATATTCTTGCCGAGCGGATGATTGACGGCTGTCTTACCGCCTACAGCGGAATCCACCTGAGCCAGCAAGGTCGTGGGCACCTGAACAAATGCGACGCCGCGCTGATAGCAGGCCGCAGCGAACCCGGCAATATCTCCGATCACGCCGCCACCGAGCGCGACCAGGGTCACACCTCGGCTCAAACGGTTCTGCAGCAGGGTATCGAAAATACCCTGTAACGTCTCGAGAGATTTGTGCTGCTCGCCATCCGGAAGCACTTGGCAAGTCACGTTAAATCGGTCGAGCGCCCCGATTATTTTGTCGAGATACAAGGGGGCGACCGTCTCGTTGGTTATAACGAGCACTTCATTTCCCGCGATGTAGCGGGCAATCAGCCCCTTCTCCTCCAAGAGCCCGGGGCCCACTAGGATGGGATAGCTTCTTTCTCCGAGATCAACGCTCAGGGTTGCCAACGTTTGCGAATCTCATTGCAGATGTCTTTCGCCACAGCGTGCGGGGACCTGGAATCCGTCTCAAAAACGATGTCGGCCTCCGCCCGATACAGCGGCTCTCGCTCAGTCATCAATGCCTCGAGGACCACTCGGGGATCTTCGCCGGTGTTCAGGAGGGGTCGGTTCTTGCTGGAGCGCGTTCGTTCGACCAGCATATCCAACGTGGCGTGCAGGTAGATGACGAGGCCATTATGGCGCATTGCTTTGCGCACATCCTCTCTTGTGACCGCGCCGCCGCCGGTCGCGAGAACGATATTTTTTCGTTTAACGAGCTCGAAAATTTCCTTTGCTTCTCGTTCACGAAACCCGGTTTCGCCCTCGATATCAAAGATGGTGCTGATGCTTACACCGGTGCGCGCCTCTATCTCCTGATCGGAATCGACAAATTCCATGCCGAGGCTTTTCGCCAACGAACGGCCAACCGTCGTCTTGCCCACGCCCATGGGACCCACCAGATAGATATTGCTCGCAGAAATCATTGCGCAACGTCAGCGTAATACGACTTTAAGAAGGCGCCGCCTCAACCCGCCGTCAGGACTGGGTTAACGATTCGCGGCGTCAAGAAAATGAGCAGCTCGCTTCGATTATCGAGTATTCCTTTCGTTCTGAAAAGAGGACCGAGGAAAGGCAGATCACCGAGCACCGGCACTTTGGATACGCTTTCCGATGTTTGCTGCTCGTAGATACCGCCGAGTACCACAGTCTCGCCGTTATCAAGAAGCACCTGGGTGCGTACCTGCAGGGTGTTGATATTTTCCTCGGTGGCAGAGACGAACGAATCCTTGGTCACAAACACGTCGAGAATAACGCGATCATCGGGTGTGATCTGCGGCGTGACCGTTAAACCCAAGACCGCTTTTTTGGTTACGACGTTTCCTTCACCGAGGGTATTGGTTGTAAAGATTCGCTCTTGGCCCTGCTCAATGTGCGCTTCCTGCTTGTCCGCAGTAAGCAGTCTCGGGTTAGCGACGATCTTACCGTTACCCTCGGCCTCAAGGGCTGAAATCTCGAGATCAATGAGACCCGCCCATCCGGCACCTGCCTTGGCAAGAGTCAGCGCGTATGAAGCGGGGGAAACGGAGCCGATACCATTCGCCGGAAAATTCACACCCAGCGAGCCATCTCCGCTCGCACTTATACCGTCGTTACGGATCGTCGAGGTGTTGGAGAGCGATCCTGATCCCATAGCGGTTCCGAGCGCTGTATTACTGTTGATCCCGGTAAGTCCGAGCTTAACGCCGAGGTTACGGCTGAAGTCCTCTTTGGCTTCTACAATTCGCGTCTCAATCAGCACTTGCTTCACAGGCCGATCCAGCTCGGTAATAAGTTTTTTTATCTCTCTTATTTTTCGCTCTGTGTCCTGCACCAGCAGCGAGTTCGTGCGCTCATCGACGGTCACGCTGCCGCGATCAGACAGAAGTCGATTCTCTTCCGTCTGAACTTCTGCCATCGACACGCTCCCAAACATCGACTGCTGCACATTGGATTCAATGGCCCTGACCGATTTGAGCAAATTCGCAATATCGGCTGCTTTGGCGTAATTGATCTGAATCAAATCAGACACCAATGGCTCGAGTTCGCTGACCTGGCGCGAAGCCTCCAAAGCCAATCTCTCCTGATTTGCAATCTCGTCAGCAGGCGCAATCCAAACGATGTTCCCCTGCTGGCGTTTTGCAAGACCTTTGGTCTGCATAATCGTATCGAGCGCCTGATCCCAAGGGACATTTTTAAGCCGCAGACTCATCTCACCGGCTACGGTGTCACTGATCACAAAATTAAGGTCTGTCTCCTGCGCAATCTGCTGGAGCGCGCTTCGCACTGAGATATTCTGAAAATCAAAGCTGATCAATTTACCGCTATAGATCGTCCCTTGCGAAACCCCATCAGCATCACCCGGAGCCTTGGACACCTCGAGAATGAATCGCTTTCCAGACTGAAGCGAAACGAAGTCATAGCGCCCAAACGGGGCCACCACGACCTTCACACCGGTATCAGTGACAAAACTATCGACAAAACGCACCGGCGTCGCAAAATCAAGGACATCGAGTCGCCGCTGCAGTGATTTGTCCATGCGAGCCCCTGCGATCTCGAGAACGATCTCGCCTAAATCCTCGCGAATATCGACCAATGCGTTTTCCTGATCAAATTCCAGGATGACGCGTCCGGCAGCCTCCGGCGTACGGCGAAAATCAATCAGTCCCAGCTGAAGCCCGTTATCTGACGGAGCCGTTGAATCGTCCGAACCCGTTGCGGATAAAGCGGATGCTGCGTCGCCACCGGCTGGATTCACCGTCAGCCGGACTCGGCCCGGATCATAGGCCGTTTCAAAACTGACCGGAGCAATAAGATTAATTACGACCCGCGAGCGTTTGTCGTCTTTAGCGATTAACAGGTTCTCGACCGAGCCGCGACCTACCTCGATGACGGGCTGGGGGAGATTGTGATCAGCGCCAAAAAAATCAAGAACGATTCGGTCCGGCCCACTGGTTCGGAACATTCGCGGTCGATCCAGTGTTCCTGACGTTAAGACGTCAATTTGGACTTGGCCGCCCGGCAAGGCTGTGAACGCGATGTCCGTAATGTGCGGCCCGGTCTGCGCCCACGTTAGGCGGGGCAACAGGAATAGGATTGCAAGACCTAAAAGAAAACGGCCATTCGGTAGGCGCCGTGGGAGGCGAAGGCGATTCATAGCCCTGAATCTACTTGAATTCACAGAGAATTACCCTCCCACCCTTAACTCAGTCAATCTGGTCTCCCAGCGTCCCGACGGCCCCTGCACTAACTCTTCGATATCCAGGCGGCCGGCTGCTTTATCAATGCCCACGATTCTCCCGATATTCTGTCCCAGGTAAGAGCCAATCACCACTCGATGGATCTGTCCATCCGGCGCGCTGATCAAGGCCCAGAGGTCGTTTTCGAGCTCCATGGTTCCGACGAGTTTCAACGCATCCATGGGAAACCGCTCAAGAGCTTCTTTCACGCGATCCACGTCCGGCGCGAGCGGATCCGGCTCGCTCTCTACAGCGGTTGCAACCTCCTCGGTACCAAACACATTACTCGGCGCAAACGGATCCTTGCTTTCATCAACCGCGTAAACGACGGAAGTCACCGGCGGCTGTTCCGGTATCGGGTCCACCTTAGGAACCGTATCCCGGTGCAACGTCGTCACATACCGGTCAAGATCATCGAGCGTGCGCTGCTCCGAACATCCCGCCAAGATAACCGGGATGATTAACATAGATCCAAGCCGAGCGTATCGACTGAACCCGCGCGCTCGGCTCACCTAGACACCCTCCGGAAGATAACTGTAGGTCTGCAGAATGAGCGTGGCCTTGACCTCGCCATTGTCCTGCCCGGTCATGTTCAGGTCACCCACCGTTACGATTCGCGACATCTGTGCAAGATCGCTCACAAAATTTGCGATCTGATGGTAGCTTCCTTTTACCTCAACGCGTATGGGAAGTGTGGCGTAAAAAGCCTCCAGCTTTTGCGCCTGGGGATCGAACACGCTGAATTCAAGTCCTCGACGAGCCCCCGCCTCCGTGATGTCCACAAGCAGCGACGGCACCTCCGTGCTGTCCGGAAGTTTCTCTAACATGGTTGCCAACAGCTCTTCGATCTCTACCATCTGAGCCTTGTAGGCGGGCAGATTGACGACCATGCCTTTTTTCACGCTAAAAGTCTTTTTAAGCTCAGTCTCTTTTTTTCTTGATGACTCAAGCGTTAAGCGCTGATCACTGAGCACAAAATGCCAGCTGCCATAGGCGAGAAGCGCGCAGCCAAAAAATGCCATCACTGTCACGAACCAGCCGGGCCACGCCGCCGGCTGATTGATATCAATGCGCTTAAGGTCGTCCTGCCAGCTCATTTCGGTCTTGCCGTCAATGTGGTCATGGCTTTGCCTTGGTCTCACCAGACAATTCATCGGGCCGCGTGGTCGACACCGACAGCTCGAATTCCTGGGTCGCGCCCACATTAATAATGTTGAGCTCGGGCCGATCAAACGAGGGCGTGCCGGTAAGTTGCTCCATAAGAGCCGAAATACGAGAGCTGGACTGCGCCACACCTTTCAGCTCAACGCCTTTTGAAGTTCTCTTGAGGGATGAAAAGAAAATGCCCTCAGGGCTCGAGTTCGCCAGCTCAATCATGCCGAGCACCAGTTTGGATCGCTCCTCCTGCAGATCACGGATCACGGCCATCCGCGCCATAAGCTCATCTTTGCGCTTCTGGATATCTCGGATTTCACGCAATTGACGCTCGACGCGGGCAATCGCCTGCTGCAGAAACTGATTGCGACTATTTTGGTAGTTGAGATCCGCGTTTTGCTTCCACCAGACACCGCCCACCGCACCGAGGGTCAAAAAAACCAGCAATAGCGAAGTCACTAACGCCGAGCGTCTTTGGCGTTGCCGACGCTCCTCTCGCCAGGGCAGAAGATTAACGCCTCGAATCATCCCGCACCCCGCGTGGCAAGCCCCACCGCTTTAACCATGATCGGGCCAAAGCGCTCAACCAGCTTAGCGGGTCGAATCCCCGCGCCCTCGGCGAATGGGTCAGCAATCAGTGTCGGAACGCCAATGTGTTTCTCAATTATCGCGGCGGCATCCGCGATTTGCGCGCAGCCGCCACTGATCATTAACGCGTCGACATAGGTCCGTTGCGTAGCCGTCAGACAAAATTCCAGCGCACGGGCTGCTTCACGCGCCATCGCATCACGAAAAGGGTTGAGAAGATCTTGCGTGTAGTTCTGCGGCAGGTCACCGGTACGCTTCATGGTTTCTGCCTCGCGATAATCAACACCGTATCGAGAGCGAATATTCTCGGTGAGGATTCGGCCGCCGAAATTTTGTTCGCGCCCGTACACGGAGCGGTTATCCACAAACAAGTCGAGTCGCGTCGACATATCTCCAAAATCCATGAACCCGATGGCGCGACCTTCAAGATCCTCGCCGAGACTGTTCGCGATAAAACTGAATCCGCGCTCGATTGCAAACAAGCTGATATCCACCACACTCGCGGTGAGGCCGGCGAGCTCGAGTACGGCGGCGTAATCCTCCACGATCTCGCGGCGACATGCAGTAATGAGAACCTGGTCATCACTACCGTCCCGAGCACCGCCCGTAACGCTGAAATCCAGGAAAATTTCATCGAGAGGATGCGGAATCTGCTGCGCGGCTTCTATCATCACCTGCTCTTCAATCTCGCCCTCGCTGAGTCCGGCGGGGAGGCTCAGCGTCCGCGTGATGACGTGGGTCTGCGATACCGCAACCACCGCATACTTTCGAGAACTCTGTGAGTGCGCAACGGCACGCCGAATGGCCTGGCTGGTGGCATCCAGATCAGAAATGCCATGCTCCACGATTGCATTTTTTGGGAGCGGTTCAAATCCGGCGCGATCTGCCCGATAGCCTTTACCTGAGGCAGACATCTCAAGCACCTTAACGCCGGCACTGCCAATATCAATACCAAGCGCTGGGCGATTTTTTTTACGGAACAGTCCCATGAACCTAAAGTTTACCGCGAGCGATAGCCTTCATGCGCCTCTGATGCCGTGGGGCCAGCTATCCGGGCATTGCATCGGCGTTTGATAAAATTAAACGGCCTGCGGGTGCCAAATTCCGCATTTCATCACCTCACGGCTATCTATGCGACTTCGCGCCATCCTTTGGATTCTTTTCTCTCTCGGCCTTATCGCCACGGCTGCCCTTGGTGGGTTAATCAGCGTCACTTGGCAGGACTTGCCTGCCATCCGCGAGGTTCAGGATATCCGACTGAAAGAACCCCTGCGCATTTACTCCATTGACGGAAAATTATTGGGAGAGTTCGGTGATGAACGGCGCATAACGGTTCGATTCGAAGACACACCAAAGCAACTGATTGATGCGGTCCTGGCGGCGGAGGACGATCGCTTTTTCAGTCATCATGGAATTGATCTTTTCGGTGTTGCGCGGGCTGTCGTCGCTAATTTGCGATCGCTCGATACTCGCCAAGGCGCCAGCACAATCACCATGCAAGTCGCGAGAAATTACTTTCTGTCTCGGGAAAAAACGTACACGCGAAAGATCAAAGAGGCATTACTGGCATTTCGCCTAGAGCGAGAGTTAACGAAAGCGCAAATTCTTGAGCTTTATCTCAATAAGATTTTTCTCGGTCACCGCGCATACGGCTTTCAGGCAGCCTCTTACTTTTACTACGACAAGCCTTTAGACGAGCTGAATCTTGCTCAGCTCGCAATGCTCGCGGGGTTACCCAAGGCGCCGTCCTCAATCAACCCGGTCAGCAACCCGCAGCGGGCCATCAATCGTCGAAATTACGTGCTGCGGCGAATGCTTGAGCTCGAGCGGATCGCAGAGTCTGATTACGAAATAGCGAGATCGGCAGAGGTCACCGCGAAACGTCACGGCATGGATATCGAACTCGACGCGCCTTATCTCGCAGAGATGGCGCGCGACTATATGGTTTCACGCTTTGGCGAAGAGGCTTACGCGTCAGGCTATCGGGTATACACCACGGTATCCGCCAAGAACCAAGAGGCTGCGAATCAAGCCTTAAGGCGAGGACTGATGGCTTATGATCGCCGACACGGCTATCGCGGCCCGGCGGGTTACATCCACCCGGTTGAGCACCCAGGCGAAGATCAACGGCGATCAATGCTGGCGACCTACCGCACCATAGCGGGCGCCCGTCCGGCGATGGTGATTCGCCCAGGGGGCGACGCCATCGAACTCTTCACTCTGGAGGGGCAATACCGCTCTATGTCGCCAGCAGGCTGGCGTTGGACTCGAAAAAGTCCGTCAAGCTTCCTTCACCCGGGAGATGTGATCTACGTCATCGAAGAAGGATCCAACCTCGAGCTCTCTCAGGTGCCCGACATTCAAGGCGCGCTCGTCTCCCTGAACCCGGTGGACGCTTCCGTTCTTGCGCTAGTGGGCGGCCTGGACTTTGGGGCGAGCCGATTTAATCGTGTGCTTCAAGCTGAGCGCCAGCCCGGCTCAAATATAAAACCGTTCATCTACTCCGCCGCCATCGCCAACGGGTTTACGGCATCGACGCTGGTAAGCGGAGCTCCCATCGTCGTTGAAGACGACGTTGGCGGCGCGTGGCGCCCCCAGAATTACAACAAGCAAGTCTTTGGTCCAACACGCCTGCGCGAGGCACTCAGCATATCCCTCAATCTTGTGTCGGTGAGACTCGTCAGGGCGCTGGGGATCGAGCTGACTCGAACATACCTATCCCAATTCGGCTTTGCCCTACCTCGACTCCCAAAAGGGCTTTCGCTAGCGCTCGGATCCGCGACGGTTACGCCTATGGAGATTGCCCGAGGCTACGCCGCGTTTGCCAACGGCGGCTACCTGATCGAGCCCTACTTTATTGCGCGCATCGAGGATCAGTCAGGCGACATTGTCGAATACGCTAACCGCACCATGGTATGCGCCGACTGCGTTACCGAGGAGACGGATTCGAACGATCCGCAAAAACGTGGAATTGATCCTCGTTTTGCAAAACGCATTATCTCGTCGGAAAACGCCTTCATTATGGACAGCCTGATGCAGGAGGTAGTGCGATCAGGTACCGCCCGAGCTGCAATGCGTCTGGGACGAAACGATTTAGCGGGCAAAACAGGAACGACAAATAACTATTTTGATGCCTGGTTCACGGGCTATAACCCCGACGTAGTCACAAGCGTCTGGGTGGGTTACGACAATCCAAAAGATCTCGGCGAGGGAGAATCCGGTGCAAGAGCGGCGCTACCTATTTGGATTGACTACATGGAGACCGCGCTTGACGCCAGCCCGGAAACCTCAAGACCGGTTCCCGAGCGTATCGTCTCCGTGCGAGTACGTGAAGATACGGGGCTTCGCACGCAGGCCGAGGACCCCAAAGGTTATACGGAATTTTTTGTTCGCGGAAGCGAGCCACCTTTTCCTGATCCGGGATCTTCGGTAGATCCCATCCAGGGGCTTTTCTAACGATCTATCCTGAAAGCTATTCAGAAAGCGAGGCATCCGACAGATTGTCACTCTCGGCGGGCATGCCGTCCTCACCCGCAGCGTTTGGCGGCGATTTTCGAGAGCTGGCTTTCTTTGTGCCCACCTTTTTTGCGGCCTTCTTGGCTACTTTTTTGGCCTTTTTCTTGACGGCTTTTTTTGCAGTACCCGACGCGGTAGAGGACTTGTCGTCAATCTCCCAGCTTCCATCGCGATAAAACGCTTTCCAGCCTGTTGCCTTGCCCTCGCGCTCAGTCATAACGTACTGCTCTTTCGTTTTCCGACTGAAGCGTATTTGAGCGGGATTGCCATCTCCATCACACGTCGGTGCGTCCGCGAGATACCGGTGCTTTGGATCTAATTGGTCAGCTACGCTCGCCACCTCTACAACCAGCGGCGCACGAGTTTCGCGATTCCTTGGAAATTGGCTTGCTGCAAGAAACAGACCAGAGGCGCCATCTCGTAGCAGATAAAAATCATCAACTTTCTGGCAGCGAAGATCCGGCATCGGAATCGGATCCGCTTTGGGCGGGGCCGGCTCTCCATTACGAAGCAGCTTGCGGGTGTTTTTACAGGCCTCCGATGTGCAGCCGAAATACTTGCCGAAACGGCCCGACTTCAATTGCATCTCGGCACCGCACTTATCACACTCCAATGTTGGGCCGTCGTAGCCCTTCAACTTGAATTCGCCGGCCTCAATCTCAAAACCCGCGCAGTCGGGATTATTGCCGCAGATATGAATCTTCCTGCTCTCATCGATAAGGTACGATTCCATGGCGCTATGGCAATTGCCGCACCGTTTTATGCTGACGAGTCGAAGCGCCTCTTCATCATCTGAGCGCTCAGCCTCCTCGACGTCATCACCCGAAATCAGGTTCATGGTCTGCGTGCACCGCTCCTTCGGTGCCAAGGCATAGCCTGAGCATCCGAGGAACACCCCTGTCGCACCGTTACGGATCTGCATGTGTCTTGCGCACGCCGGACACTCCACGCTTGTCTCTGTCGGCAGATTTGCGCGCATTCCGCCGACCGCGTCCTTGCCTTCGCCTTCTCCACGCGCGGCCTCTAACTTCTCAGAGAACCCTGTATAGAAAGCGTCAAGCACGGTCTTCCAGTTCTTCTCGCCTGAGGCAATTTCGTCCAACGTGGCTTCCATTTCTGCGGTAAAGCCATAGTCCATGAGATCGGCAAAATTCTCCCGCAGTCGATCCGTGACGATCTCCCCGACTTTCTGGGCAAAAAACCGGCGATTAACTAATTTCACATAACCACGATCTTGAATCGTAGAAATGATTGAGGCGTAGGTTGACGGCCGACCAATACCTCGCTTTTCAAGCTCTTTCACTAGACTGGCTTCGGTGAAGCGACCCACGGGCTTGGTGAAGTTCTGCTTCGGATCAAGCGTAAGCAGGCTCAACCGGGCACCCTCTTTGATATCCGGCAGGACCTCATCTTCTTGACGACCGGCTGGGGGCAGCACTTTGGTGTATCCATCGAACTCCAGGATTCGACCACGGGCTCTCAACTCAAAGTCTCCCGCCGCGACCTTGATCGACGAGCTGAGATATCGTGAATTCGTCATTTGGGAGGCGATAAAGAAGTTTCGGATCAGGTCATAAAGCCTTTCCTGATCCCGCTCGAGACCTAGCTGTGCGGACTGCCGACGCACGTCTGTTGGCCGAATTGCTTCGTGAGCCTCTTGAGCGCCCGCTTTGCTCGAGTAGAGGTTCGCAGAGTCCGGAAGATACGCGACACCATAGCGTTCCTCGATCAGCTCGCGACACGCGGACACGGCATCTGGGCTTAGGTGGGTCGAATCTGTCCGCATGTAGGTGATGAATCCAGCCTCGTACAGTCGTTGGGCCAAAGTCATTGTCTTTTTTACAGAAAACCCGAGTCGGGTGCTGGCCGCCTGCTGAAGGGTTGAGGTGATCAGCGGCGGGCTTGGGCGCGACTGCGTTTTCTTATCGCTACGCTCTACGACGCTAAACGTGCTGTCGGTGAGAAGCGCAAGCGCCTTATCCGTTTGGTCTTTACTGGAGGGTCGAAACTCCTTGCCCCCCTGCTTGGCCACCTGCAAGCGAATAGCACCGTCGTCCGATTGCGTATTGGCAAAGACCTCCCAAAACTCCTCCGGCACGAACGCACGAATCTCGCGCTCTCGATCCACGAGCAAGCTGACAGCGACCGACTGCACCCGCCCCGCGGAAAGTCCTCGAGCGATCTTGGCCCACAATAAAGGCGAGAGCATGAATCCAACAACACGATCAAGAAACCGTCGCGTCTGCTGGGCCTGGACCTTGTCGTCGTCAAGTCGACCGGGATGGGAGAACGCATCCTGGACGGCTTGTTTGGTAATTTCATTAAACACCACCCGTCGATATCGATCGGGGTCAGCGCCGATAACCTCCTTTAGATGCCATGCAATGGCTTCGCCTTCACGATCCAAATCGGTCGCCAGGTAGATCTCATCGCTTGAGGCTGCCAGTTTTTTAAGCTCGTTAACGACCTTCACCTTGTCCGGCAGGACCTGATAGTTGGCTTCCCAGCCGTTCTCGGGGTTAATCCCCATGTTCTGCACGAGATCTCGTTTCGCTTTCTCGCGACGGTAAATCGCCTTCTCCTCCGGGGACATCTTCCGAGTCAGCGCCGCTTGCTTCGCGCGCGCCTTCGGATCGACCTTGCCGCGCGACCCGCTAACGGGAAGATCTCGCACGTGGCCGACGCTCGACTTCACCACGTACTGATCCCCCAAGTACTTGTTAATCGTCTTGGCTTTGGCCGGAGACTCTACGATGACCAGAGACTTACCCATATTTTTTGTAGCTAGATTTAGTCCTTTGATAGTTCTTTGCACAAACATACGAAGAACTTAACCGGCGCGGACATAGCCCCCGTGACAGGCGGAGATCAACTGTTCACACTCCATCCTTATCAGGATGGCTGAAACCTCGCCAATCGTCAAACCGCATCGCTCTGCAATCTGATCTAGAGCAGTCGGCGTGAAGTCCACCGCACGCAAGATCTCACGACACCATTCAGGCTGCTCTGACGGGGCATTATTCTTTTTTTTCTCGGGGTTTAGCCAGCCCAGACCTTCCAGGACCTGCGCTCCTGACTCAACGAGACACGCTCCATCTCGAATCAGCTGGTGAGGGCCGTTCGACGGGGGCGAGTATACCGAGCCCGGTACCGCGAACACCTCACGCCCCTGATCTGCAGCGAACCCGGCGGTAATCAAACTGCCGCTTCGCGCTGTCGCCTCGACCACTACCGTTCCCATGCTGAGCCCGCTGATGATTCGGTTTCGCTGAGGAAAGTGGTGGCGACGAACCCCAACGCCGGTAGGGAACTCGGAAATCACAAGGCCCTTCTCTTTGATTTGAGATCCGAGATCTCTATTTCGTTTCGGATAGATCGAGTCAAGCCCAGTTGCGAAAACGGCAATAGTCCATCCATCGGCAACGAGAGCACCACGATGCGCCGCGCTATCGATGCCGTGCGCAAGGCCGCTCACCACAACCGTACCTGCGCGGGCGATGTCACCCGCCATGGTTGCTGCGATCTTTACCCCGGCGTGGGTCGGTTTTCGACTACCTACTATTGCAACCGATCGCTCATGCAATAGGGAGATTCGGCCATCGCAATAGAGAACGGTTGGGGGTGAGGCGATCTCGCGAAGAAGATGGGGATAACCCGCGTCAGTCAATCCAATGATTTCGCGACTTGACTCTTCACTCCATCGAAGATCCTGCTCGATGAGCTTCTCATTAATCAGTTGATCGATCCGAAAGCCCTTTGCCTGGGCCGCATCAAGAATCACGTCAAGCGCTTGGTCGGGTCTGGCATACCGCGACAGCGTATCGCGCTTTACAGCATCCGGCAGAGCTATGCGACCGAGCGTCGCCCAGACTTTACGAAGATCTTCCAACGCGGGCCCTCCATGGCCACACCGCTCAAGTATTTTGGGGTAGATGCGTACGGTAAAAGCACGCCTTCGGGAGGTTTAGCTATCGTCGTGACCTACCCAATCCCCCACTGCAATCGCGCGCGATGCTTTACGAATTAAAGCGAAACTCACCCGCTCAAACACACGAAATACCACCACCTCTCCAGAGTCCGTCGGCGGAAGGGGAAGAATCTCAGACGATCGACCTGTTAGCTCTCGCTGAGAGGGTATTCGCTCCGCGCAGTCGATTATCCGGGCGCTGGAATTAAGCAGTGCACTGGTCGAGGCATTGCAGGCGCTGGTGGTGCGAATCGGTAGATGATCACGCTCGGTTAACAGCAATTGCCGTTCCGGACTTCGGACCGTAAGTAGATCCCCGGTGTGGATCCCGATATTTTCACCTCCAGAAATAATGACGACGGAGTAACTGCCAGCCCCGCCGACTGCACTCAATGTGCTGGCTACGTATGCATCAACGGAAACTGAAGGTGCCGCGGGTTCTATTGCTTGAAGCGGCGATCCTGCTTCCCAGGCAACGAGTCGATCTCCAATCCCGATCTCCCGCTCTCCTTGCGTAACCACAAATGTTCCAAGTTCATCGGTATGCGTTGGGCGGGCCAGTCCCAGAAATTGTGCCGTCACCGCCAAAGGCTCTCCGGTTAACGGGTCTGTGATTTCTCGATCGGGCCGAAACAGAACATACGAGCCCGACTCAGAAAACGGAACGTCCTCAGCAATAAATTCGCTGAACTGGCCGAACATAATTTCACCATTAAGACCTACCAGCACCCGTCCCGTTTGCCGGCCATCCAATTCCTCCATAAGCAACGGGTGGCCGGTAAATGGCGCGATCACGTCCGGCGAAATGGTCAGCACCGTTTGGGCGTGCTCAGTGACGCGCACCTCGGGGCTACGCTTCTCAACAGGCAGAATCACAGACTCCGCTACCGAATCCTGCGCCAGCGCAGGAGACATTCCCCCCTGCCAGAGCAGACTACAGCCGATCATTGCGCGTCCCAATCCGGAGCAGCGCCGTGACCCTTTCCTACTCGAGCTTAGGCCGCCCGAAAGACCGCTGATAATTCGGCTAAAATTCATACCCATTGACATTGCACTGTTTCGACCTCATTTAGTGTAGAGAACCTCAGACCGCTCGCCAAGTGATGCATTTCACAACTGGTGGGCACCACCTGAATTCAATGGCTTTGCTCGATATTCTTGTGTATCCCGATCCCCGGCTTCGAACGCGCGCTGAGCCCGTCGAACATTTCGATGACGCATTACAGCGCCTGATCGACGATATGGCGGAGACCATGTATGCCGCTCCCGGAATTGGTCTCGCAGCCACGCAGGTGAATGTCCACCAGCGATTGCTCGTGATTGATGTCTCCGAGAACCAAGACGCCCTGCAGGTCTATATCAATCCGGTGCTCATCGGATCGGGTGAGCTCATCGAGTCCGACGAGGGTTGTTTATCGGTTCCTGGGGCGATCGTTCCAGTGTATCGCTATCCGAACATCAAGGTCTGCGCTCTTGATCGTGAGGGTCAGCCGTTTGAAAAAGAGGTCTCTGGGCTCCTTGCGATCTGTCTGCAGCATGAAGTTGACCATCTCGACGGCAAGGTCTTCGTCGACTATCTTTCCCAGTTAAAACGGGACCGCATCCGAAAGCGGCTTATTCGAGAGCAGCGTCCCACTGATCTGCGCTCTGCGTCCTCAAAAGAGGCCTCTGCGGTTTCATAACGCGATCCAGGATGCGCGTAGCATTTGCCGGCACGCCGGATTTTGCGGTGCCCTCTTTAAACGCGTTAGTCTCTTCGGGCGTTGATCTGATCGCCGTCTATACCCAGCCCGATCGTCCGGCAGGTCGAGGTCGACATCTGCGGGCCTGCCCGGTAAAGATCGCTGCGCTGGAGCGCAATCTCGCTGTTCGACAGCCGCAAAATCTCGACGACGAGACCGAGTTTCTTAAGATTCAAAAAGTTGATCTCCTCGTTGTGGTCGCGTACGGCGTGATCCTCAAACGCCACACTCTCGAGACACCCTCGCTCGGATGTGTCAATGTTCATGCGTCGCTCCTACCCCGTTGGCGAGGCGCGGCTCCCATTCAGCGAGCCATCGCAGCGGGTGATTCGCAGACCGGTATCTCGCTCATGCAGATGGATGAGGGGCTTGATACGGGGCCCGTGCTGTCGAGCGCAGACCTGCCGATTCACTCTGACGATACCGGTCAGACACTCCATGATCGTCTCTCGTCTCTTGGGGCTGAGCTTCTGACGCGGTCGCTGAACGACATTTCATCGCAACGGCTTATCCCGGTTCCTCAGCCGTCAACGGGAATCAGCTATGCCCATCAACTCACGAAAGCGGAATCGTGGATCGATTGGAGTCAAACCGCGGCTGAGATCGAGCGGATTGTGCGAGCGTTTAATCCATGGCCGCTGACACGCTCTTGCCTTAACGGCAATCCGCTGTTGATTCGGGAAGTGCGCGCAGGCGCACCGGGAATGCACGGTCCTCGTGGCACCATCATTGGAGTTCACGCCGACCGCATTGATGTCCAGACCGGCGACGGTCTGCTGGAAATCACAAAAGTCCAGCGGCCGGGATCAAAAGCGCTGCCCATAGCCAGCTTTCTCAACGGATACACGATGAATAAGGGCGACCAGTTCCTCTCGGGACCACCTAGCCATGCCCACGGCTGACGTCTGTGCGCGCGCCGCACAGGTCATCCACGCGACCATTGTTAAAGGTCAGTCATTGGATCGAAGTGCTCGTGATTTGCTTCAGGATCTTGACAGTAGAGACCAGGCAGAGGCGCGCGAAATAAGTTGGGGCACGGTGCGTTGGTGGTACCGCTATCGAGAGGCCATTCGTCGAAAGTTATCGCGGCCGATCTCCAATAAGGATCGCATCTTGGAGGCCCTGCTGATTAGCGGCCTTTATCAATTTGATCACATGGACGAACCCGACTACGCGATAACGTCCGGCACCGTTGAAGCGGCGCGGGTGCTCGGACGCCCTCGAGCGGTTGGTTTGGTCAATGGCGTGCTTCGTTCCTGGCTACGGGATCCTGATCGGCTGGCTAATCTGTCAACGGAATCGCAGTATGCAACTCCGCAATGGCTAATTGACCAGATAAAACAAAGTTGGCCTGAGGACTGGACGGATATTCTTGATAGCGCTACTCAGAAACCGCCGATGACCTTGCGCGTCAATCCTAAAAAAACCTCGCGCGCTCGATACCTCGATCTTCTCTCTAAGGGATGCAGTCTCAGCCACTCCATCAGACCTGAGTCCCTGGGGGGTCACCCTGCTAAAAGGAAGAGACGTCAGCCGCATTCCCGGATTTGAGGCAGGCATGTGCTCAGTGCAGGATGAAGCCGCTCAGTTAACCCCCCTGCTATGCCAGGACTTTAAAGGCGGACGCGTGTTGGATGCGTGTGCCGCGCCCGGCGGCAAAACAACTCATCTCCTCGAAACGTTGCTCGGGATCACGTCGTTCACGGCCATCGATCTCCCGGGTCGTACAAATCTCATCCGATCTAATCTCGACAGACTCAGAGAAAAGGCTGAGGTGATATCAACCGATATTCATGACGTTGAGCGCTGGTGGGATGGAAAGCCGTTCGACCTCATCTTATTGGATGCGCCCTGTAGCGGAACAGGGGTCTTAAAGCGACATCCCGATATCCGACACCACCGAAGACCATCAGACATCGGTGCGTTTTCAGCAAAGCAGGAGCAGCTCCTGCATTCGCTTTGGCCACTGCTTGCACCAGGCGGGCAGTTGATTTACGCAACCTGCTCTATCCTTGCCGCGGAAAACGACGATATCGTAAGGAAAGCCCTCGATAACTTTTCCGACGCTCAGATGAAAGATTTTGCGCTTCCAAGCGCGCGAATTACGAGCTATGGCCAGCAGATACTCCCGAATGCACAACGGGATGGCCTCTATTACGCTTCGTTGCAGAAAGCGTGAGGGCGCTGAAGATAAACCTTATAATTTCGCCTGGCAAAGAAGGTAGTTTGCACTAGCCAGTGAGCATATTTATTTTTACCAAGCGAACCCTGCTGTCCCTCGCCTTAGCCTGTAGCTTACTCCTCAGCGCGGGCGTGGCATATGCTGACTTTATTGTTGAGAACGGCAGTTCTCGTTTGGCGGACGGCGTGATCAGTACTGACGCTCGGTTACGCCTTGCCGTGAGTGGCGATCCGGAGGAGGCGCTATCCAAGGGGATCAGTCTCACTTTAGTCGTCGAGGCCGAACTGCATAGGGCAAGCCTGGCCTCTTTGTTTTTCAGCGTCCAAGCATGGGAAGACCGCTACCAAATTGAGTATCAAGGCCTCACGAACCGATTTCATTTGACTCGCTTTCGGGACGGGAGTTCGGAGGACTTCGCTACGCTTTCTGAGACCCTGGCATCGATCGAGCGATACTCAGCACAACATGCGCTGCCTAGTGGGGTGACTACTAAGGACAGTCTGCAGATGCGTCTCAGGGTCACGCTGGACCGAGGCGCCCTGCCCGGACCCCTGCGGTTAATCGCGCTTGTTCTGGAAGATTGGCGACTGGACAGCAGTTGGGCGCGCTGGCCGGTTACCCTCCCGTGAAACGATATCTCGGGCCACTCTTTGTCCTGACGTTCTCGATTGCGCTACTCGGCGCATCCGTCCTTCTGACGCAAAGCGCCCAGGACGATGATTTCTTTGGCGACTATTACGGCGCCCTCATTGCTCTGAACCTGATTGGCGTTGCGATCCTCGCACTGCTGACATTTTTTCAGGTACGAAAACTCGTTAGTGCGTTTCGTGCTCGTGCCTTGGGTTCACGACTCACGCTGCGCTTCGTCACGACGTTCGCTGTGCTTGCCATCATTCCTCTCGCGATGGTTTATTACTTCGCGGTTCAATTTCTAAGCCGGAGTATCGACTCCTGGTTCGACACCCAAATTGAGCAAGCGTTAGACGATGCCCTGCTGCTGGGTCGGAGCACGCTAGAAACCATCAAACTTGACCTCGTCCGACAGGCGCGAATATCGGCTCGACGTATTGAGACCACCAATACATCGTCCCAGCTTTATAACCTTATGGACAATCTTCGGGAAGCCGGCGGATACGACGAAATGAGCCTGCATTCCTCGACCGGGCGTATCCTAGCCTCCAGCAGTAATTTGTCGATTTCCCTCATTCCCGACGCACCTAACGAAGAAGTCCTCGGGAAAGTCCGCCGCGACAAACTCTACGCCGAATTCGAGCCAGCCTCCGACATCGGTCTGCGTCTACGGGTTGCGGTTCCGGTATCTGGGCTCAGCGTGAGCTCCCCGGACCGGGTGCTACAAATTCTGTACCCGCTCCCCTTGCGCTACTCACAACTGGGTGAGAGCGTGGAGTCCGCATCCCGTGAATATGAAAGACTTAAATACCTCCGACAGCCTTTAACCTTAAGCTTTGTTCTCAGCCTCACGTTGATCACCGCGATGACGTTACTCATCGCCGTGTGGGCGTCTATCTATCTTGCTCAAAGAATGCTGGCGCCGCTTCGCGACCTTGCCGAGGGCACGCGCGCGGTCTCTCGCGGCGACTATGAGAAAACCCTGCCGGTTCACGGAAGTGATGAGCTGGGCGTGCTCGTGGACTCTTTCAACACAATGACTCGGGAAGTGGGCATCGCGCAACAACGGGCCGTTGAAAGTCAGCGGCAAGCCGAAGCGGAACATGCCTACCTGGATACGGTATTGACCCACTTATCAGCAGGGGTATTGTCATTTGACAACGACCGTCATCTTCAGACATTTAATGCAGCAGCTGCGGCGATTCTCGAAACAGACCTATCTGCTTTTACGCAGCAGTCGATTGATACTCTCGCTCAGGCGCTGACAGGATCAAGCGCTCTGATCCAAGCCATAAAAGAGGGCATGGATCAGAATCGATCCGGTTGGCAAAAGGAGATCCGGATTCATAACGATACGGGTCGGCATACGCTAATCTGTAGCGGTACCCGGATCGACGAAGGCGAGGACACCGTGCACGTCATCGTTTTTGAGGATGCAACCGAATTACTCAAAGCACAGCGCGACGCAGCCTGGGGAGAAGTAGCACGGCGGCTCGCCCACGAGATCAAGAACCCCCTCACGCCGATCCAGCTATCGGCCGAGCGCATAAGACGCAAGTATCTTGAGAGTCTTGCCGGCGAGGACAAAGAAACGCTCGATCGATCAACGCGAACCATTGTCCAGCAGGTTGAGGCGATGAAGACGATGGTGAATGCGTTTTCGGAGTACGCGCGTCCTGCCCCTCTTCATCGATTGGCAACGGACATTAATCAGTTGGTAACGGATACGGTGGATCTTTTCAATGCGAATGAAACTCAGGCGGATGTTATTACCGAGCTGACGCCCATTACACGAACGATCTGGGTTGACGCCAATGCAATTCGCCAGGTTCTTAATAACCTCATCATTAATGCGCGCGATGCCTCTGCCGACCAGGGCGGAGTCGTGAAGATTCACACTGAACTCGATTCCACCAGAGACCAACTTAGGATCACAGTGAGCGACAATGGGCCAGGATTTTCTGCCGACAATATCGAACGCGTGTTTGAGCCCTATGTCACCTCGAAAGAGAAAGGCACCGGATTGGGTCTGGCCATCTGCCGACGTATCATTGAAGAACATAATGGCGCCATTAGAGCGACCAATTCTCCCGCGGGTGGCGCAACCGTTATAATTTCTCTTCCGGCCCCACTATCGTGAGGGACGGGCTGCTCTTATCTGCCTCATGATGCGCGCTAACACCGTCCTTGTTGTCGATGACGAGCCCGATATTCGCGAGATCATCGGCGACATCCTAGGCGATGAGGGATACCAAGTCTCCACCGCTGCCAATGCTGAGGAAGCACGGGCGAAGTTTTCCGACGAGCAACCGGATCTTGTTCTTCTGGATATCTGGATGCCTGATACCGACGGCATTGCCCTGCTCAAGGAGTGGCGCGAGAGAGCGTCCTCGTCCGTGCCAGTAATCATGATCTCGGGTCACGGCACCGTGGAAACAGCCGTCGAGGCGATCCGCATTGGGGCCTATGACTTCCTTGAGAAGCCACTATCTACAGCCAAGCTCTTGGTGACCGTTGAGCGCGCGCTGGAAACCGTGGCCCTGAAAGCCGAGAACGTCACACTGAAAACGCAGCTGGAGCCGGTTTCCGGTTTTGTCGGACACAGCATTCTGTTGAGCGATCTGAACGAGCGTATCAATCAGGTTGCGGGCACCCGTCAAACCGTATTGATCCACGGCGAACCCGGATCGGGAAAAAGCGTTGCGGCTCGCGTCCTGCACAGGGCCAGCCCGTTCACGAACGGGCCATTTATCGAGGCGCCCATCGGTGTGCTCGAGTCCGCTGCTATTGGGGAAAGTCTGTTTGGTAACCCGAAATCGGACAGCATCACCCCGGGTTACTTGGAACAGGCCCTGGGCGGCACCCTTGTGATTGATGACGTGAGCGCTCTTGATCTCGACAGCCAGGCGAGCCTCGTCGCTGCGCTCGAGACAGGTTCGTTCACGAAAGCCTCTGACAAGAGCCTAATCCCCGCAAACTTTCGACTCGTGCTCACGACTTCCCAGAGTACAGCGGATCTTCTGGCCGGCAAGAAAATACGTGAGGATTTTCTCAGTCGCCTAGGCGCCGTCACCTTAAAGATTCCTCCCCTGCGCACTCACAGAGAAGATATTCCTGACCTCATAAACTTCTACACCCAGCAGATAACCGACAGCCAGCACCTTCCGTTTCGCCGATTCTCTACATCCTCAATAAATTACTTGAGAAATCGACCATGGCCCGGCAACGTCCGCGAACTGGTGAACTTTATTCACCGGCTGCTGTTGACCACCACCTCCGAGATCATTGAAGCGGAAGAAACCATAGCGGTGATGGGTTCCCGTGCCGCCCCTATGGAGGCGGTGGAGGAAAAAATGCATGGAAAGATTTTGGACAACCTCTGCGCTCAGCGCGGGAGCAGTTTGAGCGAGATTATCTAGAATTTCACCTGCAGCAAACGCGCGGAAACATCAGCGAACTCGCTCGGCGAACGGAACTCGAGCGAACACATCTTTATCGGAAGTTAAAAGGACTAGGACTGAATCCGAAAGACAGTAAATATCGTGAGTAAGGCGCTACAAAAGAGTTAGCTATTTTGAAAATTATTATTCTTGGTGCAGGGCAGGTGGGGACGTCGATGGCTGAAATTCTCTCAGGAGAAGAGAACGACATCACGCTGGTCGACATCGACCCGGAGAAACTTGCGGGCCTACAAGATCGCCTGGATATTCGCACCGTAACCGGTGCTGCCTCCCACCCTAGCGTTCTTGAGCAAGCTGGGGGTCAGGACGCGGATCTCGTACTTGCGGTTACTAATCAGGACGAAGTCAATATGGCGTCCTGCCAGATCGCGCACTCCCTATTTCATACCCCGAAAAAGATTGCTCGGATCCGTTCGAGTGAGTACCTGTCGCATCCTGAGATCTTTGTTGACAACGCTATTCCGATTGACGTCATTATCAGCCCAGAGCACATCGTTACCCGGCACATCCTCCACCTGATTCAGTACCCGGGCGCCCTGCAGGTGGTCAGTTTCGCCAAAGATCGGATTCAGCTTGTGGGCGTTCGCGCTAACGAGGGAAGCCCCCTTATCGGGCGACAGCTCAAAGCTCTACGCGAAGATCTCCCCAATATCGATAGTCGTGTTGCCGCAATTTATCGTCAGAATCACGCAATTCTCCCGAAAGGAGACACCGTCATTGAGTCGGGAGACGAGGTCTTCTTCGTCGCTGCCCGACAGCATATTCATTCGGTCATGAGTGAACTTTGTCGGGTGGAGCGCCCCGGTCGCCGCATCATGCTTACGGGAGCTGGCAACATCGGTGTACGTCTTGCCGCTGCTCTGGAGCAATCGAACTGCACGGTGAAGATTGTCGAACGCGACGCGCAGCGTGCTAAACAGGTTTCCGGACAGCTGGATCGCTCGGTCGTGCTGCACGGAGACGCGGCAGACGAAGAGCTGATGCAGCAGGAAAATATCGATACGGTCGATGTCTTTTGTTCGTTGACCAATGATGACGAAGCCAACATTCTTTCAGCGATGCTCGCCAAGCGCCTTGGGGCCCGCCGCACCATGGCGCTTGTCAATCGCTCGGCCTATGTTGATCTTCTAGAAAATTCACTTGTGGACATAGCTATTTCTCCTCGGGTAGCGACGGTGGGAACAATACTGACACACGTGCGAAGAGGCGATATGGTTGCCGTCCATTCGCTCCGGCGAGGTGCAGCAGAAGCAATTGAAGTCATTGCGCACGGTGATCAGGAAAGCTCTAAGGTCGTTGGCCGTGCGGTCGAAGAGATCGATCTGCCTGAGGGCACGATGCTGGGAGCAATCCTACGCGGCGACGATGTCATCATTGCGCACGGGAGCACGGTGATAGAGCCGGAGGATCACATAATCCTATTTGTCGTGGATAAGACCAAAATCCGTGAAGTCGAGCAGTTATTTCAGGTGTCGGTGACTTTTATCTAGGACTCGACCGAACTGTGCTCTCTCTCGCCGTGTTTCGTATTCTGGGCGTGCTGCTCGCGATGTTCAGCACCACGCTTATCCCGCCACTCATGATCGCTTGGATGAACAGGGACGGCGGAACACCGGCTTTTGTCGCGGCTTTTCTGACGACGATTGTTCTGGGGACCGTACTCTGGGCGCTATGTCGAAATCAAAAACAAGAGCTGCGGGTGCGTGACGGCTTTTTGATTGTTGTTCTGTTCTGGACCGTGCTGGCGGTGTTTGGCACTTTACCCCTTCTTTTGTCACCCTTCCCCGAACTTGGTCTGGTGGATTCCCTATTCGAATCGATGTCAGGCTTAACGACAACCGGCGCCACGGTTCTGAGCGGTCTCGATCAGCTACCTCCATCCATCCTCTACTACCGTCAACAGCTTCAATGGCTTGGCGGTATGGGCATCATCGTCCTAGCCGTTGCGGTAATGCCCATGCTGGGAATCGGCGGCATGCAACTTTACCGAGCAGAAACACCCGGGCCCATGAAGGATTCAAAACTCACCCCACGCATCACCGAGACTGCGAAAGCCCTGTGGTTTATCTACCTGGGTCTAACGGTGAGTTGTGCGATCGCCTATTGGCTTGCCGGGATGACGGTGTTCGATGCGGTTGGACATGCCTTCTCTACCGTAGCGATCGGAGGCTTCTCAACACATGACCAGAGTCTGGGGTTTTTCAGCAACCCCGCGATCCTCATCGTCGCTATGGCATTCATGCTGATATCCGCTGTCAACTTCGCCTTACATTTCACGGTCTTTAAGAACAAATCACTAAAAACCTACCTCGCTGATACCGAGGTTAGAGTCTTTTTTGCTTTCGTATTCGTGGTTTCGGCGATAGCGGTGCTCACCCTCATGGCATCCGAGAGTTATCCGAGTGTGGCAGAAACCCTGCTTCACGGAGCATTTCAGGTTGTCTCAATCGGGACGACGACAGGTTTTACGACAACCGGGTACCATTGGTGGCCATCTTTTCTTCCCATCATGTTGATCATCATGAGTGCCGTGGGTGGATGTGCAGGATCCACTGCAGGCGGGATGAAAGTCATGCGTCTTGTCCTGCTGTACAAGCAGGGCAAACGAGAGATTAGCCAGCTAATCCATCCCAGCGCCCTGATTACGGTGAAGCTTGGCAACAAGCCGGTTCCCGACCACGTCATCAACGCGGTCTGGGGATTTTTTGCGCTTTATATACTGAGCTACGTTGGTCTCTCTATAGCGGTTACGGCGACGGGCGTTGATCTGGTCACGGCCTTTTCCGCGGTCACGGCCTGTCTCAATAACCTCGGACCGGGACTCGGGCAAGTTGCCGAGAACTATGCGAGCCTCAACGACGCTGCCAAACTTGTACTCACGGCAGCGATGTTGCTGGGACGTCTTGAGATCTTTACCTTGTTAGTGCTGCTGACACCAGCGTTTTGGAGAAGCTAGTACCGGCCGCTGATGAACCTCTACCGACGCTATGCGTTGAGAACCGATGCGATCGCCTTCTCAACATCCTCGACACGGATATCCGCAATACAGTTTTTAACGCAATGGCTTCTCCGGTAGCATCGCCGGCATTGGTTGTCTGCCCGAAGCGTCATTGATCGACCACTTCGGGGGGCGACACGCCCCTCATCCGTTGGACCAAAGAGCCCAACCAATGGCCTATTAAAACTCGAGGCCACGTGCATCGGCAAACTGTCTCCCGAAATCACTAACCCTGCCCGCTCGATAAGCGCGAAGAACTCATTGAGCGATAAGCGACCCGCAAGATTGAGGATCCTATCCACGGATAGGTCCCGCGATATTGCCTCTAAGGCTTCACGGTCCTCACTCGCACCGGCAATCACCACAAAAAACTGATCTTGAAGACGCGTAGCGAGCGCTCGGAAGCGCTCAAGTGGCCAGTTTTTCGTCGGCCAACGGGTCATCGGGCAGAGCACTGCCAATCGCTGACCTTGGGCGCCTGTGTCCCGCAGCAAACGGTCTAGGCTTTCGTGACTTTTACTCGAAACGTGAAGCACCGGTACCTGCTGTACTGGTGTAATTCCCGCAAGCTGAAGAACCCCGCCCATTTCGTCAATCGCATGCAGGCGCGGCTTCCGAAAGCGCCGCGCAAAGAGCCATCGCCCCTTCACAAAACGCTTTTGCGTTTTCGCTGCCCACAGAAATACGACGGTCTTCCAACTCCCCTGCAAATCGATCGCCAGATCAAACTGATTTTTTCGAACCTCTCTGACCGTACTGAAAATATGCGATGCGCACCAAATGGGATGTCGCCACCAATTGGACTTCACGCGATACCGGTCAAAGGTCAAAAGCTCGTCAATGTCAGGGTTATCCGTCAGCACGCTGACAGCCGTCGTCGAGGTGAGCACCGTCAGCCTGGCGTCAGGACGTGCCAGGCGCACTGACCGGATAGCCGCGGTGCCGTGCACCACATCGCCGAGAGATGTTTGCTTGATAAGTAGGATATTCAAGTGACTCGTCTCAGACGTCGTACGGAGAGGGCGCCGCGTCGGGGCGTGAGCGAAACCACCTTAACGTCCAAAGATATTGAGCTGGATCCTGGCGTATAAACGACTCGAACTCAGTATTAATCCTTGCCGCATCCGTGTGCGGGTTATCACTGGGGAACTGCTCGAGAGGCTGGCCAATGCTTACCACGTATCGACTGTTCTCGTTCAACGCGCAATACATCGGAATCACCGTTGCGTCTGCCAGCTTTGCAAGGCGTCCCACAACGGGCAGCGTAGCGGTCGGAATCCCAAAAAAGGGCACGAATATGGACTGCGCCTGGGCAAGATCCTCGTCCGGCATCAGGTAACCCACGCATCCCGTGCGCATTGCTTTGATGAGCGGTCTGAGCCCATGGTCGCGACTGACAATAATGGCTCCAAAACGGGTACGGCCTTTGACCAGTAAAAAATTAAGCAAGGGATTTGATGGTGTCTTCATCATGGACACACCTCTTGCAATCCGGGACAGCACCGCGCCGGCGATGTCGACACCTACGACGTGAGGAATTACCAATAAAATGCGTTCTCCGGAATCAATCCGGCGCATGAGCTCTTCTGAGCCTTTCAGTTCGCAAAGCGCCTCTATTCGCCGGCGCGAACCCCACCAGACAAGCCCCATATCGACAATCGCCTGGCCGTATCGTGCGAAGTGGGTGCGGAGAATGCGCTCACGGTCCGCCGGGTCAAGATCAGGAAAACACCATTCCAGATTGAGCCTTGCGATTGCCACTCGCTTCTTGTTGACGCGAAAGAATGTGTTGCCGATACGCTTGCCGAACGCCATCGCCCAAGAACGCGGGATCAGCAGACACAGCGCAATAAGCCCGGCCAGTAACCAATCGATCCAATACTTAGGCGCCAAAAAAGCCGCTTGGAAATTCGGCCGAATCGCGCCCGTGTACCTCAATCTATCATCCCTCAAGTGCGCCGCGATCGACCGCGGATAAGACCCTAAGGCACTTAAACGCGCCCCTTGCGGCCAGCAATTCGAAGGCGTAACGCGTTAAGCTTAATGAAGCCGTCCGCATCGGACTGTTGATAAGCGCCATGGTCTTCCTCGAAGGTCACGATACTCTCGTCAAACAACGAATCGGACTCCGAGCGGCGGCCGGTGACGTATAGATTGCCCTTGAATAACTCAAGACGCACGACACCATTCACCGACTTCTGGGATTCATCGATCAAGCCTTGGAGCAGCTTGCGTTCCGGCGCGAACCAGTAACCGTTGTAGATAAGAGACGCATAGCGAGGCATTAACTCATCCTTAAGATGTGCAACCTCTCGATCAAGCGTTATGGACTCGATGGCACGGTGCGCCTTCAGCAGTATCGTACCGCCGGGCGTTTCATAACACCCACGGTTCTTCATGCCTACGTATCGATTCTCAACCAAATCGATACGCCCAACGCCATGTCTTGAGCCTAAGGTATTCAGTGCGGACAGCATAGAAGCGGGACTCAGGGGCTCGCCATTGAGAGCGACCGCGTCACCCGATTGAAACTCGATCTCAATTTCTTCAGCTGTGTCCGGCGCTTCGTGCGGAGAAACAGTCCAGCGCCACATCTCTTCATTGGGCTTATTCCAGGGATCTTCAAGCTCTCCGCCCTCGTACGATATATGAAGCATATTGGCGTCCATGGAGTAGTCCGCCCCGCCATCCTTGCGGGTCTCCACGGGAATTCCGTGCTGGCGCGCATAAGCCACCAGTCGCTCTCGGGATGTCAGATCCCACTCCCGCCAAGGCGCAATCACATGAATCTGAGGGTTCAGGGCGTATGCGTTCAGCTCGAATCGGACCTGATCGTTACCCTTTCCTGTTGCACCATGGGAAATAGCGTCCGCCCCGGTTTCTTGTGCAATTCGAACCAGATGCTTCGCAATCAACGGGCGCGCAATTGAGGTTCCCAGAAGGTACTCCCCCTCGTAAAGCGCGTTTGCCCGAAACATCGGAAACACGTAGTCCCTGACGAACTCCTCGCGCAAATCCTCAATATAAATCTCTCGAACACCCAGTGTTTTCGCTTTTGCTCGAGCGGGCTCCAGCTCTTCTCCTTGTCCAATATCGGCGGTGAACGTAACAACGTCACAATCGTATTGGTCATGGAGCCATTTGAGAATAATCGAGGTATCGAGTCCGCCTGAATAGGCCAGGACAGCCTTTTTAATCTTCGTTGCCATTGGGAGCCATGCTTGAAATGAAGCAAAAAGCGAGCGCTTTTTGCGGGGCAGATTATAGCAGTGGGCTTTGGAACGGTTGCGTGGGTTACGGCCGATGGCTACACTTTCTGTCTAGACGCCCGCTAGCAGGGCGTTTTCTTTTTTGGGATTGAACCATCCACTGAATCCGTTCGCCATGCGCCATTTTCTGACATTAAAGGATCTCTCGTCTGAAGAGCTGCGAGCCCTCATCACACGCGCCTCCGAACTCAAGGCGAACAAGCAGGATCTGTCAACACGGGAGCTGCTGCGCTCTCGATGCATGGTTATGATTTTCGAGAAATCTTCGACCCGGACACGCGTATCGTTCGAGGTGGCCTGCGCCCATTTCGGCGGCACCTCAATTTTTCTGTCTCCCGGTGACAGTCAGATGAGTCGGGGTGAATCGGTAAGCGATACGGCCAGAATCGTATCGAGCATGGCCGATCTGATTGTGATGCGAACGGGCGCGCACAGTCGAGTGATGACCATGGCTGAACACTCAACCATTCCGGTAATAAACGCTCTATCCGATGAGTTTCATCCCTGCCAACTGCTTGCTGACCTGCAAACCTTTAATGAGCATCGGGGGGATATCAGCGGCGCGCAAGTGGCATTCGTTGGAGACGGCAGGAGCAACGTCTGCCACTCATGGATTAATGCGGCGGCGATGATGGGCTTCTCGTTACGCGTTGGCGCGCCTGGAGCCTATCAGCCCGATTCAAAAATCCTCGACGGCGCAAAACCCAATTGTCAGATTGTTGATTCGGTCGCAGAGGCTGTTGAAGGAGCCGACCTCGTCATTACCGATACCTGGGCGGGCATGGGCCAGGAGGAAGAAAAAGCGCGGCGGATTCGAGATCTAAGCCCATTCCAGATCAACAGCGAGGCCATGGCGCTCGCAGCACCATCGGCAATCTTCATGCATTGCCTACCGGCCTACCGAGGGCAAGAGGTAACGGCGGACGTCATTGACGGCCCTCAAAGTGTGGTCTGGGACGAGGCTGAAAACCGGCTCCACGCACAAAAAGCGCTGATTGAACTTTTAGTAACGCAATAGCCAATAAAAAAGGCGCCCTTACGGACGCCTTCTTCCATCTCGTCGACTGGTTTTTCTTGGTGCTTGCTACGTTCTTGCTTACGACGGCCTTACTTAGCCCTTACTTAGTCCTCAAACCAGCATCAAACCAGCGACGACGCCGTCACGCGCATCTGTTCTAAGGCCCGCTTTTCAATCTGGCGGATCCGCTCTGCCGACACCCCATACTTATCGGCAAGATCACTGAGTGTCTGCTTGTTGTCATCCTCAGCCAGCCAACGAGCCGAGATGATATCGCGACTCCGGTCATCAAGACTCTCAAGCGCCATCCCGAGCTGCTCATTTCGGTGGCGATGCTCATCAGCTTTATACAGCAGGCGTCCTGGGTCCAGCGACACATCGCCAATAGCCTCCGCTGGAGCTAAACCTCTTGGCGCATCATCGTCATCGTCATCTGCTTCAAATGCAAGATCGGACCCGCTCATGCGGGTTTCCATCTCCCGCACAGTCTCCGGCTTAACATCAAGCGCTTCGGCCATAGACTCGACCTCCGCCTCTTTCATCACGCCAAGACGCGCACGATTCTTACGAAGATTAAAGAATAACTTCCGTTGTGCTTTGGTCGTCGCAATTTTCACAATCCGCCAATTGCGAACCACGTAGTCGTAGATCTCCGCTTTAATCCAATGGACAGCGAAGGACACCAAACGCACGTCCCGCTCATGATCAAAGCGCTTGACGGCTTTCATCAGGCCTACGTTTCCCTCTTGAATCAGGTCGCTCAGTGGAAGCCCATACCCCGCAAAGCCCCTGGCAATAGACACGACATATCGAAGGTGCGAGAAAACCAACTGACGAGCCGCATCGAGATCGCCTTCATCGTGAAACCGCTGCGCAAGCGCCTTTTCGTCCTGCACCGTGAGGATGGGAGCGCTGTTTACCTCACTCAAGTACCGCGAAAGGCCCTGGCCCGGGCCAAGATCTGCAAGCATCGGTAATGTCTGAGTCATGTCGAAACCTCCTGGAATCGAATTTATGTGGCAATTTTAGCACTCTTAGGACTCGAGTGCTAAATAACCCAGACAATGTAAATTAAATAAAAACCTATATTTTTCAATAACCTGATAATTTTTTGTGAGATTTAGGTGAAATGGGAGAGAGCCAGATGGAAATCCTAGCTTAGCCTAGGGTGGCGTGTTAACCAGAGCGTCCGCAAACGCCTTCGCCTCAAAGGGTTGGAGATCTTCAGGCGCTTCTCCCACACCCAGGAATGGGATCGACAGTCCCAGCTCGTTCGAAAGCGCAAGAACCATCCCGCCGCGGGCTGTGCCGTCCAGCTTGGTGACACACACCCCGGTAAGCCCGACGGCGCTGTGAAAACTCTTGGCTTGCGAGACCGCATTCTGACCGGTGCCGCCATCAACCACCAACCAAATCTCCTGCGGTGTCTCAGGGTCGGTCCTAGCCAACACCCGCTTGATTTTTTCTAACTGCGACATCAGGTCCGCATTAACATGTTGACGGCCTGCCGAATCCACAATCAAGACGTCGATGTCGCGCGCCTTGGCTGCCGAAAGCGCATCGTGGGCAACCGCGGCCGCATCGGCACCATGCGATTGCGCGATCACAGGGACCCCCAGCCGATCTCCCCAATGCTGCAACTGCTCAATGGCAGCTGCTCTAAAGGTATCGCAGGCCGCCAGCATCACCGAAGAACCCCTGCGCTGAAAATAGGCGGCAAGCTTAGCGGTTGTGGTGGTCTTGCCGACACCATTCACCCCCACCATCATCAGCACAAGCGGCCGCGATGCGGTCACTTCAAGATCGACTTTTCTCTCCGACAGCTCCAGCATCTTAGCGATTTCCTCCGCGAGCGCCTCTCGCAGATCATCCAGACTCTTGAATGATTTGTTATTGGCGCGCCGCCGAATCCCATCGACCACCGCGGCGCTCGCGTTGACACCAAGATCGGACATAATGAGCTGGTCTTCAAGATCATCGAAGACCTGGTCGTCGAACAGGATGCCCCGCTCCTGAAAGAGTCCAGAGAGCGATTCCGTTAAGGTCGAGCGGGTTTTCCGCAGCCGAGCGAAAAGCCCGGTTTTTTCTCCAGATTGGCTCATTCGTTAAACGACGCTTGGTTTTTGGGAAACGCTAGATATCCTATCATCGGGAGCTACGGTAATCCGCGAGAAGAAAGCGTTGAGCTCAACAAAAATGGAACAGCACGGGCGGGTCCGCATCATCGGTGGCGAGTGGAAAAAACGGGTGATTCGCTTCAAGGGTTCGGCTGAGCTGCGCCCCACACCGGACAGCGTCCGAGAGACCGTATTCAATTGGCTGGCCTCAAGCATTCATGGGGCCAAGTGCCTGGATCTATTTGCCGGGAGCGGAGCCCTGGGGTTTGAGGCCGCATCTCGTGGGGCGGCAAAAGTCACCCTTGTGGAATCCAACCGAAAAACATGGCGTCAGTTAAATGAAATCATCGCAACCCTGAACGCAAAGCATGTCTTCGTCGAGCACTGCGATGCTTTGGACTGGCTTGAGCGGTGCGAACTGAAATTCGATCTCGTCTTTCTCGATCCGCCCTACGGGGGTCTGCTTCTAGAGCGCGCGATACATCGACTGGTCCGTGCGGATTGCCTTAGCCCCGAGGCGCAGGTCTACATTGAATATCGCGTTGATGAGGAGCCCGCCGTCCCTCAAGCGTGGGAGCTCACCAAACAAAAGACCACCGGTCAGGTCCGCTACTGCCTTTACCGCTCGGCCTCCCGCTGTATAGGACTGGACTGCCCTTTGCGGACCACTCACGCGCCGCTATCGGCGCTTTGATGCCGGAAAACACGCCGAATCATCGGCTCAAAGAATTCCAGGGTTTCACTGGGATATTGCGGATCAAAACAGTTTTGGTCATAGGCCTCGCAAAAATGCACGGCATCGTCATACCACGGATGATCCGCAAATCGATCTCGAGCATTGCGATCTCCCCCCACATGATGGGCGTAGTAATACATCTGGAACAGCCCGTGATATTTGATAATCCAATAGGTCTTTTCCGACACAAACGGTCGCAAGATTGACGCTGCCATCTCGCTGTGGGAGAGCGGCGCCAACATGTCACCGATATCGTGTATCAGGGCGGCCACCACCATCTCTTCCGGCTCGCCAGCACGATGCGCCCGCGTTGCAGATTGGAGCGAATGCTCAAGTCGACTGATCGAGTATCCGCCAAAGGAGTCGTCTAACGAGCGCAGTCCGGCCAGAATTCGATCCGGCAGAGAATCGAGAAATTCATGCTCTTTTTTGTTAAGAAATTCATAGTCCTCGCGGGTTCCGTCGGCCATTCGCGTAAAACTCACTACTTCCATCCGGCAATCTCCCTACGCCCTTATTACGATCAGCAAAGTATGGATGACTTGAGCCACGATTGGTAGAGTACGAACTCGGCAGCTCGACCAACCTTGAATCAGCTAAAGACGCGCGATCTCCATCATTGGATCCGATCATGAGTACGAAAGCCATTTATCCCGGGACTTTTGATCCCATCACCAAAGGTCACATCGATCTGGCGGAGCGCGCGAGCGCCCTTTTTGCCGAGGTGGTTTTAGCCATCGCCGCTAGCCCCAGCAAGCAGCCTATGTTCAATCTGTCCGAACGCTTAGAGATGGCGAAAATTTCTCTTTCGCACATCGAAAATATTACGATCACGGGCTTCGACGGGCTGCTCATTGACTGCGTCCGCGATGCCAAGGCTCAGGTAGTCCTCCGGGGCCTTCGGGCAGTGTCGGACTTTGAGTACGAATTTCAACTGGCCGCTATGAATCGTCGACTCGACCCTTCGATCGAGACCATGTTCCTGACGCCCTCAGAAAAATACACGTTCCTCTCGGCGTCGATGGTGAAAGAAATTGCCACCCACGGCGGAGACGTCTCCCAATTCCTCCACCCTGAAATCAACGAAAGACTGGCGAGCCGGATCGGACGATAAGCAAGCTGTTATGAGGTGATACGGCATGGCATTGATGATTACTGATGAGTGCATCAATTGCGATGTGTGCGAGCCCGAATGCCCGAATAACGCGATCACCCAGGGTGAGGAGATCTACGAGATCAATCCAAATCTATGCACCGAGTGCGTGGGCCACTTCGAGGCATCCCAATGCGTCGAGGTCTGTCCCGTTGAGTGCATCCTGGTTGATCCTGCGTTTGTAGAAAGCAAAGACGTGCTTCTCCGTCGGTACCACGAATTAACCGCGACAGCGCCGCAATCCCCCGAAACCTAACGCCGCGGCAGGTCAACCTCGAGACAGCGCCAGAGGTACCAGGTTGCCACCGAGCGAAAAGGTCGCCAACGTGCTCCCGCACGCTCCAGTCGCACCGATGAGGGCAAATCAGGCAGCCTGCGCATTTTCTGATACCCCTTCAGAACACCGAGGTCCCGGATGGGCAACACATCCGGACGGCCGAGGTAAAAAATCAGCAGCATCTGCACCGTCCACTCGCCCACACCTCTGACCTCAGTCAGGCGGGCAATAATTTCCTCATCCGTCATTGACTTGAGTTGGATTCGACCGGGAAGCATGCCGGCGACATCCCGCTTCGCAAGATCCTCTAGAGCCAGGCTCTTTGATCGTGACAAACCCGCTGATCGCAACGACGACGAAGGCAGGTCCAGCAGCTTTTCTGAGTCAATACGTCTCCTCGGAAAAAGATCTGCAAGTCGGCCGTGGATGGTTGCGGCGGCTTTGCCGCTCAGCTGCTGATACACAATCGAGCGCGCTAAGTATTGAAAAACCGAACCGCGATGGCGTGACTCCAGTTCACAATTACCCACCGCTTTAATGACGCGCGCGAGGCCTTTGTCAGAGGTCGTTAGGTGGCGCAGCGCGGGAGCGAAGTCAGTCATCTGAATCCGAAGACAAAGATGCCTTGAGTCTTCCCGTAAACGCTACGGGATGGGTTTCCCAGAGATCAATCTCATCGTTTGCCTGTCGAAATCTATCGAGGCAGTCGAGATCAAAACAGTTTGATAGCTGAGCCTTGATTGCCATATTTACCCCCTGGTGGCCCACAAGAAGCAGATCATCTCGGTAAGCTTTTATTTCGGCCACCAACGGACCTACTCGCTCCGCCACATCCCTCAGGCTCTCGCCCCCGGGCGGTGCTGTCAGATAACCTTCTGAGCGCCAGCGATCGTAGCCTGCGGCGTCCTCCTCTCGAAGCTCGGCTTCGAGCCTTCCCTCCCACTCGCCCAAATCGAGCTCGGTGAGCGTGCGATCAACCTCGATGGCGCAGCCCAACGCAGAAGCCAGAATCTCAGCCGTCTGTTGCGCACGAGCTAACGGAGACGAAATCACTCTCAGCCGGTCGATACTGCTCGGTCGCGAGCTGTCGAGCAAGAGACTTTGCTTGCGCCAAGCCGGTGGAATTCAAGGGAATATCGCTTCGCGATTGCCAGCGGCGCGCGAGATTCCAATCGGTCTGGCCGTGCCGTGCGATGAGTAAAGTCATTTTTTGGCGAATAGATAGGGCATACCCGGATTCTTACCGACAGTTCCACCGCTGGCTACTGGGCGAAAGCCAATCCGTTTCGGGCAAAACGGTCGATGTTGACTTGGAGTCTCCATAGGCTTATCATCTCTTCAGAATTTGTGCATTGCACAATTTCTTTTTCATATCCTCCTCCAATTATTGATCCCGCCCGATATTCTTCTGGCGGGATTTTTTTTATCGATTTAAATCAGTACTTTATATATTTTTAAATCTTCGGCAGATTGATCGAGGAAAGACGTCACTTGCGATTATTAATTTGTGCAATGCATCAATACATGGGATTTATAGCCTGATAGCCTGTGATTGCGTGGCCCTAACCCATCTCAGCGGCATCATTTGAGCAATAGCGACCTGCTTCTCACCGCTTCTACCCACGCACGGCCAGCCGCCACAGCAGTTCAACACGATAAAATTCGGGAAGTGCTCTTTTAATGCTTCTGGCCAGACATCCGAATTTTCTATGGCAACTCCTTTCAAACAACCGCTTTTTGTCTTTCCGGGACAAGGGTCCCAGTATTGCGGCATCGGTCGTGATATTTATGATCAATACAGCATGGTACGGGATCTTTATAGCGAGGCCAGTGATATCGTGGGCTACGACATGGCGGCACTTTCTTTCGATGATCCGCAAGAGCAGATCCATCTCACGCGATTTACGCAGCCTGTATTGCTAACACATCAGATTGCCTGCCTAACTATTTTTAATGAGAACACAAGCGTTCCCATACAACCTAAAGCCACTGCCGGCCACAGTCTGGGCGAATACTCGGCGCTAGTGGCCGCCGGTGCGCTCGACTTCGCCTCCGCGCTGCGGCTTGTTTGCGAGCGTGGTCGTCTGATGGGTGAGCTGGGCGAAGGAGAAATGGAAGCGCTTCCTCTCCCACTGGACGAGGCAAAAGCCCTTGCCGAAAATCACTACTGCTCGGTCGCGGCCTGCAACCTGCCTGATCAGACCGTCGTTGGAGGTCGAGCTGAAGATCTTGACGCTCTCATAGGGACGCTTGAGGCCCTACATCCTGGCAAGCGTTCGGCTCGCCTTAAGACAGAAGGTGCATTTCATACCTTTTACATGATCGCGGCGGCGCTAAAATTTCGAGAGACGTTGTCGGATGCGCCCATTCAAACACCCGCGACTGACGTGCTCTCCAACGCGTCCGGTGTTTTCCATACCCCTGAACCCGATGCCATTCGGGCGGCCCTTTTCTCCCAACTTTTTAATCCGGTCCTCTGGCACAGCAATTTGATCCACGCCGTAGACTCTGGCTGTGACAGCATCATCGAATTCGGTGGCGGGATCGGCAAAGGGGAGTCGGCTGCAGAGAAGAAACCCAATCTCGCCGGGATCGTCAAGAAGACGTTTCGCAGATATGAAAACCCTCCTGCCTACGCCGCCGTCATTAACGAGCAGACGCTTTTAGATACAACGGCTGCAGTTGTCTAGGCGCCAAATTTCTTAATGGCGGGTTGGACGGTGCCAGCGTTCGCGAGTCCAATTGAGGCGCGCGCTTGAGCACCCTGGCGCTGTACAGCCTGACCGTCTTAATCTGGGGCTCCAGCTGGCTCGCTATCCACTACCAGATTGGAGTCGTGGCTCCCGCCGTATCAATTATTTATCGCTTCTTTCTTGCGTCCCTGCTGCTGATCATCTGGTGTCTGATACGAGGCATCTCTCTGCGCGTTGCCCCGCGTCATCACGTTTTTCTGGCGCTGATGGGCTTTTGCCTTTTTTGCCTCAATTACATCCTTTTCTACCACGCCGCTTTCGATCTGGCGACGGGGCTTCTGGCGGTGATTTTTTCGATGATTACCGTAATGAATATTCTGAATGGCGCCCTTTTTTTAAAAAGGCCAATCCGTCGCCAGACGCTTCTCGGTATCGCTTTCGGACTCAGCGGGATGGCGCTCGTATTCTGGCCTGAGATTGCCCACTTGGGTCACGATGCCTTAGCGGCTATTGGCATCAGCGTACTGGCGACCTATTCCGCATCGCTTGGAAATATTATCTCCGTACGCAATCAGCTAAACGGAATCGCCGTAGCGCCCGCTAACGCAATTGGCATGGCCTATGGCGCATTGTTTCTGCTGATCTTCAGCGTCGGATCAGGGACGCCTTTTGAGATTGATCTCAGCGCCACCTACTTAGGCTCGCTGGTATTTCTGGCTCTTTTTGCCTCTGCCATTGCTTTTGGCACCTATCTGACCTTGGTCGGACGGATCGGTCCTGAAAACGCCGCCTATGCGACCGTGCTTTTCCCAATCGTGGCTCTAGCGCTCTCCACGTGGTTCGAAGCTTACGAATGGCAGATGCGAACGCTCCTCGGCGTAGGGCTTGTTCTGATTGGAAATATTGTGGTGCTATCCCGACGCGATGTGGTCATGCGACGAATTCGACGTCGCGAAAACCCCCGCTAGGCGGGTTTAAGCTCTCGTCGGCGTCGGACCCATCCGAGGCCCACGACTGAAAGGAGCGCCAAGGCAATTGCGGGCAACACAAGTTCGTTCAGCCCCTGCCACCCGGCTTGCTCGTGCACCATGCCTGAGGTGAGCGCAGTCAACGCGACCGTCGTGAAGACAAGAAGATCATTTAGGCCTTGGGTTTTTGCTTTTTCAGCCGGCGAGTAACTCTGGGTGACCAAATGGGTTGCGCCGATAAAGAGGAAATTCCAACCCAGACCCAGAAGGACAAGGGCTGCAATGAAGTGAGAAACGCTAAGACCATTCAGCGAGACCGTAACGCTAGCAAACAGCACCACGGCGCCTGCCGCCATGATTCTCAGCGTCCCCACTCGAGCGATCAAGTGGCCGGTGAAAAAAGACGGGGCAAACATCGCAACGACATGCCATTGAATGACAATTGCGGTATCGGGAAACGAATGCCCGAAACCCTTCATAGCCAATGGGGTTGAAGTCATCACGAGATTCATCACACCGTAGGCCACCATCGCGCTGATGACTGCGACAACAAACGTCGGCTGACGTGCAATCTCAAGCAGGCTACGCTGCTGGCCGAGGCGCTCGCTGTCATTCGGCTTCGGAATCGTAAGCATGCTCGCCAGCAGTATCGACAACATATAAACCACAACGAGACTGGCGTAGCTGCCGGCAAAGGGATAACCGCTGATCAGATCGCGGTTCCAGTTTGCGAGATTAGGCCCAATGACGGCAGCGAGCACTCCTCCTGCGAGTACCCAGGAGATGGCGCGGCTTCTGTACGCTTCGTCGCTGATGTCGGCTGCAGCAAAACGGTAGTAGTAGCCCACCCCGTTCAACACGCCAATCAGAAATAAGCCAAAGGAAAAAAGAAGGAAACTCTGGTCCAGAATGGCAATCACCGTAAGGATGGCGCCCGCGACGCCAAAAATGGGCCCTAGAATAAATCCGGCGCGTCGCCCGATCCGTTTCATGATCATCGATGCGGGGAACGTAGAGATCAGCGTGCCAAAAAACAGACACCCGATCGGTAAGGTGGCCCACATTTTGTCTTCGGCCAGCGCGAAGCCGATTAACGCAGAAGTCGCAATCATGAGAGAACTGCCCGACAGCATAAGCGCCTGACAGCCGGACAAAATCAACACGTTGCGGCGAAGAGAAGCCGAGATCGCCAAGATAGAAAACCCCTAATTGTTTTTATTTTTTAACGTCGTGAAACAGTACGACGCGTTACTTCAATCACGAAGCGTGCTCACATGCCGCGACGATACTTCCCGCCCACCTCAAAAAACGCCTGGGTCAGTTGACCCAGCGAGCACACGCGCGCGGCGTTCATCAGCGGATAAAACACGTTCTCGCCGTTGAGGGCAGCCGTCTTGACGGCATCCAAAGCGGCAGCGGCAGCGGGTGCGTTACGCTTCTGGAAGTCGCCCAAACGATCAAGCTGACCCTGCTTTTCTGCTTCTGTTCCCCGCGCCAACTCCACGGGCGCTTTCTCTCCATCCTCAGCGGCCAGAAAAGTATTCACCCCAATTATGGGATAGCTGCCGTCATGCTTTCGGGTCTCGTAGTAGAGAGACTCTTCCTGGATCTTGCCGCGCTGATATCCGGTTTCCATCGCGCCAAGCACGCCGCCACGCTCTGACAACCGATCGAATTCGGCCAGCACAGCCTGCTCAACCAGATCGGTGAGTTCCTCAATGATAAAACTTCCCTGATTGGGGTTTTCATTGCCTGCCAAGCCCCACTCACGGTTAATGATCATCTGGATCGCCAGCGCGCGGCGAACCGACTCCTCGCTGGGCGTCGTAAACGCTTCATCGTGCGCATTGGTATGCAGACTGTTGCAATTGTCGTAGACAGCGATCAACGCCTGCAGCGTCGTACGGATATCGTTAAAGCTCATCTCCTGCGCGTGCAACGAGCGGCCAGAGGTTTGTATGTGATATTTCAACTTCTGGCTTCGCTCGTTGGCCCCGTAGCGATCACGCATGGCGATCGCCCAAATACGCCGGGCGACTCGACCCAGCACGGTGTACTCAGGATCCATCCCGTTGGAGAAGAAAAATGACAGATTCGGGGCAAAATCATCAATTGCCATTCCTCGCGCGAGATAAGACTCCACATAGGTGAAGCCGTTCGACAACGTTAATGCGAGCTGGGTGATCGGATTCGCGCCAGCCTCGGCTATGTGATACCCCGAGATCGAGACCGAGTAGAAGTTACGAACCCGGTTATCGATAAAGTACTGCTGAATGTCGCCCATCATCCGCAGACTAAAGTCCGTGGAGAATAAGCAGGTGTTTTGACCCTGATCTTCTTTCAGGATATCCGCCTGTACGGTACCTCGAACATTCTCTAGCGCCCAGGCGCTGAGCTCGGAGTGCTCCGTGGGATTGGGATCCCGCCCTTCACGATCACGAAACTTATCGATCTGCTGGTCGATTGCCGTGTTCAAGAAGAATGCGAGCACCGTCGGTGCAGGCCCGTTAATCGTCATCGAAACAGATGTCAGGGGGTCACAAAGATCAAAGCCCGCGTAGAGGGTTTTCATGTCCTCCAAAGTAGCGATGGACACACCCGAGGTTCCGACCTTGCCATATATATCGGGCCTCAGAGCCGGATCAGCACCGTAGAGCGTTACCGAGTCAAACGCGGTCGATAGGCGCTTGGCTTTCGATTCTGCCGAGAGGAGCTTGAATCGGCGATTGGTACGGGTGGCATCGCCCTCGCCGGCGAACATTCGGGTGGGATCCTCATTGTCGCGCTTAAAGGGAAACACTCCTGCGGTAAACGGAAAAGCACCTGGAATATTTTCACGCAACTGCCAGCTGAGACGATCCCCCGCGTCGTGATACTGCGGCAGACATACTTTCGGAATCCGCGTGCCGGACAAGGTTGTGAATTTGAGATCCAACTCACGGGTCTGCCCTCGCACCTCAAATGCCAGCGTCTCCGCCTGATAACGAGCCTTAAGGGCATCAAAGCCGTTTACTTTCTCCAGCATGTCCGTGCCGAGTGCTGACGCTATCTCCGAGGCAAGCGCCTCTAGGGTCGTGGTGGGCTCGCCTTGGTCCTTCAGCATATTTATCGCGGTACCCAGATGCTGGTAGCGCCGAGCGAGATCCGATAGCGTTTGCACCCTCTGGTGGTAGCCTCTTACGGTGGCGGCAATCTCAGACAGATAACGCTCCCGATCAGACGGGATAGCCGCATGGGATGAAAGCAGCGGCCTGACCTCGGTCAATAGGTCGGGACCGGTCGTAAGACCCTGCTGCTGCAGAGACATCCTCAGACGCTGGTACAACTCGGTAACCCCCGAGTCATTAAAACGGGATGCCATCGTTGTGAACACAGGCATCTCATCCACGGGACGGGAAAACGCCTCACGGTTGCGCTGCATTTGCTTGCGTACATCCCGCAGCGCGTCCTGCGACCCTTTTCGATCTGACTTGTTGATGGCAACCACATCCGCGTAGTCAAGCATCTCAATTTTTTCAAGCTGCGATGCCGCGCCAAACTCAGGCGTCATGACGTAAAGTGCGGTGTCGACCTCAGCCACGATCGCTGCGTCGCCCTGACCAATACCGGGCGTCTCCACTATTACGAGGTCGAACCCTGCGCAGCGGCATGCCGCTACCATGTCGCCCAACTGGGGCGGTATCTCCCCGCTTGCTCCCCGTGTCGCAAGCGAACGGAAGAAGACCCGATTCCCGTCAATGGCATTCATTCGAATGCGGTCCCCGAGCAGAGCGCCCCCGGTCTTCCGACGGGTGGGGTCAACTGCAAGAACCGCAATTCTCAGTTGGTCTTCATAGTCGATGCGAAAACGCAGGATCAATTCGTCGGTGAGTGAGGACTTTCCGGACCCGCCGGTTCCGGTGATGCCCAACACCGGCACCTGGCCGGCAAGACGACCCGCCCCGGTTCGAAGTTGACGGAGCAGAAATTCGCTTAGCGAGTCATTCTCAATCTCGGTCAACACTCGCGCGAGACGAGCGCCGTCCATCTGATCAAGTCCGTCGAGGGTCTCGCTTGACTCCGCGGCGGGATAAAAATCCGCACGCATGAACATATCGTCAATCATCCCCTGAAGACCCATTTTTTGACCGTCTTCAGGGGAGTAGATTTTCGCCACGCCGTAATCGTGAAGAGCGTTTATCTCTTCCTCCACAATAACGCCGCCCCCTCCGCCAAACACACGAATATCCCCGCGCCCGCGCTCGCGAAGCATGTCCATCATGTAAGAGAAAAATTCGGTATGGCCGCCCTGATAAGAACTGACTGCGATGCCTTGCACGTCCTCCTGGACTGCGGCATCAACGATTTCAGCAACGCTGCGGTTGTGACCGAGATGGATGACCTCGGCACCGGATGCCTGCAACAGACGTCGGATAATGTTAATCGAGGCGTCGTGGCCATCGAAAAGACTTGCCGCGGTGACAAAGCGCACGCGGTAATCCACGACTTTTTCGGGACGCGGCTTTTGAGAGAGAGTGGAGGCGGGCGTTGAACTCATGGCGGTCGAGGGTTTGCCTTGCGCTGGAAGAATTTTAGTTTCCGTTTACGTAAACGTCAATTAAAGCTATACTGCTGATATGGTTGAAAAATCTGTTTCCAAGGATGAGCTTGAGGCCACTTCCGGTGAGTTTTCAATCTCGGAACTTGCCCGTGAGTTTGAGGTAACCACCCGGGCGATTCGGTTCTACGAAGATGAAAAGCTCCTGACACCCGGTCGAAACGGACGCCAACGGGTATACAGCGCGCGCGATCGGGTGCGTCTCAAACTAATACTACGCGGCAAACGTCTGGGTTTCTCCCTTAACGAAGTGCGTGAGATTATTGATATGTACGATCTCGACTCCGGCGAGGCCGGCCAACTACGGTACTTCCTTGAGCAAATTAACCACCGGCGAAAAAGCCTGCAGCAACAGCGTGACGATATCGACCTCACGCTGAAGGAATTAGATCTCATTGAGTCCCAATGTCAGCGGCGACTGACATCGATCAAGTAGTGTTCCGCTGACCCCCTTTTGAACAGCAATACCCATAAGCCCGACCTCGGCCAGGCCGGTCGATTTGCTCAAACGCTGATCGTCCTCGCCTCGCTCGTTATTGTCGTCGCCGGCCTGAAAGCGGCGGCTGCAATCATGGTCCCGCTATTGATGGCTATCTTCCTTGCCATTATTGCATCCGCCCCGCTTCGCTGGCTTCAGGACCGAGGCTTACCCCTGTGGGCATCAATAAGCGTCGTCTTCATCGTATTGGTGCTGACCCTGATGGTGATTGGCTCTCTGATTGGCGCCTCGGTTAATCAGATAACCACCGCCCTTCCAAGATATGAACAGCAATTGACAGATATGGTCGACCAGGCCGTTAACTGGCTTGGCAGCATAGGCATTCAGATTCCTGCAGGCGGCGTGATTGATCTCATTAATCCAGGAGCCGCCGCACAGTTTTTCGGTCGACTGGTCAGTGGGTTCGGCGGACTCCTTGCGAACAGCATGCTGATTATTTTTACGGTGCTGTTCATCATGGTGGAGACTTCAACGTTACCCGCCAAGCTTTTCAGCATACTTAAGCAGCCCGAGGAGACTCTCGCGAGTCTCGACCGATTCATGCAGGGTGTCGCGCGCTATTTAGTCATCAAGGCCGTCATGAGTTTCATCACCGGTACCTTGATCGCAATCTACCTTCTGCTGCTCGGCGTTGACTTTGCGTTCCTCTGGGGAGCGCTCGCGTTCTTTATGAACTTTGTGCCTTATATCGGCTCCATTCTCGCTGCTGTTCCGGCCGTGGTGCTTGCTTTGCTTGATGCCGATCTCACTACTGCGACGGCCGTAGCCGGCGGCTTTCTGGCTACCAACATGCTGGTCGGGAACGTTCTTGAGCCAAAATTTACCGGCCGTGGACTCGGCCAATCGACGCTGGTGGTGTTCTTATCGCTCATCTTCTGGGGTTGGGTTTTTGGGCCTGTCGGCATGCTCCTGTCGACCCCGCTCACCATGCTGATGATGATCGCTCTCGAAAACGATCCACGAACCCGGTGGATCAGTATTCTCCTGAGCGATCAGGCGCCCGCTGACTCAAAAACCGCCCACAACTGATCGACCGCCTACTGGCCCCACTTGTAAACGCCGCCCGGTAACCAGTTCGTGCAATCACCGTGAAACTGGATGCCCTTAAATCACCTCGCTTCCGCCGCTTTTGGTTTGGATCGATGGGGTCGACCGGCGCGTCACAACTTTACTTCGTTGGATTGTCGTGGTTGATGTTCAAAATTACGGGCTCAGCCACCTATCTCGGTCTGCTGGGACTCGCGCTCTCGGCACCCTCCATCGCGGCAACGTTGATTGGCGGATTACTTGCCGATCGCGCGAATCGCGGTCGGATTTTGCTGATCACCTCTTTTCTCGCCGGCGTGTGTCTTGCGATTCTGACGCTCCTTGATGTGACGGGCTGGGTCCGGGTGTGGCATGTGCTTATCCTGGCCGCCCTTCTCGGACTCGTATCCGGATTTGACCTGCCCGCACGGGTGGCGTTTTTTCCAGCGCTAATCGAGCCCTCTCAGATGATGAGCGCGGTCGCACTCAGTTCGATTCTCTGGCAAGGAACACGCATGATTCTGCCGGCTATCGGCGGTCTTTTGATTGCTGCTGCCGACACATGGCTACTGTTTTTTCTGTGCACGCTCGGCTTTGCCTCGATGAGTTGGATCCTGCTGGGCCTACAAGACGCCTCGCCGGCCGCCGAATCCCAAACGCACGATCGCAGTCTGATCTCAGCGATACGCTTTATCCGCAGCGAAAAACTTTTCCTGGTGATTATCGTGATGACCTACATCTCCATGTTCTTCGGCACAGCGTATGTTCAGATCATGCCTGTGTTTGCGGAATTACTGGGATCCGGAGAAAAAGGCTTTGGTTATCTGATTTCCGCCACAGGGATCGGCTCGGTAAGTGGAACACTCTTGATCAGCCGCTTCCAGCACTCGCCCGCTCTCGGAAAAGCCATGATGGGCGGCGCACTGCTGTTCGTGGTTTCGCTGGCTATGTTCGCAGGCGTAATCGGTCTTTTCGCCCAGAGCGACTGGGCATTTTATGGCGCGTGCTTTTTTGCAGTGATCGGCGGCATAGGCGGCTCTTGTTTCCTGATCAGCTCCATGACCGTGCTTCAGCTTGCTGTTCCTGACGCTCTGCGCGGTCGCGTCATGGGAATCCACAGCATCACCTTCAGTCTCATTGCGCTTGGCGGTCTTCTGCTTGGACCACTTGCGGAACTTTTCTCAGCGCCCGCGGCTGTCTTAATAGGTGCTGGGGTAGTGGGTTGTAGTCTGCTGTTCTTTTCGCTTCGCTTCCCACAGCTCTGGCAACTCAACGGCCAGAAACCGGTAAGCAGTCTTTAGTCCTGAAGGTCGGCCGACAGCCACACCAGTCCGCGATGGACGGTCTACGAATGCTAAAATAAAACGGTGCGCGTTATGAGTCGCAACCACCTTGAGCCAACCTGAATTGCTCCCATTTTCTGAATTGACCGCCCTCTCGCCGGTGGACGGCCGCTATGGCGGCAAAGTTACCGCATTAAGGCCTTTTTTCAGCGAGTTTGCGCTGATCCGATACCGAGTAATGGTGGAGATTCGGTGGCTGCAAGCGCTGGCTCAGGAGTCCGATATTGCCGAAGTACCGCGTCTGTCGGACAGGTCCCATGCGCTGTTGGACGCCTTGATTCACGACTTCTCTATCTCGGACGCCGAAGCGATCAAGGCGATCGAGCGCACCACCAATCACGATGTGAAGGCTGTTGAATACTTCCTGAAGGAGAAGTTCGCGGACCATCAGGAACTCCACGCAATTTGCGAGTTCGTGCATTTTGGCTGCACGTCAGAAGATATCAACAACCTATCCTACGCGCTGATGCTTCGGGATGGTCGGAATCAGGTCATCGTGCCGGCCATTGACCAGATGGCAGATCGCCTGGCCGAGATGGCCGATGCCTTTGCGGACCTGCCCATGCTGGCTCGTACTCACGGGCAGCCTGCGAGCCCCACCACCATGGGCAAAGAACTGGCTAACGTGGTTGCGCGCATTGACCATGTGCGTAACCAAATTGCCGCCACGCAGATTCGCGGGAAGTTCAACGGAGCCGTAGGCAATTTTAACGCTCACTTAGCAGCCTATCCTGAATTGGACTGGCCAGCGATATCGCGCCGCTTCGTCGAGAACCTTGATCTCGACTGGCAGGCGATGACCACCCAGATTGAACCGCATGACGATCTAGCCGCGCTTTGTCATGCCATGGTGCGCCTGCATACCATTCTTATTGATCTGGATCGAGATCTTTGGGGTTATATTGCCCTCGGCTACTTCCGCCAACGAATGGTGGAGGGCGAAGTCGGCTCCAGCACCATGCCCCACAAGGTCAACCCGATTGATTTTGAAAACAGCGAGGGGAATGCGGGCATAGCCAACGCCATCTTTGAACACCTTGCCGCAAAACTTCCGATCAGCCGCTGGCAACGTGACCTGTCCGACTCAACGGTCTTGCGTAATTTTGGCGCAGCGTTTGGCCATAGCCTTTTGGCGATTGAATCCTCGTGCCGAGGACTTGCGAAGCTTGAGATCGACGCAACGCGACTTGCCGCGGAACTTGAAAATGCGTGGGAGGTTCTGGCAGAGCCTATCCAAACCGTCATGCGGCGATATGACGTTCCCAAGCCCTATGAAAAGCTCAAGGCGCTTACCCGAGGTCACGCGCAAATGGATCCGCTTGCGCTAAAGGCATTCGTATCCAGCTTACCGATACCGCAAGACGCCCAAGATGCCCTCTCGGCGATGACGCCGGGGACATATATCGGCAACGCCGCATCGGCCACGCGGCAGTTCCTGAAGGAGCGGTCTGGCAAACGCTGATCTCAAAGCCAATGAACGATACCGTCCGCCTCTCGAAGTTAATGGCGTTACAAGGCTTATGCTCACGTCGGGAAGCAGACAAGCTGATCGCTGCAGGACAGGTGTCGGTCGACGGAACGGTCATCGATGAGTTGGGTTCGAAGGTTGATCCCAACGCTCGTATCCAGCTTTCCAAGTCGGCGCATCGTCAACGTAAGCGTTTAGCGACCATTGTTCTGAATAAGCCTCCCGGGATTGTCTCTAATCAGCCAGAGAAAGGTTATCCCGAGGCGGTGTCTCTTATCGTCAATGAAAATCGTGACGATGAGGGTGAAGAGCGAGACCGCCCGGCGCCTGCAGCCCACTCGTTAAATGTAGCGGGTCGATTGGATATTGACTCCTCAGGGCTGCTGGTCCTGACCCAGGATGGCAGCATAGCGCGCCGGCTGATCAGCCCGGACAGTGATGTCGAGAAGGAATATCGCGTACGAATCCGAGGTCAGGTCAATCAGCGCGCTCTCACGCTCTTAAGTCACGGACTCAGCCTTGACGGTAGGGAACTGCGCCCTGCAACCATACGACAAGTGCAGGACGATCTTCTGGTCTTTATCTTAAAAGAAGGCCGTAAGCGTCAGATCCGGAGAATGTGCGAGTTGGTAGACCTGCAGGTTAAGACCCTGACGCGCACGCGCATCGGCAACGTTCGCCTGGGGAAATTGACCCGAGGCCGCTGGCGTCACTTAACGCCTAACGAATCTTTTTAAGGTACCGATGTATAGCCTGGCACGGTCGCTTCTCTTTCGACTCGATCCGGAGGTCGCACACCGTTGGGTCGTCTCCGGCATTGGGCTGGCGGGCCGCATTCATCCGCTTAACCAATATCTGGCCGACGCCTGGCGCGGACGTCTGCCGTCGTATCCCGTGCAGGCCATGGGGCTGACGTTTCCCAATCCCATCGGGATTGCAGCGGGCCTGGATAAAGACGTTCAGGCATTCGACGGGCTCGCCCTGTTTGGATTTGGTTTTATTGAACTGGGCACCGTTACTCCTCTGCCCCAATCCGGCAATCCGAAACCGCGCATGTTCCGCCTCACTGCAAAGCACGCGCTGATTAATCGAATGGGGTTTAACAGCAAGGGTCTCAATCATTTTCTGGGACAGCTGCAGCGAACGGAGCAGTCTGCTGTGACTGGAATCAACCTCGGCAAAAACGCGACGACACCGGTTGAGGAGGCCGCACAGGACTACATCAGCGGATTACGCGCTGCTTATTCGGTGGCGGATTACGTCACGATCAATATTTCGTCGCCGAACACCAAAGATTTGCGGACTTTGCAAGAAGACGTGGCCTTGGACCATCTACTCGATGCGCTGAAGGAAGAGCAACACAATCTCACCCAACGGCATCAAAAATATACCCCCATTGTTCTCAAGATCGCGCCTGACCTGAACGACACACAACTCAACCACATCGCGAACGCATTAATGCAACATGAAATCGACGGTGTCATCGCAACAAACACGACCATCAGTCGACCACAGGCAATATCAGGTCACCGCCACGCCGGCGAGGCCGGCGGTCTAAGCGGCCGACCCCTTGCGTCCCTCTCCCGTGAAAAAGTGGCGGCCCTTCGCGAGCGCCTCCCCAGCTCCTTTCCAATAATTGGTGTGGGCGGTATTGACGATGCTGATTCTGCAAATGCCATGCTAAGCGCAGGCGCAAATCTCTTGCAGGTGTACACCGGTCTCATCTATCGCGGGCCCGCTCTGCTGCGAAGTATTCTTAGCGGCATAAATCACACGGCCCTGCGGTCGAGTCGATCGTCTGAAGGGAAAGATCATCCATGACATCCAGATCCCTTCTGCATTGCAACGATCAGTATGCGACGTATCCTCCTTCCTGGTATGCGGCAACGGCAAATTCAACGCCGCAATGGGGAGCCCTTGAAGGGGCTCATACCTACGATGTGGCGATCGTTGGCGGTGGATTTACCGGATTATCAGCGGCCCTGCATCTTTCCGAGCGCGGTTATTCGGTAGCTCTGTTGGATGCCCACCGCATCGGATGGGGCGCAAGCGGCAGAAACGGCGGCCAGGTGGGAACCGGCCAGCGCCTGGATCAGGATGAGCTGGAACAACGCGTCGGTCCAACGCTCGCCAAAGCAGCCTGGGATATCGCAGAAGAATCCAAAGCGCTTGTCCGACAATTGATTGACAGCCATGCAATTCATTGTGATTACCGCGCTGGGAGTATTCATGCGAACCATCGAAAACGGTTTGATGCGCACTCAAGACGTTTTGTCGACCTGCTGCGCGAACGCTATGGGTATACGGACATCCGATATGTCGCGCGCGATGAAATGCAGCATCTTGTGGGTTGTCCGCATTACTTCGGAGGATCCCTGGATAGCGGTGCAGGCCACCTCCATCCGCTGAATTATGCGCTCGGGATCGCTCGGGCTGCCCAAAATGCAGGGGCTCATCTCTATGAACGCTCAGAGGTGACGCAGGTGGTTAACGGTGACCCGGCCACTGTCCACACGGCGCAGGGTCACATCAAGGCGCGATTTGTTATCTACGCCTGCAATGGTTATATCGGCGGCCTGCAAAATACGATCGCCCGTCGCGTCATGCCGATCAACAACTACGTCATCGCGACCGAACCGCTGGAGAACTCCCTGGCTCTGAATCTCATTCGAAATGGCGCCTGCGTTGCCGACTCGCGTTTCGTGATCAATTATTTTCGGCTCTCACCGGATAATCGGATGCTGTTTGGCGGCGGCGAAAGCTACGGCTATCGCTTTCCAACTGACATTAAAGCGTTTGTACAAAAACCGATGCTTCAAGTCTTCCCGCAACTGAAAGACGCCCGAATTGAATATGGCTGGGGTGGGACTCTCGCCATTACGGTTTCTCGGTTGCCGTTTTTTCAGCGCCATGCGCCGAACGTCCTATCCGCCTGTGGCTATTCAGGGTCCGGGGTGGCCCTGGCAACCGGCGCGGGCGCTATGCTGGCCGAGGCGGTAGATGGCACTGCTGCCAAATTTGACGTGATGAATCAGCTCCCTACGCCGCCCTTTCCGGGCGGAGCCGCGCTTCGTTCCCCATTGCTCGCGCTGGCCATGACCTGGTACGCGCTTCGCGACCGCCTTTAGACGCTCTCCTTATTCTGTCGCTCAGACGGTCTTGGAGAACCAGAGGAGTCGGTTGTTGGCAGGCATGGATCGATCCTCCTGAAGCGCGAAACCGTTACCGGACGCCACGTCACAAAGCATCTCGAAGGAGCGAATCCCACTGGCGGGATCTCTTGCTCTTAGCGATTCGTCGAACGCGATATTGCTCGGCTCAAGTGGCCGATCGGCGTATCGATAAGGCCCATAAAGCATAAGAGGCGCCGCCGGAGGCAACATCTTAGCTGCCGCACGAAATAAGTTGAGTCCACCCTGCCAAGCAACAATATGCAGGGTGTTGATGCACACCAAGGCATCAGCCTGCGGCAACGCAAGGTCTGCTTTCAGAAGATCCACCGCCACCGGTTCCAGGCAGTTAGAACCCGCATCCCTCCGCCACTCGAGAATGCCGGGAAGATTCTCCGGCAGGTCGCTGGGAAGCCAACTCAGGAGTGGAAGGTGCCTTGAGAAAAAAGCCGCGTGCTGACCGGTGCCACTGCCTATCTCGAGCACGCGGCCTCTGGGCGGAAGCGCCTCTTTCAAAGCCTCAAGAATAGGCTCACGGTTACGGTCGCAAGCAGGCGCGTACGGTCGACTCCGTTGCGATAAATCGGAATCACTCATGGCGTGCAGACCATCGCAGCGGCGCGGGTGGTCTCACTAAAGCCAATCTTCATCAAGCCAGAAGACTTTTAATGAAGGCCTGTAGCGGTTGCTGATAATGATCCACCAGCATCAAAGCAAACAACATCGCAAGGTACTGGATGGAGAACCCGAAGGTTTGCTTCGCGAGGGAATCGCTATAGCGTCTAAAAAGACGCACCACATAAGCAAGAAAAATCCCGCCCAGAATAAGCGTACCAACGAGATACATGGCTCCCGACATACCGGTCGCAAAGGGGAGCACACTGACCGCGATAAGTAAAATCGTATACAGAACCATTTGCAGCAGCGTGTGGCGCTCTCCATGGGTCACCGGCAGCATCGGAATGCCGGCCGCTGCATACTCATCGCGCCGATAGAGCGCGAGCGCCCAAAAATGCGGAGGCGTCCAGCAGAAAATAATCAGAAACAGCAGTAGCGCGTCCGAGCTCACAACCCCCGTGACCGCCGACCATCCAAGTACCGGTGGCATCGCGCCGGCGGCTCCCCCGATCACGATATTTTGTGGCGTAGCATGCTTCAGCCAGACGGTGTACACGACCGCGTAGCCAATCATCGAGGCGAATGACAACACCGCTGTGAGCACATTTATCTGTGTTATCAACAAGACAACCGAGAGTGCCGCTAACGCGAGCGCGAACATGACCGCCGGCCCAGTTCGAACGCTCCCCGTCGGCAGCGGTCGCCCCGAAGTGCGTGCCATGATGCGGTCCGCACGCCGATCGAGAAGATGATTGAAAGCAGCCCCGGACGCCGCCGATAGTCCGATACCGAGTCCACCAAAGATAAGAACCGGTAGCGGCACCATTCCCTCGGTGGCCAGAAACATGCCCACAATCGCAGTAAAGACAATAAGCGCAACGACGCGCGGCTTCGTAAGCTCGTAATAAGCGTGCATGACCTGCCGTATTGACAGGTCTGCCGTGGAAGAGGACGACGCCTGGGCTTTCATAACGGGTTCAGATTATACGGGCTCACTCAGCCGATACGCGACGCGCGCAGCAGTCGACCGATATCTTTACGTAAATCCTTGGCATCGCTGTCGGCCGGATAGCTCATCATGAGATTCCCCATAGGATCGACCAAATAGATGCGGGATGGGTCGGGGGCGGTCGACCCTGCGCCAGCGCCGAATACACCCAGTAACGCCTCCTGCTGTTCACGATCCAGGCCAAGTACCCGAATATCCGGCGCCTCCTGGGTGAGCGCTGCCAAGGAATCCAGCTCTGCAGGATTCAAAGAGAGCATCAGGAGCTGTATTCGCTTTTCGTTCTTGCCCTGACTCATTCGTACGAGCTCAACAGTGCTGGCCAACTGCCGGCACGCATCCTCGCAGGGCCCAGGTATAAAGACGAAGTAAGTCCAACGGCCAAAGGTTGAATCAAGCGCTGCCCGGTTACCATCCGGCAACAGCACGGAAATCTGGGGTAAAGGACGCGGCGGGTTCACGAGATCACCTCGATTTCTAAAACTGCTCGGCGTCCACAACCATGCCGCAACAACCGGCGACAGAAAGAGCGCCATCAAAGCGACCAGAGTCCATCGTTTACGGTTTCGCGCAGATCGATTAGGAGACCCTTCCATTTGTGATGTCATACCGATGCCTTCTATTTAATTGCTCTTCTTAATTACTCTTCTTAATTACTCTTCGCTGCCGCCGAATAAAAGCGGCAACGATCACAACGAAAACGCCCGCCATCCCAAACCACTGCACGGCATAAGCCCTATGGCGCTGCACAGAGGTCTCTTGGATCACAGGCCACACCCGTACAAAGCCATCTTTTGCTTTCGAGGACAGTCGCAATACATACGGTTGAATGTCAAAGGGCGCCGACGCTGCATAAGACTCAAGGTCAAGATTCTGACGGAGGGGGGAAGAAAATTCTGGCGCTGCCTGCTCGAGAGTAAATCCCTTTAACGGCTCATACAGCTGGCCCTCAATCTGTCTTTGTCCTAAAGGTATCGATGGTCTCGGCAGATCTTCCCTGCTGCCCTCGAGCGGTATCCACCCTCGATCAATCAAGATACGCATTTCGGTATCGCGAATCACGAAGGGCGTCAGCACATGAAAGCCCGGTCGCCCCTCGTAGGTTCGGTTATCCCAGAGAAACTGACCGAGCCCATCAAAGCGGCCAACCACTTGCGCAGCCACACCGCTCTGGCCAGGGCCCAACGTCACGCTTTCGACGGCGATCGCAGGCAACCCAGCCCGCGCCGCATACTCATCCAAGTACGCTTGTTTCTCTTTGGCACGATCCAGCTGCCAGAAGCCAAGCGACACCAGCATGGCGAACACCGCCGGAATTAAAAAAAACGAGAGTACACGTCGCACGGTCAAAAACCTGTCGAATTCACTGAATGCCGGGTGGACTCTGCTACCATTTCATCTCTCAAATTTCGACCACATCACGCATGTTTACCAAAATCATCATCATTCTCTTGTTGATTGCCATGATTGCGAGCCTCGGCTACGCCATGCTGACGATGATGCGAGAAAAAGGGCGCGGCACCGGCACCGTGAAAGCGCTGACTTACCGCGTCGGAATCTGGGTGGTTCTTTTTATCCTTATTGTGGTGGGTCTATACACGGGAACCATTAAACCCGGCGGCTCTCTTGAAAAAGCGGCATTCCAAACGCAATCCCAGTAGTTCTCCTGCACCAAACTTAAGGGTTACCGACTTTGGTGAGGGTGCGCCGCCTTCAAAAAAAAGCGCCGCCCTAATCGGACGGCGCTTCCAGTCGACTCGTTGTTTTCTTACAAAATATAAACAAAGATAAAAAGGCCGACCCAAACGGTATCGACGAAGTGCCAGTACCAGGCCGCGCCTTCAAAGCCAAAATGCTCATCAGGCTTGAAATGGCCCTTCATGCAGCGCACCAGAATGACCGCCAGGGTAATAGCGCCAACGGTCACGTGGAAGCCGTGAAAGCCCGTCAGCATAAAAAAGGTAGCGCCATAAACGCCTGAGCCCAGAGTGAGTCCCAGATGGGTATATGCTTAGATGTACTCATACACCTGGAAATACATGAACGCGGCACCCAGGGCCACAGTAACAAACAGCCAGGAAATAAGCGCCCCACGCTGGCTTTTTTTCAGGGCCCAATGCGCGAACGTCAACGTGACGCTGGAGGCCAGAAGAAGAACCGTGTTTAGGAGCGGAATACCAAACGCGCCGATACTTGAGAACTGGCCCGCTGCCACATCATGTGAATCAGGACCAATATACGTAGCGCCCGCTGGACCGGCCGTAGGCCACGTCGCCTCGAATCCAGGCCACAGCAGCTCTTCGCCGGCAATCCACGGCACAGAGAGGATTCGAGTGTAAAAAAGCGCGCCGAAGAATGCGCCGAAGAACATGACCTCCGAAAAGATAAACCAGCCCATCCCCATCCGGAAAGACGTGTCGACCTGTCCGTCGTATTTGCCCGCCTCACTCTCGGTTGCAACCTGCCCAAACCAGGCATACATCATCAGTACAAGGACGACTGCGCCGGCGACCATCAACCAGGGCCCAGGCGCGAGGTGATGAAGATTTAGGATAAAACCAAGCGCCAGTAGGAAAAGACCCATCGACGTAATCGTTGGCCACTTCGTCGGATCAGGCAGGTAGTAACCGCCGTGTGCTGCACTCATTTGATTGGTCCTCTTTCTTGGAATAGGTAAGTTGATTCAGAATTTTTAAGAGTTATTTTTTAAATTTTCGTTCGCCGGATAAACAGCGTAAGACAGCGTAATGGTCTTTACTTCTGCCGGCAGGTCCGGATCCACAATGAACGTCACCGGCATGTTTTTAGTCTCGCGAGCCGCTAACTCCTGTCGCGTAAAGCAGAAGCATTCGGTCTTCAGAAAATGCCGCGCCGCTTTCGCGGGCGTCACGCTGGGTACGGCCTGTCCCGCAGTAGCTGTATCGGTAAGACTGTGGGCCGCATAGGTTACGGTGGTCGCCTCGCCTGGATGCACCTTAAGACGCACGGTTTTCGGCCGATCGACCTGCCAGGGTATCCCGCTGACGTTGACCGCGAACTCCACCGTGACGGTTCGCGAGCGATCCACCTCGGCAGGCGCTGCGCTTACTTCTGAGAGAGTTGCGCTCTTGCCGTTGAGACCGGTGATCTCGCAGAACGCATCATAGAGCGGCACCAACGCGTAACCGAAACCAAACATACCAAGCACCCAAAGCGACAGCCAGCCGACTGTTCGGCGATTTCGCTTGCTCTGCTGTTGATCGGTCACGCGCCCGGCTCCGGTTTCAGATCAGATACTTGATGATGCTCCAGGCGAAAACCGCGACCACAAAAATGACCAGCACGGTCACGGTTTTCCGAATGCCTGCTTTTTGAGCGTCTGTAGCCATCATGCAGTCCTGCGAAGCGCTTAGCGAACCTCAGGTGCTGTGGCAAAGGTGTGGTACGGCGCCGGCGAGGGAACGGTCCACTCAAGCCCTTCCGGATTATCCCAAACCTCTGCAGTGGCTTTCTTGCCGCCGCGGATGGCTTTGATAACCACCCACAGCAGGATCAACTGCGAGAAACCGAGTACGAAGCCGCCAATACTGGAAACCATGTTGAACTCAGCAAACTGCAGCGCGTAATCCGGAATTCGGCGCGGCATGCCGGCGAAGCCCAGGAAGTGCTGCGGGAAGAACGTCACGTTGAAGGCGATGACGGTGAGCCAGAAGTGCCACTTGCCCAGAGTCTCGTCGTACATATGACCTGTCCATTTTGGCAACCAATAATAGACGCCTCCAAACATCGCCAGCACCGAACCGCAGAAAATCACATAGTGAAAGTGCGCCACGATGAAGTAGGTATCGTGATACTGAAAGTCAGCCGGGGTAATCGACATCATCAAACCGGTGAGGCCGCCCACGGTGAAAAGCGCAACCGTTGCAATCGCATAAAGCATTGGCGTCTCGAAGGTCATGCTGCCACGCCACATGGTGGCCAACCAGTTGAAGATCTTCACACCGGTCGGGATAGCAATCAGCATGGTGGAGTACATGAAGAAGAGCTCCCCAGACAGCGGCATGCCGACCGTGTACATGTGATGCGCCCACACGATGAACGACAGGAAGGCGATACCCGCAGTCGCAAACACCATCGAGCTGTAACCAAATAGCGGCTTACGGGCGAATGTCGGGATAATCTGAGAGATGATGCCAAACGCCGGCAGAATCAGGATGTACACCTCGGGGTGACCGAAGAACCAGAAGATATGCTGGAACATGACCGGATCGCCGCCGCCTGCTGCGTTAAAAAATGCCGTGCCGAAATGTCGATCGGTAAGCAGCATTGTCACCGCACCCGCCAGTACCGGCATGGCCGCAATCAGCAAGAAGGCCGTGATGACCCATGTCCATACAAACAGCGGCATCTTCATCAGCGTCATGCCGGGAGCGCGCATGTTCATAATCGTGGCGATGATGTTGATCGCGCCCAGAATGGATGACATACCGAGGATGTGGATCGTGAAAATCGTCAGATCAACACCCATACCGCCCTGCACCGAGAGCGGCGGATAAATCGTCCATCCCGCAGCGGGACCACCCCCGGGCACGAACAACGACGCGATCAGAAGCGAGGTCGCAAACGGCAGCAGCCAAAAGCTCCAGTTGTTCATTCGCGGTAGCGCCATATCCGGAGCACCCACCATCATCGGCAGCATCCAGTTGGCAAAACCCACAAAGCCCGGCATCACCGCGCCGAAAATCATAACAAGCGCATGCACGGTAACCATTTGGTTATAAAAGTGCGGGTCGACTACCTGAAGGCCCGGCTGGAAGAGTTCCGCGCGAATCACCAACGCCATAGCGCCGCCCACCAGGAACATGATGAACGAGAACCACAGATAAAGCGTGCCGATATCCTTGTGGTTAGTGGTAAACAACCAGCGCGTAATACCCTTGGGTACTTCGTCGTGATGATGGTCTGCAACCGCTGTAGACATAGGTATAACTCCTATTTAAGTTAAATCTTTAAGTTAAATCTTTAAATCGGGGTGTCTTAGCTCTTTTTCTTCTGGCTTTCGATCCAGGCTTTGTATTCGGCTTCTTCGACGACGTCGACCACGATGGGCATGTAGCCGTGGTCCTTACCGCAGAGCTCGGCACACTGGCCGCGATAGGTACCGGTCTCATCAGCCCGGATCCACATCTCGTTGATAAAGCCCGGGATGGCGTCTTTCTTGCCGCCCAGCTGCGGCACCCACCAGGCGTGGATCACGTCTTTCGCTGTCAGCAGCAATCGGACTTTCTTGCCTACCGGCAGAACCACGTGGTTGTTCACTTCAAGAAGGTAGTTCTCGCCCTTCGTCTCGGTCCCTGTGATCTGACTCTGCGGCGTGGCGAGCTTGCTGAAGAACGAAACGTCCTCTTCCATATAGTCGTACTGCCAGCCCCACTGGTACCCCGTTACCTTGAGGACCATATCGGAGTCGGTGGTGTCCTCCATGAGGAGGAGCGCCTTAGTAGAAGGCACAGCCATACCGATCAGGATCAGCGTCGGGATCACCGTCCACAGCACTTCGGCCTTCGTTGAATGGGAGAACTTGGCAGGCTGGGCGCCTTTGCTCTTGCGGAACTTGGCAATGGAATAGAACATGACACCAAACACGATGATGCCGATCACCGTAACGATGTACATGATGAGCATATGCAGATCAAACTGCACCCGCGCGATCTCCGTGACCGGCCGTTGCAGGTTCAACCCCCACTCCGCCTGGGCCGTACCGGGCGCCGCCCAAATCGCGATAGCACCGGCTGAAGCGAAAAGTGCGGTTCGCAGTTTGTTGAATCGTTTTGCGATCATGGTTATCTCCACAAGAGCGTTAAATTGCTATTTAAATAAATCTTTAATGGTTGGGTCAGTCAGGCGCGAAGCAGGCCTCTTAGCTGCTTCGCTGTTTTTAAGCGGTCTTCTTCGGTTAGCGCAGCGCCTATTTCGGTAAATTCGCCATGCGATCCGACCAGTAACTTGCTGGGATACCAATACGGTCCGTCTGCGACCCTAACCTGTGCCCAGTAGCGATGGAATCGCTGCTCCTTGTCTCCTTTTTGATTGCGCTGCCGCAGGCGCAGTTCATCGCCTTCGGACTCCAGCAGATCAAAAAACCGCGCGCGCTTTTGGACCACAAAAAAAGCGACTGCCAGTAAACCCAACTCCAGACCCAAAAACGGCAGCACCGGCCAAGCGCCGAGCATCACCATATAGACCCCGATACCAAAGGCCACCACGAGAAACACGCCGAACATCAGCCACGCCGCAACCACGCTTAGCGAGCAATCGGGCCGTATCAAAAGACTGAAATCGCGCCCCCCGGGCGCCGCCTGAAGATGTGTCATCGGATGGGCCGTTGACTTCGGCCGAACGCCTTGCCGGCCACTCTGAAATCAATCAGCTTTCTTTTCCATTTGGGTCAGAAAAACACCGCGAACACTAGCATATTGGGGGTAAACCCATCAAGAAGGTTCCCTTTATCCTCACCTGAATTAAGCCTTATTTAGGGGCGGATCCAGAACACAAATCTGTTTTTCCGCAAGGCCAAAAATCGGCTTTGGCGTGAGCGCTAGGCCTCGAAAGAAACGCGAAGCGATTCACGGGCGCCATCGGCTGCTGCGCGGGCCCAGGCAACCCCGTATACAAGCTCAAAAGTGGCCCGGATCCGCCCGTTGTCACGGGCTAAGGGCTTATAGCGGTCAACAAAACCCTGCCATCGGTGCTTACCTGTGAGAGATCGTCGACGCTCCACATGCGCGTTCGTACCGCCAAGATGTCTTAAATCCCGCACCAGTGATGCCACATCCGAATAGGTCAGACCGATTGGCTCGGCATCCATTACCGGCTCCGTAAAACCGGCCTGAACCAGAGCGTCGCCGAGGTTGTGCATATCCTGAAAGCCATGCACATGAGGCCGCTCGTCTGAATCCCAGGCGTCAGAAAGCTCAAAAAGCGTATCGGGCCCCAACGTCGATATCACCAAGAGACCTCCGGGCTTTAAAACCCGAGCTGCCTCTAAAAGCGTCTTTGGCACATCCACCCACGGCAGGATCAGATTGGCAAGAATGAGATCTACGCCGTTATCCCTGAGAGGCAACTGCGAGCAATCGGCTACGCAGGGAAGCCAACCTTTTTCGGTTATCGTGGAGGATTGTCCAAGAACCCAGTCCAGCCCGAGCACAAGAGACTTTGGGTACTTCTTGCGCAGCAGTTCTGCCTCAGCACCTGCACCACAGCCAAGATCGAGGATGACATCAGGCTTAAGACTCACAAGATCCAGACGATCCAGCAGCTCCTCACCACAGCGTCGCGCAAGGTAGTTGTCCTTTGGATCAAATCGCAGCGCGCGCCTCGCGTATCGGCGCAAAGCCTTTTGATCCAATAGCGTCGGCGTGTTTTTCATTTGGCTTGTGGAGGTAACCAAAACCATCCAATACTAACCGGGCCTGTGAAAAACCGCACAGCACTTTAGGCGCTCGCATCACTAGATTGATGCCATGGCTTTTCCGTTTGATTCCGCTTTAGATCAACCGACGTCATCCATAACCCGTGCGCTTTTTAACCGCGCGCTCTGGTTGTTCGATAAGCTCTTTGAGCCGGTATGCCTTTTGTGCCGACAAGCCCCGGAGCATCGGCACGGCCTTTGCGCTGCTTGCGAGTCAATCTTTAGCTCTCAATAAATCTCCCTGTCAGATCTGCGCCAGGCCGCTTGAGACCGGCGCGATATGCGGAAAATGCATTTCGAATGCAAATTATTTTGATCACGCCATTGCGCCGCTTTTGTATCGCGAGCCAGTGAGCCATATGCTCCGAGCGCTTAAGTACCATAACGCCTTTGGGTTCGCTCGAAGCGCAGCGAGCGTTATCAGCGAAGCGGCTCTAAAAAGAGGCGAAAAAAAGCCCGATCTCATTTGCAGCGTACCCATGACGACTCGGGCGCTACGCAAACGGGGCTTCAACCAATCAGCGCTTATTGCATTGTTAACGGGATACCGCCTTGGCATCCCGGTATCAAATCATTTGCTAAGGAAAGTTCGCCAGACCCCGCATCAATCAGATCTGAACGCAAGAGAAAGAAAAAGCAATTTAAAAAACGCTTTTAGATGCCAACGACGCGTGGAGGGGCGTCATGTCGTCATCGTCGATGACGTATTAACCACCGGCGCAACGGTGAATGAACTGGCAAGAACGCTTAAGAAAGCGGGCGCCTCGCGAGTGGACGTTTGGGTCTGCGCGCGTACCGAATGAGATTTTTCACTGTAAAAAAAGAAAAGCCCCGGCGTTGCCGGGGCTTTTAGGTGCCATCTACATTTCTTGATTTCTAGCGGCAGGTACTTGGCAGATAACTTGATGTACTGCATTTCGACGGCGCCCGTACCCCGATCGTAGTTGAGCAAGCCCACTCAAGAGTCCCTGTATTGCGGTGGGCGTGAAGAGCAGGGTCTTTCCGTTATGCACACGTCTGAACCGAAATGTTACCGTCACGACACCCCGTGCCATCGGCTAAATCCACGGTACTCACGTAAGTCCCAATGATTTCCGCTGCGCGCGCAACACTCACTCCTGCATTACACCACGCCAGTAGCCCTACACGCAGCGTCGTCAGTACTGTTCGGCCAACGCCCCTTATCGTTCCACCACTCACCGAGTGATGTCTTCACGCCTGAGAAAAGAGTAATGCCCTCTGCTGCCTGGGCACGACCGGTATACGCCTGATACTGCGGAATCGCGATGGCCGCCAAGATACCGATGATCGCCACAACGATCATCAGCTCGATCAGCGTGAACCCGCTTTGTTTTTTCTTTTGTCTCTTTAAGTCTTCAATTTGAGATTGCATATTCGCTTTCATCGTCATTGCCCTCTTTTTGGCTTTGTCCTTGGCCTTCTAAAGGCCAGGTTACTAGTTAAACTTTAAACCGTTTCGTGGTCTTTTACACGCGAGACAGCGGGTAAAGTGCTCCCTTCACGTAAACCAATACGCTGCGACAGATGGCTTTATTTCATGCTGCTAAAAATATTTGCTTGCCGTTGCACTTGCATAGATATCACTTTTAAAGATTAATTTAACACTAAAACTATCTAACCTCACAGCGTGGGGATAATTTAGTTACAAGGGGCCCGTTGACGATAATCAATATACGCCAACAAATGTTCATATTTAAAAATATATATTTATTAATTTAAATCAGTGACTTATGCGCCATTTAGCGTTTATCGAGGGCTTCATTTGGCAGATCTGCGCCTTTTTATCGTGTAAGTGCTTATTTTCGTGATTCGCCTTCATTTAGGGACGATAATATCAGGTTCGATAATTATTCAGCACTAGTAATTATTTACGTCAAGAATCACAAGTAAATACTCAATGAGCGCCACTTTTCCAAACGATCCTAACCCGACCAATTTTTCCATCATGGTCAAAGGCGCCACGCTCATGGGGCTCTCGCGCCGCGTGGTTGACCAGCAGCTGGTGGATAAGGATCGGGCTCTTGAGATTCTTGAAGCAGCGCATAAAAACCAGCGCTCTTTTCTTCGGGAGGCGCTTGAGAGTTCTGAGATCGATCGCGCTCAGCTGCTTCATTGCGCTTCAGAGGAATCCGGCATGCCGCTTATGGATTTGGGCGCCTTTGATCTCACGCAGCGGCCGATCGATCTCGTAGACGCACGCTTTATCGAAGCGCATGGGGTGCTGCCGCTATTTAAGCGCGGTACCAAAGTGTTTCTGGCCGTGCCCGACCCCACCGATATTGGCGGACTGGACGCCTTTAAGTTTCAAAGCGGCTTGGGTGTTGAGGCGATCCTCGTGGATCCCAAGGCGCTCACTCGAGCCATTCGCGACGTCTCAAGCGGCATGGGGACAGAACTTGCCGACCTTGAAAACGACAGCGGCCTTGATGATCTTGCGGATCAAAATACGACGAGCACCCAAAAAGACGAGGCCGGCGCGGATACGCCGATCGTCCGATTCGTAAACAAAATCCTGATGGATGCCATCCGCCAGAAAGCATCCGATATTCATATCGAGCCCTACGAGGGCAAACTTCGGGTGCGTTATCGATTGGATGGTGTGCTGCACGAGATCGCCAACCCGCCGCTTTCGCTCAGCCCTCGGATTACGGCGCGCATAAAAATCTTATCCAACCTCGATATCGCTGAGCGACGTGCCCCGCAGGACGGGCGCATGAAACTCAAGCTCTCCAAGAATCATGAAATTGATTTTCGGGTGAGCACGCTGCCCACGCAGTTTGGAGAAAAAGTCGTCATCCGTGTGCTGGATAGCTCCGGTTCTGACCTCAGCCTGCAGGCGCTTGGTCTAGAGCCCGATCAATTCAAACTCTACGAGGAGGCGATTCATAAGCCCTACGGCATGATTTTGGTTACGGGCCCGACCGGAAGCGGAAAAACCGTCTCGCTGTATTCGGCGCTTTCGACCCTCAACTCGCCCGAGATCAATATCTCAAGCGTTGAGGATCCCATCGAGATCAACCTGCCCGGGATCAACCAGGTCGCCATTAACGAGCGGGCCAATCTCACTTTTGCGACGGCGCTTCGGGCCTTCTTGCGGCAGGACCCGGACATCATCATGGTCGGCGAGATTCGCGATCTGGAGACCGCAGACATTGCGGTGAAGGCTTCGCAAACCGGACATCTGGTGCTCTCCACCCTGCACACCAATGACGCCCCCGCAACCATCGTGCGGCTTCTTAATATGGGTGTGGAACCTTTTAATGTTGCCTCATCGGTACATCTCATCATGGCGCAACGTTTGGTGCGAAAGCTCTGCACGCAGTGTCGAAAACCGGCGAAACATTCAGAAGAGATGCTGCTGCGCGCGGGATTCTCGGCCACAGGGGATTTAAGCAAGCTCAATATCTACGGCCCCGAGGGTTGCGATGAATGCACCGGCGGATACCGCGGGCGAACCGGCGTCTTTCAGGTCATGCCGGTGACGGAAGCGATCTCTGACATGATCATCTCCGGGGCAAGCCAAGATCACATCGAAAAACAGGCCGCTCTTGACGGGGTGCTGACGCTGCGCCAATCGGGGCTTAATAAAGTGCGTGCGGGAGTCACGAGCCTGGAAGAAGTCCTGCGAGTCACCAGCTCGTAAATCAATGGCGGATAAAAGCAGTAGCGCCAATGCGGTGTATTCCTGGTCCGGCACCGACCGCCAGGGAAAAAAAGTTTCCGGGGAGATGGATGCAAAAGGCCCGGCTTTTGTGCGCGCGGTACTGCGCCGTCAGGGCGTTATCGTCAAAAGCGTTAAGAAAAAGCCCAAGCCGCTTTTTGCCAAAAAGATAAAACCCAAAGACGTTGCGATTGCCAGCCGGCAGATCGCGACGATGCTGAGCGCCGGTATTCCTATTGCGCAGTCCTATAAGGCGATTGCTTCCGGCAGCGATCACGCCAAAATCCAGGAGGTATTTGACTCTATCCGCATGGACGTGGAAGGCGGCACCAACCTCAGCGACGCGCTTGCCAAACACCCAAAGCAGTTTGACTCGCTCTACACAAGCCTTGTATCCGTAGGTGAACAGTCAGGAAATCTCGACGACCTGATGGAAAAGATCGCCACCTACAAAGAGAACATCGAAGAGATCAAAGCCAAGGTCAAAGGCGCTATGTGGTACCCCGTCGCGGTTCTCGTCGTAGGCTTTTTAGTGACGGCGCTGTTATTGGTGTTTGTTATTCCTCAGTTTGAGAACCTCTTCTCAAGTTTTGGTGCGAGTCTTCCGGCCCTGACGGCCGCCATGATTGAGCTGAGCCGAGGCTTTCGTGATAACTGGGTCATGATCTTCGGCGTGCTCTTTGGCGCCATCGCTATTTTGGTCATGACCTACCGGCGATCGGCTGCCATGCGCCATAACGTTGATCGGCTGTCACTCAAGATGCCGGTGTTCGGCACCATTCTCAGAAAATCGGCCGTCGCGCGCTATGCCCGAACGATGGCCACCATGTTCGGCTCAGGCGTCACGCTTGTTGACGGTCTGGAGTCCGTTGCGGGCGCGACCGGCAACATGGTTTATCACGATGCATGCCTTGAGATTCGCGAAGAGGTCAGCACCGGACAGGCGCTCTCTATTGCCATGGCACAAACGGGGCTTTTCCCCACGATGGTTCTACAGATGACCGCAACCGGCGAAGAGTCGGGCGAACTTGAAAGCATGCTTAACAAAGCCGCTGATTTTTATGAGCGCGAAGTGCGCGAGGCGGTGGACAACATGAGCAAGCTTATCGAGCCGATCATGATTACCGTGCTTGGCGGCATTGTGGGTACGCTGGTCATTGCAATGTACTTGCCCATCTTCATGATGGGCTCTGTTATCTAGGCCATCATCGTAACCGCAACGCGATGGACGAGGCTTTGGATGTAGCGCTGAATGAAAGCTGGATCCTATGGCTTTTGGTCGCAATCTTTGCGCTGGTCATAGGCAGCTTTCTCAATGTCGTCATTCATCGGATTCCAAGGCAGTTGCTCTGGGCCTGGGATCCAAGCGATGACCGCGGACCAAAACCACCCGGCGTCGCCTGGCCGGGCTCGCACTGCCCCAGTTGTCAGCATCCCTTGTCCTGGCGCGATAACCTGCCTGTCCTCAGCTATGCGCTTCTAAGAGGACGCTGTCGCTACTGCGCTAACGCAATATCAGCACGCTACCCGCTTATTGAACTTCTCTGCGCGGCGCTTTCCCTGGCAGTCGTCGGGCATTTCGGTCTTAGTCTCATGGCCATCGCGGCCCTGTTTTTTACCTGGTTTCTCCTCGCGCTTGCGTTTATCGATCTTGAGCATCAGCTGCTACCCGACCGTTTTACGATGCCGCTGATGGCCATGGGTCTCGCCGTTAACGCCTACGGGGGTTTCGTCGATCTCAACTCAGCCATGATCGGCGCAGGCGCAGGGTATCTATCGCTATGGCTAATTTTTCATGCCTACCGGCTGATCACGGGTAAGGAAGGCTTCGGCTATGGTGACTTCAAGCTGCTCGCCGCCATAGGCGCATGGGTGGGCTGGCAACTTCTTCCGATGGTGGTGCTATTGAGCGCGGGAACCGGAGCCGTTGTAGGTATTGCTCTGGTGATTACCCGGCGCCATCAGAGAGGACAACCGATGCCTTTTGGGCCTTTCCTCGCCGGCGGCGGTTGGCTGGCGATTCTTTACGGCGAAGATCTACAGCGCTGGTATTTTTCAACGGCAGGACTTTAGCGGTGGCTTTTTTTTCGGTCGGGCTCACAGGCGCAATTGGCAGCGGCAAAACAGCGGTTACCGACTGTCTGGCGGAACAGGGAATCACTGTCCTTGATGCGGATGTCTTTGCGCATCAGGTTACGGCACCCGGTGAGCCGGCCGTCGTTGAAATCGCAAAAGCTTTTGGCCCAGCGGTCCTCACGGCATCCGGCGCTCTCGATCGGGCTGCGCTTCGGGACATTGTGTTTGCCGATGAGGAAAAAAGGCGCAGCCTGAGGGGATCGTTCATCCTGGTCCGATCCGTGGTCAGTCAAGGCGGCAGTCAGGCTGCAGGTCCGTACGTGTTTTTCCATCTGGATGCGGCTTGGCTGCAAATTGAACGCAAAGCGCTACC